>DIZL01000062.1:84237-156838 GCA_002429385.1 Prolixibacteraceae bacterium UBA6029 | reverse complement strand
CCGTTTACTTCAGGACACACTCTACACCAGCGATGTATCATTAATAATTTCTTCAGCGCTTTTATCGGATTTAAATGCGCCAAAAAACCGATCAACTACATCCTCTTTCTCAGAAACTTCATCAACAATAGAATTAGAAAGCCTGGCTATCAGTTTAATTTTATCTTCTCTGCTCAAACTACTTAATAGTCCAAAATAGTTATCTATCAATGTGGTACTTGCATCGGATTTCATAGCTATATCTTTTTTACAAAAATACTCTTTTCAATCAAAACACTAACTATCTGGTTGCGATAACTTTGAATACCATTTTTCCTGCACGTTGTGGAACAGCGAGCGAACCTGTTTTTGCTCAAATAACTGAATGGCTGATTCTTTGGTCATTATTTGGAAGTTATATTGTGTTTAAATGTTATAAAGCCATTCTTTATTTACAGCCAACCAGGGTAAAAATTGTACCCCAGTTGCTTTTAAGCGACTCATCGCGGCTCAAAATTCTCTTTATATACTGCTTTACATCAGAACTATCTGTTAAAACTTCGACAACATCCTGAACAGAAAAATACTATTTTTGTTCCGACTCGTTCCATTCTGAACGTATTTGCTTGCTTTCAAAAAGTTTAATGTTGCTCATGATTCTATATTTAAACCTGTTCTTATCCACTTTCCAAATTTGAATACAAACCTACGTTGCAAACGCAAAACCAACAACCCCCTTCGTTACAGCTGGCACTCACACGAGGGGCAGTGTGTGTTCGTGGGGTGATGAAGTGTGTTGAGTTTGGAAGTCGGTTGGTTGAGTACCATAATCCGATACAGGAGAGTGCTGTTGATTGTTGCTTTAATTTTGTCTATTTTCCCATCGGTTTTTTTCTTTTATTAATATTTCTACTAAGTTTTTTAATGCGGGTACTATCAGTCTCGTACAATTTTGTAATCACATGTTCCAATATCTCAAAGCTATCCAAAATATCATCTTTGGTTAAGCCGTCGATTTGATGGCTTCCACTATTTCCAATCCATTTAATAGCCATTAAATGTTCGGCTTCGTCTGTATTAATTTTTTTGAATAATACAATCCTTTCATGCAATTTATACCTTCTTCGTTTACCATGGTTTAAACATGTTTTTGGTATTTTTTTATTATCCATAATGTATTCAGCAACAGTGCGTATTTTATTTGCACATGACGAAAGGTCCACCCAGTAAAGACTAAATGCTTTAATAATAATGTCTGCAATCTTCTTCGGCACATCTATATTTATCTTGAAAATATTGATGGTTGGATAGAATTGAATCGGTGTAAGTTCATTATATCTGCCAGTTTCCCAACAGTCAAGTTCTTCATTATGTTCATATATTTCGATTAAGTCCATTCTACCAATAATACTTACCATCTCAGAACAATATGAATTACTACATGTTAAAATACCGCTAAATCCACCGTAAATCCACGAAGGTTCCCATCCAGGATGATCATGAGCTGTTTTAGATCCAGACCCCTCGTAAACTGTAATATTTTTTTTGTCACCTATTAAAACACCTATTTGACAAGTAGGACAAATCCAAGGTGATATCCGGTCTGAAGTAAAAGAGTTTTTAAACAAAAGTCGATTTATACTCATTTTTTACTATTTACTATATAATTATTGCCGCTAACGGCTGGCTTTTTGTCTTTTATAATTCACCATACCACCCATTTTTTAATATATTTTGAGCTCTTTTTTCCAAATCAGACTCATAATATTCGTATTTATTCTCCAACACAAATTGAAGTATGTCTTTTTTTGAATCATAAAATTCTTCTCTAATAAAATCACCGACTTCATTTTTGAATAATTTCAATATTTTTTTGTACCCCAAAAAACTATCAACCCTATTAAACGAAAGTTTATAATATTCTCCTTTATTATCATCTTTGATTTCGAGAAATCCATAGCAAGAATTATGGTTTCTTTGATTAACTGACTCAACAAATTCAAGAATTATAGAATCAATCCTGTCTGCACGGATTGAATCTACCTTTTCAACAATATCAAAATAATACCTTTTTATCATTTCATTTAATTCATCATAAACTTTCAATGAATCTAAAAAGTAATTTTTTGGATTGTATTGATAGACATTTATTATTCTGTCATTAAAGACAATTTCTTTCTCTTTGAAATCATCTGTAAAAACAGAATAAGAATGCAACTCTTCCTTTTCTTTTTGTTCTTCATCAAGAGATACAGGTATTTTATATGTAATCTTTCTCCTTATGTTTGGATTATAAAAAAGCATACTATTTGTTCTTTAAGATTATTATCTACCTCATTTTTTATAAATCTCCTTTATGTAAATTTATGAATTGTTTGTTTTCTTCCAGTTTTGCCTCGGTTTGTTTTGCCTCATAATCAATTATCTCATACTCTAAAGTATTAGAGGGCGTATTATTAATAATATTATCAGTGTACCGAATTTCACGGTATGTAAGTCTAACTTCCTTACCTACCCAACTCTGCTTAGTAACAAAAACATCAAGTGTTAAATCACCAAATTTTGGATTAAAGTTTTCTGTCTTTGGATCTCCAAAATTTTCAACCATTATATTTTGAAAATCTTTAACATCAGAAGATGAAATATCAGATCGTCCAAAAACATCCAGATTTATAATGATTTTAGATAACTTTTTACTAATAAAATAGCAGTCAATAAATTTTAGCGGTATTTTACCAATTTTCAAATTCGGTTTTGAAATGCAATAGATTTCTTCTCCATCACTTTTGCTCTTAAATGTTAATTGATAATCATATATTTCATTAATGCTTTTACCAAATTGTAGAGTTTTAAATCCATTTCTTTTGTCCATTTCATCCAATTTTGTATTAGTCTGAAATAGTGGGATACATTTAATTTGTTTCTCTAAAACATCTTTGTTCATATCTAACTGATATGTACTTTGTAGCCCATTCGTTAGATTAAAACTTATCGTTTTAATGGCTGATTTTAGAAGTTTAGGTGCCTGTATTTCAGAAACAGAGAAAATACCATTAGCAACTTGACTATTACCGATATAAGAAAGACTTGAATTAACGTATGGAAATGAAATCATATTATTATCATCCAGTCTAATATGTAAATCTTTAATAATATTTTCTGCCTTATTCTTAAATCGTACTGTGAGTGTTATAAAGACGCCTTCACCATTTGATGCAGCTCCTAAACCAATTTGTGTCGTTTGATCAGATGCCACTTGCATCACGTTACATTGAAGTATATTTGTTCCATCATCTCTTTTGATTTCTTCACAATTACATTGAGAAAAAGCATCAATTGCAAATAGTAAGAAGAACATAAATAGACAGATCCATTTTTTTGCAATATTCATAATTAGGAATTTTAAGATTAAGTTTATTTGAATTTCCTTTCACTACAAAGACATATATTAAAAGTCCAACAGCTGGCATAAACACTTAAAATTACAGATAGCAAATAGCAAATAGCAGAAAGTTTATAATACTTTTTCGATACTTCAGCAATTTCCAATCCGCTAAATTTTTGCCTAACTGTTTGGTTTTTAATTCAAGTTAAAAGTAAGCGGTTGTGTTATTAAATCAAAACTATTTGTTGTTTTTTTCTGTCTTTTATCTGTCAAAATTGCTTCGTGGCTTACATTTACATTTTATTTTTTGACGTTTTCTTCTTGTCACCCTCATTTAATTGCAGTACGGTTTTTGCATTGAGTGAGGTGACTACCTTTTTCCCTGTTTTAGCTTCCAATTCTTTTCTTGCTACTTTGGCTACATTGCCACCTTGTTTTGCTACTTTTTTGCTTTCTTCAAAACCTTCCGGATTGGTTGCAGCCGAAATATCTTTTGTAGATGCTTCCGCCAGCATGTTTAAAATTAGTTCAGTATTGGTCATATTATCCCGAAGGTTTTCCTTTTTCAAGCCTTTCAGAATTTTATATTCCTTAGTGGTTTTATCTGCCCATGCTTTAGTGATGATGTCGGTAAGCGTTGCAAACTGAAAACCTTCTTTCAGTCCTCTCTTTTTCCATTCATCCGTTAGTTCTTTTCGTATTTCAATACTTTTCAGGCGTTGGTTAATCCAGTTTTCCGAATAGCCCAATTGCAGGTATTGTTCTAAAGCTCTATCAATGGTAAGTTCCGGGTCTTGCATTTCGTCTAAACGTTCAGCAGCTATTCGTGCCAGCCAAAGTTTAAAAGGCTCTGCTTTTGGCGATGGAATGGATTGTATCAATCGGAAAATCTGTTCTGAATCAGCAACATCGGTCAATCTCATTTTGCCGTCTTCGGCAGGTAATTTCAAACGGTTACAATTTGTAACCGTTTCATTTCCCTCTTTGAGAAGTCGGTGTTTTAATACTTTCCAATAATTTCTTGCCGCTTGAAAGTCATTTTGGTCAGTAAGCACTCTAATAACATCTACAATTGATAAATACCATTTCTCTAGCTCTCCATCCCATAGAGTTCTGACTTTTTTGTCCTCAAATATTTTTATTTCGTTTTGTTTTTCCACTGTAATTTTTTTTGGAAATCTATCTTTATTAAAATTTCAAATAATTCACAATATTTTTCATCTAAGTGCCTGGCTTTTAAATTGAGTTAAAAGTACTTGGTTATGTTTATAAATCAAAACTATTTGTAGTTTTTTATTGAACAGAACCTTTTTTGCAGGTTTTGGATGAATTGTTACATCGTCTGGATGGACATTTACACCTCTTAAACCCCGGTTGAGTATGACTGCTTAGGGGGCGTAGTTATTGTCCGAGACTAATTTTGAAATGTGGTAATTCAACTTGAAGTTTCACTTTTGCTTGTAAAGCATTAAAAACACGCATTAATGTGTCAATAGTTACATTGCTGGCATTACTCTCAATTCTTGAAATTTGAGATTTTTGAACACCAATTAATTTCCCCAATTCTTCCTGTGTCAGATTACGTTCTTGTCTAGTCTGCTTAATTGCTTGTCCAATTAAATCCATTTGTAACTCATACTCAAACTTATCCCGATCAGGTGACCCAATTTTCCCAATAAGTTTATCTGTAACCTCATCTAAAGTGTATGTTTTCATCTCTTTTTCGTTTTAATCTTTTCTTTGTCTTCAAAATACTTAATCATCAGTTTGTTCGCCTTTTGAATCTCATTGTCAGGAACTTTGCTGCGCTTTTTTATAAATCCATGTGTCGAAATAACTAATGTGTTTTGAGAATCTGTCTTGTCCCAAAATGCAAGTAAGCGATATTGAAAGCCTTGATACAGTGTTCTTAATTCCCAAATTTCATCCTTTAATTTTTTGAAAAGTTCAGGTTCACGATCAATCTGAGCTTTACGAATATTAAAAAGGATTTTTTCATAGTGCTTTTTATCAAGTCCACTTATAAATTCAAATGCTTCGTCTAAAAATACGATGTCGAAATACTTGTCCATTTAATAGTTTATTGTCGTTTCAAAGGTAGGTAAAAGTTTCATTATATAGAAACTGTTTTAACGAGCGTTTTTTTTACTATGCCCCACAACGTCAAGCGTTGTATTTAATGTTTCCCTAAAATTACGTTAATTCAATGAGATAATCAACCTGTAAAGTAGATTTTTAATTTGGAATGAGTGGGAAATATTGAATACAACCGAGTTGAACGGATGACAGCATCTGCTTTATTCATGTTCGTAAAATTTTAATTTTTCCAATCCATTCATTCGTAAACTCTGCTGTACACAATGAATAAAACTCTCTTTTAAAATCATCATTTCAGTCACTCATTAATCTAAAATTCAGCCAAATACACAAATTTTTAACGAATGATAATCGGAGTACTATCAATGCGTAGTTCAAGTAGTCGTTTTTTGCCAAAAGTATTTTATCTTTAACCTTCAAATGAGTTCATTACAAAGTCCAAAGTAATGATACAGCAATGAACTTCTTTACTCCGAACGCCAATATTCTATCCATTCATAAATATTTCAAGTAAACATTTGCTCTGCTTTCGACCTACACAGAATGTATCCAGGTTGGGTTTGCGTCGTGTTTGCGTCGTATAATTTGATTTTTAATTGATTTCTATCTGTATTTAAATCCATTCTACAACACAGATAGAACACAGATAGAAGACAGATGATAAGAAGAGAACCCCTCCCAAACCCCTCCCGATCCTTCTCCAAACCCCCTCCCAAACCAAACTTGTTATGTGCAGAAACATTCCTATATTTGTAAGTAAATATCAGGAATGAAATTTTTTGCATATATATTATCTCTATACATCTTAATTCTAACAGTCATTCCTTGTGTTGACGTGATAACGGATAATACTTATCAAAAAATCGAAATCTCGACAGATTCGGCACAAAATCTACCGGTAGACATAGACCAATGTTCTCCGTTCTGTACCTGTAACTGTTGCGTTACACCTATCGTTTTGCAGAATTACATCATTCAGTTTACCTGCTTTTATTACACACAAAATCTTCCTTCAGAATATACATCCCATTACGATTCATCGATGGGCTCATCCATCTGGGAGCCCCCTCAATTAGGCTAATACAATATTCTTCCCTCTTCAGGAAGCCTGATCACATGACATTGTTGTGGGGTCCCGGCTAGCCGGGATCAAAACCAATATTCAGGTATGTCCTGAATAAATTTCAGGATCTTACTTTTCTGAAAAAATCTTAGTAACTTAGATCAGCCCCCGCAACCTTAATCTTATCTATCTTATGAAAATAGGCCCGATAGTTATCGGGATTGTATTCATCACTTATTTAACGTTTATCAGGCTAATTATAAGATAGATAAGATTGGGATCTGGGGGCATTGCCGGGTTACTAAGGTTGAATTAAAAAAAGTAAGATTTTTTAAAAATTACAATTGACTTTGCTTTCCCCACAACAATGTAATGTGATCCCTGAAAACTGTATTTTATTGTATTAACTTTATTTAGGATTCTTATATATGATAGAGCGCATCATTCATTTTTCAATAAAGAATAAGTTCATTATCGGTCTGTTTGTGGTTGCCTTAATCGGTTGGGGGACGTATTCCCTAAGCCGGTTGCCTATTGATGCCATTCCTGACATCACCAATAACCAGGTCCAGATCATTTCACTGGCGCCATCCCTTGCTACCCAGGAAGTTGAAAGCTTCATTACGGCTCCCATTGAGGTAGCGGTTGCCAATATTCCCGACATTATTGAACTCCGTTCGATTTCGCGTCTGGGCTTATCTGTTGTGACTGTGGTGTTTAAGGATGAGGTTGATCTGTACTGGGCCAGGCAGCAACTGAGTGAAAGGCTTCGCGAGGCTGAAGATGCAATACCAGCAGGAGTTGCCAAAATAGAACTGGCCCCTATCTCTTCTGGTCTGGGTGAGATCTATCAATACCGGCTTGCCGTCGATAAAGGACTGGAGAAAAAATATTCGCCCATGGAACTGCGTACCCTTCAGGATTGGGTCGTCCGCCGTGAAATGCTTGGTACTACAGGTGTGGCCGACATTAATAGCTACGGGGGCTTCGTGAAACAATACGAGATTGCCGTAAACCCTGAACGGCTTCGTGGAATGAACCTTACCCTGAATGATATCTTTGTAGCCCTCGAACGGAATAACGAAAATACAGGAAGCGCTTACATCGATAAAAAGCCAACTGCATATTTCATACGTGGTATCGGGAGGGTAAAATCCCTTGAAGACATCGAAAGGATTGTGGTGAAGTCGAATGCTTCGGGTATTCCTGTTCTGATCAGGGACATTGCCACTGTTCAGTTTGGAAGTGCAACCCGTTATGGTTCATTTGTGGTCGATACCACCGAAGCCGTTGGTGGCGTGGTAATGATGCTCAAGGGGGCAAACGCCCATGAGGTGATCGAGAATGTTAAAACACGTATTGAATCCATTCAGAAGTCATTGCCCAAAGGGGTTAAAATTGAACCCTTTCTGAATCGCTCCGAACTGGTTGGGCGTGCTATTAGCACTGTTTCCAGAAACCTGATCGAAGGAGCTTTAATCGTGATCTTTATTCTCGTATTGTTGCTTGGAAACTTACGTGCGGGTCTTGTCGTAGCTTCTGTGATCCCTCTGTCCATGCTGTTTGCCATATCGCTGATGAATATCTTTGGCGTGTCGGGAAACCTGATGAGCCTTGGAGCCATCGACTTTGGGCTGATTGTCGACGGTGCCGTAATTATTGTTGAAACGGTTGTTCACCGGATCTCGCAGAGCAAACATCACCATCCTGATATTAAAAAGCTTTCGCAGGAACAAATGGATGATAATGTATTCGATTCGGCCAAACACATGATGAGCTCAGCTACATTCGGACAGGTAATTATCCTGATCGTTTACCTCCCCATTATGGCTTTGGTTGGCATCGAAGGCCGCATGTTCCGTCCGATGGCCCAGGTGGTCGCATTTGCCTTGTTAGGGGCTGCAATTCTTTCACTGACCTATGTCCCCATGGCATCGGCCTTGTTCCTTAGCAAGAAGACCGAACACAAGCGTAATCTTTCAGACCAGCTCATGGAAAGTATCCACAATGGGTTTAATCCATTGATCGCATTTGCGCTTCGGCGTAAGTTGCTGGTTTGTGGTTCGGTTATACTGCTTTTTGTGTTTAGCCTGTTTGTCTTTACCCGATTGGGCGGTGAATTTATTCCACAGCTTGAAGAAGGCGATCTGGCGGCAGGAGTGATGACTTTACAGGGCGGTTCGCTCAGCAATACCATTGAAACGGTGGAGAAAGCAAACAAGATACTGCTCGACAATTTCCCCGAGATCAAACATGCGACTTGTAAAATTGGAGCCGGTGAAATCCCCACTGATCCGACTCCTATGGAAACAGGTGATTATATCATTACCCTGAAGGATAAGAGCGAATGGACAAGTGCAAAAACAAGGGAAGAACTGGTGCAGAAAATGCAGGAAAAGCTGGTAGTACTTGCAGGCGTTAAATTCGAATTCCAACAACCCATCCAGATGCGCTTCAATGAATTTATGTCTGGCTCGAAACAGGATATTGCGGTTAAAATATTTGGCGATGATCTGAATACCCTTGCCACAAAAGCATCGGAAATTGAGCGTATCATCAAAGGCATCACAGGTGTTGTGGAAATTAATGTTGAGAAAGTTACCGGGCTGCCCCAGGTTCAGGTTGAATATAACCGTGACCGACTGGCACAGTATGGCCTTTCTGTAGATGAGGTCAATCGTGTGCTTCGTGCTGCCTTTGCTGGTAGTCAGGCCGGAGTGGTATTCGACGAAGAAAAGCGCTTCGGACTGGTGGTGCGTCTGGACAAAGATTACCGTCAAAGTCTGGATGATATAAAGAACCTGTCTGTTGCCTTGCTCAATGGGAGTCAGATACCTTTTGAAGCGATTGCTGATATACAGATCAAATCAGGGCCCGCACAGGTGTCACGCGAGAATACCAAACGCCGCATTACGGTTGGGTTCAATGTCCGCAACCGTGACATTCAAAGTGTAATCGCAGAGGTGACCCAGAAAATCGATCGGCAGATTAAACTCCCGACAGGCTATTATGTGTCGTATGGGGGTCAGTTTCAAAACCTGGAAGCGGCCAAAGCCCGTTTATCCATTGCCGTCCCGGTAGCTTTGCTCCTGATATTTGTGTTGTTGTTTTTCACCTTCCATTCCGTAAAACAAACACTTCTGATCTTCACTGCTGTTCCCATGTCGGCTATCGGAGGGGTGTTTGCACTCTGGCTGCGTGGCATGAACTTCTCCATCTCAGCCGGCGTAGGTTTTATAGCCTTGTTTGGTGTGGCAGTGCTTAATGGTATCGTGCTGATCGCAGAATTCAACCGGCTCGAAAAGGAAGGTATGACTGACATCAATGAGCGGGTACTGAAAGGCCTGCATACACGTCTTCGTCCTGTTATCATGACTGCGGCTGTTGCTTCACTGGGTTTCCTTCCAATGGCTTTATCCAACTCTGCAGGTGCTGAGGTCCAGAAGCCCCTTGCAACAGTTGTGATTGGCGGATTAATTTCAGCAACCTTTCTAACTTTAGTGATCCTGCCGGTCTTTTATATTCTCTTTTCTTCAGGTAAATTTGGACATCCTTTTAAATGGAAACCGATGAAAGCACTGTCCTTAATATTATTCTTCATTCTTGGATCTTCGTTTTTCATGACAACCCATGCACAGAACTTTCCCAAAGTTTTTAAAGCGTATAAAAACTTTGGGAAAGTTAATATTCACCAGGCTATTCAAATGGCTTTGGATAGCAACCTGTCTGTGCGTTCATCGGCATATTCGGTTGAAGTGCAGAAAAGCCTTAAAGGCGCTTCGTGGGAGCTCCCTAAAACAAGCATAGAAGGGCAATACGGGCAATATAATTCATACACGAAAGATAACAGTTATACCTTATCGCAGTCATTTGCATTCCCTACCGTTTACATCAACCGCAACAAGCTGGCCAGGGAAAATATAAGAAGTGCAGAATGGCAACTGAAGGCTTCACAGCTCGAAATCGCTACCCAGGTAAAACAGGTTTACTGGCAACTTGCATACTTACATTCCAAGCATAAGCTATTTGTTTATCAGGATAGTTTATATGCCGGGTTTCTTCGTGCGGCTGAACTAAGGGCTAAAGTGGGTGAAACAAACCGCCTCGAAATGATTAACGCCCGCTCGCAAAGCCTTGAAGTGAAGAATCAGTTGCAACAGGTCACAGCCGATTTATCCATTTACAACCAGAAGCTTCAAACCATTTTAAATACCGGATCGTCAATAACAATTGCCGATACAGTGCTGCAGCATATCACCTTTTCGCCGGTAGCTGATAGTCTGGCTTTATCGACTAATCCTTTTGTTGGCGATGCTCAGCAACAGGTTGAGATTTCTGTGGCAGAAAAGAAACTGGAGCAAAGTCTTATGATGCCCGATTTTAGTGTAGGCTTTTTCAGCCAAACCATGCAGGGAACCCAGGAGGTGAATGGGATAAGCCGCACCTTTGGGGCAGGCGACCGTTTTAATGGAATTCAGGCCGGTATTGCCATTCCATTGTGGTTTGTACCCAATACCGCCAAAATAAAGTCTGCGCGATTAAAAGAGCAGGTTTCGCAGGCAAATGCCGGGAATTATTCAAAGACCCTTTTGGGCAACTACCATTCGTTGCTGGGTGAGTACAACAAATTCAGCAACAGTGTTAGATATTACGAGAAACAGGCAGTACCTGAAGCCACCATCATTATCGATCAGGCATCGCGCAGTTATAAGGCAGGGGCGATGGATTATCTCGAATACATACATAACCTCGACCAGGCATTAAGCATCCGAAAGAATTATCTGGATGCCTTGAATGACTGCAACCAAACCATTATTTCAATTGACTTTATCACAGGTAAAATCTTTTAAATCGTTACCATGACAACATATAAATTCATAAACTCAATCCTTCTGTCCGTATTTATAATTGCATTGACTTCATGCAATACAGGAACGAAGACCAATGCAGAAAACAAAACAGAAGAAGTGCTTCCCGAAGATATTGTTGAGTTACGGGCCGACCAGATTAAACTGGCCAATATTCAAACCGGCTCCATCGAAATGCATTCGCTGAGCGGTAAATTAAAGGTGAGCGGCATTGTTTCCGTTGCACCACAGAACATGGCAACGGTTTGTATGCCAATGGGCGGCTTTGTCAAGAGCACTTCCCTGATGCCCGGGAATGTGGTCCATAAAGGACAAATACTGGCCATACTGGAAAACCAGGAGTATGTGGATATTCAGCAAAATTACCTGGAAGCCAGAAACAAATTAGATTTTGCAGAAGCCGATTATAAACGTCATTCAGAGCTCTTCAAGAATGATGTCTACTCCGAACAAAACGTCCAGCAGGTTACCTCAGATTACAAGAACCTTAAAGCTCAGGTGAAAGCTCTTGAACAGAAACTGGCCATGATCGGGATCAATCCTTCCGGCCTGCACGAAGATGGCATCAGCAGTTCGGTTGCCGTAGTCTCGCCTATCTCGGGCTTTGTAAAGACTGTAAATATCAATATCGGGAAATTCGTTGCCCCGGCAGATGTGATGTTCGAGATCGTCAACAGCGACAAGCTTTTTCTGGAACTCACCCTCTTTGAAAAAGATGCAGACAAGGCAGTTTCGGGCCAGAAAATCAACTTCTTCATAAACAACGAAACCGAACAACACGAAGCGGTCATTTATCAGACCGGCAAATCCATCAGCAGCGATAAGACATACAAGGTATATGCCACTGTTTCAGGGGTATGTAAAAACGTGTTGCCAGGTATGTATGTGAATGCCATCATTGAGGCTGCAGGCAATGATGTAACGGCACTTCCAGCAGAAGCTGTGGTAAGTTTCGATGATAAAGATTACATCTTCATTTTTGATAAAAACAAGGAAGAAAAGGGAAAACCACTTACCGAATACCGTATGATTGAAGTACATAAAGGCATTACCGATGCCGGATTTATCCAGGTCATATTTCCCGAAGGCTTCGATGTGAAGACAGCAAAGGTAGTTGTCAAGGGTGCATACAACCTGCTCTCGGCAAAGAAAAACGCAGGGGAAATGAGTTGCTGATAATCCTAAAAACTATACCACCATCGTCATAATAGAGTGCGGCAGGCTGATCAGATTGGCAGCCCTCTTACCGATGAATAATTTATAGTATAGTTTCTCGTCGGAAGTATTCAGCACCACGATCACCACTTTTCCATCCGGGTTGATGAACGCTGTCGTCTGCAGCTTTTCCCTGTTTGAGGAAGCTGCAATCCGCTGTGCCCCTTCCCTGATGTATTTGGAGAATTGCCCGATGTAATAATAGCTGTTGGTATAAGTCAGTTTACCTGTTTTGGTATTGGCATGAATGGGCGCAAAACAGAAGTTCCCTGCATGGTTGGGTCCGCCATTTTGGTCCAGCATGATATTCCAGTCGATCCAGGCCACTGTTCCGCAGTTAAAGTCGTTCAGCATGGAATAACCATATCGTTCCCCCAGGCTCCAGTCATTCAAACGATCCGCGCTGAATTTCTCAACACAGCCTTCTGTGAAAATAAGATTGGTATTTGGGTAGGCTTCATGAACGAGCTTCAGGTTACCGAACTGCATGGAGCCGCCAGTCCAGGTTTCATACCAGTGAAATCCAATACCCCACACATACTGCGCGGCTTCAGGATCATCCAGGATGGTACTTGCCCTTTGGAAGATCAGGTCGCGGTTATGATCCCAGACGATGAGCTTCAATTCGCGCTGACTATTCTGCACCAGCTTAGGTCCAAGATATTTCTTTATAAAATCACGTTCCTCTTCTGCGGTAAATACACACGATTCCCATTTCTGAACAGCCATAGGTTCATTTTGCACGGTTATCCCCCAAACCGGAATTCCCTGCTTGTCATAGGCCTTAATGAATTTGACAATATACTTCGCCCAGCTATGTCTAAAATGTCTGAGCAGTGAACCACCGTTAAGCAAACTGTTATTGTCTTTCATCCACGCAGGAGGACTCCATGGACTGGCCAGCATATGCATTTGACCACCAGTTGCAATCATCACTTGCCGGAGCATAGGAATACGAAACTCCTCATCATGAGCTATGCTGAAAGTGCGAAGCAGGGAGTCGTTTTCTTCCACATAACTGTAGCTTTTGCTCGAAAAATCACAACTGCCTATCGTAGTTCTTACAAAATTATACCCAATGCCGTCATCCGTATCGTAATAAGCCGTAAGAAGCTCCTTTTGGGTGTTTTCAGGCAATTTATCAAATGTTTCGGCCACAGCATCAGTTATCGCCCCACCAATGCCCACGATGGTCTGAAAAGTGATTAAAGGATTGACAAAAACACATACCTGTGTTTCGACTGGCTGCTCTGTTTTATGAAACTTAACTTCTCCCGTTGGAGTCATCCTGAGGTTGGTATCCCGGGCTGTCACATATACATCTGCGCTTTCAGCTATGAATTTTTCAGGACCTTCAATTGTTGTTTCTTTTGCCGGAGGTGTGGTACAACTCCATAGGGCAAGCAATAGTAAGGGCAAGGTGTTGATTATTCGGATCATTAAAATTTAACAGTTAGTTGGGATATCAAATCGCTTCAAGAGACCATCCTCCAATGAAGACCCAATTTTAAGGATTATTTTTCAACTATTATTGAGACTTTACCATATTACTAATTACACGAATTAAAACGAATTATACGAAACAAGATTAATATGTCTTCCCGTTAGTGGAATTCGTTAAAATTCGTGTAATTAGTATTCATGTGTTTCTTAATCATTTCATCATGATCGATCAGGTTTTCAGGATCTTTACTTTCTTCCAATGAAAGCAGAAGATCCTTCTGTTCCTGATATGTTAGTCTATTCCACAATTGTCCCTCTTTGTCTGAAGACCTCTTTTTCATCAAGTCGTAGAAGTTGATCAGTAGTTTTTCGTTATCGATGCTATCGATGAGATGATGAAAGTTTTGCTTTAACTCTATTGCGTTCATATATTTTTCTCCTTTCCCTTTTCACAAAAATACAAATTATACTCCAACTGGCTGATATTGACAGAAAAAATAGTCTTATGATTGTTCTTATCAAATAAACCCCTGTCCGCACTTACCGAACAGGGGTTTCACAATTCATTCTATATTATAGTATTCAGAGAGTAACCTCGAGTCACCCACTGAATACTATAATACCATCGTCATGATTGAATGCGGACGGCTGACCAGATCGGCAGCTTTGCCTGCGATCCAAAGCTTATATGCCAGTCTGTCATCAGAAGTATTCATGACCACAACGACCACTTTCCCGTCAGGATTGACGAAGGCTGTCGTTTGAAGCTTCTCCCGGTTCGATGATGCAGCAATACGCTTTGCTCCGGTCTTCATAAATTTGGAGAAATGACCGATGTAGTAATAGCTGTTGGTATAGATCAGCTTACCAGTCTTGAGGTTGGCATGGATAGGTGCAAAACAGAGGTTCCCCACATGGTTTGGCCCCCCGGTTTCGTCAAGTACGATGTTCCAGTCTGTCCAGGCAACCGTTCCGCAATTGAAATCATTCAGCATCGATGTGCCGTATTTTTCGCCCAATCCCCAATCGTTCAGACGGTCGAATGCATATTTCTCCACACAGCCTTCAGTAAAGACCAGGTTTTTATCAGGGAATGCTTCATGGACCATCTTTAGGTTATTAAACTGCATACCGCCTCCCGTCCAGGTTTCATACCAATGGAAACCTATACCCCATACATATTTGGCAGCTTCCGGGTCATTCATCATGGTGCTTGCACGCTGATAAATCAAATCGCGATTGTGGTCCCAAACGATAAGTTTCTTATCTTTCATGCCATTCTTCACCAGGGTAGGTCCGAGGTATTTCTTTACAAAATCCCTTTCCTCTTCGCCGGTGTAAATACAGGATTCCCAGGTCTGAGTGGCCATTGGTTCGTTCTGAACCGAAAGTCCCCATACAGGGATACCTTTTGCCTCGTAGGTCTGGATAAACTTCACATAGTGGTTTGCCCATGTTTGCCTGTACTTATCGAGCAGCTTACCACCTTTCAAGGCATTATTGTTGGTTTTCATCCAAGCTGGTGGACTCCATGGACTGACAAATAGGTTCAGTTTCCCGCCTGCAGCTTCAATGGCTTTCTTAATGAAGGGAATACGGAATTTCTCATCATGAGCCACACTAAAGGTCTTTAGCAGCGTGTCGTTGGGCTGCACATACGCGTAAGTGTCGCTCGAGAAATCACAGCTTGCAATACTGGTGCGGGCAAAGTTATAACCGATACCCTTTACCCCGTCATAATAGGCGGTCATCAGTTCTTTCTGTGCAGCTTCAGGCATTTTAGCATAGGTCTCGGCAGAGGCATCCGTCAGGGCGCCGCCAATTCCCAGCATCGTCTGGAAGGTAGCCATAGGATCAACGAATACGCAAACCTGCGTTTCGAGGGGTTGCCCGAAATCTTTAAACTTTACTTCTCCCATCGGTGACAATCGAAGGGTCGTATCACGGGCAGTTTCATACACAGCTGCTTTCACCGCAGTGAAGGGTTTCGCCTTTGTTTTGGCCGTTTGTGCCTGGCTCCCCATCACACAGAGAAGCAAAACAATCAACACATGAAATGATTTGGTCATCATATTTGAAATTATTATATATTGTTTATTCTTTACTTTATTCCTTTTTCCTTTTTCCTTATTTCGTCTTACTCCTGAATATTGATCCAGTCGATGTTTGCACTTCCGCTCTTCACTTCTACTTTCAGGTCATTCTCACCTTTACGGAAGGTCTGATCAGCCAGCTTCATTTCTGACCAGCCTGTATCGCTCACATTCAGCTCCACCGACTTGCCATTGATCCAAAGAAGAACCTTTACAGGCTGCTGAACGGCCTTGATCTGCAAAGATACCTTACATTTCATCTTATCCGTTGCCTTGAATTTATAAGCGGTCCATTCCCCTGCATTCAATACTATAAACTGTCCCTTAACCTTTGGTTTTTTATCATTGTCCAGAAGCTGTATACTGACCGGCTCTTTGGTACGGTAATTGGCCGAATGGCTCACGGTATCCTTTACCAGGTATGATTTCAGGTATCCGTCATGCCCGTAATTCTCAGCTTCCAGCTTCAGTGGAAGGCGGCGAAACATGGCATTTACCACATCAGGAAAATAGGTACAGTTTTCCAGCTTGATGTTTTCAAGCAATTCCTTGAATATCTCTCCCGCATTGGTTTTTGCATTGAGTTCTCCCCCTCTTGAATAGGCGGTAATCGCTGCCCATCCTGCAGGCGATTTCATGGAGTAAGGCGTATTCTCCGTATCCATCTTCTTCCAGGGCCAGAACGACCAGCCCATGTTATGTTTTTCCAGATACTGTGACGTAGCAAAATAAATGCCGTTGTTCCTTTCACCGGTTTCTCCCACCCATATTGGTGCCTTCAGGTCTTTTTGCCTGGTAATATACTGACTGATATCATTCAGGTTATCGGGATTATTCCAGCAATAATAGTGAAACTGGTAAACCGTATTCTTATCCGGCGATTTGGTAAATACCGACCAGTTATTGGCCCAGTTGTATCCCTCGAGCGTGAACATATGCTTCTGATCCACTTTCCGCATGGCATTGATGAGCCGTTGGTACAGCGGTACGAGCATGTCCTTGTATTTGGCTGCAGCGCCAGTACCTTCAGGAAGCGGTTCATTCAGCAGGTCATAAGCCGCAACTGTAGGTTCGTTTTTATAGCGGTCGGCAATCTTCACCCATAGTTTCTCCAAAAGATCCTGGTTCTTAGGATTCGAAAACAGTTCGGGTACATTGTTCGGACTGTCGTCAATATTCTGTCCCGTTTGTCCACCCGGCGCTCCGTGTATGTCGATGATCACATATAAATGGTATTTTTTGCAGCGTGCAACCAGGCTGTCGAGCAACTGGAAGCCTTCGTCCACAAACTGATTGTTCTCCCCTTCTGTGATGAACAACCTTGAATTCAATGCAGGGCGAACGGAATTGTAACCCAACTCAGCTATGCGTTTAATGTCAGTAGCCGTAATGTAATTGATCCGGTAGGCTTTCCAGAAACTGGCGGCTTTCTCTGCTCCCAGATAATCTGTCACGATCTGTTCAATCTTGCGCGGGCGGTCACCCTTCTCGCCAAACTTCCACATGTACCCTTCGGGAAGCAACCAGTTTCCCAGTCCAACGCCCTGAAGCAGTATTTTCTTTCCGCTTTCGTCCACGATGTTCTGCCCGTCGGTATGCAGGAACGACTGCCCAAAGACGCCTCCCCCAAAGCAAACCAGGGCAATAATACTTACTAATTTTCCAAAATTAAATCTTGTCATTGCTGTATCTTTTTATTTAATATTCGTTCGATAGAGTGATGTCTTTCCTGTTATAAAAAGCGATTTTCCGTCTTTCCCGCCAAAGGTAATGCTCGAAGGACGCTCGGGAGTGGCGATCATATCCTTTGTTTTTCCATCAGCTCCAAAGACATATATATCGCCATCGGCTGCATATACTTTTCCTGAAGCATCTGGCACCGAGGTGAATTCTCCCTTTTCGGCAAAGTAACTTAGATCTGATAAATATCCTTTAGGATCAACACTGAACTTCACCGTGCGTTTGTCATACTCATCGGCTGCGTATAAAGGCTTGCCGGGGAAAGCCTCAACCAGTCCGCAGGCACGTGCAAGGTCATAGCAAACCGGGATGATGGTTCTTCCATCTGGCGCCACCCAGCATTCTTCGTCGCGGGCCACCGAAACGGTATTGAAGTCATGCCCATCGCGCCAGCGGTTAGATGGATACAGGGCTTTGTATATGTTGCTGACCGAACCCATCGGCGCTTTCTTCAATAGTTGTATGCTTTCTTCGGGATTCTCAGGATTGATGGAATAAACCAGTGTTCCGAAGCCTGAATTACCCCAGCCGCTAAAGGAGGTACCATTGGCATCAGGAGGATTGCTGTATTTCTCCTGCTCGCCGTTCACCAGGAAGCCGGGTTGCGGATTGTAGCGAAATACCACCAGCAGGTTATCCTTCGAATCGCAAGATAGCGACAGTGGCTCCCACGGGAAATCGGCCAGTAAACTGAGCGAACCGGTTTCTGCTGAATATTTGTACACCCGCTTCATGCGTTGTTCGGCAAAATAGACATTGCCTTTCGAATCGCTGCAAAGGCCCAGGGCAAACTCAAAGCCTTTTCCGAGGAACTGTACTGCATTCTTATTGACCGAACTTAGTTTGGGAGTCTTTCCGCTGATCAGCAGTCGTGCGAACTCAACAGGACGAACCTCAGTGTCGGTATTGATGTCATAGATCGGGTTATCAGTGGTGTATTTGATCTGGCTGTAATTGTGGATATTAAGCATTTCAAGGTTCGTACAGTCCCAGGTACGAACTGAATATGGATAAGGAACCTTCACACGGATGACGCGGAACATGTATAGGTTGGCAAAGGTCATGTCGCTGCATTTCCCAATTTCAAGGGGTTGACATTCTGTGCTTTCGCGACTCTCCTCCTCCAGTTGCATGGCATAAACCTTCCAGTTCGACACTTTATTAAAACGCACCTCGTTGCGGACATGGTGTTCAACCGACATGCCATAAATCCTTCCCCGGGTAGATGTGTTAGAGGCATAAAACCCTGCAGTGGCAAAGGTACTTGCCGACCAGATATTCTTGATGATTCCCCCGCCATTGTTCGTCACCCACAGGCTCCAATACTGTGTGTCCCATACCGACTCCGATCCGCCATTTCCACGTCGTTCGGTCTGTTGCCTTTCTTCCCATTTCCACGGAACCTTCGGGCCGGGGCGCATGGTCCCGTGACCGCCGATCAGTTTCACATCGTCGAACATCGATTTCTCGCCCGCCATCCATTTACAGGCTACTGCCCTGTAGTTGTTCTCGGCAGTGTACAGTCCAATACCAGTGATGATGTTCGTTCCGCCCTGAGGCGCTTCAACCATGGGCTTAGGACCTCCGAAACTTCCAAATGACGGGGCATCTTCGGCAAGGACAAAGTTGGTACCCATGGGGTGTAAGCCGATTAATACGGTATTGGGCTTCAGTCGGATTGTTTCTGAAATCCGGTACGATCCCTGTGGAACGTAAAGGGTCGGATACTTGTCGATAGCCTCCTGAATGGCTTTAGTGTCGTCGGTCAGACCATCACCCTTCGCGCCAACCGTCTTTAGGTTCACCCAACCGGCCATATCGGGAAGTTTTGGAATATCCGTAACAGCCTCCGCAGGCATCGCTTTCAGAACTTCAGGCTCGAAGGTCGTCTGTATTTCTGCTGCGGAAGTCAGGTCGTCCATCTGAAGTCCGTAGATAAAACGTTTAACCTGATAGATCGCCGAAGGGGCAAGTGTTTGAGTATTTGCCTTGGGGTAATGAACCAGCACGGGAACATTCTTGCATACCAGGTTTCGGATATTCACCTGCATATTGGCATTGCCTTCGTTGCTCACCTCGATGGCCGGTCCTGTAACATTCTCGAAACGGCAGTCTTCCATAAACAGTTTTTCCCAGAAATTCTGATCGACCAGAATCACCGATGGCACATTCTTCACGTTCATACGGACAATGGTCAGCCCGGCTTCCTGCGTCTTGATGGCTGCCTTGCGTTGTCCTTCAAAATAGGTATCGAGCATCATGAACTGCCAGCCCGGTGAAGCCTTGGTAGTGTAAATGCCATAATCGCCGCCATAGAATTTCACATCTTCCATGAAGTTGCCGATTTCGAACAGACCAGCCTTCCCTTTGCCAATGTGGATGTCGCAATGGGCCACAAAACTATGCTGTGCAAAGTGAGTGCGCAAGGCCACCGCTTCAGGGTTTCCATCTTCAATCTTCAGGTCGATATTCGACATGGAGCTGTAAAAGGTACCCGCACTGGCGTCGTTAATCCCTTTTCCCGGCTCGACTATGCTGCTTGTAAACCAGAACATGTAGGAGGCTTTACCTTTGTCTTTCGGACTGGGCTCCTGGAATCCGGGCGAATCTTTCTTCAGCACAATCACCGGGCGTTTCTTGCCGTACCCGATCAGGCGGATGGCTGCAGGGATGTATATTGTTTTGGATATCGTGTACGTTCCTTCAGGAATAAACAGTATCCCAAAGTTCTGGTCTGTCTTCACCTGATTGATGGCCTTCTGCAGTTGATCCGAAACATCGGTCTTGCCGTCAGCAGTTATCGAAAAGTTTTCAGGAGTAAAATACACGGCTTGTGCATCTTCCGGCTTTAAGGGATAAAACGAATTACCGGGTTTATTGACCCCAAAAAGGCTGAGGCAATAGACTGTAAGGATAATAATCAGGTTAAGTTTCATAGGATGTAACGTTTAGTTAGTCTGTTGCAAAACTAATAATAATTAAAACCAATTGAAACCAATCCCTAACTTTAGAAATAAACAATAAACATCTTATTATCTGACCACCATACACATCACACCCCAACTGCAATTGGCTGCCGAACCGGACGAAACCACTTTCGGCTATCATTTTCGAAACCATTGCCCAGAACCTACATAATACACGATCTATACCAGGTTGCCTGTTTACGTATACCTTATGTGTAAATTAAGTATAGAATATGTGTACCTTATGTGTTCATAAACACACAAGCTACACACAAGGTACACACAAGGTACACACAAGGTATACACAAGGTGGTAGGTTGACCCTTCCGGAATAAAGATCAGAACACGATTTATGGATTACAGGATGGACAAGTCTGAACAGGATTAAAGGATTATAAGATGAACAAGATTAAAATACAAATCAGATCGATGCGATTGTAACCTCAACTCAAGCCGGAAGAAAACAGACCTGTATTCCAAATCAAGACATTATCCCTTCCAAAAGGATTCATTTTCTATTTACCCCTTATTAAAGAACATAAATATAGTTTGTGCTATTTAATAATAAGTTGATAAAAAGGGTTAAATTTGAGTGAAAAAAAGTCAGAACAAGATTAAAGGATTACTGGATAAACAAGATTAAAAACGCAAAGGGTTAAAATAATCGTGTAAATCAAGTAATCCATTAATCGTGTTCAAGACTATTATCCAGTAATCGTGCTCAACACTACAATTAAATAAATGTACTATGGACAAACAAATAAACCGGGATGAAGATGCCATCAATGCATTAACACGCAAGATTATTGGTTGTGCTATGGAGGTGCATAAGGCTTTGGGTAATGGTTTTCAGGAAGTTATTTACCAAAGGGCATTGGCTATTGAGTTTACCTTTCAAATGTTGTCGTATGAACGCGAAAAAGAAATGCCGCTGACTTATCGCGGACAGGATATAGGAACCCGACGAGTTGATTTCTTTGAGAGGACCAGGTGATGGTTGAAATCAAAGCCATAGAGCAATTGTTGCCTGTGCATAAGACCCAGGCAATCAACTATTGTGAAGCCTATAATATAGCAGATGGCCTGTTGATAAACTTTGGCGCAATGAGCCTGGAATTCAAAAGGGTATATAATAAAAATCTGGTGCATATAAAGAAAGGTTCTGAACACGATTAAAGGATTACTTGATGTACACGATTATATTAATCCTGTACATTTTCTAATCCTGTTCATCCTGTAATCCTTAAATCTTGTTCAAGACAGTAAGTAATCGTGTAAATCAAATAATCCTTTAATCGTGTTCAAGACTATTGATTTGAAAACAACTCGTAGAATTCTTCTGGCAGTTAGCTTTATTGTTTGGGTATGGGGTTCGGCCTTTGCACAAATCATCGTGGATAAGGGTATCTATAAGGTGAACTTCAGCAATACCTATCACGAGCCAAATTATGTCAGCTATATCTTATACAAAGGCGGGGCGGGGGCGGTTGCGACAGGGAAAAGTTCAGTTTCAGGAATGATGACCAGCGGCTGGAATGCGCTACAGATGAGGATTACAAAGGAAGCCATTACGATAAAGGCCATTTGGCCAATGCCGAAGATTTTGCCTTTGATTGTACCAAAGATGAGCTTACCTTCAGGTATTACAATTGCCTGCCTCAAACATCAAATCTCAACCGGGGGATCTGGAAAGTAAAAGAAACCCTGATCAGGGAGTGGTCCCAAACCGATAGCTTGTATATCATTTGCGGGGGCGTCTTCGGAAATAAAAAGATCGGCCACATAGCAGTACCCACTTATTGCTGGAAGGTGGTACAATCAGCCACTTCGAAGAAAATGCTTTTCTGCGGCTGGTTCAGTAATACCACTCATGCCATATTGGAAGAGATAACTATAGTCGAACTGGAGAATAGGCTTCATATGCAAATCTATTTATTAAAGTAGCAGAGTTAACCTATTGAAATATAACTTGTAATCTCAGATAACCTTATAAAACCTAATTGTTAAAATCTAAACATGGAACAGAAAAACGAACAAATCAGACAAACATTGATGAGTCAGTATTCAAAATTTCTATACTTATCGCCAGCTAACTTAAGCGAACGGATGAAGAAAACTGATTGGTGGGATAAAGAAGAATACCGCGTAAACGTACAGCAAAAAGCAGGTTTAGTGGGTATTACAATAGGGATAATGCTATTTCTGTTTGTCATGTTGACATCGTTTAGAAGCGGATCAGTGCATGTGTTTTCATTTATGACCTATACCATTAGCTTTTTTATATTACAAAGGTCCTATTCCCGGGTTGAAGAGAGAAGTCGTATCTATAAAGTCATGTGCCTGGCTTTTGATAGGAATTAATAGAGGTGCAGATTTACACTAAAACGCTTGTAATCTTATGATTCTTCAATGAAAGGAAATGAACAAAATGGGGATATAGCTTTACAAAAAGGTTAACGGGTAAATTAAATTCTATTAGGTATCGTTATATCCTTCTGACAAGAAAAACAGTATTTCCATTTATTAAGATAAAATGTAGTTTTGCAGAAAGTTTATCTATGGTATATCACAATGCATAAAGCTGAAATATTATAATTAAAAAATAACGATGACACGATTGATCATTTTTAACCTGATATTGATCCTTTTAGTTTCCTGCTCAGGAAAAGGGAAAAAGGAAGTTTATAATCCCAAAGCGATTGAATTAAACAACAGAGGTATCGGTTGGATGAAGATATCCAATCCCGACAGCGCTTTGATTCTGTTTGACAAGGCCATTGCGATGGATAAGACCTACTATATGCCCCACTCCAATAAAATTGGAATCTATATCAGTAAAAAGGAATTTGACAAGGCGCTTGTTGAAAGTGAAATGGTCGTTCAGATTAAACCTGATCTTGCAGAAGCCTGGAATTTCACCGGCATGTTACACGAAGGACTTGGTGATTCGGTAGCCGCAAAAAAATGCTATCAAAAGAGCATAGAGCTGTTTGACCAGAGAATCTCAGATTCGAAGAATAAGGAACAAATCTATGCCAGCCGGCTGCAAAGAGCTTTCTGCTTAATCCTGCTTGGAAAGGAAAGAGAAGGCAGGGAGGAAATGAAAAAATTACAGGCTGAAAAGCCAAACGACTTAATCATTGATCAGTTTATGCAGATGAATAAGAAGGATTTTATCAATGAAATATTTAAAACTGAATAGAACACTTCAGTTAGGGTTTGGAAACCTCATCAGGGGTAATATTAAATCGTAAAAATCCTTCTTTTCAGATTAAAATAGGATCTCACTGATCAGGCTAAAACGGATAAGAAAAGATTCAGAAATAAGGGAAGAGTGCAAATGAGACATTGCACTCTTTCCTTTGAATTTACTGTTGCTTTTTTGCTGTACTGATGCCAAAAGGCCAGTACAACGGGCAGAAACTGACCAGGCTGGTAAGTACAAATACAGCAGCCAGAACCAGAAGAATAATTCCCAAAGTGCCTGTTACGGTCTTTGTTAAGAATAAAACAACAAATACGACAGCAACCAGTATCCTGATCACCTTGTCAATAGTACCCATGTTCTTTTTCATTTTGATAATTTATTAAATTATTACCTATAAAATATTTGTCAATACATTCATTAATTGCTGTTTGGTATGTACTCCCGATTGTTTGTACTTAATTTCACCATTCTTAAAAATCATTAGGGTTGGAACACTTCGAATCTGGTAACGATTAGCCAAGTCCTGATTTTGGTCGACATCAATCTTAATTACCCGGATGCGGTCACCAAGTTCGCTTGCCAACTCCTTTAGAACAGGTGACTGAACCTTGCACGGACCGCACCACAGGGCATGGAAGTCAATGATTACAGGTTTCAAATCATTAATTATCGAATCAAAATTTGCCTTCATAGTTCACACTAAATTAAATTTTCATATAAAGCTGAAGTCATATTAACACTCCCATAATATTGTACAATACATCTATAGTTATTGTTTACGCAAGAATCTGTTTATTTCCTTTTCCAGGTCATTGCCATGTATATTTTTCGCCAGGATGATTCCTTTGCCATCAATCAGCATATTGAATGGCAATCCCTGTATATTATATGTTTTGGCCACAGGGGACCTCCAGAATTTCAGATCACTTACCTGTATCCAGTTTATTTTATTTGTGACTATGAAATTCTCCCAGTTGGGCTTCTTAGCATCCAATGAAACTCCATAGATCTCAAAACTATTTCCATTGATAAAAGCGGTCTGTTTGTATTTACGGTACAACTTAGCCAGGTCAGATTGTTCTTCCACGCATGGGGAACACCAGGTAGCCCAAAAATCAATCAAAACCAATTTCCCTTTTAAAGAGGATAATGCCACTGTATCTCCTCTGGTCGTTGGGAGCTTGATCTCCGGAGGCTTATTCCCTATTTCAAGCCCGGTTGTCTGGGCAGATAAAGTAGAAACAGCACCTCTAAATAACAAGAGGGCGGCAAACAAAATCAGGATTCTCATACATGAATTTTTAAAAGCTTATTCCGACATTGGATAACCTTTATCAATCCAGTCAACTTTAACATTTTGCGGCAGGTTTAACAGTTTGTAATTTGTGAACTGCATATCTTTCAATAGCTTCATTGCAGGCCTGATATTTGGGCATCTTGAAAAGGGACAACATCCGCAGTATACCACAATCTGAGCATTTTTAGGCACTTTACCAAGTTTTTGCTTCAGTGTGTTCAGATTCTCAGCCCTCATGGCTGGACCGATATCTATTGACCCTTTAACAACAGCCTCCATGCCAATACTGAATATGAGTGGCTGGGGATCTTTGGGATTATTCAGGACTTTAGCAAGATCTGCCGGAGCCAGCAATTGTTGCGGTGTCCATGGATCATCCTGTCCCTGAGAAGAAAACTCTTTGATTGCAAACACAGAAGCTGTAAGTGCAATGAATAATAAAATTAAAACTTTTGTTTTCATGTCTTTTTATTGATTGATAGTTAAAATATTGATTCTTTAGTTATACTTTTAATCCGTACTCATTATCGACATCCATCACATCCATCAGGTTCTGGTCATAGAAATTGTTCATCGTATTCACTTTTTTGTCAATTATTTTGAAGCTGTTAGCAGAAATATGGGGTATAATTTATTGCTCCCATCAGCAGTGGCTCTTTTGACTTCGTAACACTCCTCATAGCTTACCTTTCGAAAACCAGTCGTTAGAAGCATTGATTCGAGTTGTTCAGGATAAAATCCTAAATGTCCATCAAACCCTTCACCATGAAAAGATCCATCCTCAGGGTAAAGATCCGCAATCGCCAATGTTCCTCCGGGTAAAAGCATTTTATGAAATTTCTCAAAGATGGCTTTGATATCATGGATGTGGTGCAGCACCATCTGATTAAAAATAAGATCAAAGGACTGATCTGAGACCTCTTCTTCAAGATTAAAACATACCGGAAACAGGTTCATTGCATTTCTATCCAGGACCTTGCCCTCCATCACCCTGACCATTTCCTTCGAATTGTCCATCATTGTAATATGGCCTACTTTTTCACTTAACAGAAAACTGAGAATACCAGTTCCTGCTCCATATTCCAATACATCCATATCTTTATTTAGCGTAAGAATTTCCATCATTCTTTGTGCAATCGCCTGTGAACGTTCGAGGTGAATTGGATTCTCATCCCATGTACCAGCCACATCATCAAAATTATTCGTCATATTTAGTATTTAAACTTTGTAAGTTAAACTTCCATTGGGGCACGATGCCACGCATTGCAAACATTTGGAGCAGGTGTAGCTGTCTCCGGGTCTTGTCAGTATTGGTTTGTACAAACTGTATTTTGCAGGCTCCATGGCAACGATGTAGCACTTTTTATCGCAAATTCCGCAGTTCTTGCAGGTTTCCTCATTCAGTTTAATTCTGAAAAATGAATACTTATTGAGGAATCCTGAAATCCAGGCAATCGGACAACCGATTTTATGGTATTGGTACATTTGCTTGATTTTACCCTCGTTACCTCCCAATCCCATCAACATTTCCATGATCAGACCCATGGGACAAACCCACCTGCAAAACACCTTACCGAATACTACACCAGACACAGCACCCGCAATTACGATATACCACAGCGAAATATGATATTGAGAAATAGCCAGGTACAATGAAATTCCAAGAACCGACAGGATGATCATTCGGTTGCTTACCAATACTTTTAACACTTTTCTCATCATTCTTTAATTTGCGAGATCATGTTCCATCAGAGCCTTCAGATAGTCACGCTCGGGGCAGCCCTCCATCACTTTGACCAGTTTCCCTTTCATAAAGATCAACAGCGACGGTTCAGCCGTAATCTTGTAAACGGGATGAATGTCATGAACCTGACTCACGTCGGCAACAAAGACCGAAATGGTCTGGCTTAAGTGCATGACTTCTGCAATGCTGCGAAAGGCACATCTGGAAGCTTCATTGTCAGGATTGTGGATCAACAGGGCCACCCGATCGTGTCCAACCATTTTCTCTGTGAAATCGAAATAAGAAGAAACGTTTTGCATAGTTATAAATTATTGGTTTATATTATCTCTGTCTCATCATTTGCATGATACCACCACCGTTTTTTACGTTGGAGAACCCCAGTTGTTGCAGGCCCCTTAGTCCGTATGCAGAGCGTGCTCCGGATGCGCAGTATAGGGTTATTTCCCGTGACTTACTTCCCAATTCAATGATACGCATCTGCAATTCATCCAAAGGAATATTGACCGCTCCGGGATAAGCGCCTGTCCGAAATTCTTCGGGTGTACGTACATCTACAACCAATGGTTCATTCGAAGAACTTGTCACGGGAGGTTTTGCGTTCCGGCTTGCCATCATCGAGGCGATTCCACCGCCATTTTTTACATGGGTATAACCAACCTGTTCCAACATTCGCTGAGCATAGGCCGAACGGCCTCCCGAAGCACAATATACAACAATTTCGCGTGTCCTGTTGCTTCCCAGTTCATCCAACCGATTTGTTAATTCATCCAGCGGGATATTTATTGCATCAGGATAGGCGCCGCTTTTAAATTCTTCGGTAGAACGCACATCAATAACAATCAGAGAATTCATATCTATGGGTTTTACTTCTGTTTTTCCTTTACTTTTTTCTTCTTTAACCGAATTTCCTTCCTTTAGAGATTTCAACTCAACAGGCAAAAGATCTATTTCGATAGTTGTAAATCCTGTCGTTCTTGCCTGCCGTTGTAAAGAAGTATGTCCGCCTGAAATATTGGTTATCTCCTTAAATCCGGCGCACAACAAAGTGCGCAGTGCCTGATGTCCCTTTTTACCCGTTTCATCGTAAACAATCACAGTACGATTATCCGGAATGGTATTCATTTGTTCAGCCAACAATTCCAATGGAATATGCATTGCTCCTTTAATATGGCTCTTTTCGTACACAAATACATCACGAACATCTACAAATACAGGGTTTTTACCTCCCGTAAAAGCATCGAGTTCCGAGACCGTAATGGATGGACTGAAACCTGAAACTCTGTTTTCAGCCGTATAAGCCGCCATATTGATGGCATCATTGGCTGTTCCTATGGGTGGTGAATATGCAAAATCTATGTCTGCCAGATCACTAAGTGTCAGTTTTGCCGCTGTAGCAGTTGCAATTACATCCAGACGTTTGTCAGCTCCCTGGTATCCTGCAGTTTGACCTCCGAGGATGATTCCTGTGTTACGGTCATAGATCAACATCGCGGTTACTATCTCTGCTCCCGGATAATAGGAGGTATGATGTTCTTTATGAACAACAACGGCATCGGCATCCATGCCCAGAGCACGGGCTTGTTTTAATGAAAGGCCTGTGATTCCGGCCACTGCTTCGAAAACACGGACCACTGATGTTCCGATTGAACCTTTATAAGGATGATGGCCTCCCATTGCATTCTCGGCAGCAATCCGTCCCTGCCTGTTTGCGGGGCCGGCTAATGGAATGCGTACCTTTTTACCGTTTACACGATGTTCAATCTCAACCATATCGCCCGCAGCATAAATATCGGGATCTGAGGTCTGCAGTTGTGCATTGACAAGTAGTCCCCCAGCCTCTCCGATTTCAAGACCTGCATCGATGGCCAGTTGCAGTGTAGGACGGACACCTACTGAAAGTAAAACCAGATCGGCATCCAATAACTTACTGTTATCCAATTTTACTGAATGAGGCCTGATTTCAGTAACCGCTGCACCGGTATGAATACCCACTCCGTATGAAAGCATTTCATTCTCAATAAAGCCTGCCATTTCAGCTTCCATAATGGCCATCACATGAGGCATCATTTCCACCACATTTACTTTTAAGCCTCTTTTGACCAGGGCTTCCACCATTTCCAGACCTATAAATCCACCGCCTACAACAACTGCATTCTTAGGTTTCTTTTCTTCCAGATGATGGGAGATTTTATCCATGTCTTCCAAAGTCCAAAGCGTAAAAACATGACCGTAATCAGCACCCTGAATTGTGGGAGTTATAGGCCTTCCACCCTGTGCCAGAATCAATTTGGTGTAATCAAACGTCTTTTGTTCGCCACTGACGGTGTTCATTGTTTTAACCTGGCGAGCAACCCGATCGATGGACCCAACAATGGTATTTATGTGTACTTCGACTCCGTATTGTTCCTTAAAACTTTCAGGACTCTGAAGGATCAGTTTCGATCTGCTTTTAATATCTCCGCCAATGTAATAAGGCAAGCCACAATTGGCAAACGAAATGTCGGGTCCGGCTTCAAGCATAACAATCTCTGCCAATGCGGATATACGTCGAACTTTTGCTGCCGCGGTTGCTCCTGCAGCTACTCCTCCTATAATTACTATCTTTTCCATATTCTTTATTGATGTAATTTATTCTTGATTATTAAATATCTTGTTATTGGGAAAAGTCATTCATCATTAGAAATAAGGAAAGAGGAAAGAGGAAAAAGAAAAGAGGAAAATCGCTGGGATATTAAATTTCAATCCAATTTCCCTATTCCAAATGACTAATGACACTTTTCTCACTTTCTCACATTCTCGTTTTCCCACATTCTCAATTTCCTCTTTCCTCTTTCCTCTTTCCACATTCCTAAAATGCGTTTTCCTATACTGCCTTTGCAATCTCTTTGAGTAAAAATTCCTTCGACTTGATCCCTACAAAACGATTTATTTCCATGCCGTTTTTAAACAGAATAAGGGTTGGTATGCTCCTGACCTTAAATCTATTGGCCAGCGACTGGAATTGTTGAATATCAACTTTCCCGACCTGTGAGCTTCCTTTCAATTCGGAGGCCACATCATTTAATACCGGAGCCATCATGCGACATGGGGCACACCAGCTGGCCCAGAAATCGACCAATACCACTATGTTCCTCGTCTGTTGCTCGAAATTCTGTTCGGTTAGGGTCAATACTTTCTCATGATCGGCTACCATGGGTTTGTGTTTCATTTTCGCCATTGCGATGGTTCTGAAAATAAATACAAAGGCTAGTAATAGCCCTATTACGATTAATGTTATCTGCATATTGTCTTATTATAAGTTATTTCCTGTTGGTTTTGTTTCGAAGCCTTAAGCATAGAATGTGTCTGAAAATTCCTGATCCAGTATAGCAGTAACCTGAGCTTTGGTTTGAATGCCTGAAGTGGATTGTACTACCTTCCCGTTTTTGTACCAAATGATAAACGGGACACTACTGAATTCCTGCACCTCAGGTAAAGAGCGAATTATATCCGATTCAGGATTGTCAAACTCCATATCATAAAACTTAACATGCTTGTATTCTGTTTCCAGTTCCTCGGCAATCCGGTATACCGGGATGCACATTGGACCCATCCGACCACAGATGATCACTACCTGACTGTTTTCATTGATGATTTCCACCTGTTCAGCAGCGCTTTCGATATGTTTTAAATTGGTGTACAACATGATCCTTCTGTTTGAATTGTTCGTACACAAAACTACATCATAAAACCCGTGGAGAAAAGATATTTGGGGTTAAGTGTATCGGCTAATGAATTGAACTGCGACAACTTTTTTATTGATATAATCCTAACTTTACAGTGAAATGTAATTTCAATTGGATATGAAACCCATCCTTGACACTGATCAGGACTTTATTTGCGATATTCAGGCGCCTTGTTTTCAAATGCTCTCACCCGAAGAAGCCCGGTTGGTAAGGGCCAGCAAAACACAGGTCTTGTTTCGCAAAGGCGACCATCTTACCAAACAAGGTGCATTTGCCTCCTACGCATTGTTTATAATCAATGGCCTGGCCAGGCAATACATCGAAGGCGACGGTTCCAAAAGCTTTAACCTCAGGATTATTCAACCCGGTGAATTTGTTGGACTGTCGGCAATCTTCACCAAAAACACTTTCAATTATTCGTCCGTTGCCCTTACCGACTGTCAGGTGTTCCTGGTTGAAAAAGATGCGATTGCTTCGGTCATCAAGCTAAACGGACAATTCGGATTCAGCATGATTAAGCGGTATTGCGAGCAAAACGCAAACCTTTTCGATACCTTACGTACCGTGATATACAAACAGATGAATGGGCGTATTGCCGACACCCTGCTTTATATCGATAGTTTAAAACCCGGAAACCCTGAAGTCTTTCAGCTGCTCTCGCGCAAAGACATGGCTGACTTTGCAGGCATCTCAACCGAAAGCGCTGTAAAACTCCTGAAGAGTTTTGAGAAGGACGGACTGATTGAATTGCATGATAAAGATATTGTGCTTATGAACCACAAAGAGTTACTCGAAATAAGCAAAAAAGGTTAATAATCAACGTTCTGATCCAATCTGAGATTACGCTATTGTGAACTTATCATTGTATCGAACTACCCTTTCTGTAAAAGAATTTTCCTGTAAGTAACAGTCCTGCAAAAACAAATGCACCAAACAACAGGCTACTTGCAGCAATCTGCATACCTCCTGAAATAACGTGGCCACTGGTGCATCCTCCTGCCATTCGCGCACCAATCAAGAGGATGAAACCACCCACAAATGCCCAGATGATGCGTTTGGTCTTCGAATTTCCTTCAGTCTTTGACCATCCACTGTAAATTAACTGTATTTTGAAATCCTTGCGTATCAATGAAAATACCAAACCTGACAACATGGATCCCGTAAGAAAAATCAATTCCCAATGGCCCGGTTTTACTGTTGAAGCAAAATAATCGTTTTGTGTTAGTCCTGTCAATAAATCGCCCACATAAGGATAAGAAGTGGAAGCCCCAATTACACGGTCAAACACCGTGGTCAGAAAGACAATACAATTGAGAATTGCTAATCCAATTCCGGCATATAACCAGTTGTAACTTTTCTTGTTCTCCAATTTATTAAGCCAGAAAGCGGTACCTACCAACGCCAATCCGAATACAATTGTTAGAATATAATAAACCGGCCCTCCGCCCATTGCACTCTGAAGCGAAAGTTTACCCAAATCAGGCCCCAACATTCCCTGAATGGAAGGTTGAATCAGGGTATAAACAATTCCACCAACAATACCGCCAACAATACCGACCAGCGCGTCCATAGAACCTTCGCCCAGCGAAATTGGCAAGGTTCCGGGACAATAACCCAGAATAGCCATTCCTGCACCAAATATAAGTCCGCCAAAACCTATTCCGACCAAAATCAATGGTTTTACATGCCAGGACGCATATCCAAGTCCGATTTCGAAACTCAGCAGGATGGCACCCACACCAACTGCTACAGCAATAGCTTTGGCCACCGTAAAATCTTCGAGCCTCGCCATTCCACTAATCGTATTGTATTTATTCAATTTAGCACTTTGAAGAATGGCTCCAAACAGGAACCCCAGGATAAGAATTAGAATGGTCATGGTTTAGAATATAAAGTTGGTCCGATTTAAGTTAGAGCCACAATCTACTAACATTAAAATACAAAACACCTATTTTAGAATCATTTTTTCTTAATTATTTGTACAGGTTTATTGATTTGGTGGCGTCAAATAAGCTAAACCCATTTCTTAATACTATTTAAACAAAAGCCGTCCAATCCTTTATAAGACGGCTTTTGCTTTATAAAAAGAATCGCTTCTCACTCAGGAATGCCCACCAACAATAATACGCATAATCTTAAGATTAAGTATGATGAACCTCCAGGCTTGCCAGATAAGGTTTCTTCGCAAGAATTTGGTTGATTTTGTAGGTAATGGAGGATACGATTCATCGTAATAACCGCGTACAATATTTTTAGCCATGATATATCGTTTTAAAGTGAATAGGAATTAAACTGTTTCATTCAGGTATTAACCACCAGAACGGATATCCTTTTGCCTTATGAATAAACATATAATGCAAAAATATCTTGATCCAGTGCCCAGCCAATCCGGCTTCGCCAACTGTATAATTCAGATCTCTACCCCATTGCGGATACTTCTCCCAGTCAGGAACAATCGGGTAAACAGTCATGGTCGCCGCGTTGCCTTTGATCATACCATAACCCGCCGATACGACACAAGCTGCACCCAGTACAACAACTTTTGCCATAATATGAAGTTTTAATTCTTAATTGAAAAGCAACTTATTTATTCCTGTTCTAAAGGTAAAAATAAAGATCTTATAAACGTTGTTCTTGCCTCATTATAAATATTTTGTTCTGTAATACTATAAATTATTCTATATCACATTACAAAAGACAAAAGTATCCCTCCAAGGATAATCCAAATAACATCCACTTTTCGCACCAACAAGGCAAAAGCAGCCAGCGTAAATAATACATTTACCAAATTCCAATGGATATCGACAGTAAAACGATAGGTTACTATGGTTAAAAGACCAACAAATGAGCACAGGATTCCATTGATCACTTTTTGAAACTGAGGATAAGACCCCAGCTTGTCGAAAAACGGGATGATTCCCATCAGGATCAGAAACGACGGGGTAAACACACAGACCGTAGCCAGTATACTGCCGATAGTACCAAAATGCATATACCCGAAAAACGTTGCGGAAATAATAATTGAACCCGGGGTTACCTGGCCAAGTATAACACCATCCATAAATGTTTTCTGGTCGAACCAACCAAATAAATCAACCAATTCGTGATACATAATCGGCATAGCCGCCAGTCCTCCTCCAAACGAGAAAAGGTCAATACGCAACATGATAGTTGCCAGAGTAAAGTATTCCTTATTCACAAAAAACAAGATTGTTGAACACACTGCAACCACCAGAATCAGGATCAGGAAGAACCTGAAGGTTCTGGCACTGGAAAGTTTTGCAGTAGCCGGAGATTCTTTTCTGGTCAGTAACAGACCTAACAGTGAAGCAATAAGTAAAACCAGGAACGGGTGCAATTTGGTTAGAAACAATCCGGCTGCAATGACTGCAATGACCCAGTCGTTTACATTTTTAAAATTCTTTACACCAAATACATAGGCAGCATTGGCCACAATTGCAACAATGACCACCCTTAATCCGCTTAAAACCATTTCAACTCCTGAAATATTCTGGGATTGTTTGTAAAGAACCGAAAGGATAAACATGATTAAAAATGCAGGTAACCCAAACCCTATAAAAGTGACAACAGCTCCACGGATACCTTTCAATTTCAACCCAATATAAGCTGCCAACTGCATTACGATCGCCCCGGGAATAACCTGACAAAGTGCAAGTCCTGAATCAAAGGTATTTGCATCTAACCATTTCCGTTTGTCCACAATATGTTTTCGGATGTGGGCAGTCATGGCCAAACCGCCAAAACCGGTTAATCCGATCCAGAAGAAAGAAAGGAATAATTCGATATAGGAAGGATCTTCTTTAGGCTTCATATAATAGAGAGATGAAAACATAAAAATACATAAGAATCCTTATATATTACGATTTTAGGAATATAAAAAAACATTGGCTGGGTTGCCAATGCTTATTTTATATCCTAAAGCAAATAAAAGCATTAATGAAACCTGTTCAACCTTATTTAACCAATAGCACTTCATGAATAGCTTTCTCCAGAGTCTCTTTGGGAACTGCGCCCATCGTGGCTGTTGGCTGACCCTTAACGGGTATAAACAGCAAGGTAGGCAAACTCGAAATGCCCATGCTCTGAGCCAGTAAACCCTCAGCATCGGTATCTACCTTGTATACGATAATTTTACCTGCATATTGTTTCGCAATTTCTTCCACCCGGGGCGATAGTTGCCTGCACGGGCCACACCAACTGGCATAAAAGTCAATGATCGCAGGTAATTTACCTTCGTACTTCCACTCCTTATTCTTATCGTAATTGAAAATCTGTTGTTTGAAGGCTTCGTTTGTTAAAACAATTACGCCCCCTGACACTGAAGTCTGCGTGTCACTCTTTGCTTTGCCGGGATTAACTGCGTTGCAGTTGCTCAGTAATACGACAAACCCTAACAAGATTGAACTTATAAGTTTTTTCATTGCCTTGATGTATTAATGTTCCTTTTTTTAATAATCCTTAGCACTTACCCCTGCTACAGGGACTGTTTACCAAAAACAAACCCATCATGGCGCCCCAGAAGGTACTCATGTAGGGACTACTTGTAATCGCACAGGTGCCTGAAGCACATCCGACAAAATAATAGTACGAAAAACCTGCCAGGCCTCCGATGGCCATGGACAAAACTGGTCTCCAGAAAGTCCAGCTTTTCAGAATCTCTTTGATTGTTCGTGGTCTTGACTTAACTTCACAATTATTTTCCATGTTGAATGTTTCCTATGATTGGTCAGCAAAATTACTAAAAAGAAGAGAACAAATCGCATTAGTGACACTTAAATCTTTTTAATGACACTATTTCTTTACATTTGCAACAGAAATAATCAGATTATGAACCCTATTTTCAGCAATAACCTTAGTCCTGAACAACTTGAGGAAATGTTCCAGAGTGATGGGAAATGCCTCGAATTTTTAGCCGGGATTAAATGGGCCAATGGATTTGTATGCAAGAAATGCGGGAATACCAATTCCTGTCCGGGACAGGAACCCTTTTCACGGCGCTGCACCAAATGCAAAGCCAAGGAAACGGCAACGAACGGTACCATTTTCCATGGCATAAAATTCCCGGTCAGCAAAGCGTTTTATATTGCATACAGCGTCTGCAAAGGAAGAGAGGATATTTCCTCCTACGAATTTGCCCGTCGTCTCTCACTGCGTCAAATGACCTGCTGGAACTTTAAGACCAAAATTCAACATGCGCTTGAAGAAATGGATACCCTCACCGATAAGGAACGAAACTCCATGGAGAAGATTTTAACCAGCTAAGGATTGACAATATCCATAAATGGGCCTTACCCGAGCCTTGAAGTCTCGCTTACAAAGATAGGAATGGCTTTAAGTTTATTCGAAGGTTATTCGAAGGTTATTCGAAGCTTATTCGAAGCTTGTTCAGTTCTGTTCGAATAATCAACGAATAAGTTTCGAATAACCATTGAATCATTTTCTAATAATATTAAGACCGGATGCTAAGGTAATACCTGATAAGTACCTGTTGATCCAATAGCCTGATTTTGGATATCCATGTCCGAAGTCATGCTGCACCAGTATATTTAATTATTCTTATAGATTCTAAACATGATAATGAAGGCATTTGATGAATGAACAATGGATGAGGCATAATGGAAAGTCTTTTTTCCATTTATTCTTCCGACATTTGTTCCTGAAACATGAAAACAACTTAGCTTTCATGTTTATTATCAGGAAAATGAAAAAAATCATTGGGCTATTGATCTTCTGTTCGCTGGCAGTGCATGCTCTGGCATCTAAAACAGGCAACGATTATTCAGGAAAAAACAATACCAATCCGACCGTTAAGCCCTTAGCTGAGGGACTGTCTGTTCCCCAAAATCCAGAACTGAAAGCTCAGGAACTTAAATCGCCCAACGGGCAAATCGTATTTTCGCTGGAAATGAAATCAGGGTATCCCTCCTATTCCATCACCTATAAGGGGAAGAAGCTGGTTGAAGAATCACAGCTTAACCTGAATTTTGCTGAAACGGGTGAATTCGGGAAGAATGTCACCCTCACTAAACCGGTCTTGCGTGAATTGAACGAGACGTACGATCTGGTGGTTGGAAAAAATAAAACGGTTCATAGTCACTGCCGGGAAATGCTAGTACCCATGAATGAACGATATGCCCCCTTCCGCAGGATCAACCTGGTGGTGAGGGCTTTTAACGACGGGGTGGCTTTCAGGTATGAATTCCCCATGCAGAATAAATGGAAGTCTTTTATGATGACGGATGAAAATTCAAGTTTTAACCTGTTGGGCAATCCAAAGGTGCTGACGCTCTTCAGGTCCGGGTTTCTCACTTCGCACGAGGGCTTGTACACCAGTTTGCAGTATAACCAGATCAAGGAAGATACCCTGATGGACATGCCTGCCCTGTTCGACTTCAACGGAACCTATATGGCCATTACCGAAGCTGCACTGCTGGATTATGCAGGCATGTACCTGGTGAAACACAATGGGGTGCTGTGCAGCAAATTGTCGCCTCTGCCGGGTCAAAATGTGAACAGGGTGAAGGCCGGTTTGCCTCACAAGAGTCCATGGCGGGTGATGATGATCTCTGACCGGATTGGTGATCTGTTTGAATCGAACATCCTTACTGACCTGAATGAGCCCTGTGCACTGAAGGATGTCTCGTGGATCAAACCGGGCAAGACCACCTTCCCCTGGTGGAACGGAACCATTGTTTCTGATCCGACCATTATACAGGGCAACAACTTCGAGACCAATAAATATTACATCGATTTTTGTGCACGCAACGGATTGGAATACCATTCGGTAGTTGAACAGGGAGGACATGAATGGTACACTAACAACGGGACGGGTTATCAGCCGGGAACCGAGGTGGATGTTACTAAACCGGTAGAAGGGCTGGATATGCAAAAGGTATGCGATTATGCCAAATCGAAAGGAGTTGGTATCCGGGTCTGGGTATACTGGTCGGCTTTGTATCCCAAACTGGAGGAGGCCTTTACACTCTACCAAAAATGGGGAATCCAGGGGCTGATGTGCGATTTTATGGATCGCGACGATCAGGATATGGTGAATATACAGACTGAAATCCTTCAGCGTGCAGCGGCACATCACCTGCACATACAGTTTCACGGGGCCTACAAACCAACGGGACTGGAACGCACTTACCCCAATGAATTTACGCGGGAAGGCACACTGAATTATGAAGTGAACAAATGGGAGAAAAAGATCACCCCGGACCATGACCTCAACATCATCTTTACCCGACTGCTGGCCGGAGCTACAGACTATCACCTGGGAGGTTTTCGGGCAGTGCCAGAAGACCTGTTTGTGGCTCAGAACATAAAACCGGTCATGATGGGTACACGTTGTCATATGCTGGCCATGTACGTTGTTCTGGAAAGCTATCTGGGCATGGTATGTGATTATCCTGAAGCCTATGAAGGTCAGCCGGGATTTGAGTTTATTCAGCAGGTACCAACAGTCTGGGACGAAACAAAGGTGTTGGCGGCAGAAGTCGCTAAAACCATCACCTTTGCGCGACGAAAAAATGCGGACTGGTATGTGGGTTCGGTCACCAATCACGATGCGCGCGATCTGACGGTGAACCTGGATTTCCTTTCGGAGGGCAATTATGAGGCTGAAATTTATACCGACAGCCCTGAGGTGGGAACCAATCCCAACCTGCTGGTCAAACAGATAAAAGAAGTTACCCGAAAAGATAAAATAACGCTGCATCTGGCTTCAGGAGGGGGTGAGGTCATGCATATCAGGAAAAAATAAGGTACTTAGGGATTCCATCTCTTTTTTTTAAAGATGGAATCCCTTTTTGAAACTGGGTATTTCAAGAACATAGTATTTTTTTGTATATTTGGTATATGCCAGCAATTAATGTCATTACACCAATTCTTGGGCGTCGGTATTATCACATATTCAATCGTGGAAATAACGGTCTGCAGGTTTTCTTCAGCGAGGAAAACTATAAATACTTCATGCGACTATTTCGTCAGTTTATTTATCCCTGCGTTGATTTGCTGGCCTATAGCCTGATGTCCAATCATTTTCATTTTCTGATCAAGTGTAGGGATTCCATCCCTTTTGAGAAGGATGGAATCCTTACTGACGAATCCTTAATCGGCAAACAGATTAGCAATCAGTTCAGAAAGTTTTTCATTACCTATTCGATGGCAATTAATAATCAGGAAAAAAGAACAGGAAGCCTGTTCTCAAAAAATTTCAAGCGACTTGAAATTGAAGATGATGATTATCTCAGGTATGTGGCATTTTATATTCATTACAACCCGCAAAGGCACGGATACGCGGAAGATTTCAGAAAATATACCTATAGCTCATGGAACGCATATTCCAGCGAAAAGGCAACGCTTTTGAACCGGCAGTTGTTAATCGAACTATTTGGCAGGTATGATGAATTGATGGAATATCATAAGTATTACCATGAGGAAAAAGAATTGATAACTCTGGAATAGGGATTCCATCCTTCAAAAAAGGGATGGAATCCCTATTCCAGTTCAAAGCTGTCAGTCAACCGTATACCCTGCTCCATTGGATATGTAAAGCTTGCAGCCGCTGGTGCAGGCTGGTATAGATTAAACTCAACTACAATATCTGACCTAAAAGGTGCCATCCACTGCAACTAAACTGTTTTTATGAACAAGGGTTAAAAACATTTCCCGAAAGACTATACTGATTAACATTAATTTTTCTATATTTGATAAATAATCCTATTCCTTTAACTACAATACCTGATGAAACAAATCATTAACTTCTGGCTTAAACCAGGGCAAACCATTGATTCGTTGGAAATGGAAGAATCCGGTAAAATCGGCATTCAAATCAACATCATCTTGTTTTTCATCAGCTTGTATGCCAGCCTGCTAATTCCAAAATCCCAGATGGATACCATCACTAAGAATGATTCTCTTACTGGATATCTGTACAGAATAGTGATGGTTATATTCCTGATTTTATTCTTTAAATACGTTTTCTCCTCCTTGCTATGGGTTTTTAGTAAATTGTTTCAGGGAAAATCAACCATGGGGCAAATTCGTTTGGTGATGACCTATTCGCTCACTCCATTATTGGTTTTACTGCCTTTTGCCATTATTCAGTACATCAAGACACAACTCTTTCCTGATTCTTCGATTGATGGTACCTTTTCAGGCTTATTTCGATTTGTATTTTCAATTGCCGCGTTTAGCTATTTAATCATCGGTTTATGTAAGGTCAACAAGTTCTCCTATGGATATGGCATATTAACAGTATTATTTACTTTCTCCCTGATGGAGATTATAAAATTGCTTTTACACAGATAATAAATCTTACTTTATGAAGAAAGTTCTCCATTAAACGGAATTTTGTATCTTTGAGCAAAGAAGAGAATGAAAACTTTAACAGTAATTAAACCAAAACAATAAACCTATAAAAATGAACAAACTAAACCACCTCGTCGGGAATTACACCCGCTATTTTATCCTTATTTCAATTTTCATGATGGGAATCTCCTTTTCAGGAATTGCAGAAACACCTGATTATTACCAGATCCAGGTATACCGTCTGAACGGGAAAGTTCAGGAAGCAAAAGTTGACAACTTCCTGAAAAATGCTTATTTGCCTGCATTGCACAGGGCAGGAGTTAAAAAAGTCGGCGTTTTTAAGCCCCTCGAAAAAGATACGTTAAACGGGAAACGTATATATGTATGGATGACCTTAAAATCGATGAAAAGATTGGTGAAAATTCAGGATTTACTGGCTGAAGACGAGGAATACCAGACCAAAGGAAAGGATTTTCTGGGGGCCCCATTTAATAATGTTCCATTTTTGCGCAAAGAGTCCATCCTGTTAAAAGCATTTCCGGAGGCCCCAAAGCATATCATTCCTGTCTTTAAAACATCACCTTCAGAACGGATTTATGAATTGAGAAGCTATGAAGCGCCTACTGAAAACCTGTTCAGGGCAAAAGCAAAAATGTTTAATGAAGGCGGCGAGATCCAACTATTTAACAGCCTAAAATTTAATACTGTTTTCAGCGCTGAAGTTATTTCAGGAAGTACAATGCCCAACCTGATGTACCTGACTGCTTATTCGGATATGGCCGAACATGATGCACGTTGGAAAACTTTCGGCAGTCATCCGGAATGGAAGAAATTATCCTCCATGCCTGAATATCAAAACACTGTTTCTAAAGCCGTAATCATACTGATGCATCCAACGGATTATTCTGACTTTTAAATGTTCCCGATTGTACAGATTAAGACATTAAAAAAGGAGGTTCCAGTGAACCTCCTTTTTGTTTATATTTTCCTTTTCCTATTTTCTATTTCCTAAATTTTATTCCCACTCAATAGTTGCAGGTGGCTTGGAGCTGATATCGTAGACCACGCGGTTGATTCCCCGAACCTTGTTGATGATTTCGTTTGACATTTTAGCCAGGAATTCGTAAGGTAAATGCACCCAATCAGCGGTCATTCCGTCGGTTGAAGCTACTGCACGCAAAGCAACCACATTTTCATAGGTACGCTCATCTCCCATTACGCCAACTGACTGAACGGGTAAGAGCATGGCTCCGGCCTGCCAGACTTTATCGTATAAGCCCCATTCCTTCAATCCATTAATGAAGATAGCATCTACTTCCTGCAGAATATGTACTTTTTCGGGGGTTACGTCGCTTAGAATACGGATTCCCAATCCGGGTCCAGGGAATGGATGACGACCCAGTAAATCAGGGTTTATACCTAATGCCTTCCCTACCCTGCGAACTTCATCCTTAAACAACAACTTCAATGGTTCAACCACTTTCAGGTTCATTTTATCAGGTAATCCGCCCACATTGTGGTGCGATTTGATGGTGGCAGACGGACCGTTCACTGAAACCGATTCAATCACATCCGGGTAAATGGTTCCCTGAGCCAGCCATTTCACTTCTTTTATTTTGTGAGCTTCCACATCGAATACTTCGATAAAGTCGCGTCCTATTGCTTTACGCTTTAGTTCAGGATCAGTTATTCCGGCCAGATCGTCCCAGAACTTCTGACGGGCATCAACTCCGATTACATTCAAGCCCATGTGCTGATATGAATCGAGTACCTGCTGAAACTCGTCTTTGCGCAACAGTCCATTATCTACAAAAATACAAGTCAGGTTTTTGCCTATTGCACGGTGAAGGAGAACTCCTGCAACGGATGAATCGACCCCCCCCGAGAGGCCAAGGACTACCCGATCATCTCCCAGTTTGACCTTCAATTCGTTTACCGTCGTTTCAATAAACGAATCAGGGGTCCAGTTCTGCTTGCAGCCACAAATATCGACTACGAAATTTTGCAGAATCTGAGTTCCCTCAGTGGTATGGTAAACCTCAGGATGAAACTGAATAGCGAATGTTTGCTCGCCCTCAATCTGAAATGCAGCATTCTTCACATCTGCCGTACTTGCAATGATCTTATAATTTTCAGGCAGACGTTCAATGGTATCACCGTGTGACATCCAAACCTGGGTATGTTCGCTAACCTCTTTAAACAATGGGTTCGATGAATCGACAAATCCCAGATTGGCTCTGCCGTATTCGCGTGAATCGGAAGGCATCACTTCGCCGCCAAAATAATGAGCCAGGTATTGTGCTCCATAACAGACTCCAAGCAATGGCATTTTTCCTTTTATTAAAGACAAGTCAGGCTTCGGTGCATCGGCATCACGAACCGAGAAAGGGCTTCCGGATAAAATAACCCCTTTGACCGATTCGTCGATGGCGGGATAATGATTATACGGGTAGATTTCACAATATACGTTCAATTCTCTCACACGGCGGCCTATCAATTGTGTATATTGTGAACCAAAATCGAGGATAAGGATTTTTTCCTGCATCGGGCTATTATTTTGAGTTGGCGCAAAGATAGACAAAAATCATTCTTAAGGGTGGAGTCGTCTTTCTGAGGAAAAAGAAGTAAGGAAAAAGTAAAGTAAGACAGGAAGGCAATTAGTCAGGAAAAGGGAAAAAGTCATTAGGAAAAAGAAATAAGGAAAGGGGAAAGAGGAAAAGATCGCAGTCGCAGTTAAGGGTAAACAGTCGTTATTTATTCAATAATTTGGCAATTAAAGGCTTTTCACAAGTTTTTCTGATCCGACTATTCGGCCATTCATCGAAATCCTGAGCATATACAGGCCAGAACTCAGAGTGTTTCTGCCGGTAAACTCAAGTTGGGTCTGACCATTCTGAATGTCAACACTATTTTTTCGCAGCAAAGAACCGCCTGCACTGAAAATTTCAGCATAAGCCTTTCCATTCAGGGTTGGGGCCAACTGAACCATCAACTTGTCGGTAAAAGGATTTGGGAAGATTTTACATGTTTGTGATGCCAGTTGATTCTCATTGCCTGTAAAATCATATGGCCACATCTGATCCAGGAAAGCCAGTCTTTTCGTGATCCAGTCTTTCATCCAGATTATCTCAGAGATATAAGTTGGGCCAATGTAATAATTGGGCCAGACATAAGTTCCAAGAATCGGCCATCGTAAATAATTGCGAACCTCCGCTTCGGAAATTAAGCTGGTAAGGCTGTCTACCACAAAACTAATCCGTTGACTTGAGAGTTCTTTTAATCGCAGTGTAGCCCATCGTTTTTTCAAACTCTTTACGTACGATGGATCGCGCATTAACTTATTCCACCAGAAAGGATTTTGCCAATAATCACCACCAAGATCTACCTGATACTGAAATCCGGTGGGAATCCAACCATTTACATAATTGGCATTCCCGTAAGTGAGATTAAAATCCCAAATTGGTCCACATTTCATCAGATCATTTTTATCTTTATACAGGTAGGAACTTAGGCGGTAACCATCTACATTCTTTGCCAGCTCATTGAGAATCATGAAATCGATACATGACGAGTCATTTAGAAATTCATGGTAGCTTCCTGTGCCGGAATATTTCTCTGAATATAATGCCTTTTCCATGCCATTCACATAAGTCTGAATGTAAGTTCTTTGTGCTTCAGTGATTACATCCTGTTTGGGATAATCGTATTGGTAATAAGTATTTCCAAGGACATTTGTATAATATGAATACCACCCTTCGCCTCCGCTACCGGTCGTTTTATCGATTTTTATGATATACCCTCCTGTCAGGTTTTCACCTGTGTTGTCTGTAGTGGTTAGTTTAGCAATGTCAACCCGGCCTTTATCCCTTTTAATTTTTTCCATCAGAACATACACTCCTTCATAACTGCCATTCAATACCAGTTCCACATAACGACAACGAGGCGAATAACTTCCAAGGGCAGCATAGAGAGTATAAGATAATACATCACGGATCATCGTTTTATCGGTATAGGGTGCATAAAGGATCCAATCGTTTTCCTCTGGCATCCCCAGAAGTGAGACATCAAGCTCAAGTCCATCACCAGATCTGGTCTCAAATCCATAGCTCTTTTTCGGAAACATTTGCGAGGAGGAACCGCGTATTTCAATTCCAATCTTGCCGTTGTAATCGTTCATCGGATCATTCAATGTATTGCGTTTCCCAGGGCCATTCCAGATAATCCCCATATTGGCAGTGATTTTGGGAGAATCAGTGATGGTTTGTCCATTGGTTGTAATTACAACTAATGGAAGATTCGAAGAAGTATTCAAAGAAATCTCAGCGAATGTCTTTGGAGAAATAAGGAAAATGAAGAATACGATGAAGGATACCTTCCGATTAAAAAACATTGGTTTAGGATTAAGCTTCGTTTTGAAAAAGGCAAAGCTTCCTGTTTACTGGAAGCTTTGCCTTTAGGTATTACAATTCGCGAATCCAGATATTCTTGTAACTTACAGGATTACCATGATCCTGAAGAACAATAGGACCGACTCCGTGAGGTTTTTCGAAATACTCAGGAATTCCGATGTATTCGGTTGGTCCGCGCAATGCGACATGATTCTGAACCAATACTCCATTATGAAGAACAGTTACATAAGGAGGAGTAAAATAAGTTCCATTGGCGTTAAAACGGGGAGCCGTATAGATGACATCATAAACCTGCCACACACCAGGTCCTTTGCATACATTCACCAAAGGAGGATACTGTTTGTAGAAGCTTCCTGCCTGACCATTGCGGTATGTCCTGTTATTGAAGTTATCCAATACCTGAAGTTCATAAAGTCCCTGAAGGAAAATTCCACTGTTACCACGACCCTGACTTTCACCAACTACCTCGGAAGGAGAACGCCATTCGATATGAAGCTGGAAATCGTTGAAATCGCGTTTGGTTTTAATCGTTCCAGTTCCTTTTGCAACTGTTACGCAACCGTCAGCAACTTTCCAGGCAGGTTCGCCGCCAGCTTCACTAAGCCATTCCTGACTGAGGTTTTTACCGTCGAAAAGCACAATTGCATCGGATGGAGCATCCATTGGAGTAGCTCCGGGAGTCACTACTGCAATTTCAGGATCCCAGATTTCAGTCATTTCAGGTTTCATCGGAAAATCAGTTCTTCCCTGAGCATAAATTGCAGTGCAAGCTATTACAGCAACTGCAGAAATTAAAATACGTTTCATTGTCATTGGTTTTAAGTTGATTTATTTATATATCCATTTCTTTCATGATTGCGTCAATCTTTTCATCGGCCTGTGCTTCAACGGCATCATAATCTGCACGATTGGTAAGATTACCGGCAACCTCAAAATAGAATTTAATCTTTGGCTCAGTCCCTGAAGGGCGAACAGAGATTTTGGTACCGTCTTCCGTAAAGAACTGCAGTACATTTGATGTTGTTTTCTGATTGATGGCTGTTTTTTCGCCAGTAATAAGGTTCGAAGCAATTAAGGTATCGTAATCTTTTACAATTTTCATTCTTGAACCACCTAGAACCTTTGGAGGATTAGCGCGGAAGTTCACCATCATTTGTTCAATTTCCTCAGCGCCTGTTTTTCCCTTACGAACAACATATTTCATTTTCTCACGTGAAAAGCCATATTCCATATAGATGTCGAGCAACAATTCATAGAGCGATTTGCCCTGATCTTTTGCCCAGGCAACAATCTCTGCCATCAGGGCACAAGAGGATACAGCATCCTTATCGCGAACAAAATCGGCAGGCATAAATCCGAAGCTTTCTTCACCGCCACCAATATAGACTTTCTTGCCTTCCTGATCGCGTATCACTTCAGCAATGTATTTAAAACCGGTAAAAACATCATAGAAATCTACTTTATTCCGCTCGGCAATTTTAGCTATCAATTCGGTAGTTACGATGGTTTTCACAATAAACTCGTTACCCATGAGCTTATGGCTTTTCTTTCGCTGACTGATGATGTAATAGATAAATACAAGAGCCGTCTGATTACCGTTTAGTATGACAAACTTGCCCTTATCATTTTTAACAGCCACTCCAATACGGTCAGCATCAGGATCAGAAGCCAGAACAACATCGGCATCGACTTTTACTGCTTTGGCGATAGCCATTTCCAATGCAGCGGGTTCCTCAGGATTAGGAGAAACAACGGTTGGAAAATTACCATCCACAACATCCTGTTCAGGAACATTGATAACGTTTGTAAACCCAAAAGCATGCAATGCTGCCGGAATTAACCGAACTCCCGTCCCATGGATTGGAGTATATACAATTTTCAGATCTTTCTGTCGCTGTACTACTTCAGGAGAAATTGAAACAGTTTTCACTTTTTCAAGGAAAAGCTTATCCATATCGCTTCCAATAATAGTAATCAATTTCTGATCTCCGTTAAATTTAATATCAGAAGCTTTTACTTTCGAAACCTCATCAATGATATTTTCATCGTGCGGTGAAACGATTTGTGAACCGTCATCCCAGTATGCCTTGTAGCCATTATATTCCTTGGGATTGTGTGAAGCGGTCAGAATTATTCCACTCTGGCAACCCAATTCGCGAACAGCAAAGGATAATTCAGGAGTTGGCCTCAAATCTTCGAAAAGATAAACCTTTATGCCGTTTGCAGCAAAGATGCCCGCACTGGTTTCAGAAAACAACCTGCTATTATTACGGCAATCGTAACCAATGGCAACCTTGATTTGAGGAAGGTTGGCAAATTCCTTTTTCAGGTAATTACTTAATCCCTGAGTGGCAGCGCCAACGGTATAAATATTCATCCGGTTGGTTCCAGCTCCCATAATACCGCGCAATCCACCTGTACCAAATTCAAGATCACGGTAAAACGAATCAATCAATTCGGAAGAATCTTCATTGTTGAGCATCCTTCGAACTTCAAGCTTTGTTGATTCATCGTATATACCGGTTAGCCATTCAGCGGCTTTTGCTCTTACACTTTCTAAAACTTCAGGGTTTGTTGCCATACCATTAAATTTTATACTTAAAATACTCGTTTAAACTGTCCCTCCAATGAGGGATTTGCAAGCCAAAAATAAGCTTAATTTTCGACTTATTCATGATACTATACGGTGGACGTTGCACCGGCGACGGATAATCTTCAGTAGCTATTGGTTTCACCTGACAGTTGATTCCGGCGATCTCGAATATGGCCTTTGTAAAGTCATACCAGCTGGCTACTCCTTCATTGGAATAATGATAGATACCTGAAATAAATGGCTTTTTGCCTGAACTGACAGATGAAATTATCGTTAAAATCGCTAATGCCAGATCTGCAGCATTGGTAGGTGTACCTATCTGATCAGCGATTACACCAATCTCAGGTTTCTCATTTCCAAGACGAACCATCGTCTTTACAAAATTATTTCCGAAGGTTGAATACAACCAGGAAGTACGTATGATAAGACTTTCGGGATTGAACTTCCGGCATAACACTTCGCCTTTCAGTTTTGTTATTCCATAGGCTGATTGCGGATCAACCTGATCATCTTCTTTGTATGGTCTTGGTCCCTGGCCGTTAAACACATAATCAGTTGAAATATGAATGATCCTGCATCCGGTTTTTGCTGTTTGCTCAGCAAGAATGCCAACTGCAGTCGCATTCAGTAATGTAGCAGTAGCAAGATCCGTTTCAGCCTTATCGACATTGGTATAAGCGGCGCAGTTTACAAGGTATTCGGGTTTAAATGCGTTTAGGAATTCAGCTACTTTCTCTGAATTGATAATGTCAAGTTCAGCAACATCGGTGAATGAAAACTCCATTTCAGGAAACATACCTGCAATTTTACTGATCTCTGATCCCAGCTGACCATTGGCACCGGTAACAAGTACTTTAATCATTTGATTCGAATTTGAAATTCATTTCTGCATTGGCAAGACAAGGATGAACCAGGTCTTTGTCCGAAATAACAGCTTCTTCGGGTGGTAACTTCCAATCAATAGCTAAAGCCGAATCGTCAAACCGGATTCCCCGTTCGGCTGCAGGATTGTAGAATGCATCACACTTATAGGAGAAAATCGCATATTCGCTCAACACCGAAAAGCCATGAGCAAAGCCCTTTGGAATATAGAATTGGTTCTTTTTAGATGCACTCACTTCAAGGCCATACCACTTTCCAAAGGTAGGCGATCCTTCACGCAAATCAACTGCAACATCATAAACGGTGCCACGTACTACGCGAATAAGTTTGGTTTGTGCGTAAGGGGCAAGCTGGTAGTGCAAACCGCGTATGACGCCACGATGTGATTTCGATTCATTATCCTGAACAAATTCTGAAATCAATCCGTTTTCTGCAAATTTGGTTTGGCTAAAGCTTTCAAAAAAATATCCCCTTTCATCAGCAAAAACCCGGGGCTCTATAATCAGGAGTCCCGGGATAGGAGTTTCTATTATCTTCATTAATTTCCTTTTTCTGTTAAAACGATAAGACTTTTCGATTGGCAAGATTGATCAGATATTCGCCATATTGATTTTTCCTAAGGGGCTCAGCAAGCTTAAGCAACTGCTCTTTGGAAATATATCCTTTAAAAAAGGCAATTTCTTCGATACACGAAACTTTTAATCCCTGGCGTTCTTCAATGGTATGGATAAAGTTTGATGCCTGCATCAAACTTTCATGAGTACCTGTATCGAGCCATGCAAAACCACGCCCCAGCAACTTCATATTTAACCGGCCTTCTTCAAGGTAAACACGGTTCAGGTCTGTAATTTCAAGCTCACCCCTTTTCGATGGTTTTAGCGCCAAAGCTTTTTGAACCACATCGTTGCTGTAAAAATACAATCCTGTAACCGCATAATTTGACTTTGGGAATTCAGGCTTTTCTTCAATAGATAATACTTTGCCGGTTTCATTAAATTCAGCTACTCCATATCGCTCAGGATCATTGACATAGTATCCGAATACGATTGCACCATCTTTAATGGCTGCGGCTTCCTCAAGGATTGAACTGAAATTATAGCCGTAGAAGATATTATCGCCTAAAACCATACATACAGAATCGCTGCCTATAAACTCTGCGCCAATAGTAAAAGCCTGAGCCAATCCATCAGGTGAAGGTTGAATTGCATATTCGAGGTTTATTCCCAGTTGACTGCCATCTTCCAGAAGATCCTGATACAAATGGATATCTTTGGGGGTAGAAATAATCAGGATCTCACGAATGCCTGCGAGCATAAGCACCGACAAGGGATAATAAATCATTGGTTTGTCATAGATCGGAATGATTTGTTTCGAAATACTTTTTGTAATCGGATACAAACGGGTACCTGATCCACCTGCAAGAATAATTCCTTTCATTCGTATAGTTTTAATTCATAAGTTCAACAAAACCAGAACCAGATTGATAATCGCACCACTGTGTTCCGAGTCCAAAAATAAGGATTATTACTTAACAGATAAAGAAATTCATTGATTTAAAGATTTTATATTTGATAATGGATTAATTCTACTTTAACAGATTCAACAAAAAGAACATTTGCGCTTTCTGGATTTTTCTATCTGCTTGTTGCAAAAAATTGTTCCTTAAAATGAATCTGTTAATGTAATTAAGGAGAAACATAGGAAGTATAGTAATCGTGGGATGTTTTCACATGCATTCATCTAAAAACAAGACCATCGACCTATACCAATTCCATGGTTAAAGGTCAATATACCTATGTTTTAAATACAAAAAGCCAAAACTTAGTACTTATAAAGTACTAAAACAGTACTTAAACACCGGTGTTGACCTATCTTATTTAATACTTTAGGGCATAGATCAAACGAAACATTGGTGAGTTAGTTTCAGGCAAAATTGGAAATGTTGTTTTTATTCAAATGAAGCACAAAAGTGTATATGACTTTCCATGATCCTATATTTTCAGTAATGATGGACAATGGTTCCAAAAGAAATCAGGAATATTGAATAGTTCCCAAACCACAAGCGGATGCTCAGACTAATTTATGCTATCTGTATTTTTTCTTCAGAAATGATGAAAATACATTGTATACTCCCAATGTTAATGTCACTTTAAATCCGGATTGATTGTCCTTTAACAGTTCAATAAAAGATTAATTCACGCTTTTGGGATTCCAAACTGAATCTGTTAAAGTAGAATTAATTAGTTTCAAACAAAAGTTCACTCCAATAGATGATTCTGTATGGTGACTAATGCAGTCTTATGAAAATTCACCAAAAATCTTTGTTTTATACTGGAATAGTCTTAATTTTGCGGCTCATTAATTTAATATATTGTCTAACTCATTAATTAATTGATTATTAAATGGTAGAAAACAACACAGAGAACCTTGATCCAAAGGTAGATCTCGAACAGCAGGATGCTGTTGAAACACAAACTCTAATAGCTGCTGAAGAAATTGCAGAAGAACAACTTCCAGTAGTTGTAGAAACTGCAGAAGAACAACTTCCAGTAGTTGTAGAAACTGTAGAAGAACAACTTCCAGTAGTTGTAGAAACTGTAGAAGCACAACTTCCGGTAGTCGAAGAAATTGAAGAAACTATTGTACCAGTAGAAGCTAAGGTTGAAGAAACTGTTGCTGCGCCTGTTGAAGTAGTGGAAGACTTTGTTGAACCAGTTGTTATCCCGGTTGCAAAGAAAGCAAAAGCCCCAAAAGTTGTCGTAGCCGAATCAGCTGATTTTGACTGGGATGCTTTGGAAGAAGAAGACAAAGGATTCAGTGGAAGAACAAAAAAAGAACTCGAAACACTTTATGAAAAAACCCTGACTACTGTTCAGGAAAAAGAAGTGGTTGAAGGAAGAGTTATTTCCATGAACAAACGCGAAGTCGTTATTGACATCGGTTACAAATCAGATGGTATTGTCAGTTTGAACGAATTTCGTTACAACCCTGAATTAAAACCAAAAGATTTGGTTGAAGTTTACATCGAAAGCCTTGAAGACTTAAAAGGCCAGATGATCCTTTCGCACAAAAAAGCACGTGCATTGCGCTCATGGGATCGAGTAAACGAAGCTCTCGACAAAGATGAAGTAATCAAAGGATACATCAAATGCCGCACTAAGGGTGGTATGATCGTTGACGTATTCGGAATCGAAGCATTCCTTCCCGGTTCACAGATCGACGTGAAACCAATCCGCGATTACGACATGTATGTTGGCAAAACTATGGAATTCAAAGTGGTTAAAATCAATCACGAATTCCGTAACGTGGTAGTTTCTCACAAGGCATTAATCGAGGCTGAACTCGAATTGCAGAAGAAAGAAATTATCTCTAAACTCGAAAAAGGACAGGTACTTGAAGGTACGGTTAAAAATATCACTTCTTACGGTGTATTCATCGATCTTGGCGGTGTAGATGGTTTGATCCACATCACCGACTTGTCATGGGGACGCATCACTCATCCGAATGAAATCGTTGAACTGGATCAGAAACTGAATGTCGTAATTCTCGACTTCGATGATGACAAGAAACGTATTGCATTAGGTCTGAAACAATTAACTCCTCACCCATGGGATAGCCTTGGCGCTGACCTGAAAGTTGGTGATTCAGTTAAAGGTAAAGTAGTTGTGATGGCTGACTATGGTGCATTTGTAGAAATCGCTGCAGGTGTTGAAGGTTTGATTCACGTTTCTGAAATGTCCTGGTCACAGCACCTACGCAGTGCACAGGACTTCCTGAAAGTAGGCGATGAAATCGAAGCTCAGATCTTAACTTTAGATCGTGACGAACGTAAAATGTCTTTAGGGATCAAACAACTGAAAGCTGATCCATGGCAGGAAATCGACTCTGTGTTTGGAGTAGGAACAAAACACAAAGCAACAGTTCGCAACTTCACTAATTTCGGCGTATTCGTTGAAATCCAGGAAGGTGTTGACGGTCTTATCCATATTTCTGACTTAAGCTGGACCAAGAAGATCAAACACCCGTCAGAATTTACTTCTATTGGCTCTGAGATTGATGTCGTAGTACTTGACATTGACAAGGACAACCGTCGCTTAAGCCTCGGCCACAAACAACTGGAAGAAAATCCTTGGGATGTGTTTGAAACCATTTTCTCTGTTGATTCAATTCACGAAGGAACTATCGTAGAATTATTCGACAAGGGTGCAACGATCGCTCTTCCTTATGGTGTGGAAGGTTTTGCCACTCCTCGTCATCTGGTAAAAGAAGACGGAAGCCAGGCTCAGCTTGAAGAAAAACTCGAGTTTAAAGTCATTGAATTCTCAAAAGCAGCTAAACGGATCATTCTTTCTCATTCAAGAGTATTTGAAGATGAGAAAAAAGCCGAAGAAACAGCAAAAAGGAAAGCTACGACTAAAACTACGACCAAAGCCGTGAAACAAGTAAAGGAAACCCAAGCTCCTATGGAAAAAACTACACTTGGAGACATTTCTGAACTTGCTGCTTTGAGAACTCAGATGGAAGCTGACGAACAGAAAGAAAATTAGTCAACAGTTAATACAAATCCATTAGAATTTTATAAATTGCAGATATGGATTTCGAAGTAACTAAATTTACTAACTATACACTCGTAAAAGTTCTGAAGGACAGACTGGATACAAGCAATGCTCCGGACTTAAAATCAGAACTGGTAGTGATTCATACGAAGGGAGAGAAAAATATCATTCTCGATGTAAGTAGTTGCGACTACTGTGATTCTTCAGGGTTAAGCGCCATTTTGGTTGCTAACCGTATCTGTGAAGATTCCATCGGAACGTTTATTTTATCCGGCCTTCAGCCCGATGTTGAACAGATTATCAGGATTTCAATGCTTCATACTGTTTTAATTATCACTAAAACAGTTGAAGATGCAGTGAACATCCTGAACGAAAAGAACAAACAATAATCTGACCATGTCAGCTTATGTAATGCCTTTTCAACTGACCATTCTAGGGACAAGTTCAGCATTACCTACATCAAACAGATATCCAACCGCCCAGGTACTCAATGTATCCGGGCGGTTTTTTTTAATCGACTGCGGAGAAGGCACTCAAACCCAAATGCGGAAATACAAGATTGGATTCTCCAAGATCAATCATATTTTCATCTCCCATCTTCACGGTGACCATATTTTTGGCCTGATCGGACTTCTTTCAACCATGGTGCTATATGGCCGTATTAACGATTTGCATATTTATTCCTATTCCGAATTGCAGAAATACCTCTCCGTTCAGCTCCAGTTCCTCTATGCCAATGAAATCCCGTTTAATATCATTTATCATCCCCTCAATTTCAAGAAAGAGCAGAAGATATTTGAAGACATGAAAGTAACTGTTTATTCTTTCCCGTTGTCACACCGGGTACCTACCTGCGGATTTCGTTTCGAAGAAAAGCCGGCATTGCCCAATCTGATTCCTGAGAAGATTGTGGAATACCAGATCCCAATTCGCGATAGGCAACGCATTAAAGAAGGTGGGGATTTTATTACCTCTGACAACATACACATACCACATGAAGAATTAACTGTAAACAAACACCCGGCACGATCGTTTGCTTTTTGCAGCGACACACGTTATGATGAATCCTATATCGAATCAGTCCGCAAGGTAGATATACTCTATCACGAAGCGACCTTTGCCAATGATAACAATGAACTGGCTCAAACTACATTTCACTCCACTGGGGCAGATGCCGCCAAAGTAGCCTTAAAAGCACAGGTCGGCAAGTTGATCATCGGGCACTTCTCGGCACGATATAAAGACCATAACATTATCCTTAAGGAAGCACAGGCTGTTTTCCCTGAAACCAGGGCAATTATTGAAGGAGAGGTTATCAACATTGAAAAACCATTGCTTATAAGTGATTGACCATTTACTATTTACCAATTACGAATAACCATTGACCTTTTTCCCGTTTCCTCTTTCCTGTTTTCTTTTTCCTGTTTTCTAATCTTCAAAGAATTCTTTGTTAAAATTCACCAGATAAAGCCTTTCGGTTGGTCGTGTAAACGCGGTATAGAGCCAGCGTAGAAACTCCAGATTAATCATTTCTTCTGTCACATAGCCCTGATCAACAAAAACGGCTCTCCATTGTCCCCCCTGGGCTTTATGACAGGTGACGGCATAGGCGAATTTGACCTGAAGGGCATTGAAATAAGGGTTTTCCTTCACCTTTTCCCATCGCTTTTTCTTACTCCGAATGTCCATATAATCTTCGGATACCGCATCGTATAGCTTGCGGTTCTGTTCGCTGGTCAACGAAGCCGATTCGATGGTTATGGTATCAAGGATAATCTTGCAGTCAATTTCAATATCGGGGTAATCGATCAGGCGCAGGCTGACATTGGCAAAACGGAAGCCATACAATTCTTCGTATTTATAGATGGCTATAATCTCAGCGATGTCACCATTGGCGATAAAATCAATCCGTTCGTTTTCCTCAAGCCAGAAATAATTGTTCTTCACCACCATCATCAGATCGCCTACTGAGATATCCGCCTCTTTGTATAGAATGGTGCTTCGTATGCCCTCATTAAATTTATTGGCACGTTTATTCGACCGGGTGACTACAATGGTCTCAAAAAGGCCGAAACTACTGTAACAGGTCGAAATCTCTTCAATCAGATCGGCTCCACCAATTCTGCGGATATCATTAAAAGGTTTGCATTCCAGGTGAAAATAACCTGAAGGCAGATAACCGCTTGTAATCATGTTACGGATTAAGGTAGCGTTGTATAATATACCTGAGTTTTGATCCTGCCTGACCACCTCGGTCAATTCATATTCAAACACCTTCCGGTCGTAATAGTCAAGCTCTTTTTTCAATAAGGCAGGACTGACATCAAGCCCTACAGGCGGAAGCTGAGCGGTATCCCCCACCAGGATCAGCCTGCAATTGGCGCCGGAATACACATATTCGATCAGGTCTTCGAGAAGTCGCCCCGAGCCAAATATAGAGGATTCGGCATTTGTATTTGGAACCATCGATGCCTCATCGACAATAAAAAAGGTATCTTTAAACAGATTTTTATTCAGGACAAAACGGCCCATTCCGTCACTCGAGGATTGTTGCCGGTATATATTTTTATGAATGGTGTAGGCATTGTGTCCTGTATAGCCCGAAAGAACCTTTGCTGCCCGACCCGTTGGAGCGAGCAATACCGATCTGAATTTGAACAGATTAAAGGTCTTTACCAGCGAACTCAGCATGGTCGTTTTCCCGGTTCCGGCATACCCCTTCAGGATAAAGACCGCATCAGGATCAGATTCAGCAATAAAATCGGCGAGTCTCATGGAAAGCTCTTCCTGCCCTGGGGTAGGTGATTTGTCTAAATTCCTGACGATTTCCTTCTGGATGTGATTTTTTATCATAAACAGCTAAAATATAACAAAACAAAAGATTTCAACTTATTTTTTATATAAATTTGCAAATAACCTATATGGGTTGAAAAAGAACAGTTCTTTATAAATCAAATGACTAACTTCCGGAATGAATTTTCTGCCCTCAAAGAAACGAACATTTAGGCCGGTTACCGGGAATAATCTTTCCTTATGCGCGAAATAAACAGTATTGACGAAAAGTTCGATTTAAAACATACTTCTGAATATCATCTGTCCATCCAACTTGGCCTGGATGGATTTTCTTTTTGCATACTGGATATTTTCAGGCATAAATACATTGCCTGTAAGCATATTCCACTTGTGGTGGGCAAGCTTCAGTTCCTCGCCAAAAAAATCGAATCAATCTTTGAAACCGAAGAAATGCTGAATGCTTCTTATCAAAGTGTTTCAATCGCCTACTCTACCAATAATGCCACACTGATCCCGAAGGAATATACAGAACCGTCAAATTTGATAAAAATTGCTGCCTTAACCAACGAAATAAGCCGAAACGAAGACATTTGTTCTGAAGATCTTCCAGGCTTCAATTACCAGTTGGTTTACAGCTATCCCAAAGAGTTGATGACTTTCCTGAACCGGAAATATACCGAATTTAAGTTCATGCATAAGTCTATACCACTCCTGTCGGCCACAAACAATCAGCGAAACGAGAAAAAGAATACGCTCCTGATCAATTTCGAAAATAAATACATCCGCATGATCGCCATCAGGGGCTCTCAGATTGATTTATACAACAGCTTCTATTTCAAAACCGAGACCGACTTCCTATACTATACCCTTAATATCTGGCACAGCCTGCAGTTTGACCCCGAGCGCGACGAGATCCTGATCGGAGGTTTTGTAGCCGATGATTCAAGCTACGTCAGGCAATTAAAGAAATATATCAGTACGATCCACTTCCTGAAACCTTCCATCGATTTCAGCTACGGCAGTCTGTTTGATAAAACACAAAAACATCAGTTCATAAGCTTGTTAAACACTTATCTATGCGTATAGTTGGAGGAAAATACAGAGGTCGGGTCTTTAGTCCGGGGAAAACGTTTAAAGCCCGTCCAACGACCGATATGGCCAAGGAAAGCCTCTTTAACGTACTACAGAATTCGGTTGATTTTGAAGATATTAAGGCCCTCGATCTATTCTCTGGCACCGGAAGCATCAGTTATGAATTCGCATCTCGCGGTTGTACCGATGTGACAGCCGTGGAAATCAACCCGGCCCATCTACAGTTCATCAAAGAGGTAATCGAAAAGCTTGGGGAAAAGAACATCCGGCTGGTAAAATCAAATGTGTTTGTATTTGCCAAAAGGATCAATGAGCAATTCGATTTGATTTTTGCTGATCCACCTTACGACCATCCAAAATTTGCCGAGGTTACCGACCTGATTTTTAACAACAACCTGTTAAAGCCGGGAGGCTTGTTCATTCTCGAACATTCCGGGCAGTTTGACTATTCGCATCATCCCAACTTCAAAGACTTACGCCAATACGGAAGCGTACACTTCACCCTGTTTGATGCAGAAGCCAATAATGATTAAATACCTTTTTGTGGTTTAAGTATTATAAACTAAATTATGTTGTATTTTCCAATGATAAGACAACGGAAAATAGAACGCGGATTTACACGGTTTTAGCGGATTAAAAGCGGATTTACTCCCGACAAGTCGGGACGGATTCAAAAGTGCTGCAAAGGTATTGGGAAGCTTTGGTAAGGTCATTAGCCTGTTTTAAAGATCAGAATACGAAGTATTCTTAATCCGGATTTAATCCGCTAAACCCGTTTAAATCCGCGTTCTATTATTTGACAGGAATTAAAATTGTTCTATCGCCATTCATCTGTAGAGAAATACAACAACAAATGATTCCAATTACTTAATTAGGTCAAGGCCTTCAATAAGTTAAACGTCTCCAAACAAATTATTTGCTTCTCCATTGATTGAATGAATTGCCCGGATGATAGTTCAACTTTATTTTGCATAGCCTTTTTTTACAAATTCAGGGAATGTCATGAATTCCGGCAAAATCTACCCGCTAAATTAAGTTAAAACTGCATTTCATGCACAAAGCCAATAATTGAATCCCATTAAATCTTTCGAAGCCATCTTCTGATCCGTATATCCCGGACAGACAGGCTGTCAGATCTAAGAATCTGTCTAGTCAAAGTGCTATTCGGGATATATCCGAGTGTCACCTTGTGTGTACCTCCTGTGTACCTCCTGTGTACCTTGTGTGTACCTTGTGTGTTCAGAAACAAATAAGCTACACAGAAGGTACTCTCATTCTACTCTTATGGTACACTTAAAAAGCGAACCGAATACAGCCCGATTAATACCAGGATAAAGCTTGTTGCACAGTTTAAAATAAGCAGGAATATTTTAATCCCAATTGCGGAGTCACCGAATTGTAGGTTCATATCTTTTTCTCACCGAATCAGAAGCAGAGTAAATTCGACGAAAGAAGAAAAGAATGTAAGTCAGGAGGAGGAATAAAACGAGAAAGTTACAAGAGGTGCGTATTGAGTTTTGAACATCTCAATATGGCGGTATAAAATCTGTTGCCAGGAGCTTGGAGAATTCTGAAGTTGTAAATTACTGAAAATAATCAACAGTAATAAAGCATATCGGCACTTAATTCCTGATTGTTCGGCCATGTGATAAAATAGCCATTATTCTTCACCAGTCGAAAATAGCCCTGATCTTTTAACTGTGAAAATATTCCCTTCTCAAGAAAAAAAGTAAGATCAACTGATTTAGTCTTACTATCTGAAAACTCAATCACGAGGCAATTATTATCTGCAACCTGTATATTCTTAACTGTGATCATCATTTTAGTGGTTTAATTTTAAATATTTCCATTCCTTCTGTTGCCAGTTTCCAGTCTGCCATCAATTCTTCCCGATGAATTTCGATCCAGGCCTGAACCAGTCGCAATTTTTTGGATGGCAAATTACCTGCCAATATTTCTGCTGATTCGATATCGATAACAGCTACTTCACCCTGATATTCGACATGTACATGTGGCAGGCTATGCCTCTTGTCATCGAAATGAAACATCCGCACGATGATCCCATAAAACATCGATATAACTGGCATCTTTTTTATACAAAATTAAAAAATAATCACGTGGAATACAATAGACTCCAGCTTATAGGAAATAAAAAATAAAGAACGCTAATGTATTCCAACTTTCATTTATATTACTTCAGAATCCGAAAGATTGCGTCTATTCTGAAATTCAGGATTGATCCTTCGGCACAAGAGTTCGGCTGAATGCTTACAGAAACCGCAATAGAACATAGTCGCATGGCAAAGAATAGACCTTGGAGCGAAAGCATTCCTGTAATCCGTTACTCCCCCAGATCTTCCTGTTTTATTATTTGCTTTTATTTTGAAAAGCATTTTTTTCTTTGTAACATTATTCGCTCATTCGACACTGATAACAAAGTTTTCAAATCTTCAATCATGGATATATTTCAGGCAAATAATGTGGTAAAAGAGTTTGTTGGTCACGTGGCATTAAGCTCGGTCAGCATCACGGTGAAGGAAGCATCCGTCTTTGGATTGCTGGGGCCAAACGGTGCAGGGAAGACGACCCTGATCCGAATTATCAACCAGATAACTGCTCCCGACAGTGGTGAACTCTTTTTTGAAGGCAGGCCCATACGGTCAGAGGATATTTATCAGATCGGCTATCTGCCCGAAGAACGTGGCTTGTATAAAAAGATGAAAGTGGGAGAACAGGCGCTTTATCTGGCCCAACTAAAAGGGATGTCGAAACGGGATGCCCTGAAAAGCCTGAAGTTCTGGTTCGAGAAATTTGAGATCCAGGACTGGTGGGGTAAAAAGGTAGAAGAGTTATCGAAAGGGATGGCTCAGAAGGTTCAGTTTATCACTACCGTTATTCATCAACCCAAACTTTTGATTTTTGATGAACCCTTCACAGGCTTTGACCCGATCAACACTAACCTAATCAAGAATGAAATCCTTGAACTGAAGAAGAATGGGACAACCATAATTTTCTCAACCCATAACATGTCGTCGGTAGAGGAAATCTGTGACCACATCGCCCTGATCAACCAATCGAAAAAAATCCTTGACGGACAGATTGACCAGGTCAAGGAAAAATTCAAAACAAATACCTTCGAAGTGATTTACCGCGGAGATACACCTGATCTGGACAATCATCTGGGTTCGAATTTCAAGGTACTCGAACACACAGCCAGTGAGCATCAGAAGCAAATGAAGGTTCAGTTTTTGAATGGTAATTCGAACAACGAGTTGTTAAAGATACTCATGAACCAATTCGAGATCGTGTCGTTCAAGGAAATCATTCCGAGCATGAACGATGTCTTTATCCATGTAGTCGAACAAAATAACCTCGAAATCAAACTGTAAGCCATGAATAAATCATTTTTAATTTTAAGACGCGAATACCTGACCCGTGTAAAGAAAAAGTCATTTATCATCATGACCCTGCTGGTGCCTGTCTTTATGGCTGCACTGACCATTTTGCCTACTTACCTGGCCACGATGGACGACAAGGAAGAACGTACCATTGCCGTTTATGATCCAACCAGCCTGGTACTTAACAAGCTTGAGAGCAACGAATTCACCAAGTTCCATTATATACCTGAACAGGAATTCCAGGGATTAAAAACAGATTTCAAATCAGGCAAGTATTATGCCTTACTTTATATTCCTGAAAATATCATTACGACCAGCCGTGCGGAAATGATCTCGGACAAACAAATCACGTTTGATGTTAAAAACCTGGTTACCAACCGCATTGAAAACATCATTGAAGGAGATAAGCGGAAAGCGGTGATTGATCAAACCGGAGTGCCTGATCTGGAAAAGAAACTGGCTGCCACGAAGACGAGTATCACGGTGGAAACCATTAAGATGGGCGAAGAGGGAAAGGCTGTGAAAAGTTCGACTGAAATTGCCATGGCTATTGGCTATGTGGCCGGATTCATGATGTATTTCTTTGTTCTCATGTATGGCCTTATGGTTATGAGAGGTGTTATGGAAGAAAAAACGAACCGCATTGTCGAAGTGATTATCTCCTCTGTTAAACCTTTTCAACTTCTCTTCGGGAAAATTGTCGGGATCGGTCTGGTAGGCCTGACTCAGATAGTCATCTGGATCGTTCTTGCCATTGCGATTGCCACAGGAGTCGGTTCATTCATCGGGCACGGATCGCATGAAACAATAGCACAAGCGCAAAACATCATGTCATCTCAAGGCGTGGATCAGATAGCTACGGCGGCCCCTGCACAAACAAATGCGACACTTGAGATTATTCAAATGATCGGAGGTCTGAACATTCCGTTGATTATCTTCGCCATGTTCTTCTATTTTATCTGTGGATTTATACTCTATGCTTCATTTTACGGAGCGATTGGTTCCGCGGTCGACAGCGACGAGGATGCACAACAAATGATGATGCCTGTTATGATGCCGTTAATCTTTTCGATCATCATCCTCTTTGCAGTAGCTAAAAATCCAGAGGGACCACTGGCATTCTGGGCTTCCATCATTCCGTTTACCTCGCCGATAATCATGGTGGCCCGAATACCCTTTGGGGTGCCTGTCTGGCAAATCATCCTGTCGATGGTTGTATTGTTGGGATCCATTATGGGCAGCATCTGGATGGCAGGAAAAATATACCGCACAGGTATTCTGATGTATGGGAAAAAGGTTAATCTTAAAGAAATCGTTAAATGGTTATTCTATAAGAATTAAAACAAAGGATAAAAATGTATTCTATTTAATTTTTTCACTATACTTGCACCAACAATAAGATAACAATGAAAGCAAATTCTTCATACATGTATATGTGCTGCTGTTACGAACAGACAGGAGAAGGTATGCTTTCAAATCCGATTTGAAACAAGTAAAAGAGATAATTTATCGAAGCCTTCCGAACCCCGGGAGGCTTTTTTTGTTTATAACCCTAAAAAAGACAATACGATGAAAGTAAACAACATTCTGGAAACCATCGGGAATAGTCCCCTGGTACGAATCAACAACCTGTATCCTGAAGGATACGAAGTGTATGTAAAGCTCGAAAAAACCAATCCGGGTGGCAGTATCAAGGACCGTATCGCCCTTTCGATGGTAGAAGATGCTGAATCCAAAGGGATATTACGGACAGGGAGCGTCCTGATTGAACCCACTTCAGGAAATACGGGTATCGGATTGGCGCTGGTTGCCGCAGTAAAGAAATACAAGTTGATTTTGGTAATGCCTGAATCAATGAGTATTGAACGTAGGAGAATTCTCACCGCCTATGGCGCAGAACTGGTATTGACTCCCCGCGAACTGGGTATGAAAGGCGCTATTGCCAAGGCCAATGAACTGGCAGCCGAAACACCCGATGCATGGATCCCATCACAATTTGATAATCCTGCCAATATTGATGTCCATAAACTGAAAACAGCACAGGAAATTTTGACTGACTTTCCCGAAGGATTTGACTATCTTATCACAGGAGTTGGCACAGGAGGTCATATTACGGGAGTGAGTGAAATCCTGAAACAACGTTTTCCAAACCTTAAGACCTTTGCCGTTGAGCCTGAATTGTCTCCGGTAATCGGGGGGGGCGCTCCCGGGCCACATCCCATCCAGGGAATTGGCGCCGGCTTTATCCCGGTTAACCTGCACATGGATACTCTTGATGGAACCATAAATGTAACGAAAGACGAAGCATTTGATTATGCACGCCGTGCAGCCAAGGAAGAAGGATTATTTGTCGGAATATCTTCGGGCGCATCACTGGCTGCTGTTGCCAAAAAGATTACTGAACTGCCAGCCGGATCAAAAATACTCACCTTTGCCTACGATACGGGTGAACGCTATTTGTCAATTGACGGATTGTTTTAACATTACACTATAGACCTGACAGGTTTTTGAAACCTGTCAGGTCTAATCATACAATAGAAAGGAAGGCTGGATAATACCAGCCTTTTTTGTATATCATATAGGAAGGGAAATAAGACCTTGTTTATTAATATTTGGACATTCCCTCAGCATGTAATTTGAAAATTACTTTTTATGGCTTAACTTGTAGCGATTATTAAACGGAGTAATTTCATTTGAACAATTAATAGTGTAGGTCATGGAAAACAATGATATTCGCTGGAAACAGCGGTTTCAGAACTTCGAAAAAGCAATGGGGCATTTGGAAGATGCTTTGGAGATTGAAAATCCAGATCTGTTACAAAAAGCAGGGATCATTCAGTTTTTTGAGATGAGTTATGAATTGGCATGGAATGTGTTGAAGGATTATCTGGAGGAACAGGGTTTCATCGATGTAAATTCACCACGAAGTGCGATAAAAAAGGCCTTTGAAGTAGGTTTGATTGAAAACGGGCATGTCTGGATGAATTTGTTGCTTGATCGGAACCTGACTGCTCATACCTATGACGAACAGAAAGCCACCGAAGTGGAAGAACTGATTCATGAGCGGTATTTCCCATTATTGATGCAGTTGTATCAAAACTTAAAGCAAAAAATTAATGACTGAATCCCTTGGATTGCAACAGAATGATCTGAAAATCATTGTATCTGTACTCATTCAATACACTGAAGTCACCGAAGCATTCATATTCGGAAGCCGTGCAAAGGGAATATTCCATAACGGCAGCGATGTTGACATAGCCTTAAAAGGAGAAAACCTGAATGCAGATATCATGTCCCGCATCAGTTATGAATTCAATGAAGAAACCATCCTGCCATATAAAATTGACGTTTTAAATTATCATACCATCAGCAATAAAGAATTGGTGGATCACATCGACCGGGTAGGAATTAATTTCTATCAGAACAAGCAGTTGCAACTTCTCTAAACTCATGAACAAACGAATAGCAATTATCGATCTTGGAACCAATACCTGCAATTTGCTGATTGCGGAATACCGTGATCAATCGTATCAGATTCTTTACCAGGGAAAAGAGGTTGTCAAACTCGGCAAGGAAGGAATCGAAAAGAACAGGCTGGGTGAAGATGGTTTGCAGCGGGCAATTCAGTCCATTCGCGAACATCAGGTCAGAATAAGAGAATACGGTGCATTTGAGATTATTGCCCTTGCTACTTCTGCTATCCGCGAAGCCATAAACAAGGATTGGTTTCAACAGGAAGTCAAAGAGAAAACGGGAATTGAATTGCTTATCATTTCAGGAAACAAGGAAGCTGATCTGATATTCAAAGGTGTAAAGCTGGCTATTGGTGAAATTGAGGATCATTCGCTTATACTGGACATTGGCGGCGGAAGCAATGAGTTTATACTGACCAAAGCTGGTAAGCCCTTTTGGAAACAAAGCTTTGCACTCGGGATGGCACGGATCATAGAACAAATACCCCCCTCCGACCCTATTACTCTATCAGAAATTCAACAGATCAACAACTGGTTTGCAGATCGGCTTGAACCCCTATGGAACCAGCTGGAACATACTCCGGTCTCTATGCTGATCGGCTGTTCTGGAGCTTTCGACTCCCTGGCTGATCTGATCGATCAGACTGATCCCGGTGCGAAAACAAGAATACGGCAGGAAATTGAACTGCGTGATTTTGAAAGAATTTACCAAATGCTGATTCATTCAACAAATACTGAGCGAATCGGAATGAAAGGACTGGAATCCATCCGTGTAGAGATGATCGTTCCGTCGGTAATATTCATTAAACTGGTGATTGAACGGTTAAATATTCAGAAAATATACCAAACTGATTATGCCCTGAGAGAAGGTATTTTATACGAACATATTTTCAGCTAAATTTGGGCAAAATCATTAATAAAAAACAGCATGTCAAGAATATTGGTTATCGACGACGAACGCAGCATACGCAATACCTTAAAAGAGATCCTGGAATTCGAGAAATACCAGGTCGAACTGGCCGAAGACGGGATAAAAGCACTGGAACTTATCAAGACCAATGATTTTGATGTAATCTTATGCGACATTAAAATGCCGGGTATGGATGGCATCGAGGTTTTGCAGAAGATTGAAGAGCTGAACCACGATACCCCTGTGGTGATGATCTCGGGTCACGGGAACATTGATACTGCCGTTGAATCGATCAAAAAGGGGGCTTTCGATTTCATTGAGAAACCTCTTGACTTAAACCGTTTGCTGATCACACTGCGCAATGCGATGGATAAATCAAACCTGATTACCGAGACCAAGGTTTTACGGAAGAAAGTCGGGAAACGCTTCGATATTGTAGGAAATTCTTCAGGCATACAAAAGGTGAAAGATATGGTCGACAGGGTAGCAGCCACTGATGCACGAGTTCTGATTACGGGTTCAAACGGTACGGGCAAGGAGCTGGTGGCACGTCGCCTGCACGAGAAGAGTAACCGCTCTGAGGGACCTTTCATCGAAGTAAACTGTGCAGCCATTCCTTCCGAATTAATTGAGAGTGAATTGTTCGGACACGAGAAAGGGGCATTTACATCGGCCATCAAACAGCGTAAAGGCAAGTTTGAGCAGGCTACCGGAGGAACCATCTTCCTGGACGAAATCGGGGATATGAGTCTTTCGGCACAGGCAAAGGTATTGCGTGTTCTGCAGGAAAGCATAATCAACCGGGTTGGCGGAGATACGCAAATAAAAGTTGACGTACGGGTAGTAGCCGCTACCAATAAGAACCTTTCGCGCGAGATTGAAATGAATAACTTCAGGGAAGATTTATACCATCGGCTGAGTGTTATCCTGATTCACGTTCCCGATCTGAACGAACGCATTGAAGATATTCCCCTGTTGAGTGACTATTTCATCGACCTGATCTGTACCGAATACGGGATTCCCCAAAAATCGATAGAACCCGATGCCATCAGTGAATTGCAGAATATGCGGTGGACGGGTAACATCCGTGAATTCCGAAATGTCATCGAACGACTAATCATCCTTTGTGATAAAGTCATTACAAGAGAAGATGTTCTGAATTACGCCGTTCCAAAACAATAAGAACAACCGTCAGCAAACAAGTCCGTATTTGAGTTGTTATATCTTCATGACTGACCTGATCAGTCAAACAGGATATAAGAACTCTGATTGCGGTTGGTTTGCGTTAATGTCATGGCGCGCTTAAATTTTGACTGCTGTTGAAATTTAGCTTTCCGTTAATCAGGGTTTTTTATTTGTAAACACTTTGACATCTGTCGCAAACAGATTTAAAGTTCTTTACGAATAACTATATCGTCCACCACCAATTGAAATTTCTTTAAATCAGTGTTACGGATTGTGACCATAACCTGATCATTTTCTGATTTAAGTACAAAAGGAATACGGATTCTCATCCATCCGTCTTTCAGGGAGCAATAGAAATGCTGGAACTGATCGTATTTATAATCGATAGTCTGATCACCATTTTTCTGAACAAACTCAAATACTGTTCTCGGCATGAGATCTGTTTCATAACCCTTTACCCAGAAGAGGATTTCGCAGGCATCGCCTGGTTTACCATTCCTGATTTTGTGATCCAATATGTGGTTCCAGATCATAATATCTCCTGAGAAGGCTCCTGCACCATAAAACGAATCCTTATTTAGGCTCTTCTCAAACCCATTGTAGAATAAGACCTTTGTACTATCCGAGGTTCCTTCATGCATGGGTTTCATTTCGTCCGTATACGTTTTTTCGCCCTGAGCTGCAATAGTATCAAGCTGCGCGACCGGAAGCTGGTAGAAGGTAAATTTCGGGCCTTTCCATACCAGTATCGAATGTTGTACAAGGTTCTTTTCAGGAACCGAAAGTTCATTGCAATTGTCAACCATCACCAGCAACGGCTTTTTATTGGGCAGATCTTTTGTAATCATAAACGGCGAAACAGGAATATTAACCAAAGCAAGGCTTTTATAGGTTTCAGATAAAGATGTTCGGCTCAACATGACTCCCATCGAAGGCAACCCACTTTTTAACGATACGATGAATGATTGTCTCAATACATCGCATTTGGGTTCCAGCCAAACGTTTTCAGAGCCAACATGAAAGAATGGCAAAGGCAGTATCGCCTGGTACTGATCCTTATTAATCAGTGAGACCCATGCATTTTCGGGTGAAGAATTGGCTTTATCGTCCAGTTCAGCAACCCGGTTATTCATTATTGCTGCATATACTTTTACATTTAAGTAGCCATCGTAAAAAAGGAAAGCAAGAGCAAAAACAGCAAATACTCTCATCGTCTTCTGACGCTTCATCAGTTTGAACAATCCATAGAAAACAAGAATATTAATCATGTAATAGAATAACCAGGAAAAACGGGACAGGGCACGCAACTGTTGTATGGGTCCGAGGTAATCGAGTAGAAATTGTAATCCCATATTAAAAGGGATGCTGAATGAAAGCAACAAGGATGCTACAGAAGCCCAGAAAAATACTGTAATCAGGTTATGATCTGAAACCATCCACCAGGATTGTTTTTTCCCAATACGCTGAACCATACGGATAATCCCTGCAATGAATCCGATGAGTGCGACCAGTCCGATATAAGCTAAAGCTTCCCATTCGATGTTTTGGAATGCTTTAAAGTTCATCAGAAATTTAGCATAGGATTTCCCTACCGGAAGGAAAATCGAATACGGATTTGCCCTGTAATTGTAAAACCCCCAGGGATGTGTGGTCCGGTCGGTAATGGTATCGTTAAATCCAACTATGATTTGGACTAAAATCAGCGGTAGAATTAATTGAATAAAAAGGTGGAGGACCCATCGATAATTGCGGAAGTCCATATTTTTGGCATACAGGGTATATACCCAGTAAAACAGAAAGAAGAAACCAAACAAGGCAAAAAAGTACAAATGCATTCCTGCTGCAAAAAAGGTAAGCAAGCCAATTCCGGCCGAAATCCAATATGACTTATTCTTATCAAACCGCATCAGCAGCCAGATTAGCATCGGAAGCCACATCATATGACTGAGTGAAAAATGCCCCCCTAGCCGGCCAATCTGTGGCGAAAGCATGGCGATTCCAACTGATGCCAATGATGCAAACCACCAGGAAACATTCAAGTCAAGAAAAATCAGACATATAAACAGTGCCCCTAAAACAATAGAAAGGAGCATAAACATATTGATAATTCCTACAATGTATGGCCTGAAATCAATGCCGTGATTACTCAGCACTTTCACCGGATTGACAATCATAGGCTGACAATCGGTAAAGAAGGCCATCTCGCCGTAAGGATAATTCATAGCGTTCATCCTGAACAGGGTAGTATCATGTTCCAAATGGTAAATTGCACCAACATATGATTTCAAACCATCGCCATTTGGAGAGAAATAGACGTGATTGGGATCTTTTAGCAAAGGGCCAAAGAAAAATAATAAAACCGCAAAACTCAATATAAGAGTTAGTAAAATACCTTTTCTGAAATCTTCCATATTCCCTGGGATTATTGTTATGCAAATTAAAGTATATTTACCAAATAAATGAGATTTAATGGAATCAGGAAAGAAAATATCTGTTGTTGTGCCATGTTTTAATGAAGAAGAAAGCCTGACAACATTTAACCAGACACTGATCAGGTATTTACCTGAAAATTATCACTATGAAATAATTTACGTGAATGACGGAAGCCAAGACCATACGCTTCAGGTCATTTTAACATTGGCACAATCCAATCCGGCCATCAAATATATTTCATTTTCACGAAACTTCGGTCACCAGAATGCACTAAAAGCAGGGTATGATTTTGCAACGGGTGATTGTGCCATTAGCCTGGATGCCGATCTGCAGCATCCGCCGGATGTGATACCCGAACTGATCAGCAAATGGGAAGAAGGATTTGAAATTGTGAATACCCTTCGTAACGACCACCAGAGCATATCCTTTGCCAAGAAAACTTCTTCACGCATTTTCTATCTGATCATGCGTAAACTGTCGGATGTCAACATTGAAAACGGCATGGCCGACTTCAGACTTATCGACAAGAAAGTTTTGAAGCAATTGAAACTCTTTAATGAGAACTATCTCTTCTTTCGGGGAATTATTCCATGGATGGGATTCAGACAGACCGTTATTCCGTTTACCGCCAACGAACGTTTTGCCGGAACTACAAAATATACCTTCCGTAAAATGCTGAAATTCGCCACCACAGGTGTAACTGCATTTAGTGTGAAACCGCTGCGTCTGTCCATTTACCTTGGTTCAGTCATCGCATTTTTATCATTTCTGTATGGCCTGTATGCTGCCTATGTTCATCTTTTTACTGATCGGGCCGTTACCGGATGGACTTCCGTAATTTTCAGTGTTTTGTTTATCGGTGGAATAAACCTGCTGATGCTTGGCATCATAGGCGAATACCTCGGCAAACTCTTTATTGAAAATAAAAGAAGGCCCAATTACCTGATTTCAGAAACGAACATTGAATAACCAGTCATGACATTTTCTTTTAGAAGCCCGGATTTAAATAATTCATTTTATTTAAATTTGGCTCCTGATTTTAAAAACACCTAACCTTAATTATGGAAAAAGGCCAACAGATTATCCTTGATTATTTCGAGAGCACTGCGCACAAGAGGGATAAATGGAAAAAGAGAAATAATTTTTATCAAAAAACGATAGAACGTCAATTCGCATTCATCATCCCTGAAGGGTCAACAGTACTGGAACTGGGTTGTTCAACGGGCGATTTGCTGAATGCCGTTAAGCCTGGCAAAGGAATTGGGATCGATTTCTCCAAATCTGTCATTGATATTGCCAGGCAGAAATACCCTCATCTTGAATTTCAGGTGGCCGATGCTGTCGATTACACCCCGGGGATAGAGATTGACTACATTATTGTTTCTGATCTGATTACTTCCTTGTGGGACATCCAGATCTTCTTCCGAAAAGTGAGAACATATGTATCCCCACGCACCAAAATTATCATTTCGAGTTACAACCACCTTTGGGAACCGATTTTGAATATTGGAGAAACTTTGGGATTAAAAGCCAAACAGCCTCTCCAAAACTGGCTATCGATCAAAGACATTGAGAATATCCTGCATCTCGAAAACTTTGAGATCATCAAAGTGGAGAAGAAACTTCTTTTCCCCAAATATATTCCCCTGGTTAACCTTATTGTAAACAAGTTAACAGCGAACCTGCCCGGGATCAATGGCCTCGATCTGATCAAGTTTATAACGGCCCGGCCTGTTGTATCCGAACCTAAAGAATATTCCGTATCTATTGTTGTTCCTGCGCGAAATGAAAGAGGAAACATGGAGAATGCCATTAAGCAAACACCTCCATTTGGTTCACATCAGGAGTTTATTTTTATCGAAGGGAATTCCAGTGATGGTACATATGAGGAAATGCTTCGGGTACAAAAGGCATATCCCAATGTTGACATCAAGGTGATGAAACAATCGGGAAAAGGAAAGGGTAATGCGGTTCGTGAAGCATTTGATGTGGCTACCTGCGACATATTGATGATCCTTGATGCCGACCTTACTACTCCTCCCGGAGATATGCCTAAGTTTTACGACGCTTTGCGTAACAACAAAGGCGAATTCATCAACGGTTGCCGCCTTGTTTATCCCATGGAGAAGGAGGCTATGCGACTTTTGAACTTCATCGCCAATAAATTCTTCGGATGGTTTTTCTCATACCTGTTAGGTCAACGAATGAAAGATACCCTCTGTGGAACAAAAGTTCTTTTCAAAGAGGATTACAAGATGATTATTGCCAACCGAAGTTATTTTGGAGATTTTGATCCTTTTGGAGACTTTGATCTGTTGTTTGGTGCAGCAAAACTGAATCTTAAAATTGCTGAAGTGATTGTTCACTACAGGGATCGGGAATACGGATCGACACAAATCAGCCGCTTTAGCCATGGCTGGTTACTGATCAAGATGAGCCTTTTTGCTGCAAGGAAAATTAAATTCAAATAAGACTTTACAATGAAGAATATCCTGTCGAAAATTAAACTTTTTGTTTTTCCTGCAATAGCTATTCTATGGGGAATTTATATTTTTTTCTTTTTCGATCCATTTTATTCCAGATCGATTGATCCTGAGTTTCCTTACCTGATAAACGGTTTAAATTGTGCACAACTCAGATTCAATTTTATCGGTCATTTCGATCATCCTGGTACACCCTTCCAGGTGTTTAACGGGATAGTAATAAAAATTACTCACCTGGTTTCAGGTAAAGGGGATATTGCACAAGATGTATTTGCAAGACCTGAGCATTATATGAACGCCATTTCAACCGCACTGCTTCTGCTTCAGGCCATCCTGATTTTCGTAGTCGGATTATTTGGATCTAAACGAAAAATTCCCTTTTGGCAGATTGCCATCTTACAGGCCAGCTTTATATTTAGTAATGAATTAATATGGTTGTTCGTTCGTGTAAATCCTGACCGCTTCTTCATGATCTCCGGATTGCTTTTCATCCTGGTTTATCTGAAACATGGATATGAGAACCTTTCACCGCTGAAATTTGCACTTTGGAGTGGTGTAGTCATGGCTTTGGGATTCGCGACTAAATTCAACTTTCTGCCGTTACTCTTCCTGCCGTTACTCTTCATCAGGACCAATAAAAACAGATTGATATATATAGGATCAGGCATTGTCTCCTTTTTTATTTTCATATCCCCTATCATTAATAGAATTGGTGAATTTCGCCGTTTTATTTCCGGCATCTTCGAACATGATGGACTATATGGAGGCGGTGATTCCAACATTCTGAATGTTAAGAAAATGCTTGATAGTTTAGTCGAAATCATCCGGTTAAACCCGGGACTATTATTACTGACAGTTGCATTGATTGTCCTTCTCATTATTGCCCTGCGGAATAAACAGGAAGGAATGAAAGAATACGTCTGGTTATTTGCCGGATTTCTTGGGATTATAGTCCTTCAAATATTAATGGTGGCGAAACATTTCAAAAACTATTACCTGACTCCAACCTTTGTTTTTTATGGGTTCATATTTTTCATCATATCGCTTTTCCTCGTTAAAATCATAAAAAAGAAGAACCATCTGATCATCGCATGCTGCATACTACCTGTCCTATCGCTTGCTTTTACTCTGGTAAAAGTTAAAGCCGATCATATTATTATCTCAAAACTTATTACTCAACGTGAGAAAATCCATAAGTTTGTTGAACTGAACATTTCGAAAGATGATTTTTGGTTTGTCGAACCTACCTGGATAGGCGCTCCTTATCCTGAAAATGCACTTGTTTATGGGTTAAGCTATTGCGGTCACCGCGAAGACTATAAGTCACAACTGAAAGCGCTAAATCCCAACATTATTACCTATGAAGATAATAATGAAACCGTAAGATTATGGCGTGCTGCCCCCGCTAGTTTGGACAGTGTTATAGCCACCGGAAAGAATATCTATGTTTATTCAACACCAGGAAGACATGCACCGGTATTGATAAAAATGCTTATGAATGCAGCAGGACGCAACAACTTTCAGTTATCGATTGACACTGTTTTTTCTGACCATGAAACGCAGAATGAAATTATCAGGTATAAAGCCACCAATCCAAACCCTAACTGGCACACCGGAACTCCTCCGGTCAAGGACAGGCAAAGCAGGATTGCAGAATTTGTTCGATCCATCAAAAACTCACCCGACTGGCTTGAACAGATAAAACAAAAGGCCATTCTGAAAAAGATTCCTCTCGATTCAATGATTTTACTCGATGCTATTTATATGGTGAATATTGGGAAATAACAATATCAATGGTGAGTCCTGAATAAATTTCAGGATCTTACTTTTTAATAAAATCTCAGCCCCGAGTACTCGGGGGATCAGCCCCAGCAACCTTAATCTTATGTATCTTATAAAAATAGTCCCGATAGTTATCGGGATCAATAATCTTAACACCCTCCCGATAGTTATCGGGATTGTTTTCATCACTCATTTAAGGTTTGTCAGACCAATTAAGAAGATAGATAAGATTGCCCGCCTGCTTCGGGCAGGGAATCCGGGGGCATTGCCTTTACTAAGATTTTATTAAAAAGTAAGATTTATAAAACTCACAGGGCAAACGCATTTAAAAAATGGAGTTTATGCCAAGTGCCTCTTGAAGCTCAGAGGGTCAACCAAAGAGAATAGAAGTCAAGTAGCGACTGCTAATCGGATTACCCCAAAGGAGTATCAAGGTCGTATCTTGTGTGCTTCTTG
>DIZL01000062.1:66187-84061 GCA_002429385.1 Prolixibacteraceae bacterium UBA6029 | reverse complement strand
CAAGAAGCACACAAGATACGAGCCGGACACCGCCATATTATGGTCCAATTGCAGCCTGAGGACAACACTTCCCGCTTCCTGATTTGGGAAAAGGGAAGCCCTCCCTCTCACCTGCCAGAAAAGCTTAAACGGAAGCGTATTCACCTTATATTTAATAGTATAAATACTAAAAATATGAAACTTATGACTTGTTATATTTCACTAATATACAAAACGTTGTAAAATATTCTGGTGCATTCTGGTGCATTTGGGTGCATAAAGAACCGTTTTATTGGATAGTAAACTTAGCCTTCTTACCTTTATTGAAACAAGAGGATCAGAAGGATATACCCGATAAAATCCAACGGTATCCCAGGTTTAAACAATAAAAATCAATAGTCCCGACAGCTATCTCAAAATGCATTCAAGCCAATCTCTGCGGCAACGGTCGGAAAAGCTGGTTTGAAAGTCTTGAAATGTCCAGGGTTTTGATGGGTTCATCAGGTTTGGGGACCAATTTAGTGCACGAAGAAGTTTCTTTTAGATGAACAGCGTTCTTTGACATCGTGGGTTTAAATGTAGAAAGGCAGGGCTAATTATTATACCGGCAATATTCCCTCCGGTCCCGAGTACTCGGGACTGGAGGTGAATATTTATTCAGTTGTAAGGCTTTCCCGATATTGCTTGTTATCAATTAAAAAGACATACCCGTTGATCAAAACTTCAGGGCCCTCCAGAATTTAGCCCCGTTCATGGGAGAGTCCCACCATTCACCAGAACTATAGCTGAATCCGAACTTAATATTGTAATAAATAAACATCAGAATAAGCACCCCGAATGCAATCCTCAAGGGTTTTGACATCCCTTGGATCCGAGTGATAAAAAACGCCAGGGGAATGGCCAGAAACGGAAGAAAATCGATCATAGCACGCTGTCCGACTGCCGCAGCAAAAGTAGGCGCCCACCAACTGCCATTTATATAGATACAAATCAAAAGTATCAGAAGCACAGAAAGACTATTCATTTGCTTTCTCCACAGCAGAATAAACAATCCTGACAGGGCAAACAAGACAATTGGAGTATATAGCAGCCAGCCATTGAATTTTCCAAACAAAACGACCCCTATTTTGGGTGCCTGCCAGTTTGGAAAGCCCTGATCCTGATAGGAATAATACAGAAACTTTCCGGTGACATAATGCCAATAGGCCATTTGCGGAATAAAGACAATCAGTCCAATAATTAACAGGCTGATAATTGCCCAATAATTCTTCACCCAATAGGCAAATCGCTCTTTCAGTGATGCAAAACTATTCACCCCATAGAGGAAAAGATACAATCCTGATATGATATTGACCGGGCGGATCAAAACAGCCAAGGCAAATGGGACTCCAAGCAGAATAAGGTTCTTCAGCGAACTTTCCTTCGAAAACTGATTGCAGAAATACAGGTAAATGGCAATCATCGCAAAGGAATATACATGAGACATTCCCGCTCCAAGCAGCACTGAATAGTAGAAGACATTGGTTGCCAGGAAGAAAAGAGCGGTTGTTAACAGACTGACCTTATGCTCAAAGAAATTACGCAGGATTTTATAAATAAAAACCAGTCCAATATAGGTGTAAACAATTCCGGCAACCAGCATAAAACCATAATACATATTAGCATAACCGCTGGTGTCAAGGCCAAAAAAGATGCTGATCAAATGTGCTGCCAGGAAAAAAGGCGACCACAGAATGGCAACACCACAGGTAAATGCACTAAGGGTTTTTCCTTCACCAAAGGGCATGGTCCAGCGCATCTGGTCAAAGGTCGACCAGTCCTTCACGAAAAAATGAACCAGGTACTGATAATAGCCTTCCATATCAGAACCGATAATAATTTTATCAATCGGTATGGAATGACCAACCATGCGGTACAGGTAGTTAATAACCAATCCGGCAAAAAGAAATATCCAGCCGTATTTTACCAATTTACTAATTTCAGATCGATTCATTTCACCCATTTTTATATGTATTGACTGGTAAGCTGCAGGACTATTTTGACCACAAATTATACTTCAGAATGCATACCAAAGCCCTGAACCCATCCTGCCAGTTTATCTTTTTCCCTTCCTCATAAGTTCTTCCGTAATACGAAATCCCTATTTCATATATCCTGATATTGGGTATCCTGGCAATTTTAGCAGTCACTTCAGGCTCAAATCCAAAGCGCTTTTCTTTCAGGTGAATGGATTTGATGAAGTTGGAGCGAAACAGTTTATAACAGGTTTCCATATCGGTCAGGTTCAGATTAGAGAACATATTCGAAAATGTTGTCAGCATCTTGTTCCCTATCGAATGCCAGAAAAACAGGATACGGTGTGGGTTTCCACCCATAAACCGCGAACCGTAAACCACATCGGCAAAGCCTTCAAGTATTGGCTTGAGCAGATCGTTGTATTCCCGGGGGTCGTATTCAAGGTCAGCATCCTGAACAATCAGATAATCGCCCATTGCTTCGGCAATACCACGATGAATTGCAGCACCTTTTCCCATGTTCACAGGTTGATGAATAAGCCGGATATTGACCTCCGGATTGGATGTCATGAACAGTTCGATCGCTGCCACCGTTTGATCTTTGGAGCAATCATTCACGATGATGATCTCTTTTTCCAGATTCCCAATCAATTTCACTTCAGAAACTTTGCCAAGGATGGATGAAATGGTCCGTTCTTCGTTATAGGCCGGAATAATAATCGAAAGTATAGGTCTGCTCATTCGTTTGGTTTAATTAGGCGGAAAACTGAAATTGATATAGTACTTACAAAGTATCCTGAAGGATCAGTATTCAATGCAATTATCCGGCTTTAAAAATAGTAGTTTTTTTGTTGGTAAGGGTTTTGTTTCTGATTCTTTTCGACAATTATTGAGAAGTAACCTATATCTTTAACTTAAAGGAAACTGAAACTTTAAATTTACGAGAATCTTCTTTTCCTGTCGGGTGTGGGTTTAATGAAGATTATATAAACATAAAAAGCCCATTCAATGATCAATACAATGTAAAAAGGACTACCTTTATACATTGTATCTCCGCCAAAAGGGATTGAAATCCAGTATCTGATGTTGACCAATCAATACTGTTTGTAATGGAGTGAACACTATGGATACTATCCTAACCTGAAAGAAGGGCTACTACAGAAATCCATCAAACACTCATAATCAATATCTACCATGAAAAATGTATTCTTAATTTTCGCTTTTATTTTACTTATCACATCATGTGCCAAGGAGAATAAAGCACCAACTGCCAATGCAGGAATCGATCAATCCATCAACGAAGAAGCAATAGTTACCCTGGATGCTTCGGCTTCTTCAGACCCTGATGGAGATGCACTGACCTATCATTGGACAGCTCCTCCGGGAATTACCTTAAGCTCGCAAACCGAAGCAAAGCCAACTTTTACTGCTCCAGAAGTCAGTACTGAAACCAAATATACCTTCTCGCTGTTGGTGAATGATGGACATACAAATTCTACTTCCGATGAGGTAATAATTACCATTATGAACGTGAATAAAACTCCGGCTGCAAATGCAGGGATTGATCAATCCGTTACTGAAGGAGCAACCGTCACCCTGGATGGTTCGGCTTCTGCCGATCCAGATGGAAATCTACTGACTTATCGTTGGACGGCTCCTCAGGGAATTACACTCAGTTCGGATACTGAAGCCAAACCAACATTTATTGCACCCGAAGTAAGTGCAGATACCAACTATACATTCTCGCTTGTCATAAACGATGGACAAACAGATTCTCCTGCCGATGAGGTGATAATTAGTGTTGTTAATGTGGATAAATTCTTAACTTTCATGACTGCCGGTCAGACTGAAGGAATTGGAATCAAATATGTGGATTTTGAACCTGATAAAAAATTAGTCACCCAGGATAATTATGAAAAAGATCATTTGATTCTTGATTTAAATAATGACGGCATCGATGATTTTGAACTAATATATGAGTATCCTACAGGTTTGTCATGTTGTTATGCACGAAATGCATTTATAATCCCAATGGGTAAAAATTCCGTATGTGTTTCAAAGACTAAGATAGATTGGGTTGAATCTCTCGCACTTGGAGATACCATTGGTATTAATAATAATTGGTCTAATTCAAAAGCATATTTATTTGCCTACTGGTACGCTACTCATCCAACTCCCCCTGATGGTGTTCCCTTAATTCAGGAAAGCATATCAGGTTATTGGTATAATCAAGATCATATTTATATGGGAGTCAAAATTATAAAGGAGGACAAGGAGTTATTCGGGTGGATTGATGTGAACTACCAAGAATCAGATCCTAAATATTCTGGTTGGAAAGTAATCGTTTTACGTCGATATGCAATTTCCCTGCCTTATTGATATTGAAAACAACGAAGACTAAATTATTAAAACAATAAACAGTATAACTGTATGTTATAATTCGTTTCTAATAGGCTCTATCATGAAAAATATAATTTTAATATTCGCTTTTGTATTACTTATCACATCATGTACAAAAGAAAATAAGGCACCAACTGCCAATGCAGGAATCGATCAATCCATCAACGAAGGAGCAATGGTTACCCTGGATGCTTCGGTTTCTGCTGATCCCGATGGAAATGCTCTAACTTACCATTGGACGGCTCCTCCAGGAATTACCTTAAGCTCGCAAACAGAGGCAAAACCAACCTTTACTGCTCCCGAAGTCAGTACTGAAACCAAATATACCTTCTCCCTGGTGGTAAATGACGGACAAACAGATTCTCCTTCGGATGAGATGGTAATTACCGTTGTAAATATTGATAAATTCTTATCCTCAATTAAAGCAGGGCAAACCGAAGGACCTGGATTAAGGTATATTGATATTGTCCCGGATGATACCTTACTTATTAAAAACTTTCCTGATAATCTCTTTGAGATTAGAAGTATTGATTTAAATAATGATAAAATACCGGATTTTGAATTAAAATATGAAAGGTCCTCTCCACTAATGATGGGTGCCAGTGGAATAGGAGTTGACATTATACCATTGGGAACTAATTCTGTTTGTATATCAAAAACAAATGTACATTGGGTCGATTCTTTAAGCTATAACAGTATAATTAATGAAACCAATAATTGGTCAAATTCAAAAGCAACACTATGGTCAAACGGTTCGTTTATCGACGGCAGTAAAACCTATTATGGATATTGGTATAACTATGATCATATTTTTATTGGCGTTAAAATCATAAAAGATGATAAGCAATTCTTCGGCTGGATTGATATGAAGAAAAATGCACTGCGTGGATATGCAGTTACTGTACCTTATTAAACAGGACAATAATCCGTGCCAAATAATTAATTTCCTCAGATTTTCACCCTGAAGGTATTGAATGACTTTCCTTTCAGGCTAACCGTAAACATTTGGCCCCTTAGGATGAATGATTTGGTTTTATCAGTTTCGTCCGCATTGTAATACAAAATAACTACATGATTGTCAGTCAGGAATGCCAGGCAATTTTCATCTCCTGAAACCTTAAGGTATTTTGAACCGGGCTTTACAAAATAGCTCAGATGCTTCATCAGGTAAAACTCAGGATTGTAGACTACTTTACCCGAAGCTTTATCGATACTGATCATCGAGTTTTGTTTCCAGCCCCACTGGCTCTTGCCGGTTTCGTCAAGAACCATGTTCCAGTACATATAGGCGTTTGCCCCGTTCTTGAAATAATGCTTCATCAGGTCGAAGGTATGTTCTGCCGCTTTCCAGTCGTTCGATCCGTCGCCGCATTCGGTCTCGGTCTGCATCAGTTTCATCTCAGGATATTTACGGTGAACTTCAGCAATAGCACCCTGACCGGCCCATTGGAAACCTACTCCTTTAATGAATTTCGCTGCGTCTTTATTCTGAAGGATGGTATCCACCCGTTCAATCTGCGGCCGTTCAATCGTTCCCAGCCATATATTTGCAGCAATGCCATCAGCTTCAAACCGTGGTCCAAGGTATTTACCGATAAAAGTAGCCAGATCTTCAGGCCTCCAGATGCACGAAGGAAAAGGCTGGCACGAGTTCATTTCATTCTGCACATGCACCGCCGAAATCGGAATGCCTTCATTCTGATAACCCTGAATAAACTTTTCGAAATAAAGTGCATAGGCTTCCAGCACTTTGGGTTCCATCCTGAACTGGGTAGTCATTTCAATCCCCTGCCGGTCAGCCGGAAGATCATTGAACTGACTGTTGGAGGCACAGGCATAATGGTTGTTGGTTTTCATCCATGATGGAGGACTCCAGGGCGAGGCCCATACGTTCATGCCGGGAATATATCTCTGAGCGGCCTTGATGTAAGGAATGAGCCGCTGCCGGTCACGCTTGAGGCTGAAATTCTTCATGTCCAGGTCCCCTGCTGTCTCGTCGTGGCTGTACCAGTCCACGGCATAATCGTTTGCGCCAATGGGCATCCTGAAAATAGTAAACCTGCATCCCCGAATGGTATCGAACAGGTTCTTCAGTACATCCTTTCGGTTCTGATCCGTTAAGGTCTGTAGGGCATCCCAGCCCAATTCGTTGAAACAACCGCCAAAACCATCTACAGTTTGCTTAACGCTGTCAGGAAAAATTCGGATAGCTAGATCTGCTGCGTTACTCTTTATTGTGAGCGTACCGGTATTCGATACCCAGGTCTGCGAATTGGTGGTACTCACCCACTCTACTTTCTGCCCGGTGGTGCAACCCATCAGCACAATCAAAAAACCGGTCAACAAATAAACTCTTTTCATATCGGTTTAGTTAAAAAATCGAAACAATTTAATGTTCCATTTTATATATGAACGAATATGGACAAATTCTTTCACCCTGCCCGACGAGGCAGGCGGGCGCTATGTGGCTTCTATTAATGTTATTCATTTTACTTCTATCCTACTTCCACCCCGAGTACTCGGGGCTATTTTTCAGGTGCGTAGCACTGGCATTATGGTAGCAAAAATACAGAGAGTCGAAAATGAGCCCCGAGTACTCGGGGTGACACAAAACTAGTCAAGCAACATTATATGATGCCCTGAACTTAATTCTGATTATTCTTTTTAACCAGCTTCAGCACCGTACTTTGGTTGGGTGTGCTGATCCTGCACAGATAAACCCCTTCCGCCTGTTTTGAAATCCCTTTTTGTCCCGGTGCCCAATGTATCCGATGGATTCCCTGGGTCTGCCTGCTATTGGTTAAGGTAGCCAGTTGCAATCCATCGATCGAAAAGATACTGACATTCACATTTGATGCTTCAGGAAGATTGTACTCAATTGTTGTTTCATCGGTAAAGGGATTGGGGAATGCTTTAGCCTGAAAACTATTGTTCATTGGGTTTTCAGACACGCTGGTCAAAGGGGTTCCGTTAATACGGATTTGATCGAACCAGAATTTCTTGCCCGTCAGAGCCATGTTTTCGGATACAATCTGAACCCGATCGATAGCTTTCCAGTCGAATGAATTGGCTGGGCCAAACCAGCTCCCGTCATAGGAACCTGCATCCAGAAAACTCTTTAGTGGAATGGATACCGCGTGCCATTGCCCGTCGAAGGCGGCAACCGACGAATTAATGGTAAAATCCCTTCGCCAGGGATGGTCAGTGGGATCAGCAGTCTTGGTATCCAGGAACCGCAATACAACATTGGTCCCGGGAGAATCAGCCTTGAACCAAAAGTCGAGGGTATAATTTGCTGCCACGAGTTTCGACAAATCCTTATTCAGTTTGAAATCAAAATCAACTGCATTGTATCGTGCAAGATCCGTCACATACAGGCAATAACTCCCTTCTTTGGCGTCTGGTGCGAATAAATCTGCGGTTCCTGTACCGGGAACATTGGCAAGTATATTTTCTCCGGGGAAGTCCGTATAAACATCAAACGGCAATGTGTCGGCTCTAAAGACATATTCTTTGACGGGAGGTGCCGTAAAACCGATTGCTTCCGCCATAGGCCTGTTGATGTCGTATTCAAAAATTTCGTTGGAACCGACTTTGAACAGTCCGAAACCGCCCTGGTAATCCCACATCGTCCATGGAATAGATTTCTCATTCAGATAACCAATTACCGATTTATACCACCCTACCCGATCCAGGTCAGGACTTTTCAGGTTATAGACTCCCAGTTCCCCGCAAAATATTTTAACTCCGTTGGCGGCGGCAAACTTTACAGCCCCGTCTATGGTACTTTTCAGTTTGGCTACCGTACCATCCGTTTTATAAGTTGTATTCATATAGCCCTCTACCGGGGTGCCTTTTAACGAAGCAGGGCAAACAGGCATCCTTGCTGCATCATATGGGAAAGGAACTCCCCCGAGGTCGATCTGCGAGGGAGAAGTCCAGGATGCCCCCTGATGCGTAAACAACATGGGGTCGTAAAAGTGAAAGGAATAGATCAAATTGGTATCTTTCAACTTCTTTAGGGTCGTCATACCGTAAATTCCTCCCCAATCTGCGCCCGTAACGACGATGGTATGTTTGGTATCATACACCCTGATCGAATCGACCACTTTGGCCTGAATGGCAGCCCAATCGCTTTCAAGCAAAGTATTGGGTTCATTCAGAATCTCATAAAATATGGAAGTCGAACGGTTCTTATAGTGACGGGCCATCTGCGGCCATATCTTAAGCAGCGGCGCCTCTACCGTCTTGGAGGTAGCCACTTCAATGGTATGATTGTCGATAATCAGGTTGATCTGAAGCTCCTCAGTCCAGTCAATCACCTGATCGAGGTAATGATAAAAGAGCGTGTCAATCTGATAGTTCGGGGCGCCATTGGTCATGTAATGAAGGGTGATCGGCAGACGGATCACATCGCATCCCAGGCTTTTAATATTCTGCAGATCCTTTTTTGTGAATTTGGTAAACGGTACCGACTTTGCGTTGTTGGCGCCAAACCAGCCGGTCAGGTTCACCCCCTTAGTGAAGGGATTCTGTGCCGAAGCGATAATAAAACTGAAGAAAAAAACAATAAGGGTGGGTATTCTCAAAAAGGTGTTCATGTGTCGGATAGTTAGTTTACTGATACAAATTAACAACAAAAAATGGTAACCTGAATACAACATCCGTACTCAATTTCAATACTACTCATTTTAACGAAACTTATTCGATGAAACCGTATATTAATTCTTTTGGCCAAAATATTTATCCGAAATGTACCCTTGTCGTGATCCCGGGGGGAACGCTCTATGAAGGGGCTTTAGTTTTTGATTATTTTTTGTTTGGTTTAGGTTTGATTTCTGTAAGTCTACATACAGAAACCTTACAGAAACCATACTCAAAACATACAGAAACCAAAGACCCTTCATAGCGCGTTCCTTACGCATTGGTTGAGAGAACTTGACCAGATACATGCAAAATTCATGTGCCTTTAGAAACGCGACAAGAGGCCATAGAACAACTGATCTGTTGAATGTAAATGTTTTGTTCCCGCCTGCTGGCGGGGACAATGGATCTTGAAATGAATTGATCCTTTTCTATAAAGATTGAAGAAATCGTTCAGATATTAATTCCTGAATACTGGAACCTACCGTTCAAATCACATAAAGGGCTATTTCCTTTGATATTCGAAGGCGCCCATATCGGTTCCTTTTCCTTTAGGAACGGGATGGTTCAAAAAGTCGGTGGTATACAGCCCTTTGAGATTGATTCCCGCATCAATAGCAGGGCTTTTACGGTTCAGCGAATAATCGCTTTCATTCTTTTTCTTTGCTGTAAACAGGGGATTGATGTTGAATTTTTCTGTGGGGTGAAGCGTAGCCCCAATATTGGGTTTACAACCGTCGGCAGAAAAATAAAGATTATAGGTATGATCGTGTATTCCCTTGCCTGTATATACCTGGGTGACGGAATCGACCCCGATGATGTTGTTTCGGATGGTCACGCCACCGTAGTCGCACAAAAAGACGGCAGGCACGATGGCATTTTTGATCTGTTTCCGGCGGAAGACCGTATTGTTGTCGATAAAGCAATTATGTGTAGGGGCCCAAAGCATGACAAAGTCCTGATAATCATCGCTGACATTATAGGCGATGCGAAGATCCCAGGTTTCGGTCTTGGCAATATCGGAAAACCAGCTTACCTCAAGAAATCCCATGTTCGAACAGGTATAGTTGTGATGGATGTAGATGTCTTTCTTCGGATTACGTCCGTCGTCGAGTTCAAGAGCCCCGCCATCGGCGCCAAATTCACCGCCAACATAATAATAGTCTTTGATGATGTTCCAGGATACTTCCTGATGACCGTTCCCCATATGAATGCCTATGGGGCCCCAGCCAGGTGAAGAGAGCGGGCGGGTATTGGCGCTATGCAGATAGTTTTTGGTGATCAGGGCATATTCACCGGTTGATTGAATGCCCTTGGGACAATTCGAGAATTCGCAGTTACGGACGGTGCAATGGTTGGCGCCCAGCATGATACGCACCGCTCCCACATCCCATACATCGGTGTAGGAAGCATCTTTATCGGGGGCAGCCGCGCAATCCTGAAAATAGAAACCATCGACCACCAGGTAATTGCCCGACAGGCGTATGGCGTTCCCATTGAGGGTGGCCCGGTCAGGATTGCTCAGCTTTGGGGCATTGCCCTTACCATAAGCAGTAACCACGATCGGGTGATCGGCAGTACCTGAAGATTTGATTTCCATGCCGCCTGTAAAGGAAGATCCGCTGGCCAGGAAAAGGGTATCCCCTGCCTGCAAAGGAGCTGATGTCCCCTTGTCCAGGGTTTTCCATGCAGCTTTTGCAGAAGTTCCAGAGTTGATATCCAGACCGGTGATGGAGTTGATGTAATAACTCTTCCCTGAAGCGGTAAGGAGGCAATTGAAACACAGCAGGATTAACAGTGATTTTAACAGGGTAGCTTTTAGGTTTTCTTTCATCTCTTTAATTATTTACATAAAACCATCTTCAGTAATGCGAGATATTTTGAATGAATAACAGATCTGAACTATTTGTTTAGCTTCATATGCATTTTGCCCAAATTGTAGGAATAGGTAACGAGTGGTTTTTTATTTTGTCCTGAAACAGTAAACCAGAACGTGTCAGGGCCGGTGCCTTTGGTGATCATCCCGGGTTGATAGCCTCCCTGCCATTCTGTTTTCCCCGGACGGGTATGCCAGGTGGTCCAGGTTCCGGCATAAGTCCATGGCCCCCAGGGATTCGGTGCATCAAATACATCGAAGTCGGTCATAAACAGGTAACGCTTTATTCCGGGATGGTAGATGGCTGACCCTTGTCCGAATGTGATCGGCCCTTTGACCGGTTTGGCCATAGACTGATCGGATGACCATTTTGGGTTACCAATCTTAGTGTACCCTGCAAAATATTCATAGTTCGAATAGCTGGCAATGTTTGCTTTTTTGACCCGGGTCAGGTAAACCCTTAAGCCCATCCAATGCCATTCGGTGCCAATACCAAGGGCATAAACATAACCATCAGTATTCAGGCTATAATTTTGACCCATATTGATGAAGAACATACACCTGAAGGGTGAATTATTCTTTCTGAGCCAGGGGGAAGCGCCTTCAGGCTGTTTTTCCTTCTCCTCAAAATAACCGACCCGTTTCCAATGAATCCCATAATCCTTTGAGGCGGAAAGATAACCTATACGGGCATCACCCAACGGGCAGTGAAATTGTCCGTAGAGGCAGGAATCCAGATAAATCAGGCTGGAAGGCTTATCATTGATTGGCAGGGGCGGATTTTCATCTTGTCTGTATTGGGTCTGTGGTTTTACATCAGGCAAATCTCCTGTCAGTTTCACAATTCCACAGTCAACTCCCGAATGAGGGCCTGCATCGTATAGAGGGCCTGGTCCATCGCCCCAACCGGAGTACATGTTGTTATCATCGGCCCATGTGGACAGCCACAAATCGCCATTCGAGGGGAAAGGCTCAATGGGCATTCCATCCAGGTAGATGGATTGAATAACCGGGCTTTGGGGAGCAGCCTTTAAAATATAGACGGGCGTTTCCGTGACCGGTATCTGGTTGTGCTGAATGGGTTTACTGACAACCACCTGAGCCGTATCCATCACCCAGTAGCGCCCTTTGGGAAGTGAGATGGTCTGTTGGAATCCGCTTTTCGACCAGGCCACATAAACCGGTTCGTCAACAGTAGTATCCGTGAAACGATAAACGGCAAGCTTATCCGAGGATACCAATTGATCCCGAAAGGATGCATGAATCAGGAATTCACTGATCGTAGGGTATTTTTTTAATATTTCCTTCAATTCCATAGGTTTCTCCCTGACATGTTGAGAAAATCCCATCATTACACTAAACAGAAGGATCATGATTAAGCTTATCCTTCGTGAATGAAGCGCTTTCGCAGGTTTCAGGTCTGACCAAATTATGGGTTTTGATTTATCCATCGTTAGATTCAAATCAATAGGTTATGCCTTATCTAAAAGGCTTTGCAGGTATTTTTTTGTTTTCTGAAGGTAGGCTTTACTATTGGCGCTTAGCTCGTTTTCGATGACGATGCAGCCGGTGAAATTTGTGGACTTCAGACGGGAAATAATCCCAGGGAAATCAACCTTCCCTTCTGGAATCGGATATTCACGCCCGAGTTGGTGCGGATCAGTCGGATAGTCGCCGTCTTTGGCATGAAGCGATTTTACGTATTTTCCCAATTGACGAAGCCCGTCCAGCGGATTGCCTGTACCGTATAACAGGAGGTTTCCCACATCGAGATTGACAAACAAATTACTTGTCCCAATGTCTTCGATGGTTCGCAAAAGGGTGACGGGAGTTTCCTGTCCGGTTTCAAAATAGATGTCTATACCCGCTTTCAAAGCGTATTGGGCCACCCCTTTCATAAGATCTATAAACTCCAGATAAAGTTCATCTTTCGGATTATCGGGAATAAATCCAAAATGGGCCAGGAGAGCAGGGAATCGGGCCTCTTTACAAAAGTCGATACCATCCTTCAGATGTTGTATGCGTTCGGTCCGGTATTGCCTTGGGACAAGACCAATCGTGGAGGGTCCTTCGGACGAATTCCAGATGTATGGTCCGGGACCCATGCAGATTAACGCTACGGGTGTTACGTCGTATTTCTTGCATGCCGCAACTATCCGCTGAGCCATCTGAGGGGTAAACTCGCTCACGCTGGCCTGGAAATGATCGAATCCGAAATCCCTCACCTGTTTAATATCTTCTTCGGGATTTTTAATGTCTGCAATGACCCCGAAGGTTATTTTGCCGACTGATTTGTTCTCACCGATTCCGGTTGAGAGCATCGGATTGCCAGCCCTTGTATAGATGGAAGGCAAAACGGATGCGATAGCTGTGACTGATAAAAATTTCCTTCGGTTCATATTAAGTGTTTAAAGATTAGGTCATCTAATTGATTTATTTATTAATGCATTATTTATCAAACTGGCCCAGGTTTAGTTGTGGGTCAAGGTAGAAATTTAATATGGTGATTGCAGAAACGACTGCTGTCCCTTTTATAAAGTTTCTTCTGGTCGGTTCTTTTTTCATTGAAGATTGTTTTGATTATCTATTTCTTCAAGAGCTTATAAACCTTTCCATTGGCCTTTAGCAGGTATAATCCGACCGGATAAGTATTCAGATCGACAGTCTCATGCTGACCTGAAAATAAGGGAACTCCAACTTCATTATACACCTGCCAGGGATTATTTGAAATTCCCTGAATCGTGAATATTCCTTTGGATGGATTTGGGAAAATCTTCAAAGAAGGCTCTTCCTGTTTCAGATTGATTGAAGAATTGGGTATACATTCGATTTTACCGGTAGTTCCCCCAACACATGTCTGACATTGATCCAGATAGGCCGTGCCTCCTATAACTCCACTGCAATCTCTTTTGGTACCTGCATTTTGTGCCATATAGCCCATAAGCCAGGCAAATTGAGCATTCCAGTAAATGCCGGGTTCAAGAGTTGCTGCTGACAGGACATTCATAAATCGTTTCCATGGGTATTTGATGACCGGGACGGTCGTTTCATCATAAGCATCAATATTACCACAGAGATAGCCCGGAGGAGCTTTGAAGTTATCATCCCAGTAGAAACTGTAAATGTCCACTCCGTGGATCGTATCCCCATAACCGGTAACAAAAATACTGTTCACCGGATTTCGCCCCAGTATCCAGTCGACCGAATTGGGAATGGCATTCTTATACTTGAGATTTCCGCTCCACTTATATACCTGATCGTACACATAGGCATGTGTTGCAATAAGTCCTGATGATCCCCAGAAAAGATGATTGGACGCAGCCAGCGGGATATTGTAAGGCGTATAGCCGATGCGGTCGATGGTCCAGTTGGCTTCAGTGATAAAAGCTGCCTTCAGTTTTGTGATGATTGTTTTATTGGCATCGGGCTGAGGGGACTGGATGTAATCCATGTATCCCAGGTCTATATCAGATTGTTCCAGACCTGCGATTATACCACCCCATGCCTGATTATCGTGGTAATCTGTGAGCGGATCATTAAAACGCGAAGTAAACCAGGTATGATAGGTAGCTTTTCCAGTGGCATTATACAACGAGATAGCGGCGACTGCCCGTATAGCCTGGTCGTGTGCGTCATCAAAAGCATATCCGTAAACTGTTCCTGTGGCCGGTTCAATCGGACTGACATTTTTGGGATGAAGGAGAAGCCAGTCCCAGGATTTTTGGGCTTTCATCATTAAAGTATCCGCATAGTCTGAATAAGCAGGATTCTTTTTAAACATTGGGTAGGCTTTTGAGAACAGGGCAGACAGTATAGCGGACGCCGATGAGGTGACATCACCCACAGAGGGTATGGGCTGCCCAAGTTTCTGAGTTACGAAAAACTGTACAGACCCATCCTTGTTCCACAGCTTCTCATACCACATCAACTCGTATTTAATTAATTCATACAGATCATTGGCTCCGGCATTGGATTCAGGGATGTTCAGTGAGTTTTTCTGGACTTTTGATTCAAATTGACGAAGTGTTTCCAGCAGCCACCATACTGGTATGAAGGGAGCATGAGCATCCATATGGGTATCTCCAGCATCAAACCAGCCCCCCTTAACATCGCGCGTTCCGGTCTTGTAATCATAGGTGGCAGCAGCCCCGCCAGCAAAAAGCGCAGGACGTACAAATCCCTCGGCGAAAGGTTCTGAGATGGCTTCACCCGATCGGGCATAGAGAAAAAAACGAAGGGCATCCCTGAAAACCTTGTTGTAAGCCGTATCCGAGATCTCAAAGACCTGAGAGAACTGGTTGAGTTCAGGTGAACACATTTTATATTTACCGGGAGTCTTAAATAAGGAGAAATTGCCCTGATAGACATCATCCCCGTCTTGTCCCCAATCGGCAACTGTGTATGGTGATTTTTTAACCAGCGTACCGGTAAACACCACTGAATCGTCCTTAGCCCTTACGATGGTATACTTTGTTGGTTTTATAGTGGACAGGCCCTTTTCATAACTTACGATACCGATTTTCTGCTGATCGGGTACAAAGCCAATCTGGTTGACTTTAACCGCATCCACAAACGGATTCTCAATGGAAGGAACGATCTCCATTTTTTCGACGTACATTTTATTTACTGTAGTATAAATGCCATGGCCTACCCAGCGAAGCATGGTCACACGACTGAGGTTGATTTGTGGATTGACAGCCTGAAAGTCACTGACCGGGATATAAACATCAGTCCAAACTAGTGATGGTTGTGTATATTTACTCAGCATAACACCGGCATAATGTTCGGGATAACCGGCTGCCACGTTATTCTCCTGGGTATAGACCTGAATTTCAACATCGGCTCCCGTGGCAATGGTTTCCCACTTGAGCTGCAGGTGCAGCAAGGCATGATTTCCCATCCTCAGGTAATCGACAGGCATTCCCCAACCAATTCGGAATAGAATGTTCCAATATCCGGATGGCATAGTCGATTCGAAAACCAAAGAGCCGCTTCCCTGGGTCATATCTACAGGCACATCATCCACATTGCTCTTTACAAACACGGTTTCCCCGCCCTGATAGATATCCGATTTATAACTGTCCCAGCTTGCCGGAGAGGCATAAGCGCTAAAGTAAGGGATGGAACGTCCTTTCTGAGTGATCTGTGCGGTTGAAAAGGTAATCAATAAAAGCTGTAACAGGAGAACTAAAAATGATCTTATATACATGGCTTAAAGAAGTCTTAGAAATAGTTTAAAATTAGCGCTTTACCCCTTAGGGATTTAATAAAAAAACAAAAATAAGGAAGACCGGAGACTGAAGACCGGAGACAAACTTCCGTCTTCCATCTCTCGTCTCCTATCTTCGAACTTACCTATCTGATTCCTCCGAAGTATAAAAAGGATCTCCTATTCTACGATTCAAATTTATGCTTAAACGTTTAAACAAGCTAATAAAAGAACGCTGTTATTAAACACTTTCTGATAAAGCAATTATAGCATAGCCAAAGAAGAAGGCATCAGGGAATTATTTCTGTGTAAAGCAGTTGATGGTTTCGCAAGTTCGCAAGTTCGCATATTTTTACTTTACAGGGTTTCGATATGATAGTTTCAACAGTTGATGATTCCATAAATAAAGAAAGATGCGAACTTGCGAACTTGCGACAGCCTAAAGATGACAGGGTAATATTGTTGTGTCCCAGCTAATGTAACATTGCCCTCACCCCAGTTTGGACGAAAGTCGATGGCGCCAAACGCAAGGTCAGTGTCAATGGATTGTCGCGGAGAGTTGAATGGATGGATTTTTTTTTTGCAAGAGAATCAACAAATCCCAGGATACCTTTAAAGCCCGTTTACAGTTCCGGAAGATTGCACGTGTCAGTTCTATCCGCTATCTTTGCTATCGGCAAATTGAACCATGATATGATTTCGATCAAGATCAAATTTGCATACCAGTTAACTTATAATTAAAGAACCTAATGGATTACTTATCAAAGCTTTTAAAAGAATACAATGCAGCGCCTGAACTGTTTCATGCCGGAAGATATTGGAAGAAATATGAACAAAAGATTATACGCAAAATTGAGAAAGCTGACATCAATCAATTAAGGAGCGGAGATTACCCCATTTTTGGAACATTCGGATTTAGTGAGTCCGTATATCATTACAACCAGGGGATGCCCATCTATTTGAAACTGTACAAAAAGATGGTTCGATCGCTTTTTATATCAAACAGAGCCTCTTTGCCTTATTCACTCAGGCTTCAAGACATCAGGGAGATGGCCTATAACAATTGTGTCGTCCAGGGTGAACTGGCCAATCTTAAATCTATTTCAGAGATTGAAACCAGCACATTTGGAAACCCTTCGGACCTGTTTGAGATAAAAGGCAGGAAATACACGATGCAATTCCTGAACTTTTATATCCGGCTCTGTTTTGCTCAAAAACAATTGAAACTAAACGGCACAGAAACCATTGTTGAGTTAGGCTCCGGTTCAGGATTTCAGGTAGAAGTATTAAAAAAGATCTTTCCGGAATTAACTATATTGTGTTTTGATTTACCTTATCCATTGGTCTTATGTGACAAGTATCTTTCAGAATCATTGGGGGAACAATCAGTAGTTAAATCATCGGAAACATTGGAGTGGACAGATTTGAGCGGAATAAAAAAGGGGAAGGTGAATATGCTTGGCAACTGGAAATTCCCATTACTTCGTAATAGTAAATTTGATATTTTTTGGAATGCAGCAAGCTTTGGAGAAATGGAACCGGCAATTGTAAAGAACTATCTAAGTTATGTTTTAGGCTCCTGTAATTTCATTTATCTTTTACAGGCAAGGAAGGGCAAAGAAAGTTCCAAAACATCAGGGGTAGTAAATCCCATTACATTTGACGATTATAATCGTATGTTGGAGGGATATGAGTTAATAAAAGAATCTGATGCGTTTGAGGCACATCGAAGGATGTCCCAAAGTGGCGGG
>DIZL01000062.1:44260-65966 GCA_002429385.1 Prolixibacteraceae bacterium UBA6029 | reverse complement strand
TTTCCAGGCCGTCTGGAAAAAGAAAAATCAATAAGTAGGGTTTGGTGAATTATCCCGGAGGGACCCCGAGTAATCGGGGTAGAAAATTGATCAACCATGCAGATATACGACCTCCTGGGGTCGAATAGCTCTCTAATCACCATTTTCTATAAATAGGTGACCTCTCTGAGGTCAATCCGAACCTGCATTGAGTCTTTCAGCAGACCCTAAGTAACAACAGAAACTATAGAAACCCCAACAACACCAATAACAATTACAACACCAACAACAATTACAACAATTACAACAAAGCCCCTTATTCCTTCATGGCTTGACCTCAAAAAAAATGGCAACCTGAAAACTCAGGTTACCATATCTATTTATCCAATAAAACAGTAATTAATCAAACATATTGATATACCAGTTTTTTTCGTTGAGCAAATAATTGTACATGGCTTGACTTTGTCCTGAAGGATATTTTGCAGAAACTTTTTTTGCCAAATAATCATCATTCGGAAGATATGTCTTTCTGCGTTTAGCAATACGCATCAAATCGTAGAAACGTTCCCCTTCGAAAGCAAGTTCCCTTGCTTTTTCGTCCATAATCTGTTCTTCAAGATAGGTTTGTTTTTTCAAAAGGTTATTTGAATAATCAACGTAACCCAAAACCTTATTGGTATTTGGATCCATTTGATATATGATGTTATTGGTAGAAATCAGATCATATTGAGTATAATTATATCCGGCACGGCCACGAATTCCAAGCTGAACACGATTCGCCAGCACACTGTAATAACTTCCATCGTTCACAATGCCAAGCGCAGTGTTGGGACGAGCTGATTGCTGTCCATTTATATTTTCAGACAACCATGTATAGATTTCAGCAAGTTCCAGGTGAATTCCGCCAGCCCGATATACAATGAAATTGGCATCCTGATCATACGGACTTTTACCAGTTGTATATTTATAAACAAGGGTATCAACACCATCCATAATGGTGGTATAAGTACGAACGTCGCTTTCTGATTTGGCGATCAACATCTTCTGATATTCAATTGGATCCAATATCACTCCATTTTTCCGGTATATATATGAGGTGCCATAACCTCGGTAAAAATCACTTGGCACGCCGGGATTAATTGGATCCAACCTGGTGAGTGCAGGATTGGCAGAATTGACGATAAGATTGTATCCCCGCCAAAGCCCCTCCCAGTATAGAATGGCTGCTTTGGTTGGTTTCAGCATATATTCACCAGGTGTGGTTAAATCAAACAACCGTTGAAAACCATTTTGTTCCTGTTGGTTCTTATCAAACTGCAATGTAAAAATATGTTCATGATTATCCGGAACTCCTATAAATATATTACTCCAATTGAGACCCGCAAATAAACTGTTTAACTGATACCGATAATCAGGTAAAATATTGCCAGAGGCTCCTTTTCCAACTATTTCATTCAGATGGCTTGCTGCTTTACTTAAATTGCCCTGAGTAAGGTACATTTGACCCAACAAGGCATGCCATGAAAAGGTATTCCAAGCGGTAACTGCCCATGTTGCATCATTCTGATCTGCGTTATAGTCCACCCCAACAACTTTAACTTCAGTTTCCAATTGATTGATGAAAACATTCTCAACCATGTCGATATCATAGTATTGCTTTGTAAGAGTAATGATGGTGTCATGTTTAACGAAATTAAAACCATCCTTCTGATAAACAGTAGTTGTATCACGGTAAGTAGAGGTCGAATTCAGATATTGTTCAATATCTTCCACTGTCGTCAACGATTCATGGATAAGCGGCACTTTCCCATAAATTCTAACAGCATTAAAGTATGCCCAGGCACGCATACAAAGCGCTTCTCCATACAATTTGTCATAGTTTGAAGTATTTTTATTCGCTAAGTCAATAACTTCAGGATGTTTGGCTTTTAATTCCCTGATCAAATTATTACACGCTGCAATCAACTTAAAAAAATTAACAGGCGAGGCATATTTGTTGGTCTTTGATACTTTGAAATTATTGATTTCAACCAAATCGGCATCGGCATTGGGAGTCACAGTCAACAAGTCTCCACGAAGTTCACCTAATATGACCAATTGTTCAACCAATTTCGATTGTAAACCGTACAATCCCATTCCTACGGCTCTATATTCAAACCAATCCTTGAATAACTTATCCTGCGTCAATTTCAATTCCTGTGGTGGATTAAGAAAATCCTTGCACGAAGGAAGAAAAATCATTGATATCATAACCGAAATGATAACAACGGAATATTTCAGATTTTTAAGCATGATCTATATTTAATAAATTTTATAATCCAAGTTTAATACCAATAATAAATTGTCTGGCCTGAGGTGTCTGACCATAATCGATGCCTTGTTCTGAATGGGAATAGGAATACGAAAATTCGGGATCGTAACCCAAATATTTAGACACTGTCAAAACATTGTTGGCTGATACATAAATCTCGGCATTCCTGAAAGACAGGAATTTGTTTGCAATTGTATAGCTCAAAGAAACGTTCTGAACCCGCAAATAAGAACCATCTTCAATCCAACGCGTCGAAAAAGCAGAGTTTCCAACAGGGTCATTCATCAAAGCACGAGGTACATTGGTCTGCTGACCTTCAAACTGCCATCTGTTAAGAACACTGGCGCTTTGATTTTGAAGACCAGACATCATTTCATTTTGGTAACGCACATAATTGAATATTTTATTGCCTGAAACCACATTGATAGTGGTATTCAAAGTCCATTTTTTATAGGTAAATGTATTTTGGAAACCGGCATAAAAAGTTGGCATTGATGAACCAATTGCAGTTTTATCATATTGATTAATAACGCCATCCGGTACCCCATTTGGTCCTGATATATCGGCAAATTTAGCATCTCCACCCACGTATTTAACAAGTTTATCGTTCACTAAATTGGCTGCATTTGCTTCTGCTGTGGTGGAATAAACACCCTGGAAAATATAGCCGTAAAAACTGTTTGCCGGTGAACCAACCTGATTTACAATTTCACCTCCTTGAATCTCTGAAATGATCTTATCACCTTTCAAAGCCAATATTTCGTTTTTAACCTTTGAAAAGTTACCCTGTACATCCCATTTAAATGATGTTCCGTTGATGATCCGTAAAAAAGCATTTGCCTCAATACCTGTATTTTGCATTTTTCCTCCATTTTCAGGACGGAAGCCGTAACCCAAATACGGTGGCAGCGGTGTAAGGATCAGCATATCGTCTGTTGTTGACTTAAACCACTCAACTGTTCCTCTTAATCTGTTTCCCAACACACCAATATCAGCCCCGGTATTGATCTGACTAACTCTTTCATAGCTCAATTTAGGGTTTGGTATAATGGCTGGATAAAGCCCTGTTGCCGAACGATAAAATACAGTTTGGTAGTAATTGGTAGCATTTGCTTCACCGACGTCATCATTACCGGATGTTCCATAAGAACCTCTCAATTTTAGTTCGTCCAACCAGCTCAGATTTTTCAGGAATGATTCGCTGGATAAGCGCCATCCAAGTCCGCCTGAATAGAACACCCCAAATGGATTACCGGCAATATTTAATGTGTTGATAGCCTGATCACCAATTCTTGAAGAACCGTCAAGCGAAGCACTGGCAGAAACCATGTACTTGTCTTTGTAACTGTAATTCAGGTTCTCATATACTGAAAGCCAATCCCAACTACGATTGTCACCTCCAATTTGGCGCAGATTATTGACACCATCCTGAAGTTTCTGGTACTTATCATTAAACTGTGAATTCATAGCCATTCCCCAATCCAACTGATACCTGTTTGTCTGAATATTTACACCGGTATTGGAAGAGAAATTGTGCACTTTATTGAAAACTTTTTTATAAGTAAGATAAGTATTGTTGTAGAACGAGAATAAATAGTTGTTCGTATTCTTGGCAACGTTGTAAGCTTCGCCGTTATTGTAGAGTGCCATGCCATGAAACGGCATAAAAATATTCTCTTTTAAATCATTGTATGTCAGGCCAAAGTTTGAATTAAGCAAAAGATTCTTTGTAATTGTACCCTCAAGTCCAATAGTAGATATAAAATGATAATTGGTATTATTGGCTTTAAATGAATTAATAATTGCAACCGGATTACTTATTCCAAATTCATCAACCTTGCGATTAATTTCATTTACTTCGCTTAAAGTGGTAATCATATTTCCATTACTATCATATTGATAAGGATTAAGCAGTGGTGACTTGCTCAGACCTGCTAAAATCGGACTGGTTTCATTCGAGGTTGCAGCTTCCTTCATATTTGAGGTACTGTAGTTCATGGAAACACCGGCATTCATTCTTAACCACCTAAAAACATTTGTACGGGTAACAAATCTGATATTATAACTATCGTAACTTGTATTTTGAATGATTCCTTTATTGCTTGTGTAACCAAATGAAAGCCCGTAACGTGCAATTGCATCCCCACCCTTTACTTTCAGATTGAAATTCGTAAACGAAGAATTTTGAAAAACCTTATCCTGCCAGTTAGTATCGTGTTGATAATCAATAAAATGAGCATCAGTAGGCTTAAGAAATAGACTGGGATAAGCAAGTTCGGTAGCTTCTTCTGTCAATCCTGAAGAAAACAATTCCTCGTTGGCCAGAGTTTTAAATTGACCGCCATTGAGTTGTGGAATTAAGTTGGAAGGTGAAAGTGAATATCCTGAACGAAGATCCACATCAATTGAAGTCTGAGTGGCGCTCGGATCAAGCGTTTCAATAAAGATCACTCCATTGGATGCTTTTGATCCATAAGCAGAGGTAACTGTTGGGTCTTTGACTACTGTAACACTTGAAACATCAATTGGATTTAGTCCAAGTAGCGGATCATAAGAATAGCCCTTCAGATTTGATTGAAAAAGGCCAAAATTTTCCACTGGAATACCATCAATAATATACAAAGGCTGCGTATTTGTCATGATCGAATTCACGCCCCGTATGAATGAAACAGCGCCACTACCAGGCGAACCGTCTCTTCGGGTAATATTCATTCCGGGAACTTTTCCCTGCATAAATTCGTCGATGGAAACTGCTCCTGTTTTAGAAATATCAGAGGTATTCACGTCAAAATAGGATGAAACGATGTCTTTCTTAATCAATTTTTGAGAAAGAATATTCAACGGATCATCACCTGACGATAAATCATTCGAAGTAAGATAAATCTTCAATTGATCCCTCTCGTTCAGAAATACCCGTTTGGTTTTAAAATCACTTGCCGGTGAAATAATCAACCAGTTATCACCAACGCTCGATTTAATGCTGAATTCTCCGGCATCGTTGGTTATTACCGGCAATTGTTGTGATCCTTCAACACTTATAGTGATATTTGACAACGGAATGTTTTTTCCTGAAACGATCACTCCCTTTACAAGAATTGAGTCTTTCGCCATTTGGCTCTGGGCCTGCGATGAAAACAAACTCATAAGCAACACAGGAATAATAAGCAGCGCTTTTTTCCAGTTTACAGTGGTGAATAGGTTATAAATCATTGTATCAATTTTCATTTTATAGATTTGGCCAGATTAAAATCAGAATAACTTAGCTGGTTTTTTCTTAATTTATTAATTTATGACCGGGACAAACTCAATATAGTCAATTGAGAGCCCGGGAACATTAGCGCCTGCAAGTGTTCCGCTTGCAGGGCCTTTATAGACAATACTTATATTTGCTTTACCATAAGTAGTTATGTTATTAACATAGCAGTCAAAGCGGTTATAACGTCCTGTGGGACTGAATTTTTTATAGACACCATTTGTCCCCATTTCTACACTATTGATTATTCCCCTTGTCTTTACATAGCTATAATAATCAAATGTTGTTGCAACAACACCATTTACTACAATATCATAAATTCCACCAAGATCCATGTTGGTACCTATCACCATTCGGTATTTACGAGGGAAAAGATTTCGTGTCTGGAACTGAAGGTTATAAGGTCCTTTAAATCCTTTGGCAAAGGTCACTGTTAAAACAGAGTCGTTGGATTCACCTTTAACTAAGTTGGTTACAGGCTCATAGGGCGAGGGGGTAACACTCACCGAACCTTCTTTCCATTTAAACTTGTTGGATCCAATTTTTACATCCAACCATTCACCTTCAAATTTTGTAGTACCTGAATAAAGTGTATCAGGCACTGAAAATTTATCATAGTCATAGGCGATGCCATTGCTGCAAAGATAAGGATCAACTGCTTTATAACTTACAACGATACTGTCATTCTGAATGTTCTTCATGGTATATTTCCGCAGATTCCTTGAATAGGCGACAGAATTCGTATCTTTGATTTCTGACGCATCAAGCATATTCAGGAATGTACCATGTTTTAGCAAAAAAGGAATCAAAACATCGTTTTGCCAGGGCATTGGAATATCATTATAGTCATGATAAGTACCACCCAGTTTTTGTGCCATTTCGGTCAGTGCATTTTGATATTTCCCGAGCTTGGGGTAAACAAAAGTAGCTGTATTTGCCCGAAATTCCTTCGTTACCTCAAACCATCCCTTTTTAACGATATAACCTGCTTGATTGACTACGCCCAATTCAAAAGTATTATACTTAATAGCAATTGTGTCATAAACGGTCTTCCCATTTTTATCAAACCCTGTTGCAATGCTTCTTGGATCGACGATAATCGAATCCCTTGAGTCAATATATGCTTTTAGGGCAGGTACATTGACTGCAAAATATTGATATAAATTTGGTTTTGGACGTGCCATTTGATCCATTACAAAATACTTTCCATTGATATAAAGCGGACTATCAAATGTGAATGGTACACCATCGAAAAGCAATTTGCCATTCAAATTTTCAAACGTAGCAAATTTAAACTGAAGGGTCTGAATTTTTCGTTTGCCTTGAATATCAGCAGACTCAACAAAATGTTTAGAAATCAGATAACTAATATCTCTCACTCCTATTGTATCAGAGCCCAGCGCCTGATCAATTGCAGTATTACTGGGAATAAACAAAGTATAAACATTACTTCCTGAAAAGAGAGTATCTAATTTATATTTTTTGACGTAAGCCACAAAGTTCGACAATTCACTCTTGCCCTTGATCGCATCCCAGACATTGGAATTTATAGTGGCAGGTGGAGTATTATAATGATCGTCCCAAGTCTTTTTGGAACATCCGAAAAGAACAACAAAGACAATTGCTATTAAAATGCTGAATATAAGTCTCATTATATCTTTATATTTAGTTAGTACTTGGTTTAAAATGTACAAAATCCCATTTGAACATACCAGGAATCATTGATTTAACCTGAATGGCATGACCGGCATATTTTGTAAAGAAAACTGAACCCAATTGGAATTCATAAAACGGGTAAGTTGCATTTCCGCTCTTAGTCAGATCAACCAGGCCTCCAATTTTGACTCCGTCAATCGACACTTCAATCACAGCATTGTTGAGACTAAAGGCATCAGCTTGAATGGAAACATCATATTTACCCTGAACCAGGCTTGGAACATTGTAGGTAATAATAAAATCCCCGTCAATCTGAAACCAATCCTGACTCCACGCCGTTACTGTCGGATCAATTGATTTTATGTAGGTAAGTTCTGCCCCCGACCATGTGACATGGTTTAACAGTGTATGATCTTCAAGTAAATAGGTGGCTGATGCTGCAACATTACGGTATGGACCTACAAAATTTTCATCCCAGAATTCATCCCAAACTTCTTTTTGAAGAGCAAGCACCGGATTCATAACTTGATTCACAAAATGAATAGCTCCACTTTGTGTACTAACATTACTTTGATCGTACAAAATTCCAACAAAATCCGTACTATCTGTTTTGTTGGCATTATAAAAAATTTCTCTTCCTTTATTGATAGTGATATCAAGACCGGCAGTTAATCCGTTAATGTAAAGCGGAACGTTAGCCATCGTACTATAATTCTGAGGTTGATTCGTCGACAGTTTATCCAGGAACAAACTTTGCGTAACAACATGGTAAAATATAAATGTATTTAACGGGTTGCTGTTGCTTAAATAATCAGTACGTCCGGGGCTGACGGACAGCGCCAAATCATCAAATGAATTGATCCCCCTCTTTTGATAAATTGAGTCAGGTTCAACAAGCATGGTGAATTGTCCAAGTGTTTGATTGGGCAGCTTCATGTCAACATTTATAATCTTATCCAATCCGGTTTTATCCATTGCTGTACAAAAGATAGAAAATCCGGAAGCGCTTTTTAACCAGTTGTAGCTGTTCTGTGTAATTGGAGACAACATGGTACCAATCACCTGAATGTAACCGTTCGACAATTTAATGTTTGCCTTGATCACATTGCCCTGATTGTTGATTTTGTAATAAGTGGTATCAGGCCTGACATCAAAAGTAACATTCAGATAGTCATTGGATAAAGTAGGCTGTGAAAAAGCCCCAAACGGAAAATCATTTGAAATAATTGATTGATTTAATACATGAAACCTCGCAAGAGCGCTAACATAAGCCACATCCTTCAACATGTCATCCAAAGAAGCATACTTTCCGCTTGCTTTTACGAAGTTATCGACCGCTGTATTGGTTGGCAGGAACAATGTATAACCAACCCCACCTGTTTTACCTCCGGGATTGTATGCACTCAGGGTTTTATCAAGATCGGCTACCTCAAGAATACGCAGAAAACTCGAATATTCGTTCGGATTGGCAACAATGTAATCTAAAATCGAGAATTTAATCTGATCCTTAAACCCAGTATCAATGATAGTTGACTGTTTGCAAGAAAATTGCATCAAAAGTGCAATAAATAAGCAAAATATGATAGTAATTCTTTTCATGGTTTAAAAGGTATAGTATGGATTTTGAACCAGGTTTAAATTGTGCTCAGCTTCACTTTTGAATACTGGCAGGTACCAACCCAGGGAATTGGTCAACTTGGCCGACAATACACGTTTCTGAGTGGAAGGGATCGCTGAAATAATAGTTTCAATAAATTTAGCCTTACGGGCAAAATTGTTACGCCGCCCCATCCGAAGCAAATCAAACCAACGTTTCCCCTCGAAAGCAAATTCAAGACAACGTTCGTCCAATATGGCATCTTCGTATGCAGAAGGTGAATCAGCAATCGCCAATGGGTCAACCTGAGCACGAAGTCTGACCATATCCAAAATAGCCTTGGCCTCTGCAAAGCGGTTTAACTGTGACAGAGCTTCCGCTTTCATTAAATAAATATCGGTCAGACGATAAACGATCCAATTGGCGCTGTTTTGTATGATGGTTGGACGCGCACTTCTGCCATCAGGAGCAAATCCAACATACTTCCAAATGATATAATTATCCTTACTCAACATAGCTATTGATGATCCTTGACCTCTTGTTTTTTCAAGAGAACCATTGTCGAAACCGAATAAATCGGCAGCTTGCTGGCTTGGAATATATTGATGCGCATTCTGATTGGTCATACCATAAGTACTGTTTTTCTGATCCGGATCCATAAACTGGAATTCAAAGATTCCTTCAAGCGAATTTCCCGGATAAAAAATTGAAAACCATTGAGAATATGGCACCATCTGGTAAGTTGTATTTGAAATAATTCGGTCGCAGGCAGTAATACAGCCTTCATAATCGAAATTCCACAATGAAATATCAGCAATAAGCGCATCAATTGATGCTTTGGTGGCACGCCCCTTCGCTTCGGCCAATGATTTAAGACTTGGGTCACTTGCTGTTTCCCGGCAATCATTCAGGTCCTTCAATATAGCTGTTAAAATGTCTTCACCTTTAGTCTGAGTCGGATAGAAATTAACCGCATCGTTCACTGAGGGTTCGGTCAAAAAGGGAACATCCTTAAAAATCCTGACAAGATAAAAATAGCTTAGTCCACGTAGAAAATAGGCTTCAGACATGATCCCTTTTAATTGAAAATCATTGAACGTTCCATCAATTTTCTGAACTTCAGGTGCATTTTTAATAACTTCATTGCAGTAATTGATTACCTGATAAAACTTTGCCCAGTTACACAATGAATTGTCTGTAGTTATATTGCTTTGCATCAATTTAAATTGATCAGACCCCTGCCAGTTAGAGGGAGCAGTTACCATATCACCACGCGCTTCGCCATAGGTAAACAAATCGCCATTCATACCTGCAAACGATGAATAAGCTCCCATTAAAACAGATTGTACATCTTCTTTGGTTTTCCAAAAATCAGCACGGATTAATCCTGATGGAGGAACCAATTCAAGAAAATTGGAACATGAAAATTGCATGGTTAAAGCAATGAATACAAAAATCATTCGTATTTTAAATGTCTTTTTCATTTTGCATTAATTAAAATGATACTGATAAACTAAGAGTTAGTGTTCTTGGGGGCGGAGTATTAGCGTTATCTGCACCAATCCAGAATGGATCAGAAGCATCCTGTCCAACTTCCGGATCCTGCCCTGAATAATGGGTAATAGTTAACAGCTTTCTGGCGCTAACAGCAATATTGGCACTTTGTATGCCAAATTTCTGGCATAGAACCTGACTTAGATTATAACCAAATTTAACACTGTTCAAACGAAGGAAAGAGCCTTTTTCAACATAACGGTCTGATGCAAGATTATTAATTTGGCTATCCATGAATGCCCTTGGCAAAAGACCAGGTTCATTTTGTCCCTGAACTCTCCAGCGGCTAAGTACAGCAGTACTCTGGTTGTTTCTACCGTTCATCCCCTGGGTATTTTTAGCAGTCATATTGATAATATCATAACCAACACGATAGACGAATTGAAAGTTAAGATCAAATCGTTTGTATCTGAATGATGTCCCAAACCCGCCCATCATTTTTGGATTGGAGTTCCCAATATAATCAATATCATTAATATCAATTTTACCATCATGATTGATATCCTTATATCTGGCATCACCACCCTTAAATGGAATCCCGTTAAACGTCATCGGTATTGGATTGTGATTGCCATCAAACAGTTTATTGCCGGCAGCATCAGTAGCAACCGCATCTGCATCAGATGCATAAACACCCAGATAATGTAAGCCATAGAATGATCCGATTGGTGTACCTGCCTGGATTCGTTGCGGATAATCTCCAGTCGACAAATCAACCGCTTTTTCAGTATTATAATTCTGTGGTAGTTTGGTATATGTATTTACATTTTGCGAAATATTAAAGTCGACCTGTGCCAGAAAATCTTTCGTATGGATCACTTTAAAGCTGGACATTAACTCCCAACCAACGTTTTTCATTTCACCACCATTAAAGTAGCCCAATTGGGTATAACCCGACGAGGTTGGAATTGGGTAACCCCCATTACTTCCAAATAGAATATCCGAAGCAATCTTATTATAAAGCGTAACTTCAATGTAAACCCGATCTTTGAACATATTTAATTCAAGACCCAAATCGGTTGAAGTGGTACTTTGCCATTTCAGCTTATCCAATTGGATATTACTGGGGACTGCGCCCGGATTGGTAATATAATAGCTGGGAGTGCTAGTTACAAAAAGGCCATATCGTTTATAGGGGTCGCCAGGTGCAGTTCCTGCTAAACCCCAACTTGCCTTTAGCTTCGATTCACTCAGCCAATTCGCACAATTTTCCAGAAATGGCTCAGAGGAGAACCTCCAGAAACCTGCCAAACCCGCGAAATTTCCCCAGCGATTGCTAGCTCCAAATGCTGAGTTACCCTCATCAACCAGGTTGACCGTAAGCCCGTAACGATCTTTGAATTTGTAGTTCATATTCACCAATCCGCTAACAGAGCGATTTTGAGACGAACCTGAACTTGTCCAGTTAATATGGGAAGCAATTGCCGGGTCTGTTATTGAAGTACTTGGAATTTCATTACTTTCAATATAAATATTTTCATCCTGATATTGATCTGTTTTCCATGTTGCAGCGCCTGACAATACATGATCTTTATTCTTGAATGGTATATTAAAAGCAAGCTGAGATTCGGTTTTGAAAGACGAAGCTATAATATTGCCTTCTCCTGCCAGATTGACTGTCCAGTTTGTCCAGGTTTGACCAATGGCATTGTAAGGTAAATATTTATTCTCCTTTCGGCCAGTGTATTGAAAATCAGCAGTCTCTCTAAAAACTAACCAATCCAGAATATTGTACTTTAATGTAAATGTAGTTTCAAGCTTATTTTCATTTTTATTATTTTTCCCAAGATCAACAACAGCAACGGGATTGTAGTAATTATATCCATCGCCCTGATAATTATTAATGTTGTCATAATTGCGAGTAAAATATTCGCCGGTTAAGTGTCCTTTGTCATCGTATTGCCAAATACTCATATTAGGGGCTTTTTTATAAGCCATTTGTCGCACCCAAGTGTCTTTATTATTCGGATCTAACTGATAATTACCTATTGTCTGTATGTTATCGTAGGCAAAATTGACAGAAAACATGAGCTTCTTGGATAGAAAATAATCGAGATTAATACGGGAGAACAAACTTTTATTCTCAGTATTACGCGTTGTACCTCCTTCATCTATATAATTTACAGAAGTAGAATACCTGGTTTTTTCACCCCCACCAGAAACCCTGAAATAATGATCATTGGTAATTCCGATTTGAGTGATAGCGCCCAACCAGTCAGTATTGGCCGAATAATTATAAAAATCATTAAAGTCTTTATTGTAAGCGATTTCATTCGGTAAATCATATACGCCCTTGGCGTTGTGCCATTCGTCCAACTGGAGGGTTGTGTATTCATCACCGTTAAGCATAGGGATTGCCTTCGGTTGCATGTTTATTGTGCTCTTGTATGTATAATCAAACTGAACCTTTCCCATCTTACCACGGTTAGTTTCAATCAAAAGCACACCGGCTCCACCCTTCGATCCATATAGTGAAGTGGAAGCAGCATCTTTCAATACTTCAATGGATTTGATGTCCTGAAGTGCGACACTGATTAAGTTACCGATGTCTTCCGTTGTGGCCGAAGCAAGATCAAAATTGGAACTGACAACGTCCTGCGGGATTCCGTCAATAACAATCAATGGTTTGGCATTTCCCATGGAACTCAAACCACGGATTACAATTGATGAACCTGATCCAGGGTCGCCCGACATACTGACAATATCCAAACCGGCAACTTTACCCTGAAGGGCATCTGCTGCCGAAGTGATCCCTTCGTTTTTCATCTCCACCAAGTCAATCTTGGTAGTAGAGGTAGCATTATCGCGGGCCTCAATATTTGTAAGATTATTAAATGACTTTTGTTTACCAACAACCGTGACCTGCTCAACCTGCAAATCTGAAGACACTAGTTCAATCAGAATCTGTTTTAGTGGATTTGGTTTAAATGTTTTGGCCTGATATCCAATAACACTCGCTTTCATGGTATTGGCAGGATTTTTCATCTGATAAACAAAGTTTCCATCTGTATCAGTAATAGTTCCGTTAACAACACGGTTATCTTTATCAGATTCAACGACAGTTGCACCTATAATTGGCGATTTATCCTTCTGATCGATCACCTTTCCACGAATGGTTGTTTTTGTCTGAGAATAGGCTCCCACAAAACTAAAAAGCACAAGGATCAGAATGATGATTTTTTTTATATTTTTCATTTTTTTCAAAAACCTTAGGTTTAAAATATTCGAATTTAAGCTGATTGACTATTGTGTGTCAATTTGTCCAAACAACAATGGCTTTTTGACCTCATGAACAACTCCATTGGCAACAGTATTGGGATAAACATCAATAGTAGTAGTAGTAGCACCATTGACTATACTCTTCGACATGATCATATTCGTCCTCGGCGATTCATTCACTATAACATCATTAGATCCATCAACTGATGCAATTGTAATTTTGTCAATACCTGCTACAACTTTTATTTTGGTGTATACAGTTGCAAATGGTGTACTTTGATCGTCAACCCTACATGTTTCATAATATCCTGAAGTCATGTTGCCGTCAGTGAAAAGAATTTGACCAGGTATAAAATACATCATTACAAATTTCTTAAGCTCAGCTTGACTCATGGCAGTGGTTAAGGTACTCATCGTAGTCAGAAGTGAATCGCTGGGCGCAAATACTGTGTAATTTACGGTTGGAGACATAAAACTATAGGTACTCAAGGCATCATTACTCAAACCAGCCCGTTTAATCAAGGCATGAAACTTAGGAAATTGTATCAACAATGTATTGAAAACACTGCTGACAGAAAAGTTAAACCAGCTATCAATTTCATAAGTAGCGCCATTATCCGAATTGGTACTGATTTGTCGGGGAATATTTAAAACTTGTTTAGCTCCTTGATAACCAAAGGTAGATGGAGATGTTCCTTGCACGACATGGCTAACATTATCATAAATCAAATAATTTCCCTGAAGATTTTTAATAAATTCTTTTCTTGCAATACCTTTAGGCTGATCTGTAGCTACATGATTGAGTATTAAAGTCCGTATATCACTTTTTAACAGTTGATAAGCTTTAGCTGCCCCCTGCTTCCCATCCGGCCCCTTCATGGTCGAAAGATAAAATATTTTTTGACCCCTTAAAGCATCCATAGTCAATAAAGTAGAGTCATTAGCGGTTGAATTGTCAGATTCAACATATACGGAATAATTAACCCCTCGCTTTTTCAAAGCCGGAAGCAAGCCTGATAATTCGATAGCATACATCACTTTGGAAAATCCTTTTCTGAGATATATAGGACCAGTTACACTGCTGAATGCCCTTGGTACAACAGGTTTGTTCACTCCAATAAAGGTGCAGCTGCTTCCATATTCCTTTTGAACAATACTCGATTCATCAATCACAATATTGTCAAATTCTCCGTTCAGAATACCTTTTTGTATATCCGTTGGATAAATAGGATTAATCGACAAACATGAATTGACAATAATAAGTTTAATATTTTCCGGTGCATTTTCAATGCTCCCCCAGTTGTTTCCCCCTGCAAGATACTGGCTTACAAGTTGATCCATCGCATCATTGGTAGGGGCTAAAATTCCCTGATGATAACGAATCGAAACATTTGCGGGCAATCCAACAGTACCTCTTGGCGCTTTTGTCAATTCGCTGTTGATATCATAAACCAGTTTAGGATAGGATAAATTGAACAGTGAATCAACCCTAAGTCCCTGCGCTGCCCCAGGTTGTTTTGATGTTTCAGTCACATTGTAACTGAATTCCGAAAACATATTGAGCAGATTGTAAAATGTAGAATAATTATTTTTGCTGTTATCGGTCAAAAATTCAATACCATTTTTAAGCGGCTCAATAACCTGGTCAATCACATATACAAATCCGTTTGCAGCAATTAATTCAGGACTCGTTATTCGTCCACCGCAATAATAAATATCATTGGCGCTAAGGAACGGACGTCCAAAATAAAATTCAAAATCTGAGAATGAAAGATTATAAATATCAAAATATTGTTTATAAAAAATGGGCGCATATTTCCTTGAGTCTGTAATAACACGCATATACTTGGGAGTAGCAGTGGTGTCAATAATATCCAGGCGCTGTGACAGGACATTAGTGATATCGTTTGGAAAATACATACTTTTTTTCACGCCATACTTCCTGTTTTTTTCCATAAGTAAAGTCTGGCGCTTGTACCCTTTTGGCAAATTATTTTTCAAATCAAGACTATCAATCCAACCATTCACGTCAAGTGACATTAGTTGTTTTTTACTCCAGCCATCTTGTACAATGTGGTATTTGACGAGTTTAACTACTTCCGCCTTTGGAATGTCGGACACCTTTTTGTAATTCGGATTGGACTGAAAATACTGGGTAAAAGCATCATTTGAGGGAGCAAACACGGTGAAGCTTCCTGAAACATTAATGATTGTATCATAACCGGATATCTTTACCAATTCGGCAAATGTCGTAAGTTCCGGCTTACTTAGGATTTGTGAATATAGTTTCCCCGGAAGCCAAGATGGTGGGGCATAAATGCCAGTCAACTTATCATCTTTACATCCAAAAAACAATAACACCAATAAAGTAATAAAGGTTAGCTGTTTATACTTTGTCATTTTTTAAATCATAAATATTGAATAAAACAAATTGGAATAGATTTATCAACGCACAAATGTAAATAAAAACCGAAGCGACCAAAAGCAAATAAGTACCAACTTGTGACAAATATTAAGATATCGGTCAATAAGTGTTAAAATCGGTTAATTTATGATACTTCTGATTGATTTGTGCTACTTTTTTTTGAAGAATCCGGTAAACCTTTTTGCCGGAATGCAGATGGTGTGACATCAAACTGTTCCCTGAAACATTTGACAAAATAAGATAAGTTATTGAATCCCAGCCCATAGCCGATTTCCTTGATCGAATTGTTTGTATTCGAAAGCATTTCACAAGCTTTCTGAAGCTTAAAGGCCCGGATGAACTCAACGGGTGAAAGACCGGTCAATGCCTTTAGTTTGCGGTAAAGATGAGTTGTACTGATATTCAGGTCCGATGAAAGCCTTTTGACATTAAAGTCTGACTCCGAAAGATTATCTTCAAGCAATTGCCGCATTTTTATAATGAACTCGTCATCTTTGGACAAGTTGGAGGTCGAGACCTCGACCATGAAATTCTGGGTCATATACTTTTCCCTGATCAACTCCCGGTTTTTTATTAACCTCGAAATCTGCGCCTGGATCACACTCATGTCAAACGGCTTGGTGACGTATGCATCTGCCCCGTTTTGATATCCGGAAACGATATGCTCAGGCGCATTATTCGAAGTAAGCAGAATGATGGGGATATGGCAGGTTTTATTGTTTTGTTTGACCTTTACACACAATTCATAACCGTCCATCCTTGGCATGACAACATCCGAGATTACGATGTCCGGCAAAATACGGGTGATCAGTTCATAACCTTCCATACCGTCGCCTGCCTCGTAGCAGGTATAGTCTTCCGAAAGCTTATTGCGAAGAAATGTACGTAAATCAATATTATCCTCGACAATAACCAAAGACATCTCCTTACTGTGTTTTTTGAGCATAGGAACCCCCGGGTACTCGGGATCAAAAACATCTTCGTGCCACAATGACCGGGCATTGTCCGGGCCGGCTTCTGTTCCTGCAATTTCAATCCTTTCAAAAGGCAGATCTACGTGAAAAGCAACCCCGATACCATCCACCGACTCAACAGTAATTTTACCCCCGTGCATCTCAACCAGCGATTTCGAAAATGACAAACCAATTCCGGCTCCTTCGACCTTTTCGCTCACCTTGTAAAACTGTTCAAAGATCCGTTGTTTATCTTCATCCGAAATATCTTTCCCTTCATTGAATACCGTGATCCGGATAAGCCCCACCCCAACCCTCCCCACAAGGGGAGGGAGCAGGAATGGCTGCGATTTTAAAGCCTCCCCTTGTGGGGGAGGTTGGGAGGAGGCTTCCTCCTGATTCAACTGACGAAGCGAAACCACTATGGAATTATTCTCGTTGGTGTGTTTAAATGCATTCGATAACAAGTTATACATCACTTCCTCGATTTTCTGCCGGTCAACATCTACCAAAATGGCATGATCCGGTAGATTAACACTCAGGTTAGTCTTTCTGCGGCTTTCAAGTCCTTTGAAATTCGATACCACATCACTAACCAGTGCAACCAGGTCAGTCTTTTGCAGATTAAGCTGTAATTTGCCCGCATTGAGCTTTCTGAAATCAATAATCTGGTTGATCAGGGTGAGTAAATAATTTGAATTCCTGTAAATGAGTTTAATATGACTCTTCCACTTCGGGTCAATGGTGGTATAATTCTGCTGCAAATCCTCAATCGGTGCAATAACAAGACTCAAGGGGGTACGCAGTTCATGGGCGATATTGGTCAGAAACCGCATTTTGTTCTCATTGTTCTGCACCGCAAGATCATCGATCTTCTTCTGAAAAGATATTTTTTGCCGCTTGTCCTGCCATTTAAAGAAATACCCAACAAGGACGATAAGCAACATGAAGTATAGTGTCCGCATATACCAGGTCAGGTACCAGGGGGGCAATATCCGTATTTCGAACAAACGTTCCGATTTGGCTTCCACATTGTCGGCGCTTAAGCCCGAAACATGCAACATATACTTTCCGTAAGGTAATTTCGAAAAATAGATATACTTGTTGGATGCAGACAGTGTGATCCACCGGTCATAAAATCCGTCGAGTTTATACCTGATCATGTTTCCTTCCGGATATTGATAATGATGCACCCCCACCCCAATGCTGAATGAATTCTTATTAAATGGGATTTCGATGTGATCCATTTCATCCAACGACAGTGTCATTTTGTTTCCGCCGCTGATCGTATCCCCAATATTGATAATCTTGTTTTGTATCCTGAAAAAGGTAAGACCAATCCTGGGAGGTATGGGATTGAATCTGATCTGATCGGGATAGAACCTGCTAAATCCGTTATCGCCTCCAAAGAACATTTCTCCGTCAGCGGACTGAAAAAACGAATTCACCTTATAGGTATCGCCCTGCAACCCATCGGTTATATTATACCAGGTAAATGGCTTAGTCTTATTGGTCGCATCTAAAGTAACGATCCCCCTGTTTGTGCTGATCCATTTATGACCGGCCTGATCCGACAGAATTCCAAAAACATCATTCCCTCTCAGTCCGTTTTCATCCGTGATGTGTGAAAATTTACCCGAATCAGGTGTCATGATATTTATGCCGCCTCCCTGGGTAGCCAGCCAAATCCTGCCATCCGAATTTTCATAAATACTGTTGATTTCATTGGCATTCAGGAAATGGACATCCGGCTTGACGGCTATATACTGCGTAAACCGGATATCAGGTTTTTCCCTTCCTGACAAATCCAGGCGATTATAGGCCGTTTTAACCAGGTTTAACCCATTGTTGGTCCCTACCCAGAACCGGTTCTTACTGTCAATGAGCATCGACAATATATTTTTGTCCGAAATGGCTTCCTTGTTCGCAGGGTCGGGAGAAAAGCCATAGGATTTTCGCTCATCCCGGGTATTCGGGATATGCAGGGCCGGGAAGAACTTCAACCCCTGATCAAACGTACCCACCCAGATATTCCGGTCCTTGTCGATCAGCACTTTTCGCACCACTCCTTCATAGAGCGGTTTTTCACCGGGGCTTCCATATATCCAGCCCCGGCTGGTTTTTCTCAAACTGGCCACTCCGCCGTTCGAGGAAACCCAAAACAACGAATCCGACTCCCTGGCAATATCCCATATCCTATCGAAGTTGGAGGAAGGTCCCGGTTGCTGCTGATAACTCAGTAACCGAAACTCCGAAGTTCCGTCTGCATTTTTTTGTTTGGAAGTCACATTAATGCCTCCCTGTCTCATTCCCACAAAAATCTCCCCACGAGGACCCGTGGTTCCGTTAAAACACATTACGATATTTCCAATCAATGACTTTGGATTGGAAGGGTCGTGTTTATATGAATAGAAGGCTTTACGTTCCAGGTTCAATATACTCAGACCCAGACCCTGGTTGCCAACCCACAGGTTCCCCGAGAAATCTTCAAACAGACAGGTAATGCTATTATCGAGAAGTGATCCTGATTTAAGCGGATCGGGAAGATAGTACCCGGTCTGATACGTATCCATATCCGCATAGTACAAGACCACCTCAGCGTTATAACAGTAAATTTTACGGTTACTTGCACAAAGCAGGTTTTGTATATTTATGCCTTTAAAATAGAGGTGGTCCGTAACGTTCATGGTCCCCAGTGAAAGAACTGCAATACCATCTGCAGTAGCAAGGTAAACCGAATTTTCACCAGATACCGAAGAAATGGCATTGACTCCCTGTGTATAAGTTATCCGGTTCTGTACCCTCAGCAAGGTGTCCTTGCTATTGATAACAAGTTCCGAAACCATGATTCGCGTCGGATTAAAAACATTCTTATTACTAACCAGCAGCAATCTTTCATTAAATGTATTCAAATAATGGACATAGTCAAATACCTGTGTGTTGCCACTGTATAACTTCAGCCTTTTGGCATGAAATTCTGTATCCGATTTTTTAGAAGGGATGATTAAATATATTCCGGTATTGCAATGAATCAATATGTGCCCCCGTGTTTCATAGATACCCAACACATAGTATCCTTTTGCTGAAAGTCCATCCAGGCTAACCAGATGGAAAGTCTGATCCTGTTTCCGGTAAAATGAAACACCCGACAGCGAGGCGACCCAAAGATTATCTTTCGAATCGATAAACAGCTTGTGGGTTTTTTTGTCCGATAAACTCAGCGGATTGCCCAGTTCGGGTTTAAAAAACTGAAAGTCGAATCCATTATAACTGGCAAGACCATTCCAGGTGGCAAACCACATTTTCCCTGATTTATCCTGAGCGATCGAGTTGATTTCACCGTTATACAAACCTTCATTCGTTCTCAGGTATCTGAAATCATCTCCATAACAGAATTGGAAGGAGGTCAGGATGAAAAACACAATAGTAATGTAAGCTTGTTTCATTAAGTTTAATTCTTTCAGTCCTAATTTTTTTTGAGGGGTTCAAGGTAGAAAAAGAAAAACGAATATCAATATTTTTTCAGAACAGAATAGAACATTCATACTTTATGCCCGTACGAATCACCTGAAAATCAATATCAGACCGTAATCGCCCGGGCAAAAAGATTCGGTTGATTTGTTTTCACCCCTCCTTTTTGAACGCAAATAGTATTCCGCACCCCGAGTACCCGGGGTGCATCCGGTAAAGTTTCAGGTAATATTAAGGATCACATGACATTGTTGTGGGGTCCCGGTTAGCCGGGATCAAAACTAATATTCAGGTATGTATTTTTTGAAAAAATCTTACTCTTCTGAAAAGATCTTAGTAACTTGAATCAGCCTCCGCAGCCTTAATCTTATCTATCTTATGAATATAGTCCCGATAGTTATCGTGATTGTTTTCATCACTCATCCCGAGTACTCGGGACCAGTAATTATAAGATAGATAATCCCGGTGACTACCGGGATGGGGGGCATTGCTGGGTTACTAAGGTTGAATTAAAAACGTAAGATCCTGAAATTTATTCAGGACTCACCTTTTACTTTGCCTTCCCCACAACAATATCATGTGACCCGGAATGGATCACATGACATTGTTGTGGGTAAGTGGTTTCAAAACCAATATTCAGGTATGTATTCTTTGAATGAATCTTACTTTTTTATCAAATCTTAGTAACAATGATCAACCCCTACAACCTAAATCTTATCTATCTTATGAAAATAGAGGCTCCCGAGTACTCGGGGTAAGATAAATAAGATTTGGCTCTGGGGGTCATTGCAGGGTTACTAAGGTTGAATTAAAAAAAGTAAGATTTTTAATCCCGGTAAATACCGGGACTATTTATTTCTATGTTTATTACCTCTATACTACTCCCAAAACGTTATAGAGCCAAATTTAACTGGACTGAAAGTACCAGTTATTTCAACACTTTTCATTAGATTTACTATTCTTTAAGCGTGGTTAAAAGTTCAGCATCGGACTGTTTTCGTTGTAATGGCTTTTAATCATTTTTTTAGTGCCAATCAGGAAACAACTGCCGGATGCAAAGGGATTCCATCCCGTTACACGGGATGGAATCCTTCAGCTATTCAGTAAGCGGCAATACGCATGTGCCCGTTTCCAGTTCTGTTCTTCTGTTTTTATCTCCTGTTCCTGTGTTGTATTGAAAAGGTTTAGCCCATCTATTGCATTATACCTCTTTCATACCACTTTCATACCACTGTCATACCACTTTCAGTACAAATACGTAACAAATTCGAATCAAATACGTAACAAA
>DIZL01000062.1:6956-44163 GCA_002429385.1 Prolixibacteraceae bacterium UBA6029 | reverse complement strand
TTTGTTACGTATTTGATTCGAATTTGTTACGTATTTGTACTGAAAGTGGTATGACAGTGGTATGAAAGTGGTATGAAAGTGGAAACAGGCAATTCCTTTTCAATACAACACTGGAACAGGAGATTATAACTATTTCTAACTCACTGCACTTTTGCCACCATACTTCCAATGCTACGCACCTAAAAAATAGCCCCGAGTACCCAGGGTATCAGCAGGATAGAAGTAAATTGAACAACAAGAATAAAAGCCGCGGTGAAAGAATTTATCAGTATTCATTTTCAGATAAAATACGACATTAAAATGTTTCTATTACTTATGTGCTTATGAGAAGGAAGAATAAGCCAAAAGAGTATTATTTTTGATTTTAGGATTCAGTAAATCCATTTACAGTCTTTCAAAACCATTGGAAATAGAAAGTTTAAATGTTATATTTTCCTGACATATTACCTGTTTTTTAAATAAGAAAAGATTTATTTTTACGTTTAAAATTTAGAATTGTGTTAGTAAATAGGAAATTCGACGGTTTTAACCCAATTAAATCACACAAATTCAAATGTATAACAAATGAAAGAAGTATATTTACATGGCCGTATAATCATTTTAAAACCACAAATTACACTGATTACGATTAATATATGATATGAAATAGACCAATCATGGTTGATTTCTGTTATCTTTGAAAGATTCTTTACATTCTTACCTTTGAAATAAATGTCATTGAACTCAATAAAAAAGTATTTTTGAATGGAATCACATTAATAAAACGTTATTATTTTTTGACAATTACTTAATTTAAAATTAATCATTATGAAATTGAAACTTTTACTTCTGTTTCTTGTAGTGGTGGGTTGGAGTGCATGGACCAATGCACAGACCACTTTGCCCTACACACATTTGGTCATCACGGAGGCACAGATGAACACCACTGAGGATGCCTATTTTGAACTTACCAACATGGGTGACGAAACCGTGAACCTTAAGGACTTTGAATTTACTATTCTTGGTGCATGGGACGCCAGACCGATCGCTTCACCTTGGCCACAGTACATGGCAGCTCCCGGTTTCCCAAAGTACATGAGGTTGTCTGCAACTGACAAGATGTTGGCTCCGGGAAAATCATTCCTTATTTCAGCCGCATCAGATTTCAATCCTAAATTCTGGAAAAAAGATCCTGCCAATTATCGTGAAAGAGTTACCAGAAAAGAATTCTATTATGCTGACCCTAAGACTCAAAAGGTTTCTTCAATTTCCGACATGGTACTTCATATTCCGGAATATACCGTACAGCCACACAAAGGTGACAGTGTATCAACCAACTGGAATGTTTTGAATTGTTGGGGCGGTAGAGAAACCTGGTTCCTGAGACATCATTTTATTAATCCTGATACTCAGTTACCCGACTCTGCAGTAATTGACCAGGTTGGTGGTGTTTTCGGCGAATCTGACAATACCAATACTGGTGATCCTAGTAGTGTTGCAGGTGTTGTAAACGGAACATCTGATTGTGTTTTGATCCGTAGAAATTCAGTAAAAACAGGAAACCTTGACTTTAATACAGGTAGAGGTGTTGACTTTTCTGATTCTGAATGGATTCCTGTTAATATACCCGGAAAATGGGACGAATGGGGTACTGAGCCATGGACTGCTGTATTTTGGACTGCAGGAAATCAGGTAAATGCTACATTCGATGCAAATACCCTGGTTGCAAAAACAGCTAAAACAATTGCTGATCTCGACAAAAACACGATTACTGTACCTTGGGGAGTAAGAAAAGGTGACTCACTTATGTTCCAATTCAAAAAAACTCCTGGTTTAGCATGGGGATATAAATATTCTAAAAATGCTGAAGACTCTGTTTATCTTTCAGCACGTACCGGTGATACTTTAGTGGTTTATGCTTGTGGTGATATTGTAACCATTAAAAAATTCGCCATCACCGTTTCACCCGCAACTGTCGATGACAATATTGTGATCCCAAAATGCGCCATCAATTTCAAAAATGGACATAGCAATACACATCCAGGAGCATTCGGAAACATGCGTGTTACCAATGGTGTAAGTCCGATTGACTCTATCACCAACCTGGGTTTTGCTATCCGTGTAGATACTTTGTATAAATATCTGGAAAAAGCGCCAAACGCAAGCTGGAAAATCAAATATCAAAGTGGCACTGCTCAACCTGACTTGCAAAAAGGCGATATTTTGAGTGTAACTTCTGCAAGTGGCAAAACAAAGGATTATTACCTGAAACTGGAAAAATATGTTCCCGGAGCAAATGCTTTATTGTCTTCAATCACATGGCCGGATATACCAGCATCATTTAAAGGCGATATTGCAGCAAGTCTTGGTTGGAAAGGTGATACAATTCCTGCATTTAGTTCTTCAAATAAAACTTATATAGTACAAGTTCCACTTGACTATGATGGAATTCCTGCATTAATATTTAAAAAACAGTCACTCACATCAAAAGTAGTTGTTAACAGGGCTAAAACTCTGTCAGGATCGGTTGCTGACCGTACTGTAACTTTCACAGTTACAGCCGAAAACGACACAGTAATTAGTAATTACACAGTTCGTTTCGATAAAGAAAAAGACTTCTCGAATGTGCAGCCTTATAGTGCAGAACCATTTATCTCACAATTTGTATTCCATTCAGATTGGTCGTCCACTTTTATTGAAATCGCAAACCCTGGAACAGAGATAATAGATTTGAGCAACTATATGCTTGCCTCAGCTTATGCTACAGAACCGAATGCTTTCAGCTGGTACAATGCAAATACTATCGGTAGTACCGGCGACTGGGCAAACAGATATATGAAATATATTCCCGGTAAAAAATGGCAGGATGAGGCTACCTGGGCAGTTCAGCCACGTATGGCAGTTTCTGACCCGGCAGTCAATTCAATTGTTTACCCACAGGATGTATTCGTGATGGCACAAATTACCAATTGCAATGGTTGGCTCACTGCCAATAAATACCCCGTTATAAATCAAGTAGATATCAACTTTGGTCAGGTTCCAACCAATGTTCCCGGCTATCTTAAATTAAGCAATCCATGGAATGAAGCTATAAACGGGAAAAACCTTGCAGGTATTTGGTGTAACAATGTGGTCGTTCTTTATAAAATATTAAACGACTCTGTTAAGAACGGTTTAAAAGCTGCCACTAACAAAAACGACTTTAAAATAATTGATCAATTTGGTGGACTTGATGGAAACAACTGGAAAATCGGCGGATATGATGCAGGATCACAGGAAGTGGGATTCACCAGAAAACCAAGTATTTACAAAGGTAACCCACTACCAAACGGATCATTTGGAACAACAGATGCTAATAGTGAATGGACACATCAAAGACCAGCTGATTATAACAATCAAAATCTTGGATGGCCTTGGACTGACCTTGCCATTTGTACCGGTATCGGTTCGGTTACCCTGGACGAAATAACCATTTACAGATCAACTGTTTCTTCTACAACTTACAAAGTAAGCCCCGGATACAGTATGAAGGAAACCATTAAAGGGTTAACTACAGGTACGACCGTTAGCGGATTCTATGCCAACATCATCAAAGCCAATGCACTACAGGTGCTGAAAGTAAAATCAGCCTCAACCGGACTTCTTATTCCTGATGCCAATGCAGTAAGTAAAGGCGATACTTTGATTGTTCTTTCAGCCGACAGTACAAACACATCAAAATATATCCTTGATGTAACTGACAACGGTTTAAGTTCAGATGCAACCCTGACTTCGTCTACTTATACGATTACGACAACAGGTGCAACAGGTACTGTAGGCGGATTCGCCCAGGGTACACTGCTTAAGACTGTAGTTGCAGGTATAACTGTTCCGGCAGGAGCTTCAATGACCATGACTGATGCCAATGACGCATACATGTCTCTTGTGAAGCTAAACTTTGATACATTGTATGTAAATTCTATTGCTACGGATGCGGTTTATTTTAAAGTTGTTGCTGAAAATGGGGTAACTAATATTACCTATCAGCTCACTCCTACATCAAATCCAAGTGATGCATACATAACCTCTGATGTATACAGTGTTGACCAGTTTGCATCATTGATTCAGTATATTCCAGGCGGAACTACAGTTGCCGAGTTGTTCAGCAATGTTACTCCTGCTCCCGGAGCAAACGTAACCGTTTACGACAAAGGTGGTTTTGTTCGCAGTATGGGAACTATTTACCAGGATGATAAACTGATGGTTACTGCTGCTGACGGGATTACAAAAAAAGTGTATTACTTCTCCATGCTTAGATACAATGCAGTTACTTATCTGGCTTATGTAGTTTCTGACAACTATGCAATTGACCAGGTAAAATTCAACATTGCAGTTACCGGATTAGCAAACCAAACATCAGTAGGTGAATTCACCAATTTACTGTATCCATCATTTGGCGCTACGCTGAAAGTTGTGGACAGTAACGGTGCAGTTGTTACAGGTAATATTAATGTTGACGACAAACTTATCGTTACAGCCGCTGACGGTTTGACCACGGCTACCTATAGCGTTAACTTCACTGTAGGAGTTGCTCCTGCACCTAAATCATCGGTTGTGATGTATCCAAATCCAACAACGGATCGGGTAATCATCAACGGTCTTGCCAAAGGAAACAGGGTTCGGGTATTGAACGCTGTAGGTGTAACTCTTCGCGACGTAATTGTTAATAGTTCAACTGAATACGTTTCTCTTACTGCTCAACCAGCAGGTATTTACATCTTTGTAATATCTAACGGCGAACAGAATCTTGATATCCAAAAGATTATTAAGAAGTAACCAACTATTCAACATTTAAAAAGAGGGCTCCGAAAGGGGCCCTCTTTGTTTAAATAAGATTCCATTTTATTTGCTTTTTAGAATAATTTTCCCTAAATTATTCTTTAATTTATAGTCGAGAGAGAAGCAACCTTCTGTTTGGCATTCGTGTAAAAAATTATTATCCAATAAAGTATGAAAATATCATTAATCCTAAGAATATCATTAATCCTTCTGGTTACCGGAAGTACTGCTTTCTCGCAAACGCCTGTTCGCATAGACATTGACCTGACCAAAGGGAAAATACCGGTTTCACCTTTTATTTACGGTAAAAACAATGTTCTGCCCAGTACCTATTTAAGTACCGGAACAAACGTTGACATCACAACAGCTAAAGAAGCAGGTGTTCGCTTCGTGCGCCAAAGCGGCGGGAACAACAGCACCAAATACAACTGGAGAAATAAACTTTCCAGTCACCCCGACTGGTATAACAATTGCTATATCAATGACTGGGATGGTGCAGCCAAAAACATGTTTGCCAAAATGCCGGGAGTACAGGGTATGTGGGCATTCCAGCTGCTTGGAAAAACGGCATCAAATACACAGCATAATTTTAACGACGGTGCTTACAATGGCTCGCAATGGTGGCAAGGGGTAAATCAGAACCTTGCTGGTGGCGGACAACCCAACACAGCCAATCCATCGGGGAAAGCATTGGTTGAAGGAAATCCAAATCTCTATTTGATGGACTGGCCTGCTGATTCAACTGTTGGAATACTGGATAAATGGTTCGGCCCAAAAGGCCTTGGCTATGACAAAAACAGCATTCGTTTCTGGGACATGGACAATGAGCCTGAAATCTGGTCGGGAACACACGACGATGTAATGCCAACCCAATGTTCGGCAGAGGAATTTATGCAAAAGTATTTTAAAGTAGCCAAGGCAGCACGCGCCAAATACCCTGACATCAAACTGGTCGGACCTGTTCCTGCGAACGAATGGCAGTGGTATAGCTACAGTGGAGGAAGCAAAGAAAACGGGATTTCTTATTCCTGGCTTGAGTTCTTCATCAAACGGATTGCTGAAGAAGAAAAAGCTTCAGGAATCAGGCTATTGGATGTTATTGATCTTCATTATTATCCCGGCTCAACCGATGCAGCTACCTGTCTTCAGTTTCACCGTGTTTTTTTCGACCGAACATACGTTTATCCTGAAGCCAATGGAGTGCATACCGTTAACGGCGGATGGGACACCAGTATCAACAAGGAATATGTTTTAGGTCGCTGTGCTGACTGGCTGACTAAATATATGGGCGCCAATCATGGAGTAACTTTTGGAGTTACAGAAACAGGAATGGCCTCAACAAATGCCAATGTTCAGGCACTCTGGTATGCCTCGACTATGGGTGAATTTATGAAAAATGGTGTCGAAATATTTACACCCTGGAGCTGGAACGTTGGCATGTGGGAAGCGCTTCACTTATTCAGCCGATACAATAAGGGAAACTACGTTCAGGCGACATCACAGAATGAGTCCCTGGTTTCGGCCTACCCCACTGTAAACGAGACAACTGATTCGATGACCGTAGTTCTGGTAAACCGTTCGCTGACTTTAATGCAGACCATTAACCTTAATTTTGCAGGATATACGATAGCAGATGGAACATATTCGATGTATTCGCTTTCAAAACTTGGTACGGCAGAGACATTTATTTCACATATAAAGAACGCTTTGGTAAAAAACGATGTGACTGCCGGCAGTAACCTGATAACGGTAGATTTGGCTCCATTATCAGTAAATTCTATAATCCTGAAAGGATTAAGTACTGCAGTAAAACCTGAAATGAAAAAGAATAGTTTCAAGGCGAGCGTTTTTCCGAATCCTGCAAAGCAACTGGTTCATCTTGGTTTGTCACTGCCGGAGAGAAGTCAGATAAAGATTGATCTCATCAATTCAAATGGACAGCTGCTTAAAACCATCAGCAATACAGAATATGAATCAGGGACACAGAATACAGATATAAATTTAAAAGGCATTGCCGGAGGTATTTATTGGATAAGACTGACATCAGAAAATGATTCTCAAACAATGAAACTTGTTGTAAACTAATGATTCAACAGAGCCACCCAGGTTTCTATAGTTTGAAATCGAACTTGCTTGAAAGTATTGTGATGGTTGTAATGGTTGTAATGGATTCTGTTGTTGTGAGTGTTTCTGTACACAATAACATTTATAACAATTACAACAATCACAACCCTTTCAACAACAGAAACATTTTAACCCTTAAAATAAATCAACAATGAAAAAAAATCTATTTGTAACTCTTCTGATAACAGCCTTATTCTCCATGAATCTTATGGCGCAGCCGGTAAAAAAACATGGGAATCTATCGGTAAAAGGCACGCAGCTAATTGATCAGAATGGGAAAATAACAGTACTTAATGGCGTAAGTTATGGATGGCATAACTGGTGGCCAAGGTTTTACAACAAAGAGTCGGTCAAATGGCTTGCAACCGACTGGAAATGTTCAGTAGTCAGAGCGGCAATGGGAGTAGAACCCAAAGGTGGTTACATTGATAGCCCGCAAAGCTCCAAAGAAAAAATAGAAGCAGTTATTCAGGGCGCCATAGCGAGTGATATTTACGTTTTAATCGACTGGCACAGCCATAGCATCAAATTACCCGAAGCAAAGGCATTCTTTGCTGAAATGGCCACTAAATACGGTAAAAACCCACATATCATTTACGAGCTCTTTAATGAACCGGTGAAAGATTCATGGCAACAGGTGAAAGAGTATTCGGTGGAACTGATTAAGACAATCCGGGCAATTGATCCGGACAACATCATACTGGTTGGAAGCCCTCATTGGGATCAGGACATCAACCTGGTAGCTGACGATCCGATTCAGGGATTCAGCAACATCATGTACACCTGTCATTTTTATGCGGCAACCCATGGTCAATCATTACGTGACCGTTGCGATTATGCCCTCAAAAAGGGAATTCCGATTTTCATTTCTGAATCCGCCGGAATGGAAGCCTCTGGAAATGGTCCCATTAATTATTCTGAATGGCAGAAATGGATCGACTGGTGTTCGGCAAATAACATCAGCCTGATTTCGTGGTCAATTTCTGATAAGAATGAAACCTGCGCCATGGTCAAACCAAGCGCTTCTTCTCTGGGAAACTGGAAGGATGAAGATATGAAGGAATCAGGAATCAAAACCAGGGAGTTATTAAGGAAACAGGCCGAAAAGGATAAATGATCGGGACAATTATTTGTCATTCAATAGACATTCGGTAGTCATTTGTTGTCAATAATTAGCTGATTTCATTATTACACCTTAGTAACATTAGTAACCAGACCAGACCCCCGGAACCCTACCTTAGAACCTTTAAGCTTAAACTATGTGATGAAGGTACTAAGGTAATGGAATTGGGGTGTATTGGTTTTTATTCCAAATTCGAGACAAAAACAATTACTGGGGTAACTCTAAACTGGATGATTAAATCTTTAACATTAATGCTATTGATACTGACATTCAATACTGCAATCGGCCAGAATCTGATTACAAACGGAGGATTTGAATCAGGCACCTCGAACTGGAGCAGTTGGTGGTCGCGTGACGATAAGGGCAATGCAACTGTAGTTAGTTCTCCCGTAAACACCGGAACTAAAGCGCTACAAGTTGTTTATCCCGGAAGTGCGGATTGGTCTTATGCGGTAAATAAACAGTTTTTAGTCAAGACTGGCGACCTGATAGAGCTTTCGGCCTGGATAAATGCATCATCTGACTTTTCCGATGCTCAATTGTCGGTTGAATTGATTGATTCGCTTGGAATTGTTACAAATTGGGTATATGGAACTTGTGCATTTGCCAATACGAAAGGGCAATACAAACAATTTACTACTGGTTTTGTGATTCCGGCAAAGGTAAAAAAAATCGTTCCACGTCTGATAGGTAACGGTCCATGCAGCTTCACTGTTGATGATGTTTCAATGACTTTACTGAGCAATTTAGCAGGTTCAAACAAAACTTATACGCTTGAAAACAGCAACTTAAAGACTGTAATATATTATCCGTCGATGAAAATCAGTACTTTGAATAAAGTGAACGAAAAAACCTACACGACTGAACCACTTTATGAATACTCGGTAGCTTCAATCGACTCTTCAGTACCTGGTAAATTGATCTTAAATACGCATCATCTAACTGAAAATATTGACCTTACATTTGAGTTTAGTCTGTCAGAAAACACACTGGATATTAAGTTAAAAGGCGATTCATCAGCGTTATTAAAAGATAACCTGCATTTTCCGGGAGCCATCCCGGGTATCGGGACCGATTATCTGGTGATCCCAAGAGGAACTGGTGTAATCTGGCCGGTAAATAAGAATTATCTTTCCGGCTCCTTTGCATTTTATGATTGGAAATCTACAATGTCGTTTATTGGAGTAACCGATTTGAAATCAGGCTATATGATTGTAAGCAATGATCCATGGGATACCTCTGTTAATCTGTCAAAAGACAATTTATCAGCATTGATTAATCCGGCAATGACTCACCTTTCGACTAAAGGAATTTGGGGATATAACCGAACTTTGCATTATATTTTCGTCAATGATGGATATCTGGAGATGTGCCAATGGTACAAGAAGTTTGTTGAAGCTAAAGGTTACCGCAAAACATTAACACAAAAAGCGATTGAAAATCCCAATATGAACCGGTTGAAAGGCGCGGTTGACTTTTGGGTCATTAACATGAACTTCGTACAAAAAGATGCCGACAACCTGATCAAATGTGGTATGGACCGGGCCTTGTTTTCCCTTTCAGGATGGGAAAATTCACTTTCAAAACTGATTGATTCCTTGAATATCAAGGGCTTTTTGACTTCCAAATATGATATTTTTACCGATGTATTCCCAGCCAATATACTCCCTTCTGCCGTAGGATACAGACGTGAAGGATATCCTGAAGATGTGATTGTTAAAAAAGACAGCAATCTGCAGGAAGGCTGGCTGGCCTATATAAACGGAGCTCCGCTACAAGGCTATTATACATGCTCACAAACCCATTCGAGCTGGGCAATTAAGGAAATTACGACCGATCTTGCAACGAACCGTTACAATAATCGCTTTATTGATGTTGAGATGGCTTCAGGCTTAAAAGAATGCTATTCAACAGTTCATCCTGTTTCCCGAAAGATGGATGCCCTTTCAAGGATTGCCGCCCTGAACACAGTTAAAAACAAGTTTTCACTTGTTACAGGGGTGGAGGAAGCCCGTGATTTTGCTTTTCCGGTGTCCGATTATGGAGAAGGAACAATGTCTATTTTTCCACAGGTAAACTCAGGATACGATTGGTCAAACCCTATTGATACTATTGGCGCGTACTATGGGCAAAACAATCTCAATCCTGCCACCCGTGTTCCTTTGCATGGATTGGTTTATCACGATGTTCACATTCCAACCTGGTACACAGGTGATGGAGTTTCAAAAGTTCCTTTCTCATGGGACGATAAAGACCTGTTCAATATTCTGTATGCTTCCATGCCGTTGTTTATGCCACCAAACCGTACTTACTGGAACACTAACTTTGAAAAATTTCTAACCAGCTATCACCTGATCAGCAGCATTACCCGAAACATAGCCTTCGAAGAAATGACTAAACATACATTTCTGAGTACTGATAGAATGATTCAACAGACCGAATTTTCAGGTGGATGGAAAGTTACCGTAAACTTTGATAAAGTTTCACATACGGTCGAATCCAGGCAATTGGGGTCAAAAGGATTTTATGCTTCGGATGACAACCAACAGGAAGTCTTTCGAATTAACGAGAACAATTCCGACCTGGCTGTTGCCAGTATCGAAAACCGCTTGTTTATCAACCCTTATGGTATTGAAAAAACGTACAAGGGAGTAAAGACTACCAGCGCAATATTTTTGCAAAATGATGCAAAAGGCTTACATCTGGCATTCATCGGAACGCAGAAACTCATTCAGTTTAAACCTTCGGAAATGACATGGAAACTTGGGCATGCTTTTTCCGAAACAACCGGGAAACCAATCCCAATAATCGAATTGGGAGATGGATGGGTGCAAGTGAACCGACCTGCAAATGAATCGTTTATTCGTTTTGATCTGAATGAAATTGTACTTTCATCAAATGCTATCCGGAATACAGAAGATAAATTTGGATGTTTTCCAAATCCTGTCGGCGACCAGTTAACAATCACATTTACACTGAAAGATTCTACGAAAGTGAATTTAAGCCTGTGCAATATGAAGGGACAGCCAGTTAAAGAATTGCTGAATGAAACAGTTAATACAGGTTCGAACCGGTACAATTTTAATGTAAAGGGTATGGCAAAAGATTCTTACCTTTTGATCTTCAAAACAAATAACAAACAATTAACCGAAAAAATAGTAATTCAATAGTATAAAATAAAGATGGAAGTCAGTAGACCAAAGACGGAAGACAGGAGAACTACAATAGAAACATTTCAAACAATAGAAACAATAGAAACATTTATCTAAAATCTAACCAAATGCGAAAAAACAACATACTTCTGTTACTGCTTTTGATTTCAGTCAACTGTATTGCACAAAACAAAAAAGACCGGATCAGATTCAATAATCAGGATATTTTCCTGAATGGCGCCAACATTGCCTGGATTAATTTTGCCAATGATATTGGTCCAAAAAGCGAAACAAACATTGAAGGCTTCCGCAAAATATTTGCCGATGTGCATGCCAGCGGAGGAAATTCGATGCGTATCTGGTTGCATACCACAGGCGCCAATTCACCTGAATTTGATGCCTCGGGTAACGTAACCGGACCGGGTGAAAGTACCATTGCCGATGTAAAAGCCATTCTTGATGTCGCATGGGAAAACAAGATAGGCCTTGAACTGTGTTTATGGTCGTTTGATATGCTTCGTATGAAAAATGGCGAAGTGGTTACCGGACGGGCTAAAAATATTCTTTCAAATCCTGATGGCACTAAATCCTATGTCAATAATTCACTAATCCCAATGGTGAAAGCGCTGAAAGGGCATCCGGGTATAATTGCCTGGGAAATCTTCAATGAACCGGAAGGAATGAGTAACGAATTTGGTTGGAATTTCAATTACCATGTTCCAATGTCTGACATTCAGCGGTTCATCAATTTGTGTGCAGGAGCTATTCACCGGACAGATCCAAATGCACAGGTAACCAATGGATCATGGTGTTTTTATGCCTCTTCGGATGTTGGCGGAAAAAACAAGAATTACTACACAGATGCCCGCCTGATTGAAGCTGGCGGGGACAAAGATGGTACACTGGACTTCTATACGGTGCATTATTATGACTGGGCTAAAGTTGAGTGTTCACCCTTTCATCATGATGCATCCTATTGGCAGTTGGACAAACCACTGGCAATAACCGAATTTCATCCTAAAACCACTTTTGGTGTAAATGAATTGTTGCTTTATGATGAACTCTATAAACGCGGATATGCCGGTGCACAGGCATGGAGCTGGACCGATTCGGACCACAGCAAAATGCTCTTGAACATGAAAGATGTGTTCACAAAACATCAGAAAGATGTGGAGATGAAGTCCGAAGACCGAAGACGGAACAATAGAAATAAAATATCCGATACTCAATACTCAATAACTAATACTCAATAACCAATACTCAAACAATAGAAACATTAGAAACAATTTTAGCCATGTTAAAAAAGAACATATCATTATTACTAATTCTTCTAATCGTTGCAGGATTTTCACTTTCCGCCCAAGACAAAGCAATTTCACCTAAGAAATTCAAAAGCACAGATATTGGGAATCCTGATCTTTCAGGAGTAACCGATCTGATAAATGATGGCATTAGCATCACTGCTGGCGGTGCTGATATATGGGGAATGAAAGATGAATTTCGTTTTTCCTATTTTGAACAAACCGGCGATTTCGATCTGTCTGCCCGTATTGAAAGTCTTACTGCACCAAACTTGTATACCAAAGCAGGTTTGATGGCGCGTGAAGAACTCTCAGACAACAGCCGTCATATCTTCTTTCAGGTATTCCCGAATAACAATGCGCGTAACAAGAACAATGGTGGGTTTGAGTTTCAGTACCGTAAGGTTAAAAATGGCGAGATGAAAGCTATTTATCCTGCAAAGTCTGACGGAAGTCCCGAGTTCCCTGTTAATTATCCCAATACGTGGATCAGGCTGAAACGTGCAGGAAATGACTTTACCGGATTCACTTCTCAGGATGGAAAAACATGGAAGGCTTATACCACGTTTACGATGGAGTTATCCGAAAAAATATATCTTGGACTTGCTGTAACTTCTCATGATACAAAAAAAACAGCCAAAGCGGTGTTCCGAAACATTTCATCAGTAAAATGATTTATGATTTAATTATTTACCATTTACTCCCGATAGTTATCGGGATTAAAACAGGTAAATTGTAACTGGTCTAATGGTAAATTGATTTACGATTTAATTATTCATTCCGATACTTATGAAAATTTATTTATTTCTCCTTTGTTTTCTGATTACATCGAATGTATTCAGTCAAAAGTTTGAAGCCGAATCTGCAATACTGTCCGGAGGGGCAACAAAAGTGGCAAGCAGCGCAGCTTCAGGAGGATATTATGTTGCTCAAAATGGGGGATATTTGTCTTTTGATATTAACGTTGAAACTGAAGGCACTTATAATATATATATCCAGGTAGCTTCACCGGCAGGTTTTAAGGCCAATAACTTTTCTATAGATGGTTCATCGGTTACCTTTTCGACCGATCAAAACGCCAACTATATCAGATTAAAAGTAGTGAGCTTTGTTAAACTTGCCGCCGGAACACACAAAATTCTCATAACCAAATCATGGGGATACATCAACATCGACTATATTGAATTTGAACAGGTAGATCCTTCGACCCGGTTCAGTATTAACAAGACCCTTGTAACTCCTGACCCAACGAATGAAGCAATCCGGTTATACCAGTTTCTATTGGATAATTACGGCAAAAAGATCATTTCAGGAGCTATGACCCTCGCCAGTATGGATGAAGTAAACTGGCTGAAAACCAATACAGGGAAAAAACCTGCACTTGTAGGTCTTGATTTTATGCATACTAATCGGGGATATACCTGGTATAACGATTTGGAACCCGGAAATGATGCCCAAACTTATTATAACCAAAACGGCATCCCGGCCATGTGCTGGCATTGGCGCGACCCCTCGCGTAAAACGGAATCATTTTACACCACAGATACCAACTTCGATATTTCAAAGATATTCGATGAGACTTCAGCTGAATACAAAGCCATGCTAAGTGACATCGACTATACCGCCGGATTGTTAAAGAAATTACAGGATAATAAGATCGCAGTAATCTGGCGGCCCTTGCACGAAGCTGCAGGTGGATGGTTCTGGTGGGGTGCAAAAGGCGCCGCTCCATGCAAAAAGTTATATCAGATCATGTTTGACCGGATGGTTAATTACCATGGACTTCACAACCTGATTTGGGTCTGGACGCATGAACCCAATGACGACGCATGGTATCCCGGCGATGAATATGTCGATATTGTTGGCCGGGATATCTATAAAGACGGAGATCACAGTTCCCAAATTCTTGAGTTTAATGATATGACCACACGCTATGGAGGCAAAAAAATGGTCACGATCAGCGAATGTGGTTCATTTCCTGATGTCGATAATCTTGTAAAGGATGGCGCTGCCTGGTCATATTATATGCCCTGGTATGGCGGCTACGTGGAAGACAGCAAATATAACTCATTGGATCTTTGGAAGAAAATGTTTGCCAGTGATTACGTTCTGACTTTGGATGAAATGCCTAATCTGAGAACATACATTACGCCTGTAACAAATACAGGGAATGATCTCAACAAGGGGAATAGGACAATAAGGGTATATCCAACTATTTTCAACGATCAGTTAACGATTCAAACAGCCGAAGCAAACCAGACAATCTCCATATATAATCAATTGGGGATTTGCCTGAAGAAGTTTAAATCTGAGAATAATGTCGTTGTTGTTTCAACCACCTTATTCCCTGCCGGTACGTATATCGTGGAATTGGATAACAGAACCGCAATAAAAGTTTTCAAAAGATAAATCCATACATACCTAAACGACCATGAAAACCAACCAACTAACTATTCAAATCTTAATCCTGTTTCTTTTTATTTCAGGTACAGAAGTCTTTTCACAAAAAGCTACTGTTCAGATTTTCCCGGAGGTAAAACGACAAATCATCAGTTCCATTGGCGGCAATTACTGTCAGGCCAATTATTCCGATCATGCCGCCGATGCCATAGGAAATGAAACATTGCGTGAATTCAGGCCAACTCATATTCGTGTGGCACTTCCCATGCGATTCAGGGGCAAAGCTTTTGAAGAATACCGAGGCGCAAGTTTCACCAAACAACCCCTGGTCATTGAAGTTATGGAAGAGTTAAAACACATGAAAACTGATTGCGGAGTCAGGAACTTTACGATTTCTGTTTGGGATTTACCCGATGATTTCATGGCAGATCCTGCTAAAAAGGCACAACGAATCATTAAACCAGAAGCCTACGATGAGGTTATCCAAATGCTTGCAGACTTTTTTCAGAAAGCCAAAAGTGAATACGGTGTTGAAGTCGATCAATTCTCATTCAACGAATCAGATGGTGGCTACCAGATCATATTTTCACCTGAGGCAACCATTGCCTTTGTGAAAAAAGCCGGAAAGAAATTCGAAGAACTGGGACTGAAAACCAAATTTCTGCTTGCGGACACTGCACAAACTATGGGAACCGTTGAATTTGCAACCAGGATCATGGCTGATCCATCGATATGGAAATACCTTGGCCCCCTGAGTTTTCATTGCTGGTGGTCAGAAAAGATGCCTGATAACGAATTTGAACGCGTAGCCGCTTTCGGGAAAGCATGGAATAAGGAAGTGTGGTGCAGCGAACTGGGTTTTGATGCCATGTCATGGAAAGTGAAAGACATGAATAAGAGCTGGGATTATGCACTTCGCTTTGCCAAAATCTCTCACCGTATGATGAAATATGCCGAAGTCGAAGTTTCTCTTTACTGGACCTGGCAATACAATTATGAAATTATGTCAGCCGACATTCAGCAAAAGTATCCTTCCTATTACATAACTCGGCATCAGGTAGATTTTCTGAATACCGGCACCCAGATCGTTCATTCCATAAGCTCTGATCCCGAAATACTTGCAATCAGCGGTATTCATCCGGATGGAAAAAGAGTTTTACAGCTCATCAATATGAAAAAAACACCTGTAAGTGTTGACGTTTCAGGATTCAATTCACAAAAGATTGATGTAACTTCAACCACTCAAACAAACAATTGGGAAACATTGAAAAATGCATCAAAAACAAAGAATGGGAAAGTCAAATTTCAGCTTAAACCGGAATCAGTAAATACTTATATTTATAACGACTGATTGTATTGTAATGCCAGTACATATCCTGAACTCTATACGAATAATACAACACCCTATTTAATTGACCATTGACTGTCTATTAAATGACAACTTAATGACTATTGAATGACCAAAAATCTTAACAACTTAAATAACAACACCATGAAAAACCTGTTTCTTTTTCTGTTGCTTTGCACAGGGTTTGCATCCTTTGCAGCACAACCACTTCCTTCCGATCCGAAAGCAACTCCCGAAGCTGTTAAATTGTATCAGAAAATGATGGATCTTCAGCACAAAGGCCTGATGTTTGGCCATCAGGATGATATGGCATACGGTACAAGCTGGTATTCCCAGGAAGGCCGCTCCGATGTAAAAGACGTTTGCGGCGATTATCCTGGTATTATTGGATGGGAACTTGGGCACCTTGAGCTTGGAGATGCCTACAGCCTCGACTCTGTTTATTTCGACCGTATCCGCGCCGGAGTTATCAAAGCCAATCAAATGGGCGCTATAAATACCCTGAGCTGGCACCACCGTAATGCACTTACCGGCGGATCAGCCTGGGATGTGTCTTCAAAGAAAACCGTTGCTTCCATTTTGCCCGGAGGTGAGAAACATGATTTATACGTGAAATACCTGGATAAACTTGCCGATTTTATGCTGAGCCTGAAAGACAATCAGGGAGAATTAATTCCAATATTATTCCGTCCTTACCACGAACATACCGGAAGTTGGTTCTGGTGGGGGAAAAACCTTTGTACAGTTGATGAATACAAATCGTTATGGCGTTTTACCGTGAACTATTTACGCAATACAAGAAACGTCCACAACTTGCTGTATGCCTATTCAACTGACCGTTTCACCACGACTGAAGAATACCTGGAACGTTATCCCGGCGATGACCTGATTGACCTGGTTGCCTTCGATCTTTACGACCGCGGACCGGAATACACAGCAACACTTAGCAATTGTGCCAAACTTGTTTCTAAAATTGCAGCAGATAAAGGCAAAATAGGTGCAGTAAGCGAAGCTGGTGGTCCTATTGCAAAAAATACCGAATGGTGGACCAAATCAATTCTCGAAACCTTGCGTCCTTACGTTCTTTCTTATGTATTGGTATGGCGCAATCCAACCAATACATCCAAAGCCAAAGACGCGCCTTTCGGACCGTCAAAAGGCTGCCCTAGTGAAAAGGATTTTGTGAAATTCTATAACGATCCTAAAACCTTGTTTCTGAAAGACATCAAATAAACTCCACCCTGAAAGATAATCTTTGAAAAATCAATCCATCAACATCATGAAGAACCTATTGTTCCTATTTGCTTTTTGCTTTTTATTTATCTTTTCAGCAAATAGCCAGAATCCAAAGGGAGAAAATATTCCTTTACCGGAGCATCCGCGTCCTGATTTTATGCGAGCAGACTGGCTTAACCTCAACGGCCACTGGAATTTCATGTTCGATAAGCAGAATATTGGAGAAACCCAAAAGTGGTTCGAAAATCCTTCTTCCTTCACAAAAAAAATCCTCGTACCTTTTCCCTGGGGAAGTAAACTTTCGGAAGTAGCCAATGAAGCAGACATTGCCTGGTACGCCCGCAAAATCAAAGTTCCTGAAAGCTGGAAAAACAAAAGAATCTTTGTTGTAGTTGGCGCCAGCGACTGGACAACAACGGGTTGGCTATCAGGCAAACCGGTCGGTTCAAATCGTGGCGGCTACACCCCTTTTGAATTTGAACTGACACCAAATATAAGCTGGGGGACCGAGCAAAACATTGTATTTAAAGTAGACGACTCATCACTCCCATTCAAACTTTACGGAAAACAAGGGTATGGCGATGCCAAAGGATTCTGGCAAACCGTTTATCTGGAAGCACGAGGAAGTAACTATCTAGATTTGATTCATTTCACCCCGGATATCGATAACAACAAGGTTAAAGTTGAAATTGCATTAAATCAACCTACCGGTAAAAACACAGAAATCAATGTAAAATTCAGTACTGGTGAGGTGCAAACCTTTACTGCCAAAATCAAAAAAGGCGAACAAATTGCTCAGTTCGAAATAGCCATTCCAAATGCTCACCTTTGGAACCTGGACGATCCGTTTCTTTATGAAACCGAAGTCTCACTTGTTGACGATGGAAAAGATATGGACAAGGTATCTACCTATTTCGGTATGCGCAAGATCAGCGTAACCAAACTTCCGGGAAGCGATTACCCTTATGTGGCCCTGAACAATAAACCCATTTACCTGCAATTAACACTCGACCAGTCCTATCATCCCGATGGTTTCTACACTTTCCCAAGCGATGAATTTATGCGGAATGAAATCCTGATGTCCAAACGAATCGGGCTGAACGGCAACCGTATTCACATCAAAGTTGAAGTTCCGCGGAAACTTTACTGGGCCGACAAACTTGGGCTTCTCATCATGGCCGACGTACCCAATTCCTGGGGTGAACCCGATGCAGACATGCAGAAAGAATCGGAATTCGCCATGCGCGGTATGATTAGGCGCGACTACAATCACCCGGCAATCTTTTCATGGATTTTATACAACGAAACCTGGGGTCTTTTCTCCAAAAGAGACGGCAAACGTGCTTATTATCCTGACACCCAGGCGTGGGTAGCCGACATGTACAAAAAAGCAAAAAGCCTCGATCAAAGCCGGTTAATCGAAGACAACTCAGCCTGTAATAACGACCATGTGGTGACTGATTTAAACTCCTGGCATGCCTACCTGCCCGGTTATGAATGGAAGAAAATGCTCGATGAAACCGTTGCCAATACTTATCCGGGGTCAACCTGGAATTTCATTGGCGGAAATAAGCAGGGAAACCAACCCATGCTGAACAGCGAATGCGGCAATGTCTGGGGCTATGAAGGCAGCACCGGAGACGTAGATTGGAGCTGGGATTACCACATCATGATGAATGAATTCCGAATGCACCCTAAAATATGCGGCTGGCTTTACACCGAACATCACGATGTAATCAATGAATGGAACGGATATTATCGATACGATCGTACACACAAATTCACTGGAATTGAAGAATTGATGCCGGGTATGACACTCAACGATCTCCACAACCCTTATTATATCAGCACAGGAAGCGACCTCTGTAAAACAGTAATGACATCACAACGGATTGATGTTCCGGTTTATCTTTCAGCATTGACTGATCAGCTTGCTGCAACAAATATGATTATTAAGGCCGAATTGTGCGGTTGGGATAATCTGGGGCGGTTTGAAGTGTATTCCAGCTACTCGTTAGATATTCCCTACACACCATGGATGACCAGGAATATCGGCAAATTAGCTATTCAAATGCCCGGTAAACAATCGGTTGCCGTATTGCGCTTGAGCCTGGAAACACTTTCAGGTCAAGTATTGGCGCGTAATTTCACAACATTTAAAGTTTCGGATGGTCAATCACCACGAAACCAAACCATTCAGGAGAATGGGAAACAGGTCACTCTTGTTCGTTTTGCCCCCAACACCTTTACCAACGCAAAATGGTCCCTGAAACAATGGAATGTATTGGATGGATTAAAGGTGAATGGTGCCGGATCAGGCTTTTTCGAATATAAAGTAGCCCTTCCGGCTGGTTTAAAGGCTGACGATCTTTCTTCAGTAAGAATAATCGCTGAATTATCTGCCAAACAATTGTTTGGGAAAGATAAGAAGGGCGCTCACCTTGTTGGTGGGGATTATATGGCCGGAAAAGGCACAAATGACCCCAGCCTGAACCCCAATTCATACCCAATGACTGACGAAAAGAAATTTCCAAGCATAGTGAAGATATGCATAAACAACACTTGTGTGGGCTCTTTTAACCTGGAAGACGATCCTGCCGACCACCGCGGAATTCTCTCCTGGAATTCGCAAAAGCATGATAAAACTTTGAAGGAGGCCGGTTCGTATGGTTATTTGGTGGAAGCTACTGTCCCGACATCAATCATCAGGCAGAGTGATGGAAAGGTTCTGCAGGTTCGCTTTGAGGTTGAGTCTTCTTTCCCTGGAGGTTTGGCCATCTATGGAGAGAACTTTGGCCGGTATCCATTGGATCCAACCATTTGTTTTGAAATGAAATAACATTAAAAACAAGAATGTCAATCAAACAATAACCAATGAAACGATCTGTATTCGTCATATTCCTTACCCTGACGGTTTATCTGGGAGAGGCACAAAATCCGCAGGGTTTCTTTCTGGATGACTGGCAACCCAAAACCAGTATTAGTCCTGCCTATGTGGATGTTCAGCAGCCTGTTGCCACGTCAACCGTCAGTATTGCAGTTGATTTCAATAGTAAAATTGCAAAAGTAAGCAAGTACCTCTATGGGAACAACAGTGTGCCCTGGTCGGGGAAGATGAACACGGATGCCGTCCTGACGAAAAATATCCAGAATCTAAGTCCGAACATTCTGAGATGTCCCGGTGGAAGCCTATCGGATACCTATTTCTGGGATGCAACAGAAGGGAAAATACCGACAGATATCCCTTCCACGATATCAATTGATGTCTTAAATATGGGAAAGACAACGGCCAATTGGGCAATGACGCTGGATAACTATTACGACCTGCTGAAAAAAACCAATTCTACGGGTTGTATCGTTGTGAATTACGGCTATGCCCGCTATGGAACAAGTGCCGACCCAGTAGCTAACGCAGCTCATTATGCGGCTAACTGGGTTCGTTACGATAAGGGACGTACCAAATACTGGGAACTTGGCAATGAATGTATGGGAAGCTGGGAAGCTGGTTATAAGATTGATAAGACCTTGAACAAGGACAATCAACCTGAAATAATTTCGGGTGATTTGTATGGCAAACATTGCAGGGTTTTTATCGACTCGATGAGGGTTGCTGCCAGCCAGGTTGGATCTGTAATTAAAATTGGTGTGGTAACTATGGAATCCTACGTATCGTACGATGATGTAATGAAGAACTGGAATGCTGGCATGATGCCACAAATTGTGGATAAAGCTGATTTCCTGATCGTGCACTCGTATTATACCCCCTATAACGAAAATTCTACTGTTTCAACAATCTTCAGTTCCGCAGCAAAAACGAAAAGCAACAAAGACTATGTTTTAGCAGACTTTAAAACATTCACAAAAAAGGATACGATACCTGTGGCATTAACTGAATGGAACATTTTTGCAGTTGGCGGCAAACAGGATGTATCCTTTGTCAACGGGATGCACGCTGCATTGGTGCTTGGTGAACTGATTAAAAATCAATATGGAGAAGCTACACGATGGGATTTAATGAATGGATGGGGAAATGGAGACGATATGGGCTTATTTGCTTCAAGCGATGAACCCGGCGTGACGCTAAGAACCCCACACGCTCCCTTCTTTTACATGTATTATTTTCAGAAGTATTTTGGCGACCAGATGATCAGTTCCAAAGTTACAGGTTCAACCAATCTTGTAACCTATGCTTCCTCATTTTCTTCGGGACAAAGCGGAATAGTCATTGTGAATAAAGGTACCGTACCTCAAACGATAAGTTTACAGATGACTAATTTCACAAACCCAAGAAGTTACTACCGTTACGTTTTAACCGGAGGAACTGATAATGGAAATTTCTCGCGTAAAGTATATGTGAATGTAGAGGGGCCTTCAGGCGACGGAGGTGGTCCTGATAACTATACAGCTGTAAAGGCTGTTGCCACCCGTGTAAACGGTGAAATTAAATTCAGTACTCCAGCTATGTCTGTGACTTACCTTTTGGTTACAAGCGATTCTTTACCGACCCCAACGGGAATGTCACTTCTGAAAAAACCATCATTCATGCTGTTTCCAAATCCGACCAAAGGCAACATAACTATTGACAGTCCTGATTTTGAATTTAATCGAATTGAGATTGTTGGCCTGGCCGGGAATAAGGTCTTCGAACAAGTCTTTGATCAGCCTGTCTCAGGCAATAAACAGTTGAATGTTAACCTTGGAAAAGGGATGTATATTCTCAATATCTATCAAAATAACCGACGGAAGTCAACAAAACTATTGGTTGAATAGCTCATTGATTGCAGTACCAGACATAAACAACCATTCGAGTTACAGATTTCAAACCATTGATATGTAAAGCTTGATCTGCTGATCGGATTGAACTCAAATTTCAAATCTTAAAATAAATCACATTCACGAATGACATATCTAAGAATCATTGTCCTCAGCATCCTGCTAACTATCATTTCAGGATTCCTCTATGCACAAAACACCTCGGTCACAACCTATATGAATCCAGTGATTCCGGGCGATCACCCCGATCCGACACTTACACGGGTTGGCAACGATTTCTACACCACAGGTTCATCATTCAGTCCGACACCGGTTATTTACCATTCAACCGATCTGGTGCACTGGAAAGCCATTGCCCAACCGGTGAGTGCCACCTGGTCCATGTATGGTAAAGACCCCGGACAAGGTTGCTGGGGTGGTCATCTGGTGTATTATGGAGGCAAATACTGGGATTTCTTCGGTCATCCTGCTACCATGTACTTTGTTACAGCCAACAAGCCCGAAGGTCCCTGGAGCGCCCCTAAAACTGTAAACTGCCCCACTTCAGTTCCCGGTCTGGGAATGGACAATTCCATTTTTGTTGACGATGATGGTTCCTGGTACATGATGATTAAAAACGGACAGGAAAACAACTGGATAATACAGCTGGGAACCGATGGTCAGCCCAAAGGCAAAATTCTTGATCTGCGATGGATTAATCCTGCACCTGCTTATCCTTATGGCTGGGCCGAAGGGCCTGTTATGTGGAAGTACAGGGGATATTATTACTATTCGTTTGCAATCAATGCAGGCGGTGGACAGAAAGTATTTCGAAGTAAACAACTGATTGCAGACAAGGCTTCATGGGAATACCTTGGTGATCTGTTTAACGAGGCCGATCCTAAAAAAGCGCAGTCACTCTTTCAGGGTCCGAACCATTGCTCACCGGTTATCATGCTCAACGACAGTACCTCATGGGTGATTTATCATTCATACCTAACTGCTGGCAGTGGCGAATGGCAAGGCATTGGCCGACAAGGTCTGCTGAGTCAGGTCAGGTACAATGCTGCCGGGAAACCTGTTGCCGACTATCCGATCAACGAACCTCTGACGGCACCAAAATTGTCTTCAGATGGAATTCCCTGGATGGTTCCCCATTCCGACTTTTTCGACTCCCCGACATTAAATCCTGAGTGGTCGCTGTTGGGCTATTCACCAATCATCCCATATTCGCTGACCGCCCGTCCCGGATGGCTAAGATTGTCGCCCAAAAACCAGCAAAACATGCTGATAAAAACCGATGCCGAGCACAATTATTCTCTGATTACCTGTCTCGATTTTAAGCCAAAAGCGACAACCGATGAAGCCGGAATACGCATCATCACCGGTCTTGAGACTTTGTCTGCCAGTTTATGCAGTTCTGCAAACAGTGCCGGCGGGAAAGTGATCCGGTTTAGTTTTGGGGCGATATCCTACGAAGTTCCTGATACATCGGGTACTGTCATCTGGCTGAAGTTGGTAAGGATCAATCATGCCTTGATAGCCTGGTCAAGTTCAAACGGCTACGATTGGATTAAGGTAGGTCAGTCAATAGATATAAAAAGCATGGACATACAACAGTCCGATTACAATGCATGGACAGGTAACCGACAAGGCTTGTATGTGAAAGGCAGTGCAGCCGACTTTGACCTGTACATTTACCGCGAAGCTTACAATTTAACTTATGCCGAAAGTTCTGCCAATCAATGGGGGACGACCAGAAGTACACCCGTTTCAGGAGTGAGTTTTCTCGATCAGATTCATACCGGCGATTGGGCGATGTATGCCGGAATCGAATTTGGGGATGTGAATTATCCCGTTCACCTGGGTTCGTTTGAAGCAACAGCATCATCTGTGCTTTCTTCCGCAGTGATTGAGGTATGGCTCGACTCCATGCAGACCGGTGTGAAAATTGCTGAATGTAATATCTCATCTACCGGCAGTCTGAGCACCTATCAAGCTTTCACTGTTGATGTTCCTGAAATAACTGGCCGGCACGATATTTACCTGAAATTCAGGGGCGCTGGAACCGGTAAATTATTTCAATTGAAATCGTTCAGGTTTATTGGCGGACTAAAGGAAGTCACGTCAAACCTGAAAAGCTTATCCATTCCCGCAAAGCTAAAAGTATATCCAAACCCGGCAAAGACACAACTCACAATTTCTTGCGCGGAACCTTTCACCCGGATGCGAATCATGAATTTAAACGGTCAGCTTATAGAAGAAAAGAAACTTGCACATGCTGTAAATGTTATACCTTATACCAACCACCTTTCCTCTGGAATCTATTTACTTGAAGTAACCACAAACGAAAAAGCAATTTGCACCCGGCTGACTATTCAATAATTGCAGGCAAGTGACTTAAAAAATACCAAAAGCGTTAGGTTGGACATGTTCCGATCTAACGCTTTTGCTTTATATCAATAATGAATACTTCAGGGATATCGCCATTATAAAAAGGAGAAATATTTATAGATTAAATATTTTAGTGTTTCATTTTTTCTGTGGAAATCACCCACCTGTATGCCCTTTCAAAATGCCTGACTGTGAAAAGATCATCCGTTAAAGTAACTGATCGGAGAAATGCCATTGTAAGCCGGTGCGGATTTGCGGGGGGATCGGGAAGGTATCGGGAGGGTATCGGGAGGGTATTCCTTTTATATATCTGTACTATGATTGATCTATAACTATACTAATATCTAAATCTTAATACAGTTGCAAATCAATCATAGATTAATTCATGAAGCGCAAACCCTACTCAATCCCCTCTCGGGTACCTTCCGTGTAAGACGAAAGCAGGTTTTTTGATTTTCTGAAAAACATCTGAATGGAGAGAAAATTGCCGCCTATAGTCAATGGGTTCAGTTCTGAATCCTTTCGTCAGACTTTGGCCAGAATGCATTTGATGGGTAAAGATAAAAACTTTCAGGCAAAAAAACATACTTCATGGCAGTTACAGGGAAAATATCACGAAGTAATTAATTAACAATTTATTACAGGTAATCGCGAATTGAATATTCATTTAAAACAACTATATATATGACATATATCAATTATATAGATAACTCCATAGGTTATTGTACAACATGTATTTAGATTCGATTTACTGTAAAAGAATATCAGTTTTTTAGACTATTTATTTGTATTTTTCGAAAAGTAAAAATATCAACCAGCCAATAATTATTATGACCGAACTAAAACCCCAAATCGCCAGCTGTAATTGCGGAGAAGTTCATGAGGATGAGCTTTACGAACGGCTTAAGATTATCGTTCAATCGCAAAGAACTATACCGGGAGCGCTTATTCCCGTTTTGCAAACGACACAAAACCTCTTTGGGTATCTTCCAGAAAAAGCACTTCGGATAATCAGTAAAGAACTGAAGAAACCTTACAGCGAAGTGGCAGGAGTTGTTGGATTTTACTCCTACTTTTCTACTACACCAAAAGGTAAATACACCATTCGGGTGTGTTTGGGAACAGCCTGTTATGTTCGGGGTGGACAAGATGTATTGAAAGCACTCCAAAAAGAACTTAACATTGGTATCGGTGGGACCACCCCAGATAAAAAATTCTCGCTGGAAGTAGGACGCTGTTTTGGAGCCTGCGGACTTGCCCCCGTTGTCATGGTAGGCGACCAAACCTTTCAGCGGGTAAAACCTACAGGGGTAAGTGAAATATTGAATAGTTTTGAGTAACAATAGCAAAAATCCATTATGTATAAACTAGATTCTCCTGAGAAGTTTGACAAGTACTTTCAGGATTTATCGGAAAAACAATCCGAGCAATACAACCATTATAAAGAGATTATTCAGGTTTGTACGGGCGGTGGCTGCATTGCCTGTGGCTCGCTGAACGTAAGGACCCAACTGACCGAAAAGCTGGAAGAACGCGGTCTTTCAGGCAAATTCATGGTCAAAGGGACCGGCTGCCTGGGGCCTTGCTCCAAAGGTCCTGTTATTCTGATGAAAAAGTCAGGTATCTTTTACGAAAACATTCAGCTGGCTGATATCGACTCCATTATTGATGAACATCTGCTTGGAGGAAAACCGGTAGAGAAACTCTTGCATCACAGTGACGAAGATGGTAAGCCCATCCCGAAAGCTTCTGACATCAAGTTCTTCAGCCACCAGCGGAAGATTGTACTTAAACGCTGCGGAACCATTGATCCAGTGAGCATTTACGACTATATCGCCTCAGGAGGCTATGTATCGCTTCGAAAAGCGCTTACTCAGCTTTCTCCTGACCAGGTAATCGAGGAGATGAAAACATCAGGTTTACGTGGACGCGGAGGTGCAGGTTTTCCAACTTTCATGAAATGGAACCTGGCCAAGAAAGAGATTGCCGATCAAAAATATATACTGTGCAATGCCGATGAGGGCGACCCCGGCGCATTCATGGACCGAAGCATACTGGAGGGCGATCCCCACAGTGTGGTCGAAGGAATGATCATTGGCGCTTATACCATTGGTGCTTCCAAAGGTTTTGTATATGTCCGTGCCGAATATCCCCTGGCCGTTGAGCGACTGGGAAAAGCCATGGACGATGCCCGTGAGATGGGTCTTCTTGGGAAAAACATCCTGGGTACAGATTTCAGTTTCGATCTGGACATCCGCATGGGATCAGGTGCTTTCGTTTGTGGTGAAGAGACTGCATTGATGGCTTCCATTGAAGGGAAACGGGGCGAACCTCGTCCACGTCCACCTTTCCCAACTACCGCAGGATTGTGGGGAAAGCCTACTGTCCTGAACAATGTGGAGACATTTGCCAATGTGACGTCAATCATTGAAAAAGGCGGTGAATGGTTTGCACAATTCGGAACAGGCAAAAGTAAGGGTACCAAGATATTTGCACTTGCCGGTGCAATCAAGAACTCAGGACTTTTTGAGGTTCCTGTAGGCACTAACCTGGGAGACTTGATTTACGATATCGGTGGGGGTACCAGCAGCGGGAAACCCTTTAAAGCTGCGCAAATAGGTGGTCCTTCAGGTGGATGTATCCCAAAACAACATCTGGACGTAGCCCTCGACTACGAGTCTTTGAACGAGCTGGGCGCTATCATGGGTTCAGGAGGGTTAGTGGTCATGGACGAAGGCTCCTGTATGGTTGATGTGGCCAAATTCTTCATACAGTTCGTTACCGAAGAGTCCTGCGGGAAATGTACACCTTGCAGGGTCGGCACCAAACGCATGTACGAGATACTGGATCGGATTACTACAGGCCATGGAATTCCAGAAGATATAGAGAAACTGGAGCGACTTGGGCACTGGATCAAAAAGACTTCGTTGTGCGGATTAGGACAATCGGCTCCGAATCCTGTACTTTCAACACTGAGATACTTCAGGCATGAATACGAGATGCATATCATGGAACACAAGTGCGAAGCAGGGGTTTGTGCCAAACTGGTGCGAGCACCTTGTCAGAGCGCTTGTCCTGCAGGAGTTGATGTTCCTGGCTTTATCTCCCTGACGGGTGAAAAACGATATGCCGAAGCGCTAAAACTGCACCGCGAGCGTAATCCGTTTGCTGCTGTTTGTGCCAGGGTATGTTTTCATACCTGCGAAGACAAATGCCGCAGGGCCACACTCGACTCGTCAGTATCCATCCGGGGCGTGAAACGATTTATGGTTGATCAGGAGATCACCATACAGCTCCCAGAAATGCGTGAGAATGCTATTAATAGTCAGAAGAAAATTGCCATCATCGGTGCCGGGCCTGCAGGTCTTTCCTGTGCTTACTTTCTGGCCCGTTTAGGCTATAAACCCAAAGTATTTGAGGCAGAACAGCGCCCAGGCGGTATGTTGGTTCAAACCATACCGGCATACCGTCTTCCAAGGGAAATACTTGCACGTGAGATACGTATGATTGAAAATATGGGGGTCGATATCCAGACGGGAAAAAGCCTCGGCATTGATTTCACCCTTTCTTCCTTAAAAGAGGAAGGATACGATTCTGTCTTTATCGGTGTTGGTAATCCCGAAGGGATGAAACCCAAAATTCCCGGCATCGACAGTGAAGGCGTGGTTGATGCACTGAAATTCTTACAGACTTATAACCTGAGAGGATCAGTTCCTGTTGGTAAGAAAATCATTGTGGTTGGGGGTGGAAATGCAGCCATCGATGCTGCACGCACCGCAGTTCGTTTGGGTGCTGAGAAAGTTAGTATCGTCTATCGCCGTACACAGGAAGAAATGCCAGCATGGGCCGAAGAAATTGATGCGGCAGTTCAGGAGAAAATTGAACTTCTCACCCTCACCAATCCTAAGGAAATACTAACTGAAAACGGTAAGGTTTCAGGAGTGTTCTGTGTACGCATGAAGCTGGGATCATTTGATTCAAGCGGTCGGCGCAAACCCGTTGAAAGTGATGAATCGTTCACCATGGAGGCGGACCAGATCATTGTGGCTACCGGACAAACACTAAATGTGGAGAAGATTACAGATGGAATCCAACTGGTTTTAACCGGTAAGTCGCAATTCAAATGTGACAAGCAAACCGGGCAAACTTCGGAGTCATGGATATTCACAGGAGGTGATGCTGCCACCGGCCCTTCATCGGTTATCGAGGCTGTAGCAGGTGGTGAAAGGGCTGCAGTTGGAATTGACCTTTTCCTGTCAGGTGAGAAACACGACTTCTGGCGCAAGGAAAAGCATAACGATACCTTCTTTGATCCTGAAGCCGATCCTGCCAAGTACCCACGATCACACATGGTTATGCTAAGTGCCGGACGGCGTATGCACAACTTCGACGAGGTGGAGCTGGTGTGGCCCGAAGGCGAAGCTATTCGGCAAGCAAGAAGATGCCTCAGGTGTGATTACGGAAGTAAATAATACTAAATTCTAAATGATGACAACAGTATATATTAATAAACAGATAGTTAATGTAGAGGAAGGCAGCTCTATCTTTGATGCAGCGGCAAAAGCCGGAATCAAGATACCCACTCTGTGCCATGTCGAAAATCAACTTCCAAAGGGGGCATGCAGGGTGTGCATGGTCGATGTGGAGGGCGCCCGAAATATGGTAGCATCCTGTACAACTCCCGTTGCCGAAGGAATGAAGATCACCACCAATTCAAAGAGTGTTCGCGAGGCACGCAAGTTTGTCGTTGAACTGCTGATTTCAGAACATTGTGGTGAATGCAAGACCTGCGTGCGAAACGAGGATTGTGAATTGCAGCAATTGGCTACCGAAATGGGTATCATGGAAATTGCATTCCCAGGTGAAACGCTAAAAACATTTATCGATGACAGTACCCCTGCCCTGGTGCGCGATTCGGGTAAATGCATCAAATGCCGTCGCTGTATGACTGTTTGTAACGAAATACAGGGAGTAGGATCACTCTTTGCACAGGGACGTGGTTTTGAGTCAAAAATAGGCCCTGCATTCGATCAGCACCTCGATGGAGTGGTCTGTGTACAGTGTGGCCAGTGTGCGGCGATTTGTCCTGTAGGTGCTATTACGGAGAAAGAACATATCGACTTTGTATGGGAGGCCATTGAAGATCCAACCAAGTTTGTTGTGGTGCAAACCGCTCCTGCTATTCGGGCAGCCCTGGGCGAGTGCTTCGGTTATGAACCCGGAACCCTGGTAACGGGCAAAATGGCTTCTGCCCTCCGGCTCCTTGGTTTCGACCGCGTATTCGATACCAACTTCGCTGCCGACCTGACCATCATGGAAGAGGGAACAGAACTGCTTACCCGGCTCAAACTTGCCCTGGTGGATAAGCAACAGGTTGCTCTACCCCAGTTTACCTCCTGCTCTCCCGGCTGGATTAAATATGCCGAATATTTCTATCCTGAAATACTGGACAATATTTCAAGCTGCAAATCACCGCAACAGATGTTTGGGGCCGTTGCCAAAACTTACTATGCTAAAAAAGCAGGGGTCGATCCGAAAGATATTGTAGTCGTTTCAGTGATGCCCTGTACAGCCAAGAAGTTTGAGTGTCAGCGTCCCGAGATGAACGACAGCGGATTTCAGGATGTCGACTATGTATTAACTACCCGTGAACTGGCCCGTATGATCAAACAGTCGGGTATCGACTTCAGGTCACTGGAAGATGGAACGATGGACTCACCCATGGGCAATGGGTCAGGTGCAGCCGATATTTTCGCCAATACCGGCGGCGTAATGGAAGCCGCCTTACGTACGGCCTACCAGATTGTAACAGGTCGTGAATTACCTGTAAAGAACCTGCATTTGCTACCTGTTGAAGGTTTGGAAGGCGTCAAAAAGGCATCTCTGAAGATTGAGGGATGCCTGCCTGCCTGGAGTTTCCTGGAAGGCGTTGAATTAAAGGTTGGCGTAGCTCATGGTTTGGGCAATGCAAAGAAAATAATAGAAGCCATGCGGGTCGGGGAAGAGTTCCATTTTATCGAGGTAATGACTTGTCCGGGAGGATGCATTGGCGGTGGCGGACAACCGCGATTTACTACCAATGAGATCAGGAAAAAACGTATCCAGGCCATCTACTCGGAAGATGAAGGGAAACAAGTACGCAAATCGCACGAGAACCCTGAAGTGCTTCAGATCTATGAGGAGTTTCTGAAACAACCGCTCAGCCATTTGTCGCATGATTTACTTCATACTAAATATTTTGATAGGAATTAGAAGAAATCAAGGAAAAAGGAGGAAGGAAAAAGGGAAAAGTCATAACCGCCTGTGTAATGCAGGTAGTGACTTTTCCTTATTCCTTTTCCCCTTTTCCTGTTTCCCTTTTCCTGTTTCCTGTTTCCTGTTTCCTGTTTTTATGAATTCTATTGTTCCAGCCGATAGGCCTCAATATACCTTAATTGCTTTTCGAGTACCGAGATCTTCGACATATTGAAGCCTGCAGCTTTGGCAATTTGAATCGGTCTGGAGTAGATATATTCAATTTCCATTGGCCGGCGATGATCATAATCCAGCTTCATGCTCGGGGCGTAAGGCTTCATTTGGATGGTCATGTCGATCATCTGTTGGGCCAGCGATTCCTTCAGATCAACACCATAGGCATTGGCTCCATGGATCACCTCCAATATCATTTCCAGAGCAAGCTGACGGGTATGTTCATTTACCATCAGCCGTTCAGTGGTCGTATTCAAAACGACAGTCATTCCGTTGAACGGGATGTTCCATGCCAGCTTCTGCCAACGTGCAAACTTCAGGTCCGGCGCATATTCAGCATATATTCCAGTCTGTTGAAAATCGCTAACAACCAGATTCAGGACTTCCTGATCAGGGACATTGTAAGAACCGATAATCAGTTTCCCAAAGTCGAGGTGTTTGATATGCCCCAGTCCGACTTTATTGGAACAGATAAAGGCCAATCCTCCGGCAATAGCAACTTCAGGAAGCTGATCCGAAAGATCTTCTTCCAGTCCAAGTCCGTTCTGTAACAAAATAACTACACTTTTGGGGTGAAGCAGGGGTTTTATTAACTCAGGCAATAAGTGATTGCCTGTAGTTTTCAGGCAAACCAGGATAACATCGCAAACAGGCATCCGCTGAGCATCAGAATAGGCCTTTACTTCATTCAGATGAAAATTACCATTAACCGAATCAATCTGTAGCCCGTATTTCAGTATATGTTTATAATCATTTCGGAACAAAAAATGAACCTCCTGCCCTGCCCTCGCCAGCAATCCGCCGTAATATCCTCCCAATGCCCCTGTCCCGATTACTCCGTATTTCAATGTCATCTTAAAACTTTTAATCCTGTATTCAGGCAAAAATAGTTACAAACCCATCTATAGATCGCCTGATTTCAACAAACAATACTAATCGTAACAAAAAAGTTACAAGTACAGTGCTGTTAGAATTATACTTTTAAAGACGAAAGAATTATCTGTTATGCAACAATTCAGTCATGGTTTTTGTTATTGAGCCACTTACAAGTATTGGAATACTTCGGATAAGTGAATTTAAATATATATAACCAGATTGTTATGAATATTATTTTAACTGTTTTATTTGGGGTTTTGTGCCTTGTTGTTTTGTTGCTGATTATAGCAGCTTTTGTGAAAAAAGAATATTCCGTTGAGCGTGATATCATTATCAGCAAGCCTAAGGGGAATGTTTTTGATTATCTGAAACGATTGAAAAATCAGGACAACTTCAGCAAATGGGCCTTGATGGACCCCAATATGAAAAAGGAATACAGAGGAATAGACGGTACTCCGGGCTTTGTGTCGGCCTGGGAAAGCAACGATAAGAATGTGGGTAAAGGAGAACAGAAAATTAAGAAAATCATCGAAGGCGATCGCATCGACTACGAGATTCGTTTTATCAAACCCTTTGCCGGGGTAGCAAATGCCTACATGAAGACTACTTCTGTGTCAAACAACAGAACCATGGTCGCCTGGGGCTTCGACAGTAAGATGAAGTTCCCGATGAACCTGATGCTCCTGTTTGTGAATATGGAGAAAATGATTGGCAAGGACTTCGAAACAGGACTGTTAAAGCTGAAAAACCTTATGGAGAAATAAAATTAAATAAAATGAGTAGTAACGAAGCAATTGTGATTGAGCGTACTTATCCCGTAACCATGAATAGGGTATGGAATGCCATTACCCATCCGGATGAAATGAAACTTTGGTATTTCGATCTTCCTGATTTTAAACCTGAACCTGGTGTAGAATTTCAGTTTATGGGAGGTCCTTCCGATGAAAGGCAATACAAGCATATCTGCAAAATCATTGAAGTGATTACAGGCAAGAAAATAGCCTATTCATGGAGATATGAAGGCTATGCCGGAAAAACACTGGTTACCTTCGAACTCTTTGACGAAGGTACTCAAACAAGGCTAAAACTGACCCACGCAGGCCTGGAAACCTTTCCTTCAGACAATCCGGATCTGGCCAAAGAGAATTTTGCAGAAGGATGGACTATGATTATTGGTACTTCCCTGAAAGAATATCTGGAGAAACCAGTTCTTTGACATATTCAGACAAACAAACATTCATTATAAAAATAAAGACTATGAAAATTGCAGTAATAATTGTACGAACTCTGATGGGACTGATGTTTGCATTTGCATCAATCAGTTATTTCCTGAAACTGATGCATGAACCAGAGGCAACAGGGAATGTGAAAATTTTCAATGACGGAATTGTCGCCTCGGTTTACCTTATGCCAACGGTGAAAGTCTTTGAACTCCTTTGTGGCATTGCATTTCTCTCCGGAAGATTTGTTTCACTTGCTGCAGTAGTTATCTTTCCGATCATACTGAACATTTTGATGTTCCATATCTTTCTGATGCCTTCAGGAATACCACTCGCCGCTTTACTTCTAATTGGCGACTTGTTTCTGGCTTATTATTACCGGGATCGTTACAAAGCTATGTTGGCTGCAAAATAGTCCAAACAAAGTGTTAATTATCAACCCAAAAACCCTTCAATATGAAAACGATTCATCCGTACTTAGTTTTTAACGGAAATGCTGAAGAGGCATTCACTTTTTATCAATCGGTATTTGGAGGCGAATTTCAATCGATTGAACGCTTCAGGAACATTCCTGGTATGGAAAATATTCCTCCTGAATTGAAGGATAAAATTATGCACATTGCTTTACCAATTGATAACGGTATTTTACTGATGGCCTCCGATACATTTGAAGCGCTTGGCAATAAACTGATTGTCGGCAATAATTTTAACATTTATGTTGAACTTGACAGCAAAGAAGAAGCCGACAAGTTATATGACAAATTATCGGTTGGAGGAAAGATAGAGATGCCAATTGCAGATACCTTCTGGGGAGCTTATTATGGGGCATTTGCCGATCAGTTTGGGGTGAAGTGGATGATTAGCCACACCTATAAAAAAGAATAAATGGGCAAAGTAATCTTACAGATATGTACCTCCCTGGATGGATTTATTACAGATCAAAAGGGAGAATTGGACTGGATCTTTAAGACATCCAATGAAGAAACCAACAAGTATGTAGTCGATCTGTTGGATTCGTCCCAGGTTATTTTACTAGGGCGGATTATGTCGAGAGAATTTCTGGACTACTGGCCCACTCACCCGGATGAAATAGGAGAGAGAATAAACAAACTTCCGAAAATCATCTTTTCTAAAACACTCTCAACTGTTGAATGGCCGAATGTTACTGTAGTGAGTGAAAACATCACCGAAGAAATCAACCGGCTAAAGCAAACGCACGAGAAAAACCTGATACTTTATGGCGGAGCCAATATCGTTCAAACTTTCGTGAATCTTGATCTGATCGATGAATACCATCTCTTGATTCCACCTATTATATTGGGAAATGGATTGCCCCTGTTCAAAGGACTAAAAGATCATCATAATTTGAAACTAATCAAATCACAAACAACATCCATGGGAGTTGTAATTTTGAATTACGAACCTGTTCGTTCATAATCTGTCTTTTCCTTTTTCCTCTTTCCTCTTTCCAAATGACTAATGACTAATGACCAATGATTTTTCCCCTTTTCCTCTTTCCCAATTACTTTTTCCTTTTCCTCTTTCCTCTTTCTTCTTTCCTAGTTGTTTAGCAACTTGATTCTTGAAACCAAAAGGGTAATGCCTATGCCAAAAATCCCGATTACGGCAAAGGAATAACGCAAACCGGCAGCTGCGGAAATGTATCCAATCAGTGGTGGTCCCATCAGGAAGCCGAGAAAGCTAACACTCGATACTGTTGCAAGGGCTATACCGGCAGGTACTTTGCCATGACGCCCTGCTGCACTGTAAACCGTTGGAACAATACTCGAAACTCCCAGACCCACCAGCATAAATGCGACAGTACAAGGAATCAGGTAAGGGAAAATAACTGCGGTAAACAAACCCGTGGATATCATTGTACCGCATATCTGCAATAATCGTTTACGTCCTATCTTCATAATGAAGTAATCGGCTACGAATCTTCCTGTGGCCATCATGATCATGAAAGAAGTATAGCCCAGGATGATCAGCGAATGCGGCGCCTGTACCACATCCTTGAAATAAATCCCACTCCAGTCGAACATGGCCCCTTCGCTGGCCATACTGCAAAAGCCTATGATACCAAGCTGGAGGAGCACACTGTCGGGTTTGTTGAAGAATTTCCGTTGTGTTTCTCCTGAAGGGATTACTGGTTTACTTCTCACCAGGAATGGATAGTTGATCCAAACGATTGTCCACACAATCAGGATTACAGTAACAAAATGCCAGTACGGGGGCACTTTCAGGTTAATCATGGCCAGTCCGATCAATGCACCGGTAAAGCCTGCGAGGCTCCATCCACCATGAAACGAAGCCATGATAGGGCGCTCATACAGGCGTTCGGCTCCTATTCCCTGTGTGTTGATTGAAATGTTGCACATGTTGCCCGTCAAACCGAATAAGAACAAGGCTATGGCCAATTGCCAGCCCGCCTGCACCAAACCCACATTGCTCAGGCAAATCGTATAGGCAGGAAGCGCGAAAAGCAACACTTTATGACTTCCAAAACGGGTAACCAATTTCCCCGAGAAGGGCATCATCAGGAATTGTCCGACCGGCAAAGCAAACAGGATGCTGCCAAACAGGGCATCATTCAGATGAAGTGCGGTTTTAATATCGGGTATCCGGCTTGCCCAGGACGAAAAACACAATCCCATGCTGAAATAAACAAGAGCTACCGCCATGCGGATACGCTTTTTATCGGGCAGTATTCCTTCTTGTGCTGTTATAGTTCTGTTTTCTGTCATTCGTCTTCTGAACGGTAAATTACCAGTGCAAAAGTATGAAAACACGCTGATTAATGATTTCTATCACTAAATATTGACTGTTCGTTAAGAAATTGTACCAAAGGAGTCTTTCCTGTGAAGAAGATGTAATCCCTTTGTTCAGCAAAAAATTACTTTAGGACAAACCGGTATCCGAACGAAAAAGCAACAGGTAGCAATTCATTTTTAAATTCTACGCCATGATTGGTTTTCAGATCATCCATATAGTCGTTCACAGCTGAACTACGGATGGGAACCAACAAAGCCATAGACCAGTAACCTCTATTTTTTCGTCTGGAATGAAAATCCATCCCAAATCCAATTGACGGGCCATAAAACAATTTGTTGTACTGGCTTGCACCTGTCACCTTAATGGCAGCATTGTAACCATACATGATTAGTGCATAGGGATCAGTATCATGCTTTTTTGAAATAATCCTGATTTTTGCTCCTGCATTATACCCGATACCCCCAAGTGCATAACCTACTCCACCAAATACACCTATGTTTTTATCCGGATATACCAACATATTGGCGCCTAACCCGCCAAAATCGAGTCCTCCACCCAGACCAAATGAGGATCTGTCAATGACTCTGAGAACTTGAATACTATCCTGTGCAATTAAATTGAATGAACTTAGAAACAAATAGATGATAAGGGTAATTTTTAGCTTTCTCATGATTAAAATTTTAGATATTGATGTTGGTTAAGGTTTTTACTGATGCTGATAACATATTCAAAATATTGCAGTGCATGGCATTGCATTCATATTATTTATTTATGCTGATTTTGAGGTTTAACTTGTTATCTATGCTTTAGAAGTACAACAAAATAAGATGAATTTCCACAAAGGTAGTATGGTATTTGATATGTTTACTAATAAAAGTCAGTTCTTTCCCCTAATCTGCAAAGAAGTATGAGATATGCATTGAAACCACCTCCGTGCCTTAAGCCCCATGCTCCTCGCCCCATGCCCCATGCTCCCAATGCCTTCAGACAAACCCATTCCAAATAATTTTTCTTGTCTTCGGAATCAAAGAACCGGTAAATATGCATGGTTGGAGTCGGCAACACAGGCATTTCAAACGAACCGTACCATGCATTTCTTATATACTCAGACCCTTTCCCCCTGTTTTCCCTAAAGGAACGATTCTATTCTCTGTCATACCACTGTCATACCTCTTTCATACCTCTTTCATACCTCTTTCATACCTCTTTCAGTACAAATTCGAAACAAATTCGAAACAAAT
>DIZL01000062.1:0-6886 GCA_002429385.1 Prolixibacteraceae bacterium UBA6029 | reverse complement strand
TTTCAGTACAAATTCGAAACAAATTCGAAACAAATACGTAACAAATTCGATACAAATTCGAATGGCTACGAATTTGTATCGAATTTGTTACGTATTTGTTTCGAATTTGTACTGAAAGAGGTATGAAAGTGGTATGAAAGTGGTATGACAGAAGTGTAATGCAATAGACAGGCAATACCTTTTCAATACGTTACCGGAACAGGAGAAAAAAACAGAAGAAAAGAACTGTAAACGGGCACATGAGAAGTTTCAGAGATCAAATGTACCTAAGTCAGAGCGATTGAACCTCATTCAGGGTTCCCTACCTTAGGCATCATCTTCACCACCAGTCATCAACATTGAATCCGTTCTAGATATCCGGGGCGCCACCAATAGATTAGTCTAATCATTTCAGATTTTTCAGATTCTTGTAGCCAAGTAAAGATCGCATTTGGGTAATTGCAATTTGGTTCAGTTGCATCAAGCGTTCGTGTTGTGGCAGGTTTTGGTGAATCAGAACGGCATTGATGCTTTCCATATTCGAAAGTACTACCAATTGTTTGATGGTAGCCTGGTCGCGGATATTGCCTTCGGTGTTTGGGTTTTCGCTGCGCCATTGCTGAGCGGTTTTGCCAAACAAAGCTACGTTTAACAGATCAGCCTCGTTGGCATATACAAAGCTGATTTGCAGATTGGTTAATTCCTCTGGGATGAGGTTCTCTTTGATGGCATCGGTATGAATGTGATAATTGACTTTGGCCAGGGTTCGCTGAAAGTTCCATTCCAGCTTCAGCCGGTCGTTCTCGTCAGCTTTGAGACGCTGGAATTCAACTATAAGATAAAGTTTAAATTCAGAAGAAATCCAAGTGGCAAATTCAAAGGCAATATCTTTATGAGCAAAGGTACCGCCATATCTTCCTGACTTTGAAATTATACCAATTGCATTTGTTGCCTCTATCCATCTTTGAGGTGATAGCACAAAGTAATTATTTCCGGCTTCAGTTTTAAACCTCTCGAATTCGAGAGGTTTAAAAACCAGGTTGCAAAGTTTCTCCCATAAGCCTATAAACTCAATCGTACTTCTGTTACGCATCCAATTGTTGATTATAGCAAAAGGCTCATTTGTATTTCTGGACTTCGCGATGTCGGTAAGTGATATATAATCTTCTTTTTCAATGTGCATCACAGAAATTTCTGAACCTTTTACGATTAGTTTTTGAGATTTCATCCTTGTATTAATTCAATTAGTGAGTATAAAACTGTTTCAATTAGCTAAAGTTACGAAGTTTAGTACTATAAAAATCACAAAAGAACAAGAATTTATAATCAGGAAAGAACAGGAATTTCCCAAATAGAAAGCGGTTGCATGTGGAGATTTAATCCAGCATACAACCGCTTTTTGTTGTGTATTCACCGGAAGATATCTTCCAAAGTGATTAATCCTTATATCTTCAATTCTCCTTACTTCCAGCCACCACTGTATAACATTCTTCAGGGTTCAGATATTGCTTAGCCAGGAGCATCAGTTCTTCCCCAGTAATGTTGCGCAAAACCTTTAAATACTGATCGTAAAACGAATAATCGAGACCAAAATCATTGATGGCTTTGAAGCTGGCTGCAAGTGCAAACGGACCATCAAAATCACGCAGGAATTCGCCAAGCAGGTAACTTTTCACGGTCTCCAATTCGTTATCAGAGACAGGGTCTGTTTGCAGTTTCTTCATTTCTGCCTTAATTTCTGTTAGCGTAGGCTCCACATTTTCGTTGCCCACTTCGGCTGAAATAACCAAATAACTGGCCTTTTTAAGGGTCAGTACAAAACTGCCGATTCCATAGGTATAACCTTTATCTTCGCGGATATTGGCCATAAGCCGCGATCCGAAATAACCACCCAGGATAGTAGACAAAACCGATAATGCATGATAGTCGGAGTGAGTTTTAGGAACCCAGTTCTTCCCTACCCTGATGGCTGATTGAATGCTGTTGGCTTTTTCGACCCAATGTCGCTTCTGAGGATCGGGACAAATGGCATATTCAGGAATCAGGATTGGACCCCGGGCACTCGGGGAAGCCCAATCGTCTCCTCCAAAATATGCATCGAGCAGGTTCAGTACCCCCGAGTACTCGGGGTCAACCTTTCCTGCAACCAGTATCTGGCAGTTTCCGGAGTGATAAAATGAATGATAGAACTGAAGTATATCTTCACGACTGATCAGATCGAAGTCTTCAAGTTTATTGTTAATAGCATATGGATGAGCATCACCAAACATCACCTGGGTGAACTTTTTCTGGCATAGGGTACGCACTTTCTCGTTCTCAAACAAGAATTTCTGCTTGTTTTTGGCGATCAAAACCTGGAATTCATGTTCAGGAAACACCGGGCGTTTTAAGATATCTTCAGTCACATCAAGAATTGCCGGCAAATGTTTCCCCAGACTGATAACATTTATGAAACCCTGATTCTGATCGACTACCAATTGAATGTATGCACCATAGAAATCAAACTTCTCGGCGATCCCGGAGGCCGGATAATTTTGACTTCCTTCTTCAAGCATTGAATTACAAATACTGGCCACCAGGTTTTTGGTCTGAAACCAGGTTCCGGCTTCAAAGACAAAATCGATTTTCACGACATCCTGTGTTCCTGCATCCACAAAATATACCGGGATGCCGTTTGATAGCATCCTTTTTTCAGCCTGAACAATATCAATGTGATCGATTGGATTAACCGTGGGTTGTATGGCGCGATTCAGCATAGATTTACTTTTTAGCAATGTAGTTAAGTACGGAACAGTTTTCGGGCCTCAGAATGTGTTGCGAAACTTCCCTGATTTGTGCCGCTGTGACCGATCGGTAACTTTCAACCTGTGAATTGATCAGGTCAGCATCCTTCAGTATTTCGTTGGTCGCCAGGTTCATGGCTTTGGTCAGGTAATTCATTTCACCATAAACGATATTGGCTTCCAGTTTATTTTTGACTTTCTCCAATTCGTATTCACTGATCAGGTCCTGCTTCATTCGGTCAAGTTCACGTTCAATAGCCTTACGTGCAGTTTCGAGAGATATGCCATTGCTTGGTTTTCCTGAAACGACAAATAAACCGGGCTCATAATCTCCTGAAAGGTAAGCGTCCAACTCGGTGAACAGTTTCTCTTTTTGAACAAGGTTCACATACATGCGTGAAGAGTTCCCGTTTGATAGAACATCTGAAATCAGGTCAGTGGCATAATACATCGGATCGAGACGGTCGGTCGTGTGCCAGGCCAGGTAAATGGCATCATTGGGCACATCGCGCACAACAGTTTGTTCACGGATTTCAGTCTGTACAGGTTCCTGGGGAATATCCCTTGGCTTAACGTTTCGGTTTGGAATTGGGCCAAACCATCGGTTGGCAAGAGTCAGTACTTCATCAAATTCCACATTGCCGGTTACAACCAGTACGGCATTGTCAGGGGCATAATGTGCGAAGAAAAAATCTTTAACCTGCTGCATGGTTGCCTTTTCAATGTGACTGATTTCACGTCCGATGGTAGGCCATTGATAGGAATGGACCTTGTAGGCCAGTTGCCTGAGCAAAGGCCAGACATCACCATAAGGCTGGTTCAGGTAACGTTGTTTAAATTCCTCAATCACCACATTTCGCTGAACATCCAGACTCTTCTTGGAAAAAGCTAGTTCCAGCATACGATCTGATTCTAGCCAAAACCCTGTTTCGAGGTTATTCTTTGGCAGAGTAAGGTAGTAATTGGTGAGGTCGTTGGATGTAAAGGCATTGTTGTCTCCACCGGCTTTTTGCAAAGGTTCGTCGTAGGAGGGAATATGTTTTGAACCACCAAACATCAGATGTTCGAATAAGTGGGCAAACCCGGTGTGATCGGGATGTTCGTCACGGGAGCCAACATTATAGCAAACATCCAGCGCCACCATCGGGGTTGTTTTGTCCTGATGGACGATGACTGTCAGTCCGTTTGCCAATTTGGTACGTTCAAAATGTATCATAGAATGAAGTAAAAAAGTTATTATCAAAAAGTAAAAAGTAAAAGTCCGAAGTCAAAAGACAAAGCTAATAACACTTTCAAACGAAATTAGTTATGCAAATTATCAATCCTTCTATCCATTTAAAAATCAAATGGCACTGTATTCATGCGTTCTCTGGCCTGATGGTATTCCTGAATAAGAATCTTCATAAGTGTTTTTACAGGTAATACTTCGGTAATGAGCGATGATACCTGGCCAATTTCAAGTTCACCCTCAGCCAGATCTCCTTCAAACATGCCTTTTTTGGCGCGTCCGTAACCTAATAATGCTTTAAGTGTATCAGAAGCTGCCCCTTCCAGTTCGAGTTTATTTACGGCCTGAAAGAATTCATTTTTGATCAGCCTTACAGGCCCTATTTTTTTAAGTGCAAGTTTCGTATCACCTTCATTCAACCCGGTTACCAGTGTTTTGAAATCGGGATGTGCAGAGGACTCCTCCGTAATGGCAAAACGTGATCCGATTTGCACACCATCGGCCCCTAAAGCCATAGCTGCCAGAATACCTGCCCCGGTTGCAATACCTCCGGCTGCCAGTAAGGGCAGCGAAGTTACACGCCGGACTGCAGGGATCAGCGTCAGGGTGGTTGTTTCTTCCAATCCGTCGTGACCACCCGCTTCAAATCCTTCGGCCACAATAGCATCCACTCCGGCCTCTTCACTCTTTAAAGCAAAAGCTGAACTAGAAACGACATGAACCACAATGATTCCCCGCTCTTTCAACCATGCCGTATATTTTTGGGGACTCCCGGCAGAGGTAAAAACCACAGGGACTTTCTCATCGGCAATGATATTCATGAGTGTTTTCAATTCAGGATAAAACAGCGGTACATTTACGCCAAACGGTTTGTTCGTGGCCTGCCTGGTCTTCTGAATGTGTTCGCGCAACATTTCAGGATGCATTGATCCGGAACCCAGCAACCCTAATCCGCCATGATTACTTACAGCCGAAGCCAGGCGCCAGCCACTGCACCAAACCATTCCCGCCTGAATGATCGGATATTTTATGCCAAAGAGATTGCAAATCCGGTTTTCCATGTCAATGCATTAATCCTGAAATTCGCCACAAAGGTAGAAAATTAATAACGGAAGGACGGAATCATTGAATTAACCTCCAAAAAGTGGGTCAATCGCATTACATATTTTCGTATTTTGTAGCGCCTATTTAAATCAACCTAAAACTGTGATGATTCGCAAATACTTTTTCTCACTACTACTGATAATAATTACTGCATTTGGTGCAACTGCCCAGATTGCATTCGGTCCTGCGGCCTCATTCAACTATTTAAAGGGCAAGGATGCAACTGTCCTTCCGGCAAACTGGATGACTGCAGATTACGATCCTTCTGCCTGGTTGTTGGGCAATGCCCCTTTCAGATATGGCACCGGAGGAAACGGCGGCACCTTGCTTTCAGATATGAAGGGGTTTTATTCTACAGTTTATTTCCGATCCACTTTTTCGGCACAAAATATTACTTCGCTCAAAGATGTGCTGTTCTCTGTCAATTTTAATGACGGTTTTATTGTCTGGATTAATGGTGAAGAAGTTTTCAGTATCAATGCCCCCGATAGCCTAACCAATACAAGTACAGCCACTGATCAGCACCTGTCGGGTACTTTCGAAACCTATACCCTGCCGGCACATGACCTGAGCCTGAAAGAAGGGGTAAATAACATTGCTATTCAGGGGTTCAACATCAATGCGCCTAATGTGGATTTCTATCTCGATTTTGGGATCTCCGTAGCGCTTATTCTTCCCCAGACCAGCGATTCATTGAAGGTAGTTTTCAGTCAACCAAGCGGCTTTTATACCAGTCCGTTTGATTTGCAACTCACTGTACCCGATCCATCCTATGATGTCATTTACACCATTGACGGAACCAACCCACAATCATCATCAACTGCCCTGAATGGTAGAAAATCAAAAACGATCACTGTAGATCCTTCAAGTATTGACGGCCGGGCAAAAACACCTTGCTATATCGTTCGGGCTTCACTCCAGAAATCAGGATTAGATCCATCATTTTCACTGACTCAAACCTACATTTTCATGGATCAGGTGATGAACCAATCCAGCCCGGGAGGAAACTGGCCTGCTTCGGGATCAAATGTTAACGGACAGACGATTGACCTGAATATGGATCCCGATATTACCAAAAGTTCCACCTATGCCGGACAAATGCAGGGTGCCATGACCGACATACCCTCTATTTCGGTTGTTGCCGAATTAAGTGACCTTTTCAACCCCACAACAGGAATCTATGTGAATGCACAGTTACATGGTGAAAGTTGGGAAAGGTTTTCATCAGTCGAATTAATTAATCCTTCTGGGAAACCAGGGTTCAACATCAACGCCGGGATTAGGATCAGAGGAGGCTGGAGCCGGCACGGTGATTTTCCAAAACACGGTTTTCGTCTCTTTTTCAGGGAGGAGTATGGCGCGCCAAAACTAAAATTCCCTTTGTTTGAAAATGAAGGGGTGAATGAATTTGATAAGATTGATCTTCGCTGTGAACAAAATTACTCCTGGGCTCACCCAGGTGATGACAAGGCCAGAAATACTGCCGTTCGCGAAGTCTTTTCACGCGATACACAGCGGGATATGGGCCAGCCTTATACCCGTAGCCGTTATTATCACCTTTACCTGAATGGGATGTATTGGGGCTTGTATCAAACAGAGGAACGCCCGGAATCTCACTATGGCGCCAGTTATTTTGGAGGGAATAAGGATGATTACGATGTGATAAAAGTGAATAGTGAAGGTTCACTCAAAATTGAAGCAACCGATGGCAACCTCCTTTCGTGGCAAAAAATTTATGATTTAAGTACAACCTTAACTCCGCAAAAGAAAAGTCTGTCTCTTATACACATCT
>DIZL01000018.1 GCA_002429385.1 Prolixibacteraceae bacterium UBA6029 | reverse complement strand
AGGGTGTCTGTCGATATTGAACTACAGGCTTTAAAGGAAGCAAATGAATAGAAAACGATAAACGCCAGCCACCAATAAACAGCTGCGTATATTAGGGAATGTTTAAATGAATTGACTACAGGTCAGGCAATCGAAGGAATCCATCCCTTCTGTCTAAAAATCCGAAACGTATTTGTCTTTTATCGGTAAGAATGAAACCCCAGCTCGTTTAAATGGAATCAGGGAAACAATCTGCTAAGCAAAACAGTCCAAATGAGCGCAAAATTCACCATTGTATAGTTTTTTAATTTCAGAGTATTTACCTTTGGCGTAGCCAAAGGGCATAAGAATTAAACAAACTGACTTATACTAATTTAATTTCATCATGAAAAAGATCTTACTAATTCTTGCACTGTTAATAACTACCGGCATTTTTGTACAGGCTCAGGCGAAAAGCGTAGCTTTAAAGGTTAATGAAACTAAGACCAAACCCAAAAGTGGGAAAACAGGAGAGAAAATATTTAATGCCCAGGCCAACAAATCCCTGGAACTTATCGAGCAGGCAGCACAAAAGATTTCGATAAAGGGAGTAGCCATTGTTGCCTTTATTCCGGGTGAGGTGACTGACTCCTGGACCTCAAAAATGAAAGTTGTTGGGCATTTAACCAACAATAAGGACAACCTGCTTGGCATTGCCAGTACAAAAGCCGCAGAGATGGCCGACACGCGAATGGATAGTGGCAGCGGGATCCGTGAAATCTATTCAGGAGAACTGGGTTACAAAGGCGGATTAATTAGAAAGGTAAAATCAGGCTATATTCTGGCAGTCTTTTCAGGCGGAAGCTCCGAACAGGATATGGAAGTAGCTAAAATTGGACTGGATTGGCTACTGAAATATTACTAGCTTAGCAGCATGTGTTGCATTTTAAAAACTTAATTCAATAGGCATGAGAACTCCGAAAAACTGGCATGAAAAACATCGGGAAACATTAAGCTTTGGTGGTCGTATAGCTGATGCAGTGGCAAATGGGATGGGCTCGTGGAGATTCATTATCCTTCAAACAATATTGGTAATTCTTTGGATGGGATTAAATTTAGTCGGTTTTATATATCATTGGGATGTCTATCCATTTATTCTGCTCAATCTGGTGTTCTCGACACAGGCGGCCTATGCCGCTCCGATTATCATGATGTCTCAAAACAGACAAAACGAACGGGACAGGATGCATGCCGAAGAGGATTACAAAACGAATATTGATGCAAAGCAGGAAATAGAAGCCTTGTCGATTATGCTGAAGTCTATTGAGGTAGAAAAATTAGATAAGATCATCGAAATGCTGCAGGAAATGAAAGAAAAGAGGAAATAGAAAAGAGGAAATAGGAAATAGCATTGAAATCGATGATCTCAGCGATTTTCCTTATTCCTATTTTCTTATTCCCCGTTCCTTTTTTCTCAGTTATTTGCAATTAAGATCAATCATTTCCTGAATGGATTTACTGCAAACCGGGCAAAATACATCGGTAGTGTGCAGGTTGTTCATCAGGCAATTGATCGAGGGTCGGTAAATCCCTTTCGACATGTATCCGCCGCCTTCATACACACCCAGCTTCCCGATGTTCCCCTGAGTCTCAGGGGTAGGGATCTTTGTTCCCACAGGCAGCATGCTTTTCCATTTTTTATCAAAATTCACCAGGGTCGTCAGGTTGGGTTCCCAGGGTTCCACATCGGCGGGGTAAAATTCAGAATACTCAACCCCTCCGACATATTCGTCAGCCAGACCCGCAAACAGATGCCCGAACTCATGCAGATAGATCTTACCTGATTCCTCTGTATGATGAGCCGCACTAATTCCGTAGAAATTATAAACGGCGCCACCGCCATATTTATCAGTATTTGCGAGGATATAGATGTAATCGTAAGGCGCATTTCCGGCCACATCACGCACGCCCTGATAGTCTTTAATCATCAGGTATCGTTCAGAATCGAAGGTGTAATAGGATGAGTTTAAACGGGTCTTTTTCCAGATGTTCTTTCCTGGAATATCAGTACCTGCATCTAATGATGCAGCCCAAACACCGCGGATGTTGAACTTATCTTTATTTGTTGAATAGGGAGCGCACGAGAGCAATTCTTCGGCAAATTTCCGGCAGTCGTCCTTAAAAAGTTTCTGCTGATTTTCCGTATATCCTTCAGGCAACAATACGATATCGACTTTTTTAGCAGGATCACCGGAATGGACCACATCAAAAACAGGAAGTTTCTCCCGTTCCTTTTTTATAAAATAGCTTTTGGGATCAACCGTATATTCAAATTTCTTCTCAGCAATCCCCTTTTTATTCCTGCTAATGATTGATACCACAACCTTTTGCTGTGGAAAAGGCATGATCAGTGATTCAGGATAACAACATTCGGTATTTTTTGCTTCCGGAGTGGTTTGCCATTCGCCAAAAAGAGTGCTGAAACCACGTGAATAGATCAGTTCCTGGGTATCAATGGTTCGTACCTCCACCAGTTGACTTCCATAACCTTTGGTATCTATCAGACTTTCCTTTGAACCAGCCCAATAGGGCTCCTCAATAAGTTCCCCAAAAAAGAACTTCTCGGAATCTGCATTCCCGCAATGATAATAATTGATCCGCAAGGACTTCTCTTCGAAGAATTTATTGAATTGGGCTGAGGTATTTTCAACAAACAAAAACACCATAATTAGTAAGAAATAGTATTTCATATGCACAAATAGATTTACTTTTTATTGACACTTAAAATTCGCCATATACAGGCAAGCGTATTATACAATACTCTTAAAACCCTTATCAATTTACTAGCCTAATATACAGTAATTTGAGAAGCAAGTCAGATCAATTTAAGGAGATTTCAGAAAAAATAAGTTACGGAATCCCACAAATCAAATATAGTATAAAATTAACACTCACAAAATGAAGCAGGGCCAACGCATCTAAATAAANNAACTTCTCGGAATCTGCATTCCCGCAATGATAATAGTCAAGTCGCAGAGTCTTCTCTTCAAAGAATTTATTAAATTGGGCATCAGCTCTTTGAACAAATAATAGAACAACAAATATGAATAAAAAGTATTTCATACATATAGAATTATAAAGACAATCAATAAAACCAAATATAGCACAATAAAATTCTAAACAATATGGGGTACAGCATGAATTTGTCACATTAACAAAGATTCTATGAAAAAATTCGACTTGAAGTAATTGGGAACTGTTCACTTTGGCATTTAACTTTTCACCATTTGGTAATTCAATCATTCTCTCATCTATTTTTTACTAAATTTGGAACGCT
>DIZL01000014.1:44363-151992 GCA_002429385.1 Prolixibacteraceae bacterium UBA6029 | reverse complement strand
CATTGGTCCGGAATAATCAGTTTCGAATTACCCCGATTCTTCCGAATTAGTTTACCTAATATGTGTTTATTGGTAATTCTCAAATGTTGATCTTTTAGTTAATCTTACGTCAAAGTTAAGAAATAGTTCTGATATTTTTAGAACTTTATAGCTTTCTTCACTAATTCAGCCAATCAGAAAAAATCACTCAACTCAGTGATAAATTCCTGGAAGAATTGGGAAGCTGCAACAGGAATGTCCTCCAAAAGGCCGATGAATAGTGCAACCGAGACTTCTTGCCGGACACTTCTTGCCACGTAAAGTCCTATTTATAATGTGCAGATTCCTTATTCAAATTGAATATCACTATCATCATCCATCTCAATAAATGCTCCCATAAGGCAAGAACCATTTGTAGGCAAAGGAATACCAATTACTTTCCCGCGAATGTATACTTTTACATATTCTTTATCTGGATTTGATAAGCTTGAAAGATGTTTGGATATTGCGTCAAATATTTTCGGCCCATCGCTTATAGTATGAATTTCTAATCTGGGACCTACTTCGCTTGAAGTTTCATAAACGTGAAATCTATTTTCAGTTGGGAAATTATTTTCTGCTGAAATAAATGCGGTAATAACTACTGTCTCACCATCATGATTAAGTGTCCCTGTACATGGAGTATAACCACAATTAGTATAGGTGTAAAATTCAGAAAGTCTCATTGAACCATTGAAATTCTCTTTGTCACAAGAGAAAATGAAGAACAACACAACAACAATTAAAATCCTTTCAACTCTTTTCATAAATCATATAACTTAATGGTTAGTCGTCCACTGCTTTAAATTGTCCATAATATATCACAAATACAAGCATAAAGGAATTTAACCGAAATACTTCCTGAGAAGTACTGCACTTTAATTTACTAATTTCTTCTTAATGAAGCACAGAAACCCGCCTTACGGGTATTTTGCTGTTAGCGGTTCGTTTTTCGTCACGTTTTTTAGTCTATAAATTGAATTGCTATTTTGCTCCGTTTGAATACATTACTAATTCAGCAATTCTAAATGGTGTCATTGAATAACCAATTTGCTTTTCCATTCTTTCTTGCAACGATTTAAACTCCTTTTGTTTAGTCAAATATTCACAAAAATCTAAGTAGTCCAAATATGCATTGCAGTTTCCAATTCTATTGTCGTGAGGTTCTTTTCCTGTCAAGTAACGATAAACTCTACTGTCCCAAATGGCAAAATTGTCGGGGTTGATAAAGTGCAAAAGTTTGGTTGTCCCAACTAAAGAGTTGTTTAAAAGCCCTTTTAGCAAAAAAAGTCCGTCTATTGTCGGCTTATTTCCTTTTTTCGCTTCGTTTAAGATATTGAGAGCTTCATCAAATTTGTCTGAGCGAAAGTCGAAAATTGTAGGCATCCAACCATAGATGAAATTAATACCTATGATAAGGTTGTGTCGAGTTATAATTTTTAAGTCACTGAAGTATTTTAGAAATTCGGGATAGGAAATATAGTCAGACTGTCTTTGAATTTCAAATTTACTCCCGTCATAGAAGAACTTGTCAACTGTAATGTTTTGTTTAAATGTGTCTATCATATTCTTGTTTATAATGTCGCCATACAATGACCGTTAACTAGTGAATAGCGAAAAGTTTATAGTACTTTCCTGAAACCTTGATTGCTTTCAACTCTCCTATTACATTTTTCTTTGTTCTATTTTTCAAGGTTTTAAAAGTAACCAGTTATCTTTATATATCAAAGCTATTTATCGTTTTTTTATGTTTTTTATTCGTTAAAATTAATGGGTACTAAATTGTTGTGCGGACGAATCCTATTATTTGCAGTCTTTGGCGCAATGCGGGTGTTCGTTTTAATACCGGTATGTAACCCTCCCCCATCCATGCCTGTTTAACAACCCAACAACCATCCAGAACTCTTCAATAACAGGGCAACCACTATCCCAAACCGTTTCCTCTCCATCTTATCAAAACTCCTTCTTTTTCGCATTCTGTGAAACATTAAGAAGGGTTCCCGTCGTATACGCACAGTATCAGAGTGCCTATTTGAGTGTACCTTATGTGTACAATAAGAGTAGTATAGGTGTACCTTATGTGTTTATGTACACACAAGGTACACACAAGGTACACTCAATGTACACACAAGGTACACACAAGGTGAGAGGTTAACCCTGACCGATACCCGACCGGATGGCTAGGATTAAAAAGATTAAAGAGATTTGATAATCGTGTAAATCAATAAATCAAGTAAACCTGTTCAAGACAATCAATCAAGGCTCATCAGGTTAATTCTGCATCAAACAAAGGAGATAGATGAGCTGTTTAATTTCTGATTCCGAAAATATTCCCTACCTTACATTGTTTTTTAAATATCATGAATAATGGCAAAGAAGAAAAAAGATAAAATGGCCAAACTGGTTGAGTCATTCAACAAGCCCAAGCTTAAAAATGCAATACTGAATTTTTTTTACGATAATCCAGAACGCACCTACAATTACAAACAAATAGCAGAACAACTGAAGATCAGGGATCCTGAAATTACCAAACTGGTGTTCGTGGTCCTGGAGGAGCTGACCGAAAGCGATAATCTTCATAGTGTTCAGCGCGGAAAATACAAGCTGAAATCGCGCAGCGGAAGCATCACCGGCAAGGTTGAAATTCAGCCCCAGGGTTTTGCATTTATTGTTTCGGCAGAGGTAGAAAAGCCTGTTCTGGTGTCGGCCAGGAACCTGAACCACGCCATGGAAGGCGATGTGGTGAAAGTACACCTGTATGCCCTTCGCAAGAATCAGCAACCCGAAGGGGAAGTGTCCGAAATTGTGGAACGGGCCAAATCGACCTTTGTCGGGACGATCTCGAAATCGCAGAATTTCGCCTTCTTTGTTCCTTCAGGAAAAGTAGCATTCGATTTGTTTATCCCCAACGAGAAGCTGAACGGCGCTAAAGACGGGCAGAAGGTGATTGCCAAAATTACGGAATGGCCTGCGAAGGCAAAAAACCCCTTTGGCGAGGTCATTGAAGTATTGGGCGATGTGGGCAACAACAACGCCGAGATGCATGCCATATTAGCTGAATATGATTTGCCGATACGGTTTCCTGAGAGTGTGCTGAAGGCTGCTGAAAAGATACCCGATCAGATTCCACAGGATGAGATCCTTCGCCGGCGCGACATGCGCGGCGTAACAACTTTCACCATTGACCCTGCCGATGCAAAGGATTTCGATGATGCCTTGTCGGTGCGCAAGCTCGAGAACGGATTCTGGGAAGTTGGCGTTCACATTGCCGATGTTTCCTATTATGTAACTCCAGGTTCTATTCTTGACGAGGAAGCCTATGAACGCGGCACTTCGGTCTATCTGGTAGATCGGGTAGTGCCTATGCTTCCCGAAAAACTCTCGAACGGGGTCTGTTCACTGCGCCCGAATGAAGATAAACTGTGTTACTCGGCCATCTTTCAACTCAACGATGAGGCTCAGATACAGAGTCAATGGTTTGGCCGTACAGTAATCCATTCCGACAAACGATTTGCGTATGAAGATGCACAGATCATCATTGAAACCGGCGAAGGCGAACTGAAAGAAGAGGTTCTCTGTTTGCAGGACCTGGCCGTTAAGCTTCGCGCAACCCGCTTCAAGAAGGGTTCGCTGGCATTTGAACGCGTCGAGGTGAAGTTTAATCTTGATGAAGAGGGTAAGCCACTTTCGGTCTACTTCAAGGAAGCCAAAGAAAGTAACCAGCTGGTGGAGGAATTCATGCTTCTGGCCAACAAACGCGTAGCCGAATTTATTGGCAATCCTGAAGACCATAAGACAGCCAAAACCTTCGTTTACAGGATCCACGACAAACCGGATCCTGAGAAACTGGTTAACTTCAATCACTTCATTCATAAATTCGGTTATGGTTTATTACTCGGAACACCGGGGCAGATTACCAAGTCGATGAATCAACTGATGAACAATGTCAAGGGAAAAAATGAGCAGAATGTCATTGAAACACTCGCCATACGTACTATGGCCAAGGCGGTGTATTCGACCCGCAATATCGGTCATTACGGTCTTTCGTTCGAATATTACACACATTTTACCTCTCCCATCAGGCGATATCCCGACGTGATGGTTCACCGTCTGCTGGAGCGCTACCTCGAAGGCGGGAGTTCAGTAAGCGCCACTAAATGGGAGGATATGTGCAAACACTCGTCCAACATGGAGAACAAGGCGGCCAATGCAGAACGGTCATCCATCAAGTACAAGCAGGTTGAGTTTATGCAGGATAAAATCGGTCAGGAATTTTCAGGGGTTATTTCAGGAGTTACCGGCTGGGGCCTTTATGTTGAACTTGAAAACAAATGCGAGGGAATGATTCCGATCAGTACCATCGATGATGATTTCTATATTTTCGATGAGAAGAATTACTGTCTGGAAGGCCGACATTCGCACCGTGTATTTCAGCTGGGCGATGTGGTCAAAGTAGAAATTACACGGACGAACCTGGAAAAGAAACAACTCGACCTGGGCCTCCTTCAGGAAAAGAAAGGGAAAGAAGAACCGAATTTTTCGGTTACAGGGTATAAAAAAAAGGGAAGAAGACGCTAGAAATTAGAATAAGTCGCTTTACTTTGTATTAATGTGAGGGGTATGTCATTTTTGAAAATTAACATTACATTTGTAAACTGATTGATTTAAACCTATGGCTATGGCGATGAACTTTGAAAACGGGTCGAATAAGAAAGATGCAAACCGTGAAAGCATACTGAAAATAGCGCAGGAGATTTTCAGCAAATACGGATACAAGAAAACAACACTCGACGATATCGCCAATGCTGTCCGTAAGGGGAAAAGTTCGCTTTACTATTACTTCACCAGTAAGGAAGACCTTTTCCAGGCTGTAATCCAGAAAGAAGTGGACATTCTGCGCAGGGAACTTGATATCGTAGTGAACCGCAATACCGATCCTGTTGACAAACTACGGGATTATATACTTACCAAGCTGACTACTTTCCGCGGGATGGCCAATTTTTACAATGCCCTGGAGAACGATGTGACGGCCATCGAGTTTATCGAAAACATCAAGACCAGGCATCGGCAGGAAGAAATACGGATGATTAAACGCATCCTGATCGAAGGGGTACGTAAAAATATCTTTGAGGTGTATGACCTGACCCTTGCGGCCATCGGAATTACAACAGCGATCAAAGGGTTGGAGATGCCGCTGACAGCAGGCGATTACAGCAAGGTTAACCTCGAACAGAGTGTCGATAACATCGTGAAGATTCTTTGTTACGGAGTCATGAAACGATAATTCGTTCATCGTTATTCACATATTCTACATCTGTTTTATTCCTGATCAGAAGGATTACCTTTTTGATCAATGGTTCTCAGGGTTTGTACATTCATGCCAAGATGATTGAATAAATAAAACAATTTTGGCAGAACTTATTTAACCCTTGATTGTTTCATAACACCATAACTATTATTAAAAATTACAGGAAATGAAAAACCTTAAATCATTAACTGCACTATTGCTATGTAGTACAATTATCTTGAGTAGCTGTTCAACTACCAAAAATTCAACAAAAGGAGGTCTGTTGGGAGGCGCCGGCGGTGCACTTTTAGGCGCCGGAGTAGGCGCCCTGATCGGACATGGTAAAGGCGCAGCTATTGGTGCAGCCGTTGGTGGAGCTATTGGTGCAGGAACCGGTGTAATCGTTGGCAAGAAAATGGATAAGCAAAAAGCTGAACTCGAAAAGATCCAGGGAGCAAAAGTAGAAACTGTAACTGACGCCAATAACTTACAGGCAATTAAAGTTACCTTCGATAGCGGCATCTTATTCACCACCGGAAAGAGCGAGTTAAACACTTCGTCCAAAGCAGCCCTGATAAAGTTTGCGAACACACTGAAAGAAACCCCTGAAACGGATATCACCATTTACGGGCATACTGACAACAAGGGTTCACATGACATGAACTTCGTTTTATCGAACGACCGCGCCGCTTCTGTCGCCAAATACCTGAACACCAATGGAGTTGCGAATGAACGGATGAAGACTGAAGGCAAGGCATTTGACGAACCTGTTGCCGATAATGCTACTGAAGCCGGTAGAACTCAAAACCGCCGGGTAGAGATTTACATCACTGCCAACAAACAAATGATCGAGCAAGCACAACAAGCTGCTCCGAAGTAATACTATTACTTTCAAAAGTATAACAGAGGAGGGTCAAGAAATTGATCCTCCTTTGTCTTTTTATGCACTCAAATATAAATTATTCGGGCTTATTCAACAATGTTTTCAGGAATTAGTAAGTTTGCAGGGATTATACGACTATGGAACAAACTGATTTTGACATCCACAGAGATCCGCAACTGAATTCTTCAGGAGAGATTTCTTTTATAAATACACAAAGACGCTATTTCAGACTGAAAAGTATTGTGCCTGTTTTACTTGGCCTTTCGCTATTTTACCTGATTTTTTATACTTCGTGTGCTAATATTGGCAGTCCATCCGGTGGACTGAAAGACACGATTCCTCCGGTGGTTGTTCAAACGATTCCGGTATTACACAGCACGAACTATAATGGGAAGGATGTCCGCTTTACTTTCGACGAATACATCATGTCTGATCAGATCAGCCCAAAGCTGGTGGTTTCGCCTCCCATGAAGAAGAAGCCGGTAGTAAAGATGAAAGGCAAGACCCTGATCATTGAATTTGCCGAGCCTTTGAAGAAAGGGACGACTTATTCACTCGACTTCAAAGATGCGGTAGTCGATAACAATGAGAAAAATCCGATTGACGATATGCGTTTTTCATTCTCTACCGGTCCAACGTATGATAGTTTGAGGGTCGCAGGGTATGTCAAGAATGCACTGACCCAGGAACCGGTTGAAAAGGCCCTGGTTATGCTCCACCGCCAGAAAGATTATAAGGCATTTATCGATAGTATTCCAGATTATATCGGAACTACCAATAAAGAGGGATTTTTTATGATCTCCAATGTAGCTCCCGGGGAATATCGTCTTTATGCCCTTACGGATGCCGATAACAGTCTGACCTATAATTCACATGCAGAATCGATTGCTTTTGATGATTCGATCATCGTTCCTTCAGCCAAATATGTGGTAAGGAACGATACGATTATAAAAGGCCAGGATACGCTTCTCATAACCGGGCATGTCGACTATTCACCAAAACCTCAGTACCTGATGATGTTCGATGAAATAAAATTTGATCAGTATCTTGATGCCTCCAAACGAACTCAGAGTAATAAGATCGATTTTTATTTTAAAGAGTCGCTCAGCGATTCATTCAGGGTCAGACTACTTAAACCAACACCTCCCAAAGACTGGTGTTTCATCGAAAAGAACCTGAAGCGTGATTCGATTACGGTTTGGCTGACTGATACTATTATTAGTAAAAATGATTCGCTAAAGTTTGAGTTAAAATATGAGGCGCTGGATTCAATGAACCATATGGTTATCAAGCATGATACCCTTGAGATGATCTATGCCCGAACCAAGATGCCCAAAACCAAGCGAAAAAAAGGGGAGGTGACTGCATTGCCTGCGATAACCTTTTTAAACAACATTAACCCCTCTGCACACGATATCTATCAACGCATACAGATTGAAGCGCCTGAACCCCTTAAATCGTTCGATTTATCCAAGATCAGGCTGTATTCGATAGTTGATACCATAAAGACTAGAATCCCCATAGAAACTATCCGGGACACCAATTCAATACGGAAGTATTTTATAGAGCACCGTTGGACCCCCAATGCGAATTACGTATTTCAAATTGATTCGGCGGCGGCATTCAACATCTATGGCTATCCAAACAAGAAAGTCAATGTAAAATTCAAGACGCAGAAGGAAGATTATTACGGCAAGATCATCCTGACTGTTGCCAACCTGAAAGGACCTGCAATAGTTCAGTTGCTGTCAAACGATAAGGATGAAAGAGTTCTTCAGAAAATTCAGATACTGGGATCCGCCAAGGTTGAATTTCCCTTCCTTAAACCCGATAAGTATAAAATCAGACTTATTATGGATTCGAATAAAAACGGGAAATGGGATACCGGATTCCTGGCAGGAGATATTCAGCCTGAAGAAGTTGTATACTATCCCAAAATAATCAAGGTTCGCGGAAACTTTGAATTTAAGGAAAACTGGGAAATTAATTATAAGGCTAATTACAAAAAAGAAATTATTGACGACGAACTTGAAAAAGAAAAAGCCCGCAAGAAGGAACTGGAAAAAAAGAACGGGGAAAAAACAACTGATTAGGTTCTGCCTTGTCTTGATTGGGTTGTTGGTTTACCTTTCTCCTGATCGGGTTTTTGCACAAAATACTGATTACCCCTTTGCCAGTGGAGAATATGTCCGCTATGGGGCTTATTACAACCTGAATTTCATCTGGATTCAGAGCGGAGAAGTTGAATTCAGAACCGACACCATTCAATACAAACAGCAAAAGGCCTGGCATTTAGAGGCATTGGGGAAATCGCTCAAAACCTTTGATCTGCTATACTCAGTGCGGGATACCTTTGAAACTTACTGCGATTACAATTCATTTCTGCCCATCTATTCGAGCAGGATAATGAACCATTCCAAAGAATACTCAGTTCATCAGTATATTTTCGATTATTTCTCAGGGAAAATTGATGTAAAGGTTAGACAGGGGAAAAAACCCATATTCAGGACCACTTTACCGATACAAAACAATACCTTTGATCTGCTGGCTACCGCATACAATTTCAGGAAGTTTGACTTCAACAAACTATTTATCGGAGAGAAGGTTCCCTACCGAATGTTGATTGACAAACAGGTAGCCGACCTTTTTTTCCGTTACCTGGGCAAAGAGAATGTAAAAACCCGAAAAGGGAAAATATACCGATGTCATAAAGTTTCTGTATATTTACTGCAGGGTGATTTTTTCTCTGAAGGTGAATACATGAAAATCTGGTTCACGGACGATAATAATCATTTGCCTGTTCAGGTCGAAACCGAAGTATTGCTTGGTTCGGTAAAGGCCTTGTTGCAGGAGACAAAATCAATGAAATATCCATTAACTTCAGAAATAAAATAAGCTATGACGAGTAGACGAAGATTAAAAAAAGAGATTGATTATGTAGTATCTGATCTGATTCTCGACTGTTTTACCTATAGTAGTATGTATCAAAAGCCTAATGATGCCCAGACTCAGGAGATCATTCAGCAGACCCTGTCCCTGCGTAATGAATTGCGCGACCTTGCCAATCATCCTGAAAAAAAGAATAAAGCCGAGACAAGGAAACATTTCTATGACAACGTAGCCGATACGCTTATTGCAGGAGTTGACGAAGGTTATTTAAAACTGGGAAAACTGATGAATCCGCAGGAAAAGGCGTAATTCTTCTGTTAACATTCTTTGTCCTAAAATTATTACTTTTGCCTACGTTTTATAAAAACCAAAAAACACAGGCAGGATGGATGAATTTGGCCAAAAGAAAAAGAGGTTCTCCCTGGGAGAAACCGATAAAGATAGAAGGAACAACCTGATAATTATTATGTTGTCAGTCTTACTGACCATTGTGGTGGTTGTTTTTGTGGTTCAGCACAACGAAAACCAAAAGGTTTTGCAGGTTTTAAATTTGGAGAAAGCATCCATTCAAACGGACCTGAGTACCCTGATGGTTAACTACGATTCGCTTCATACCACAAATACTACCCTCAAGACTGAAATGGAAATGTCTCAGGCCAAAGTAAAAGACCTGCTTGACGAAATTCAGCAAGTCAAACAGGTCAGCTATGGTCAGATTGCGCAATACAGGCAGGAGGTGACTACTTTGCGCGATATCATGAAGAATTATATCGTCCAGGTCGATTCACTCAACCGTCGGAATCAAATACTGATGGCAGAAAATGTGCAGGTGAAGGACAGCTTTGCGCAATCGGTTTCCAAAAATCAGGTGCTTCAAAAAGAGAAGGCGCATCTACAGGAAAAAATAAAGGTAGCCGCCCAGCTCGAAGCAACCGGTTTAGTGGCCATTGGCATTAACCGTCGCGGGAAAGAAGCCGAGAGTGCCCGGCGTGCTGAACAGATCAAAGTCAGCTTTGTGCTGAGTAGAAATGTAACTGCCCCCCGTGGGAACAAAGTAATTTACGTTCGCATACTGGAACCCAACCAGGTGTTGTTCCAGAAATCACCAGACGATTTGTTTGCCTTTGAAGACCTGAAGATTCCCTATTCGGCCAAGCGGGAAATCACCTTTGAGGGTAATGACTTACCCGTAAATATCTTCTGGGACAACCAAGGCAAGGAATTCCTTTCAGGCGAATATACCGTTGATGTGTTTGCCGACGGAAACAACATCGGAACAACCAAATTCACCATGAAACGGTAAAATACAGGAAAAAGGAGAAAGGAAACAGGAAAAAGGAGAAGGGAAAAGGGAAAAAGGAGAAGGGAATAAGGTTCAACAGTCAAATTAAATGATACCAATATTCCTTTTTCCTGTTTCCTTTCTCCTTTTTCCTATTTATATTGCATCAGTTTGCTGAGGTATTTCCCGATAATATCAAATTCAAGGTTTACCGTCGTACCCACTTCAAAGGTGTGGAAGTTGGTTTCAGTATAGGTATAGGGAATAATGGCCACCTGGAAGGAATTGTCTTTTGAGTTCACCACTGTCAGGCTGACTCCATTAACGGTTACTGATCCCTTTTCGACGGTCATATAGCCCTTCTGAGCCATTTCTTTATCGAACGGGTACTTGAAGGTGTAATACCAGCTTCCCTCGGCTGTTTCGACCTTTGTGCAGGTAGCCGTTTGGTCTACATGTCCCTGCACAATATGTCCATCCAGACGGCCATTCATCATCATGCTGCGCTCCAGGTTCACCTTGCTTCCCGAACCCAACTTGCCCAGATTGGTCTTTAGGAGCGTTTCCTTGATGGCCGTAACCGTGTAGGTTTTAGCATTAAGATCGATTTTCACCACAGTAAGGCAAACGCCGTTATGTGAAAGACTCTGATCGATCTTCAATTCATCAACAAACGAACAGGTAAGTGTAAAATGAACATTCTCCTGATCTTTCTCTATGGCAATCACTTTGCCTGCCTCTTCAACAATTCCTGAAAACATGGTGTTTTGATTTAATGATTCGTTGCAAAGTTACACCTTTAGGATGGAGTAACAAATCGGTTAGACCAATTAAAATCTTAAAGTCAATAACGGATTGTGATAAATATACTTGTAGTCTAACCAATTTTTCATAACTTTATGCAGATATATCTGAACAAATAAATAACTGACCTAATAAAACATATCTCATGTCTGAAAAAAACCTGAACACATTAATGAAGGTTATTCTGATAGCTTCATCTCTGGCTATTTTTGCCGGCGCCATTGCAAAGATTCAACATTATCCTTATGGCAATCTTCTCCTCTGGTATGGCTTTATATCACAATTTGTATTCAGCAGTATCGAAATTAGCAGACTAAACCAGATCATCAAAAAACTAAAAGAAGGAAAGATTGTTGATTGAGTTGATAATTTTTACTCCTTTAATCGGAAATATTTGAACCATGACAACTGTAAAAACAACGTATTTAGGTGAACTGCGAACCGAAAATATTCACCTTCAGTCGGGCAGCAAAATCATAACCGACGCACCCTGCGATAACAGAGGCAAAGGTGAGGCATTCTCCCCTACTGATCTGCTGGCAACTGCTCTGGGCAATTGCATCATGACCATCATGGGCATCAAAGCCATGGACAACGGCATTGATCTTATAGGTACCGAAATCGGGATAACCAAAATCATGGCTGATGCTCCACGCAGGGTGTCTGAAGTAATTTTGGAATTCAACTTCCCGAAGAAAGGATACTCTGAAGCAGAAAAACAGATGATCGAAAGTGTTGCCGGTACCAGTCCTGTTCCGTTAAGCGTTCATCCAAATCTGAAACAAACAGTCAGGTTTAACTGGTAGGTGCTTTCGGGCCACCCTGAATATGTATATTAATCTCTACTTATTAAAGGGAGACCGGAGACGGGAGACGGGAGACCGGAAAAAGGAAATATGGGTTAACAGTCAAATTAAAACAATACCCAATTCCCTTTTTCCCTTTTCCGGTCTCCCGTCTCCTTTTATCTGAGGTTTTTAAACCCTTTCTCAATTTCTACAGCCATCCGTTCAAAGACCACTTCAAAGGGCGCTTCGCCATTTACGATAACCACATCATGAATTTCTTTGTACTTATCGATAACTGGTATGGTCTTATCTTCATGCTCTTTGAGTCTCCTGACAATTTTCTCTGTGCTGGTGTCGTAGGGCTTGCAATGACTGGTTTTGCTGCGTCTGTCCAGCCGTGCAATCAATTCGAGCGTACTAACCTGGATGTCAATGATTTTTCTTATCGAAGTATTGTGTTTCATTAGAATCCCATCCAAAATATACGACTGAACAAGCGTTCTGGGAAATCCTTTAAAAATAAAGCCCTTCACGGTCTTTGAATTCTTGATTTTCCGGATAAGAAGAGGTACAACGATCTCATCGGGAACCAATTCTCCGGTTTCATAGATCTGTGTAATTTTCTTTCCCAGGTCGGTTCCTGCACTTATTTCTTCCTCAAGCATTCTCCCGGTCGATATATATTCAAGACCGTATTTTTTGGAAAGTTCCATACCCAGAGAGCCTCTGCCGCAACCCGGATAGCCGAAGATGACCACATTCATCAACTTTTTACTGAACTCTTTATTGATGATCTCCTCAATCTGAGCGGTAACCTCAGCTATGCCCTGATGTCCGTCAATGGCGATGTAATTACCCTTTTCCTTGTAATAATTAAGCACAGGCAGAGTCTTTTCCTCGTATTCTTTCAACCTGTTCCGTATAATAAGCTCATTATCATCCGACCGGCCTGAAGTTAATCCCCTATTCACGAGCCGTGCTACCGACTCGTCTTCGGGCACCTCAATGCTGATTAAGCAGTTAAGCGAGGTATTTAATTTTGTCATTAAGCCTTCCAGAATATAGGCTTGAATGGTTGTTCTCGGAAAGCCATCAAACAGGAAGCCGCCCGACTGTGAGTTCTCCTTGATGGTCTTCTCGAGAATCTGCACGATGATTTCATCCGAGACCAGCTTACCCGCTGCGATTATACTCTTCGCTTCCAGTCCCAGCCTGGTCTCTTCAGCAAGTTCCTTACGCAGTATATCGCCTGTTGAAATGTAGAACAGGTCGTATTTCTCAATTAGAAAGGCCGACTGGGTTCCTTTCCCGGCGCCTGGAGGACCAAATAGTGCGATGTTTATCACGAGATTGGTTTTTAATTTTCAGGAAAGATAATTAAAACCAACCAATTACAATCGGATCCTGCTAAATACCTCAACCATTGCTCTCCTGCTTTTATATTGAACTTTAAATTGAGCGATCATTGTTGTTACCATTTCCTTTCCTCCTTCTATTCGGCCTATTTTTTTTAATAAAGTTGCCAAATATTCGTAATAGTTCCTACCAGTATTTATTCTTCCAATTACTGGAAACCACCCTGTCAGTAAACTTTAATGAAAATCAAATTTGCCAAAACAAACCTTTTTCATATTTTTACAGGGGCATTGCATGGGCAAAACCATTTTTGCAAATTGAATTTTTAATCAGAGAATAACATGAGCATAGAAGAAATAAAACTACAGATATTTCGTCAGGTAGATGCTTTGGATGCTGCAAAGCTGAAAGAATTTTATGGTATAATGTTAAACTACATTAATAGCAAAAAGGACACTGACGAATGGATAGGAGTTAACAGTTCTGAAAAACAAGGAATAATTGATGCTATTGAAGAATTGAATGATGGCAAAGGAATTCCACACGAACAGGTCATGGCGAGGTTAAGGGAAAAATATAACCATGCCTAAACATATAATTTGGTCACCACTTTCGGAGGCTGACTTTGAAAAAGTGCTTGATTATTTACATGAATCATGGAATGAGCGAGTTGCTTTGAGCTTTATGGTTGATATCGAAAATATATTAAATCAGATATCTGCACAACCAAAACAATTCCCAATAGTTAACAAGAAAATGAAAGTACGAAAATGTGTTGTTTCAAAGCACAACACCATTTTTTACAGGGAAAAGAACGAATGTTTAGAATTATTAAGAATCTTCGACACGAGACAAAAACCTTCGAAACTAAAATTTTAACCGAATTAGAGAATGCAATTAGAAATATCAAAAAGAATTGCAGAACAGTTAAAACCTATTCGTTTTTAACTGCAAAATACTACAAGTTTCTTTGCAGAATTCCCCTCAATCCACTCTGAAACGGTTACGCTTTGGAGTATTACTATTTTGCCTCATTGTTTATTGGTCAAATTAGGTACCTAATTCCTCATAATTAATGGCTACATACATGTTCCGAATCATGTTGCTGGCAACTTACTCCACCATCAACAATTGATCCGGCAATATATTGCTTCACGACTTCTTCTGCATCACCCGAGCAGCCACGTATCACTTTTATACCTGCATGGTCTAATACCTGAATGGCTCCATTGCCAATACCGCCAGCAAGCATCACCGAAACGCCCTGCGAGGCCAGAACCTGGGCGATATCTGACTTGCAGCCACAACCTCCTGCCGATTTTACGTTTTGTACCTCAACAATCTCATTGGCTCCTGAAACCGTGTAAATCATATAGGATTCACAATGACCGAAATGATTATCAATCTGTTTGTTTGTTTGAATTGGGGCTGCAATTTTCATGTTATTCTCTGTTTTTAAATAGTTATACGATTATATTTTAAACGCTTTCCCTCTCCAGAATTACCAATCTGAACTTATTCCCCTTTATTCTGATTGAGGAGCACCAGTTCATCATTCCCATAGATGGTACAGTTTTCACATTTCACATGATTTTCAATACCCTCTATTAATTTATAACATTTGTTGCATCTGAACCATTCGTTGTCAAGCTCGTAATCTCCTCCTTCAATGAGTATTGCGCTTCCTTCAACAAAGGCTTTCGCGATACTCTTCAATGCTGTATTGTACAGTCGCGTAAATGTTGGCCGCGAAATGTTCATCTGCTCGGAAGCCTGATCCTGTGATAACATCTCATAATTAATCAGCTTGATGCTTTCATACTCTTCGAAGGTCATCTTGATATTCTCAATTTCGCAGATGGGCAATCCAAATGGCTTAAATCCCTTCATTTTCGGCGGATTACATATCTTTCTATTCTTCCTTGGACGTGACATTTTTATGGATGTTAAAAATCATTTTAATATCCGGTAAAATAAGAAAGAAAAAGGTAACTGCCGTCAATCCCAGAATAATTTTACACATAAGGCAAAATGGACCATAGTAAAATTCATCACCAAAACCAAAAATGCTGCTTATAATGCCAAGAACGATCATAAACACCAGGCTGACAAACAGCAAAGATGGAAGAAGAAGCAGCACTTTGGCCAGAAACAGCGTTTTCATATCCGTATTTTTTCTACAAATATAGTGAACCTACGTTCATTACCTAGCCTTTTGTCATTTATTATGAACCCTGGTTCGTAATAATAAAGACTAATGCCGGCAATACATGATTTCTGACCAAAGAATGATTATTCGTCAATTCTTATTTGGAAAGTTTTACTTTAATTATATCTTCGTCCCAGATAACACGAATTCTAAAAATAGTAACATCATGTCTGTTTCACGCTTTGGCGTTTCATTGGAGGAAGAGCTGCTTACAGCCCTCGACTCGTATGTGACCGAGAACAATTTCTCGAACCGTTCTCAGGCTATACGCTATCTGATTGAGAAGAACCTGGTGGAGCAGAAATGGAAATGCGACAACCTGGTTGCAGGGGCCATCGTAATGGTTTACAGCAGCCAGAAGCCCGAAATCCGTAACCGCTCTGCCGAACTTCAGTTGATGTACCGTGATGTGGTGATAGGGGTTCAGCAATTTAACCTGAGCGAACAAAACGGCATGGAAATCATAGCCGTGAAAGGCGCCTCCCGCCGTCTGACCGAACTGTCGGATAAGATGATCGGCATCAAGGGCATTCAGCATGGCAAACTGATTATGAGTAAAACGGAGTAATTTTTTTACTACTACAGTAACACGAAAAAGAATAATAGTAGCAAGTATCCCTTTAAACATGAATGAACTAAATACTGCATTAAAAGAAAAGCTTCAATTGCTGGAGAGCTGGTTCAGGCAACGGAAAGGTTCACTGGTCGCCTTCTCGGGGGGAATCGACTCCACGCTGGTCCTTTATCTGGCACGAATGTTTCAGGGACGGGACAATGCCATTGGGGTCATCTCCAACTCTGAAAGCCTGAAAAATAAAGACTTTAAACTTGCGCAATCGTTCTGCGAAGAATTTGACATTCAGCTTCGCATCATTAAAACCCAAGAACTGAATGATACCCGCTACAGCCAAAACCCCATTAACCGATGTTTCTTCTGTAAGGATCACTTGTTCCACGACCTTCAGGAAATGAAACAGGAATACCTCGGTTTCGAAATACTAAGTGGCACCAATTTCGACGATCTGGGGGATTATCGTCCCGGGATTGATGCTGCCCAGAAGAACCTCGTACTTTCCCCCCTGGTCGATTGCAAAGTGACCAAGGAAGAGATCAGGGAAATTGCACGGTATTTTAATCTTCCCAATTGGAACAAACCAGCCAGCCCTTGCCTGAGCTCACGCATTCCTTACAACCAGGCCGTAACACTTGAAAAGCTAAGGCAAATCGAATCTGCCGAAGACCTTCTGAACAGCTATGGCTTTGAAGATATAAGGGTACGCCACTTTGGAACCTACGGAAAGATTGAAGTGAAACAGGACGACCTTCAGAAACTACACCTGATCCGGGAAAAAGTATCCGGCGAACTTATTGAGCTTGGCTTCGAACGTATCGAGATTGATGAAGAAGGTTTGGTCTCCGGGAAAATGAACAGGGTATTGAGTCCATCAGCGCTAAAAAATAACCAACTATGAAGATATTGTATTACGATTGTTTTGCAGGGATCAGCGGGGATATGAACCTGGGCGCCCTGGTTGATCTGGGGGTCAACCCTGATTTTCTGATTGCTGAACTTCAGAAACTCCGCATTGAAGGATTTCATCTGGAGATCCAGAGAGACATCCGAAGGGGAATTTCAGGAACGAAAGCCACCGTGGTCATCGAAAACCCGGAAAATGAAAAGCACCGTCATTTAAGGCACGTGGAGGAATTGATCAACCAAAGCAGTCTTTCTGCGGAAGTCAAATCCAGGTCCCTGAAGATCTTCGACCTCATTGCCGAGGCCGAAGCCAAAGTGCACAACATCAGCAAACAGGCGGTCCATTTCCATGAAGTGGGAGCATTAGACTCAATTGCTGACATTGTTGGGGCTGCCATCTGCCTGGATTATCTGAAAGTAGACAAGGTCATGTCCTCGCCCATCCAATTGGGCGGTGGAATGGTGAAATGTGCCCATGGTCTGATGCCTGTTCCTGCACCTGCAACTGCATTGATTGTTCAGGATGTTCCCGTGAAAACGGGACTGGTGCAGCACGAAGCAACCACACCGACTGGCGCCGCCATCCTGGTCGCCACGGTCGATGAATTCAATGCTCATATTGATTTCACGATACAGAAAACAGGTTATGGAATCGGTCAGCGCGACATTTCTGAAGTGCCCAATGTACTCAGGGTTTACCTTTCGGAAGAAAACGAAAATATTGATCCTGCACAACTGGAAGAAGCCTGGATACTGGAGTGCAACATCGATGACATGAATCCCGAATGGTACGACCACCTTTTTACTGCGCTCTTTAAAGCAGGTGCCAGCGATGTGTTTCTGACCCCGATCATCATGAAGAAGTCAAGACCGGCCAACATGTTGTCTGTACTTTGCCCCCAAAACCTTCTTCCTAAGATGAAGTCAATCATCTTCAACAACAGCACCACCATTGGAATCAGGGAATATGCCGTTGCAAAGACGGTTCTTGAACGAACGGCTAAGGTAATTGAAACCGAACTGGGTACGGTCAGGGTGAAATGCAGTTATTTCAATGGAAGGGAGATACGTTTCAAACCCGAATTTGAAGACCTGAAGAAACTGGCTGCTCAACACGGACTGAGCCTGAATGAAGTCGAACGAATCATTGCTAAAACCCGCTGATATGGATATTCGTGACATCCTCGAAAAATATAAAGACGGCGAAATGGAGCTGGTAGAAGCCTTGTCGCATTTTACCAAACGCGGCATCGAGGAAATGGGCTTTGCCAATATCGATACCGACCGTCTGCACCGGACAGGCCTTCCTGAAGTAATCTATTCGCAGGGCAAAACCACCGAACAGGTCCGCTTAATCGCCGAACGCATGTACCTTAAAGGGATTGACATCCTTGCTACCCGGGCCAGTCAGGAAATTTATGACGCTGTTAAAACTGTTGTCCCCGGAGCGGTTTATAATTCACTTGCAAAAACTATCGTATATAAGCATAAAGAGGAAATCACAGGCAAAGGATATATCGCCGTTGTTTCAGCGGGAACTTCCGACCTGCCTGTTGCCGAAGAAGCGGTCGAAACGGCCCGGTTCCTGAACAATAAGGTGGAGGCCATCTACGATGTAGGGGTTGCCGGAATCCACCGTCTTTTCAACAAATGGGAACTGATCCGCAATGCCCGGGTCATCATTGTCGTTGCAGGCATGGAAGGGGCCCTGGCCAGCGTTGTCGGCGGTTTGGTGGATAAACCCGTGATAGGCGTACCGACCAGTATCGGATACGGCGCCAACTTCCAGGGATTATCGGCCCTGTTATCGATGCTGAACAGTTGTGCCGCGGGCGTATCGGTCGTCAATATTGACAATGGTTTCGGTGCTGCCTGCCAGGCTTCCCTGATCAACAAATTACAGGATCCGAAATGAATGAGATCATCCTGCTTTCTCTCACCGCCGCCTCTCTCGGCTTCATCCATACCGCCCTGGGACCGGATCACTACCTGCCATTCATAGTATTGAGCAAAGCCAGAAACTGGAGCGTACCCAAAACCATGCTGATCACTTTTATTTCAGGAGTGGGTCATGTTGGTGGTTCGGTTGTCATCGGACTCATAGGCATTGCATTAGGCATCAGCTTAAATAAACTGAAATTCATAGAAGGCTTCCGTGGAGAAACGGTGGAATGGTTACTCATTGTGTTTGGCATTCTCTATACGGTTTACGGTTTCTATAAATTTCTGCGAAACGGGGGTCATCATCATTTGCCCAATTTCCTGATCCCCAAAAGCATCCGTGAGATCAAACATCAGGTCAGTCATGGTCTGGAGAAGAAAGTCGATGAGACCAAGCTGACCCCCTGGGTTTTATTTATCATCTTCGTCTTTGGTCCCTGCGAAGTCCTGATTCCAATGTTATTCATTCCCGCGGTACAACGAAGCGGCCTCGGCATTGCCTCCGTGGCCCTTTTCTTTGGCATCACCACCATCACCACCATGATGTTCATTGTCTACCTGGCTCATCTGGGCTCTTCATTCCTGGTCTTTAAATCCAAAGAAAAATATATGCACCTCGCAGCAGGACTGGTTATTCTTATTTCCGGTCTGGGTATGCACTTTTTTAACTGGTAATTCTACCCTCACTCCATCCAACTATTATCGGGCAATCCTGAAGAAGATTTGTCAATGACCCCAAAGGGAATGTGCCATGAACGGGCTATACCTTCCTCTTATTATCTGATTTCTATCTGTGTTCTATCTGTGTGTAAAACCTGTTTTTAATACAGATAGAAATCAATCATCAATTAAATAATAAAGCGCAGGTATAGCCCGTGTACTTCGCAAACCCCGTGAAATGGATTCCTGATGGACAACCGGAGGGATATTTGTACATTTTATTGGGGCAACGTCCCTGCCTGTGACACGATTCCCATCTATCCGTTCTTTGCCTTTGGCATCATAAAAAGCTATACAGCCAACTTTCATTTCGGGATTTGAGCAGAATTCCGGGAAACAGGATGATTAACTCCTGTCGGAAGGAATACGCCTTCCGCTGAAAATAAATCATCCTATAGGGGAACGAAAGATCCCAATCCGACAGGTTTTATGAACATTTTTTTTAGTGGTATCTGCCTTCCTGACTGTCTGTTTTTCAGGAGGAAATGTAAAAGAAAGTTTATTTTATTGCTAAAATTTGTTAACAACTGTAACGATTAGTCAAAGTATCCGTCCTATTTTGATATAATTAAATATCAGAATCAGCAAACAGAATAGTTCATTAATTGATTGGCCGACAAATTAATTCAGTTTGACCTGAATAAAACTAGAATTTAACCGCTTTACAGGATAAAATCAGCCATTCATCGAAAAAAGCAGAGATACAAAACCATTATTTACGAATTTTGAAATGAAAACTAGCAGAAGATAAAGTCATGATTAAATTAAACAACATTCACAAATCTTATGAGATGGGAAACAACAGTCTCCATGTTCTGAAAGGCATTGACCTGGAAATTGAGCAAGGGGATTTTGTTTCGATCATGGGATCATCCGGTTCAGGAAAATCAACGCTCCTCAACATTTTGGGTATGCTCGACAACTACGATAAGGGCAGTTATCATTTGGCAGGTAACCTGATCCAAAATATGAGTGAGAAGAAATCGGCCAAATTGCGTAACGACATGGTGGGTTTTGTATTCCAGTCGTTTAACCTGATCTCGTTTAAAAACGCCATGGAGAATGTGGCCCTTCCCTTGTATTATAAAGGAATTCCAAGGAAAAAAAGGAACCTGATCGCCATGGAATACCTTGAAAAGATGGGGCTAAAGGAGTGGGCCAACCATATGCCCAACGAAATGTCGGGAGGTCAGAAACAGCGTGTAGCCATTGCAAGGGCCCTGATTTCGAACCCAAAGATTATCCTTGCTGACGAACCCACCGGGGCACTTGATTCGGCAACTTCCTACGAAGTGATGGAAATTCTGAAGGATGTCAATGATTCAGGAATCACCGTGATTATTGTAACTCACGAACATGATATTGCTGCCCTGACCAATCAGATCATTCGCCTGAAAGACGGACTGATCCATGAAATCATCCGTAACGGTGAACTGAAAGAGTTTAAGAAGAATCTGATCAGAGGGCTGGAAATCGCTTAATCCAAAGACTATGTTTGATATTGACAAATGGCAGGAGATCTTTGCCACGATCAAGAAAAATAAAATGCGTACGTTCCTCACGGGGTTCTCTGTGGCCTGGGGAATTTTTATGCTGATGATCCTGCTGGGTTCGGGAAACGGTCTGAGTAACGGGGTATCGTCCAATTTCATGAACGATGCCGTAAACGCAATGTGGATATGGACGGGCGAAACCACTATTCCTTACCAGGGAATGAAATCAGGAAGGGCTATTCAGTTTCACAACGAGGATCAGGATCTGGTGAAAAAAGTCTCGGGGGTCGGAGTATCTTCAGGACGTTATTTTATGGGTAATACACGCTATTCCTACAAAAAGGAATCGGGCGAATACACGACCATTACCTGTCAGCCTGAATTAATACAGGTTGAAAACATTGCAATTAATGAAGGCCGGTTTATAAACCAGATCGATCTTGAACAGAAACGTAAAGTGGTTGTCATAGGCACGGACATTAAAACGGCACTCTTCAAGGACACCATAGCTATTGGCCAGTATATAGATATCAACAAGGTACCGTTTAAAGTGATCGGCATTTGCAATGAGCCCGGATCGACCCGAAACCGGAATGCCTATATGCCGCTTACCACTGCTCAAATGATTTTTAACGGTGCAAACAAGATCCATAATCTTGCAGTCACTATAAATGCCCAGACGCTGGAAGAAAGCAAGACCATTGAGGAACAGGTCAGGAATGTACTTGGCCGCAAACATAAATTTGACCCCAAGGATGAGGGCGCCATAGGCTTGTATAATAAACTGGAAAATTATATACAGACCATGCGAATATTCCAGGCCATTACAATCTTCATCTGGATTATCGGTATCGGGACATTGATTGCCGGGATTGTAGGGGTGAGCAACATCATGCTGATTGTCGTAAAAGAAAGGACCAAGGAAATCGGAATACGGAAAGCCATTGGCGCCAGTCCTTCTTCAGTAATCAGTTTAATTTTGCTTGAATCAATCATGATCACCACCATTGCCGGTTATATCGGCTTGGTATTGGGAACCGGACTGATGGAGCTGATCAACTATTTCATGGTTCAATCGGCAGGACCTGCGCCGTCGTCAGACCAGGGAGGGGGATCTATCTTTCTGAATCCTACGGTAGATATTAATATTGCTATTTCGGCCACACTGCTGCTTATTGTTGCAGGTGCCATTGCGGGGTATATTCCGGCCAAGCGTGCAGCGAGTATCAAACCTATTGTGGCCTTGAGGGATGAATAGGAGCATGGGGCATGGAGCATGGAGCATGGAGCATGGAGAACGGAGAAGGGAATAGGGAAAACGGAGATTGGGAGAAAAGGAGAAGGTGAGAAAAAAGGAAAAGGAAAAATCGGAGCGTCATCCTGAACTTGTTTCAGGACCCCCTGAATTTTTAGCAAACCTTATCTTTTGTTTTTAAACCTTAGTAACAAAACAATATTCAATAACCAATAATGAATTATCAAACGATTACTACAGCAATTGTCTTAATTCACGCCTCCTTTGGAGGGGCAGGGGGGAGGCTATATGTTTGATCTGGACCTTTGGAGCGAGATAATCAGTGCGCTGAAGAAAAACCGGATGCGGAGTTTCATGACTGCTTTTGGCGTATTCTGGGGTATCTTTATGTTGATTGTCATGTCGGGAGCAGGCAAAGCCCTTGAGAACGGAGTTCTTGACGGGGTGAAGGCCTTTGCCACCAACTCCGCCTTTTTCTGGACTGACCGGACCAGTATACCCTATGCAGGATTTCAGCGTGGACGTAACTGGCATTATGAAACAGCCGATATACAGTATATCCGTGATAATGTAAAGGAAGTGGAATACCTTTCTCCACGTTTATTTGGAAACGAGCAGGGTGGCAACAATACCATCCGGGGTGAACGTACCGGAGCTTACCAGGTTTACGGAGACTATCCGGACTATTTTAAAATTGATCGCTGGTCTACAAACAAAGGTCGCCTGATCAATGAAATAGACATGCTTCAGGAACGAAAGGTCTGCGATATCGGCGAACGCGTTGAGGAAGTGATGTTTGCCAAAGGTGAAAATCCTATAGGCCAATATCTGAAAATAAATGGTGTTTACTTCCAGGTGGTGGGGGTCATCCATGCCGAAACACGGATAAACATCGGTGGCGGCAAAAAGGAAGAAACCATCATCATCCCCTACACCACCATGCAGAAGGCTTATAACTTTGGCAATGTGGTCTATTTCTTCTCGGTTACGGCTCAGAAAGGAACAAAAGTAAGCGACCTGGAAGACAAATTGAAAGTCTTATTGAAAGCCCGTCATAAAGTGGCGCCCGAAGACCTTCAGGCCATTGGATCATTTAACATCGAGAAAGAATTCGTTAAGTTTTCGGCGCTGTTCCTGGGAATACAGGTTTTGACCTGGATCGTCGGAATCGGGACACTTCTGGCCGGAGTAATCGGAGTAAGCAACATCATGCTGGTGATCATCAAGGAGCGTACACAGGAAATTGGAATTCAGCGGGCCATTGGCGCCACTCCTGCAACCGTTATTAAACACATTGTTGCTGAAAGTGTATTCCTGACTGTGATGGCTGGTTATGTCGGACTATCGCTTGGCGTTGGAGTACTTGAAATACTAAACAGAATATTACTGCAAGCCGGAGATAAAATGTTCTTCCGCAATCCGCATGTAGACCTGACCATGGCCCTTTCGGCCCTTGCAGTTCTTGTGGTAGCGGGAATTATTGCAGGATTGATCCCTGCGAAAAGAGCCGTCAGTATTAAACCGATCGATGCGATCAGGGACGAAGGCTAGAAAACAGAAAACAGGAAAATGGAAAATGGAAAGAATCATTAGAAAAGGAATTTACAATTTACTATTTACCAATGCCTTTTCCCTAATGACCAATAAACAATATACAATATACAATTTACAAGAGAATAGAAACAGAAACATAAAATTACCAAATCATGAAAAGAATTTTAAGAATCCTGGGAATAGTAATCCTTGTGGGAATTTTTGGAGGAACCATATACTTCCTCTATACCAAATCGAAAAAAGCGCCTGAAGTGTTTGCAACAAAGAATCCGTTTGTAACCAATGTCATCCGTAAAACGGTAGCTACCGGCTCAGTTGTTCCGCGCAGAGAAATCGACATTGTACCTCAGGTGTCGGGTATTATTGATCAATTGTATATTGTTGCGGGTGATTTCGTAAAAAAGGACCAGGTGATCGCTAAAATCAAGATTATTCCTGACATGGTGAACCTGAACAATGCAGAAAACAGGATGAACCGTGCGAAACTAAGTTACGATGACGCAAAGATTGATTACGACCGTCAGAAAAAACTGTATGATGACAAAGTTGTTTCATACGATGAATACAAGACGTCGAAGGTAGCCTTCGATGCAGCCAGGGAAGAAATGACTGCCGCAGATAATAATCTTGATTTAATTAAAAATGGTGTAACAAAAAGTGCACAAACAGCTACTAATACACTTGTTCGCTCTACCGTAAATGGTATGGTTCTTGATGTACCCATAAAGGAAGGAAACTCGGTCATTCAGTCGAACACCTTCAACAACGGAACGACCATTTGTACCGTGGCCGATATGAAGGACATGATTTTTAAGGGCAAGGTAGATGAAACCGAAGTTGGAAAGATCAAGGAAGGAATGCCCATCGAACTGGAAATCGGCGCCATTGAGAAAGATAAATTCGGAGCAATACTCGAATACATTGCCCCAAAAGGAAAAGAAGAGAACGGAGCCATTCAGTTTGAGATAAAAGCCAATGTGGTTCTGAAGGAAAATCAGTTTATCAGGGCCGGTTACAGCGCCAATGCCAATATCGTTCTCGAAAAGAAAGACAGCGTTCTGGTTATTCCAGAAGGATTGCTCAAGTTTGAAAAAGATTCATCGTATGTTGAAATCGAAACGGCAAAACCACAGGAATTTGAAAAACGAATGGTTAAAACAGGTATTTCAGACGGAATTAATATTGAAATCAAAAAAGGATTGACCAAAGTGGATAAGGTGAAGGGCGACAAGATTGATCCGAATAAAGTGAAGGAAGAAGAAAAGAAAAAGGCTTAAGTAAGGTCTGCTTCCCATTCCTGAATCCGGAGTGTCGGAGCGAACGTTTTAATCTTTACTTTTGATTCATTATCGGTTAAACAAAATTAATTTTAAATATATAGGAATGAAACGAATAACCAACCTGATTGCCCTTGCAATACTACTTGCTGCCTTCACAAGCGCGAAGGCACAGGTAACATGGAACCTGCAAAAATGCATCGATTATGCCATTCAGAATAATATTCAGCTCAAGCAGCAATCGCTGAGTTCTGAATATTACAACAATCAGCTCGGACAAGCCAAAAATAACCGTTTGCCCAACCTGAATGCCGGGTTACAGAATAATATGAGTTTTGGACGTACTTCCGGATATGACAATACCTATTCGAATTTCAGTTCAAACACCACCTCTGGCAGCATAAGTACCAATGTAACACTCTGGAGCGGGTTTACCCTGAAAAACGCCATCAAAGTGGCAGACATGGACTTACAGGCCAGTCTTCAGGATATGCAGAAGGCAAAGGATGACATGATGCTAAACATTGCCGCAGCTTACCTTGAAATATTGTTCGCTGACGAATTGTTAAAGGTTTCGGAAGACCTTATAAAAATAACCCAGCTACAGATTGACCGGACCGGCAAACTTGTAGAGGCCGGAAGTCTGGCCAAGGGTAGCTTATTCGAAATTGAAGCACAGTACGCCCGTGAAGAACTAAATGTTGTAAACGCTCAGAACAGGCTACAGCTGGCCTACTTGGCTTTGTACCAACTTTTGGAATTACCCTCAACTGAAAGTTTTAAAGTTGAGAAGCCGGTATTGCCTGAAATTGGGGCAAACATGAGCCTGATCAATTCGATGGATGTATTCAAAAATGCAGTTCAGCTTAAACCTGCGGTAAAGAGCGCTGAGTTTAAACTGGAAAGTGCCCGTAATCAATTGTTAATTGCAAAAGGAAACCGGATGCCCTCACTTTCATTCGGTGGAAACTATAACAACCGCTATAACAACAAATATGCTTATCCCGATCCACCTTATGGCATTGGAGGCATGATTCCATTTAACTCACAATTTAAAAATAACGGCAATTACGGATTTGGTGTCTCCCTGAATATCCCAATTTTCAATCATTTTCAGGCTCAAAATGGTGTGAGCAACTCACAGATTCAACTGGAAGTTTCGGAATTGACGTTGCAGAACACCAAGAATCTTCTCCGGAAAGACATTGAACAGGCCTACACCAATGCTTTAGCGGCATTCAAGAGATATGTTGCCAATCAGAAAGCTGTCGTTTCATCGACCGAAGCATTCAGGTACACGGAGGAAAAATTCAATGTAGGGATGATCAATTCGGTTGAATACAATCAAAGCAAGAATAATCTTGCATCGGCACAAAGCGATCTGCTTCAGGCCAAATACGAATATATTTTCAGGACAAAGATTCTCGACTTCTATAATGGGAAGGCCATTGAGTTGTAAGTCGATCGGAAAAGCTGCAATTCAGCATTCAAACGATACTGGAAAAACCCGTCTGTGCAAACAGTCGGGTTTTTTATGCAGTTTTAAAGTTCAACTTTATAATTGCATATAATGTATAAGGCAATCTCTACCCAAATATCATTAAATTGAATTATTTCGACATTAAGAGTTGGAGATTGTTTTTTTCTTTAAACAAAAAAACTACTTTTGCGGCACAAACAAAATAATAATTCAAAAATGGACGAAGGGCCCGCGAGTATATTAATCATTAACCTGATATAGCAGGATTGCCTTCCCTTGGGTTGCTCTCCTTACTGTATCACAAAGCAAGGAGGTGCACATGACATCTATCACTACATTTTATTTAAGCCGCATTGTTGGTATTAAAGCTTATGATTCCAACGGCAAATACATCGGCAATGTAAAAGATTTGCTGGTTGAATCTGAATCCTCGAATCTAACTTCGGGGCATCCGGCTGTAACAGGAATCAAGATTAAAAGGAACAATCAGGTTGCTTTCTATTCATTCCAACAGTTTCAGGTAGAAAAACTGAACGGAAACATTAAAATAATCGCAACAGAACTAAGCGATTTACCACAAGAAAATGTCAATAATGATTTATCGTTGGTAGAATCAGTACTTGATAAACAGATTGTCGATCTAAATGGACGTAAACTGGTTCGGGTAAACGATGTACGTTTAGTTACGCTTTCCTCCGGAACCTTTGCCGTTGCAGTTGATATTGGTATGGATGGCCTGTTTAGGAGAATCGGGATTGCAAAACCTCTGAAATTTGGATTATCTCTGTTTGGATCGGATATACCAGGCAAGTTTATTAATTGGGAAGATTTCGAAGCCATTGATTTCTCGAACCTGAACATCAAACTATCGAAGACCTATAAAAAACTTCAGACCCTTCACCCCTCTGATTTGGCCGATATTATTGAAGAATTGGGCAAAAAGACCAGTGCCGAGATATTTTCTTCGTTCGATGCTGAAAAGGCAGCCGACGTTATGGAAGAACTCGAACCAGAAACACAGGTTCAGATTCTGGAAAGCCTTTCGATCGAGAAAGCAGCTGACGTATTGGATAAGATGCCAGCCGATGAGGTTGCTGATATTTTTGAAGGACTGGAAGACGAAAAAATCGAACTTTTGCTGAATGAAATGGAAGAGGAAGCTTCTCAGGATGTCAGAGAACTGCTCATTTACCCGGATCATACAGTTGGTAGTATCATGTCGTCAGAGTATATGTCGTTTAATCTGAATATGACCATCGAAGAAGTGCTGGCTGAATTGAGAAGAACAAAGCCGGAATTTGAGACTTTGTACAATCTTTTTGTTACAGATGAAAATGAAGTATTGCTTGCAACTTTCTCCATACGTGATGTGGTAATCACACCTCCAGACACAAAAATCAGCCATATTATGAGGCCCTCCCCAGTCCATCTTCGGGACTATCAGAAGATAAATGAAGTGGCTGAGATCGTTTCAAAATATAATCTGTTGGCCATCCCGGTTGTAGACAACAAGAATGTTCTAAAAGGAATGGTAGTTATTGATGATGTGATCGAAGATTTAATCCGCAAACGCAGGACCAGTAAATAGGAGGGGATCAGATGTTTAAAAACAAAAAAACTTTTTTCACCCAGCTTGCCTTGTTCTTTGCTATTTTGGGGCCAGGGATAATTACGGGAAGTGTTGATAACGATGCCGGTGGAATAACTACCTATTCGGTAGCCGGAGCAATATACGGATATAGCCTTATTTGGACGCTTATCCCTTCATTTATTGTACTTGTTGTAATTCAGGAAATGAACGCCCGAATGGGAATTGTTACCGGTAAAGGTCTTGCCGACCTGATCCGTGAGAATGCCGGAGTTAAGATCACCTTCTTTATCTTCATCGGTTTATTGATTGCCGACATTGGAAATACTACTACAGAATTTGCCGGTGTGGCAGGCAGTATGGAAGTTTTCGGGATAAGTAAATACATTTCTGTCCCGATAGTCGCGTTTATGGTTTGGTTTCTGGTCGTGAAGGGAAACTATAAAATCGCTGAACGTATTTTTCTGATTTTTAGTGTTTCATTGTTAATGTATGTTGTTTCAGCTATTATGGGAAAGCCGCATTGGTCGGAAATAGGCAGTGCTGTTGCTCATCCTAAAATGCCAATGGATACTCAGGGTTTGACCATAGTTATTGGGATCATCGGGACGACCATTGCCCCCTGGATGCAATTCTACATGCAATCGTCGGTTATTGAGAAGGGCTTGAAAATGAAGCATTACAAGTACCTGCTGATCGATATTATTATTGGCTGCCTTGCTACTGTCATTGTTGCTTTCTTTATTATAGTAGCATGTGCTTCAACCTTACACGAAAATAAGGTTGTGATTGAAGAAGCAAAAGATGCTGCCCTTGCATTAAAACCACTCGCGGGAGCAATAGCATCACAGGTATTTGCATTTGGTCTTTTTATCGCATCTATCTTTTCTGCAACTATTTTACCACTGGCTACAGCCTTTTACGTCTGTGAAGCATTTGGTTTTGAAGCAGGTATTGATAAAAAATGGAATGACGCCAAAGAATTTTATTTCTTATATACCGGAATTATTATACTTGGAGCAGCTATTATTCTGATTCCAAATGCTCCCCTTATCTTAATTTCTTTGTGGTCACAGGTCATTAATGGTATGCTTTTACCCGTGGTTCTGGTATGCATGATCTTGCTGGTGAACAACAAAAAGATCATGGGGGAATACGTGAATAAGCCAATTAATAATATTATTGGATGGACTGCAGCAATAGTATTGACCGCATTGTCAGCCGGACTGATTTTATTACCTTTATTCAGTAAATAAATATCAGAAAAGCAAATCAGAAGTAACCCATTCAGGAAGGAAAAGGATTCAATCATCTTCTTCCTGTAAGTTCATATCTTAAAAATTCAGGAAGAAGAAATATGATCGTTATAAAAAAAGCATTCATTTATACATTTGCTCTTGTTTGTCTGTTTTCATTATCTGTTACGCTGCAAGGACAAACTTCAAAGGACAGTACTGATACCAAAAGGTGGAATTTTCATTTTCAAAACACCACTATTTACCAATATCATCCATTGTTTCGCGCAAAATACTCTGGTATAAATAGCTTAAATCCTGAAGCTGAAGGAAACACTTCAATAACTGGGACAATGTTTTTCGGAGCAAGACTATGGAAAGGCGCTTCAGCCTATTATAATCCAGAGATTTCAGGAGGCAACGGTTTTTCTAAAACTCTTGGTGTGGCAGGGTTCCCAAATGGTGAAGTATATCGCGTAAGTGACGTTAATCCTAAAGTTTATACTGCACGATTGTTCATCAAGCAAATATTTGCTTTGTCGGATCACTACGAACTGGTTGAAGATGAGATTAACCAGTTGCCGACCCGCCTTCCTGATTCTTATCTTGCTATATCAGCAGGGAAATTCAGCATTATGGACTTTCTGGATAATAACAAGTTCAGCCATGACCCTCGTTCCCAATTTTACAATTGGGCCTTAATGGGCAATGGAGCATGGGATTATCCGGCCAACACCAGGGGTTATACCTATGGAGTAATTACTGAACTTATAAAGCCGGATTGGGCGCTACGGTTAGCTTCTGTGATGGTTCCCACAACAGCCAATGGCGCTGTAATGGATAAAAATGTATTCCATTCACATTCAGAAGCCCTGGAACTTGAACACAAATATAGGCTTGGCCATCAGTCTGGAACCTTTCGGATAATGACTTTTCTGACCCATGCCCGGATGGGAAGCTATATAAAGTCCATTGAACTGGGCGAAGCAAATCATACATCACCTGCAATAGACAGTACAAATACATTAGGCCGCATTAAATATGGGTTTGGCATAAATGCGGAGCATAATTTCACTGACAATATTGGTTCATTTGCCCGGGCAAGCTGGAATGACGGGCATAACGAAACCTGGGCCTTTACTGAAATTGACAGAGCGATTAGTATAGGATTACAGCTAAAAGGAAACATCTGGAACCGGATTGATGATAAAATCGGTATAGCGGTGCTTGCTAACGGGTTGTCTGCTGAACACCGGAATTACCTGAAGGCAGGAGGGTATGGGTTTATTATCGGAGATGGAAGTTTAAATTACCGGCATGAAATGATTACCGAGGTATACTATTCATTCAAATTAAACAATTACCCGTTATGGATTAGCCCGGACTATCAGTTCATAGTTAATCCGGCATACAATAAAGACCGTGGACCGGTAAATGCTTTTGGTATACGGGCACATGTAGAAATCTAGATGTTTACTTCTTGTCTGTTACAAAACAAACTGCATATAAATTACTCCTGCAGTAAGCAGATACAGGAATACCTCGCCCCATGTTTGACGTTTCATGAAAACCAGGTAGTTCGAAATCAGATAGGTCAATGGTATAGCCAGAATAATAATAATCTCTTGTGATACAGCCGGATTGGCTATGATCAGTATGCACGAAATCAGGAAAATCCAGAAGAATGTTTTAAAGAATTTGCGGGAACTGATCTTTTTCCCATCATATTGTGCCAGAAGGAAGATGCTTGACAGGAAGGTTAATAAAACAAGGTAACCGATATAGATCTGAATAGGCAAGCCTTCTCTTAAAAAGATCTGATGAGAGGTAATATTCGTTTCAAGCGTGTGAAGTAATTCATCTGTACTGCCCGAAATCAAATAATATGCCAATGCTGCCAGCCAGGGTAAGATAAAACCGAGGGTAGTCAGTATATACTCACGCCAATTTACATTGGGTTTCACAATGATGAATGCGATCCAGAGAAATGGAAAGAAGAAAACAAGATTCAGATAAAAAAGCGAGCCGATGGAAAGAAATACTCCGGAGTCAAAAGCATTGGAATGAATAACTTCTTTCTCGAATGAGCTAAATATACGGTCAATGGCCAGAATTAAGAACAAAGCTGCCGGATATACGGGATGCATGGCATGAATATCGGAAATTCCACCTGTAATTAATATAAACAGGCTGGATGGCAGAAAAGTCTTTGACCGGATAAAGGCATATTGTACATTCAATTTTAAAATCAGGAAGGCAATCAGGGTCGTAAAAATCAATGCCAGAATATGACTGGTTAAGGGATGATTAATGAGAACAGAATTAATGGGTTGATACAATAGCATCATGTCCTCTCCGGGATAAAAAGTATAGCTGACCGGATTCATGAATGATCTGATCCATAATGCAGTTGCAATAATTGGAATCAGTAAAAAATGAAAAGGCTGATTTGATTTTAGTATTTTAAGTAACATCCCTTTGAGAATAATTAAAGATCGAAACCCAGGTCTTTACGGTAATACAAGCCATTGAAGTTGATGAACTGTGCATTTTTGTATGAACACGAAAGTGCTTCGCTCATATTGTTGCCATATGAACTGATGGTCAGGACACGCCCTCCATCGGTACAAACATCTTCACCGCATTGAATTGTTCCGGCATGAAAAACCAGACTGGTTTCTACATTCTCCAGTCCGCTGATTACTTTCCCTTTTTCGTATGAACCAGGATAACCTCCTGAAACGAGCATCACGGCAACAGCAGTTCGGGGATCAATTTCGAGGGTTTTATCAGCCAGAGTACCCTCAGCTGCACCAATCAGTAAATCGACAAAATCAGACTGAATACGAAGCATCACGGCTTCCGTTTCAGGATCACCCATCCTGACATTATATTCAATCACCATCGGTTCACCCTTGCAACTAATGAGGCCAAGGAAAATAAAACCATTGTACGGAATCAGGTCATTGATCAGACCCTGAACCGTTGGTCGGATAATTCGATCTTCAACCTTTTTCATAAATACTTCATCGGCAAAGGGAACTGGTGAAACAGCTCCCATTCCGCCTGTATTCAGCCCCGTATCGCCTTCACCAATGCGTTTGTAATCTTTGGCCACTGGCAGTATTCGATAGTCCGAGCCGTCTGTCAGGACAAATACCGAACATTCAATACCGCTTAGGAATTCTTCAATAACGACTTTCCGGCTTGCAGCCCCGAACTGACCTCCGAGCATTTCTTTCAACGATGATTCTGTTTCCTGAAGATCGTTCAGAATAAGAACTCCTTTCCCGGCAGCCAGTCCATCGGCTTTCAAAACGTAAGGAGCGGTCATCGTTTTCAGGAATTCAACTCCTTCTGAAAGGTTTTCGGAAGTAACAGCGAGATATTTTGCGGTTGGAATCTGATGACGCATCATGAATTTTTTTGCAAAATCCTTGCTGCCTTCAAGTTGTGCTCCCAGTTTATAGGGTCCAACAAACAGGATATGTTTCAATATCGGGTCAGCCTTGAAGTAATCGTGTAAGCCCTCGCACAAAGGCACTTCAGGTCCTACCAATACCAAATCAATCTGATTGTCTGTTACTGCTTTTTTTATCCCATCGAAATCAGATACTCCTACTGGAATATTGGTTCCTAAAAGTGCAGTTCCAACATTTCCCGGTGCAATAAATAACTGTTTGAGTTTTGGCGATTGTTTTATTTTCCATGCCATGGCATGTTCTCTTCCTCCTGACCCAACAATTAATATATTTATCATTATCATTAAATTTTGACAGGCAGTAAGAGTCTTACTGCCTGCTATTTATTCGTTTATTATATGGAATAGCTTCAAAACGATAACCTTGTTCCTTCATCCAGTGTATTGCGCGTGCTAAGGTTTCTATCAGATTACTCTTTGCTTTGATTGAATCATGAAACGTAATTACTGAACCGGGACGAACAAAATCAGTAATGTTCCTAAAAACATGATCCGGTTTGATCCGGGAATCATAATCGCAGGTTATTAAGTCCCACATGATGATCCGGTACTGCTGTTTCAGGTACCGATACTGTGAAAATTTCAACCATCCGTGAGGCGGCCTGAAAAGGTCTGAGTCAATATAGATCCCTGCCTTTTCAATATTTCCGTAAAAATCCTGATCCCCTTTCCTCAGTCCTTGCCAATGGTTGAAAGTGTGATTTCCTACCGAATGACCATCGTCAAGGATTCGCTGGTAAACATCAGCATATTTCATCACATTTTCTCCCACGCAGAAAAATGTAGCCTGTATATCTTCCAGCCGAAGAAGATCGAGCACCCAAGGTGTTACTTTAGGTACCGGTCCATCATCGAAGGTCAGATAAACGACCCGCTCGCTTTCATCCAATCTCCAGACAACGTCCTTGAACAGAGCTGTGATGAATTCAGGCAAACGAACCCTGGGGTCAAAACGTTTCATTATTTCAATGAACTGTATCTTTCGAGATAACTGTTAAATGCACTGGTTACATCTTTTAATAATTCCGGTTGATTATTTCTTGTGCAAACCTGGCTGATTTCCCGCATAAAATATAAGCTCCGTTGTATTTCTTCATCAACCGAACTTCTCATGGACTTGTCCAGTTTCAGGAAATAATCCAGTTTTTCTTTATAACTGGTCATAATCGTGTTGATCATTTCTTTCCCTTTTGCTGCCTGTCCGGCCTTAAAGTAAGTTTCGGCCATCATGATCGAGAAGTAGTTGTATGCGACAACTCTATCCGGTATAAGTTCATTACCACGATCAAGTACCTTGATGGCTTTCTCATTTTGTCCTTCAGCAACAAGTGTTTCTGCCAGCCGGTCAAATGTATTTCGGATGTTCATCATCATCCTGGCGTTGTTTTCGTCGATATAAACTTTTGGATCGTTCATGTTTCCCCATTTGAATGTATTCATAACATTCGGATACATCAGTCTGGTATTGACCCTTCCAATATTTAATCCGCTGTCCGATGGAGTCTTAATGGGGACAAGCCTGTAAGCAAGTCCTTCAAGCTGGAAGTAATCCTGAAGATTAATGTATTTATCACGACCAATTGTAATTGCAAAATAGATTGGACGTTCCCAGTTATTATTGGCAATCATATCCAAAACCATCAACTCATCCTTGGTAATATAACGCTTGCCGCTAAGATCAATCTTAAGTGTATCTACAATCTTATCATAGTCCTGCGGATCAACAGCCTTATTCCTGATTACGGCAGCTTTGTCAATCACCATAAAGAGTTTTTTGGAAGGAATATAAGCTGCACCTTCAGCCTGTTCAAGCTTGGTCCTTGGATCTTTATCTTTAACAAAATCAAGTGCCTTTTTAAGTTCTACCGCACCCTTCAAACGCGGATCCTCCATCAGGTATACCACATCACGTTTACCCTGAACATACTGATCATGGTTAAATGTAATGGGCAGAGGCTCCGATTGGTATGCCTTGCTTTTCATCTGGTCAATATACCAGTCCGTCTGGAAATAACTAAGGTTACAAACACGCGTGTCGGTACGAATACCTTCCACTTCCTGATCATACCACAGAGGAAATGTATCATTGTCACCATTGGTGAAGATGATGGCATTAGGAGCACAGGTGTTCAGGTAGTTTGCCCCAAAGTCGCGGCAGGTGTAACGGTTCGAACGATCATGATCATCCCAGTTTTCAGCTGCCATAATTGTAGGAACAAGTAAGAGTGCCAAACCACTTGCCACACCGGCACTGATTGTATCAGGAACATATTTTTTAAGACCTTCGTAAAGTGCCAAAACTCCGATTCCGATCCAGATAGTAAACGCATAAAACGAACCGACGTAGGCGTAATCACGCTCGCGCGGCTGTAGCGGCGACTGATTCAGATAAATAACAATGGCCAGACCTGTCATAAAGAAAAGCAGGAACACAGACCACAAATCCTTTTTACCTTGAACTCCCCTGTTGTACATGAAAATGATCCCTACGATTCCGAGAAGGAATGGCAACAGGTAATATTTATTGCGGCCCTTGTTGTTTTTAAATTCCTGAGGTAGCTTACTCTGATCTCCAAGGCGTTGGGAGTCAAGGAAATTAATTCCACTGATCCAGTTCCCGTTGGTAATTTCTCCCTGGCTCTGTAGATCATTCTGTCGTCCGGCAAAATTCCACATAAAATAGCGGAAATACATTTGATTGATCTGATACCGCCAGAAAAATGTAAGATTTTCAAAAAAGGTAGGCATTACAATCGTTTTGGTTTGTCCATCTTCATCGGCAACCTCAACTTTACGCCCGGTAATTGAGGCCCATTGTTTGTATTGTTCGATATGACCTTCTTCCCGACTGTACATGCGTGGGAAAATTGTACTCAAACCCGAATTATAAACTGGCCTCTGGCGCATATCGGCAACTACATATTTCCCGTTTTTCTCAATGTAATATGGTTTATCATCAACATACTTATCCAGGGGAGTATTGTAATACTGACCATAAATCAATGGACGGTCGCCATATTGTTCACGGTTCAAATATGCAAGTAAACCATACACATTCTTCGGACTATTTTGATTCATCGGAGGATCTGCTGCCGCACGAATAATGATCATTGTAAACGAGGAATACCCAATCAAAATTACGGCAATACTGAGCAGAATCGTGTTCCATAATACCAATTTCTTCTGAACAGTATAAATAATTCCATATACGATACCTGCAAACACAAGTATAGCAAATATCAAAGCTCCGTAATTGAACGGAAGACCTAAGCCATTAACGAAAAGCAATTCAAACCAGGCGGCAACAACCAGTGTGTCCGGAATGAGCACATACATCACTAAAGCGAGAATAACAATGGATAATATCAGGCTGATAATAAAACCATTGCGGGTTACCTTATACTTCCTGAAATAATATACAAAGACAATAGCAGGAATGGCCAGCAAGTTCAGAAGGTGAACGCCGATAGAAAGTCCAATGATATATGCAATAAATATAATCCAACGGTTAGCCTGAGGTTCATCAGCTTCATCTTCCCATTTAAGAATGGCCCAGAAGACTAATGCTGTTAAAAATGAGGAGCTCGCATATACCTCACCTTCTACAGCAGAGAACCAAAAGGTATCCGAAAAAGTAAAAGCCAAAGCTCCGACAACGCCACTTCCAAGTATGGCAATAGTCTGGCCCATTGTAAATTCACCATCAGCTTTGATTAATTTTTTTGCCAGATGGGTTATAGTCCAGAACAAAAACAATATGGCAAATGCACTGGCTAGAGCCGACATGACATTAACCATCATACCTACGTGAGCCGTATCGCTGGCAAACAGGCTAAAAAAATGCCCCATTATCATGAAGAAGGGTGCGCCAGGTGGATGACCAACACCTAATTTATATGCAGTTGTTATAAACTCGGGACAATCCCAGAAACTGGCAGTCGGTTCGATGGTCAACAAAAAGGTTATAGCAGCCACCAGAAAAGTCAGCCATCCAACAATATTGTTCAGTTGTTTAAAGTTTTTCATTATAAGCGCTTTTTAACGTTTGCGAAGATAGCACATTCTTTCAAATCAGTGAAATAGAGATTTAAAATATATTGGATTTATTGGAGTAATTAGCATAAATTAACAATCTAAATGAAGAAAAATACTTCATCTAGTTAAAAAATTCTGGCTGTTTATATACCGTAAAAAAAAGCCTTCCGTTTTACGGAAGGCTTTGTATTTTAATCTTGCGAAAATTAACTAGTCGGCAAGATTATATCTGTTGAATCCAGTTACAGTGAGACCCTTATCGATACCTTTCAGAAATTCAGCAACAGTTTGTTTGCTTTCTTTAATAAAAGCCTGATTTAATAAGGTACTATCCTTGAAGAATTTTTCAAGGGCTCCCTGTGAAATTTTATCAAGCATTGCCTCTGGTTTACCTTCCATACGGAATTTTTCTTTGGCAATTTCAAGTTCTTTAGCTACGGTTTCCGCAGGAACATCTTTTTTGTCAACAGCTACTGGATTCATTGCAGCAACTTGCATGGCAATGTCTTTTGTAACCTGAACCTCAACATCGGCTTTATTAAAACCAACAAGGGTCGACAATTTGTTTCCCGGATGAATGTATGCTACAACGGTTTCGGCATCAAGCTTTGCAAAATAAGGCAAATCAAGTCTTTCACCAATAACGCCTGTTTGTTCAATGATCAGATTTTCAACTGTACGTCCGTCAAGAACCAGAGCTTTAACCCCTTCCAGATCAGTAGTATTGTTTGCAATGGCTGCGTCAAGAATCCGTTCGGCAAATGCGACAAAAGCCTCATTCTTTGCAACGAAGTCAGTTTCGCAATTCAAAACGAGAAGCGCACCTGATTTTTTTGATTCATTCACTTTGGCCAGAGATACTCCTTCATTGGCGGCACGGTCAGCTCTTTTGCTGGCTACCAGTTTACCCTTTTCACGGATAATGTCGGTGGCACGGCTAAAATCGCCCTCAGCCTCAGCCAGCGCTGATTTACAATCCATCATCCCTGCTCCGGTTGCTTTACGCAACTTCATCACGTCTGCTGCACTAATTTCCATAATGTTTTCTATTTAATGGGTTGTTGAACGATTACTCATCAATTTCTTCATCCTGATCTTCATCATCAAGATCCTCCGCATCTTCTTCAAGCGCAGGTGAATCGTGTCCTTCAGCAACTTTTGCTCTTCTACCTTTTACTTTAACTTCTTTGTTATCACCTTCATTGTCGCGTTCAACCTTGCGTTCAGAAAGTCCTTCGCGGATAGCGTCAGTCATTTCTTTAACAATCAGGCTGATCGACTGAGAAGCATCATCGTTGGCCGGAATGACAAAATCAACTCCTTCTGGTTCTGAATTGGTATCAACCATTGCAAAAACCGGAATGCCAAGACGCTGAGCCTCGCGAACAGCAATCTTTTCCTTCAATACATCTACAATGAAAAGGGCGGCAGGAAGGCGGGTCAAGTCAGAAATACTTCCCAACATTTTTTCCAGCTTGGCACGTTGACGACTAATCTGAAGTTTCTCACGTTTTGAAAGAACATCCCAGCTATTGTCTTTGGTCATCTTGTCGATGGACATCATCTTCTTAACAGCCTTCCTGATCGTTGGAAAGTTGGTAAGCATACCACCGGGCCAGCGTTCAGTCACATAGGGCATGTTTACGCTGCCTACCAAATCGGATACAATATCCTTGGCTTGTTTTTTGGTGGCCACAAATAAAATCTTGCGTCCTGATTTTGCAATTTGTTTAATTGCAAGGGCGGCTTCGTCAATCTTAACGATTGTTTTCTGAAGATCGATAATGTGGATTCCGTTTTTCTCCATGAAAATATACGGAGCCATGTTTGGATTCCACTTTCTTCTCAGGTGACCGAAATGTACACCTGCATCTAATAAATCTTGAAAATTTGTTCTTGGCATCTTTTTACTTTTTTCTTTTAAAAAAAATAGTCTCTTGAAAAGCAATCACTAAGTAGTCCCTGTCCGCAAAGGACGGGAGTCTCAGCAATTTAGATCCAAAGCAGAATATTTTTGTGCTAAAAATATTAACGTTTTGAGAACTGGAACCGTTTGCGTGCTTTTGGCTGACCTGGTTTTTTACGTTCAACCTCACGTGGATCTCTGGTCAAAAATCCGGCACTTTTCAATGCAGGTCTTGATTCAGGATTGATTTCCAACATGGCACGTGAAATTCCAAGACGCAATGCTTCTGCCTGTCCGGTGATACCACCACCATCGAGGTTTACATTGATGTCATACTGACCAGCAACACCTAACAGATTCAACGGTTGCAACACAACATACTGCAGGATTCCTGTTGGAAAATAATCATTCAAATCTCTGTTGTTGATAGTTATTTTTCCCTTGCCGTCGCTTACATAAACTCTGGCAACCGCAGATTTCCTACGACCTAACGCGTTTACTACTTCCATTAGTTATTATTTAATTGTATTTAAATCAATTACTCTTGGGTTCTGTGCTTCCTGTTTGTGTTCTGAACCAACATACACTTTCAGGTTTCCATAGATTTTATCTCCCAGTCGGTTTTTTGGCAACATCCCACGAACTGCTTTTTCAACCAGTCTTTCAGGGTATTTGCTCATCAACTCAGCGGGAGTCTGAACTCTTTGTCCTCCCGGATAGCCTGAATAGCTTAAATAAATCTTATCATTCAGTTTATTTCCTGTCAGACGAACTTTTTCGGCATTGATGACAACCACATTATCACCACAATCCACATGAGGAGTGAAGCTTGGCTTGTATTTTCCTCTCAGAATCATGGCTACTTTTGTAGCCAGACGGCCAAGAACCATATCTGTGGCATCGACAAGAACCCACTCTTTTGTTACCGTAGCTCTGTTTGCTGAAACGGTTTTGTAACTTAGTGTATCCACTTGTTTTTTTTTATTAAATTTAACACCTACTCGTAATAAATTAAATTCCAATTGTTTAGAGTTTTAGAATTTATCAACCCGGAATTGTTAATAAGATCTGCACACTCAACATTTTCAATCGTTTACACGAACCACAAGTAAGGACAATAATCGGGACTGCAAAAGTATTCTCTTTTTTTTAATTTGCAAGAATTTAATTGAAGGATATGGAAAATTAATACAAAGTTTCTTATAGTGTAAGAATATTTGACATTTTATCACCACCTTTGGGTTACTTTATATGATATCCTTCTACTAAACGCATCCTCCAGGGAAACCGTTAAAAAAAAGAAAATTATTTACTGATTGAATATCCAAAGTCACTAATCGGATGAAAGCCGCTGTATGCGGGGTTGGGTTCGGGAGGGGAATGGGTAGGGATCTCTTCTCTATAATTGTACTATGACTGATCTATAGCTGTACTAAAATCGCGATCTTAGTATAGTTGCAAATCAATCATAGATTAATTTATCCGAAGCGAATACGACGCAATCCCGACCCGGATACATTCCGTGTAGAGCGAAAACAGGCTTAAGGTGTTCCTGAATAAAAATTGAATGGATTGATGATCTCTTACCTCAGTGGTTGAGTTAATTTCAGAATCTAATCATCAGCATTTGGCAAAAGCTCATCTGAAGGCTAAAGATAAACATTTTTCAATAAAAAACCTTGGAGTGAACAGACTTTCGTTTCACTATTACTTTTTAAGTAGAAACTGTTTTAATCTGTTTTTCCATTTGACAGCGAACCCAATTTTGGGTGTTGCAAGAACTCCTTCGAACGGTTTTCCCCTTCTCAAATAATGCGTGACAAATGAGTTGGAGGTTAGGCCCCATTTCATTAAAAACAGTTCCCTGCCTTTATTATTCTGTATCCGCTTGGTTGATTTGGAGCCAAAATGATACACCTTACTATTGCCAATGCCTTTAAAATACCGAACACCTGCCTGCCATAGCTTCATTGATAAATCGGGATCAGAATACATGCCCGGGGAGAACTCGACACTCATTCCGCCTACCATATCCCAAAGTTCTGTTGGCAGAATGTTCGGTGGCCATGTGCTTCCTGACCAGTCCTCTTTTACCAGGTGAACTGATTCCTGAAGTAATTTTTCCTCGTTGAAGGTTTGAATATCCTGACCAAAATCTTTCACCACGACACATTGATTACCTGTATCGATTGGTTCGATCATGGTTGCTGACAACATAAAAAGCTTATGTCCAATTTCTGAAACAGCTTCGTCAAGTGCCTTATCCCAATTTGGCAATACATACATGTCGTCATTGATATAAACGATATAACCGGTTTTTACCAATGAACGACAGCTATTTAAACCATAACAAATTCCAATGTTAGAAGGGCTAAAAACATAATCCAGGTCAGGCTGCAATTTCACCCAGGATTCTGTGCCATCTGCTCCTTCGTTTATCACAACAATTATTTGATGCTTGAAATACGAGTTTTTGCGAATACTCCCGATGCAAAGCTTTAGATAATCCAAATTGTTCCAACTTGGAATCAGAAGCGAGTATTTCATCTCGTATAGGTGTATGCAACTCACTTTTCTTATTTGATCTGCCATGTTCGAATCCTGTTTAATGAGTTTCATTTGTATTCGATCCTGATCAGTTGATCGATTTCTTAAGCTTCTGGAGTTCAATCATTTTTGCATATTTCAAAAAGTTCTCATGGCTTATAATCAGACATACGACCAGGCCATAATAGCCATCCAGAAAGCCCAGACGGATGAAATAGGTCTTAAGGAATCGCCAGAAAGGGAAGAGTACTACTTTTAACAGGTTTGATTTTCGTCCCTTCAGAACAGCGCTTGATGCGCCAATACCGGAGAATTTATTGGCTTGTGTGATATGTTCCTGTATGGAATAATACGAATAATGGAGCAGATCGCCTTTTAGATATTCAGTACTGGAACCTGGTATTAGTTCAAATCGGTCATGAGGGTTTTGCCCGCCCCACGTTCCTTTTCTCCGATCCCATAACCTTAGTTTCTGATCAGGGTACCAGCCGCAATGTCTGATCCATTTACCACAATAATTATTCAGTCGATTAAAATAATATCCGTCGGCTGCAGGATTTTCCTTTACTTTCTTCACCTCTCCTAAAAGTTCATCAGTGAGCGCCTCATCAGCATCCAGGGATAATATAAAATCATACGTAGCCTGTGAGGCCGCATAGTTTTTTTGCTGAATGTGCCCTTCAAAAGCATTGGTTACAAAACGAACCTGATAACCTTTGCAAATCTCTTCCGTCTTGTCGGTTGAGAAGGAGTCAACAACAAGAACTTCATCGGCAACAGAACTCACAGACTCTAAACAACGGGCAATATTCTTTTCCTCGTTATAAGTCAGTATTACGACTGATAGTTTGGTCATTAGTTATTTTTGATGAGAATATTAACAGCGTATAAAAGAATATATAAAATGAAACCCCTGCCTGGGTCTCCAGTGTATCTTCATTCAACATACTTAAAAACACAATAAACAGGAATGATGCCAATAGGTAATTCCTTCTGTCTCCGGCTATCCATGCAGGGCCAAACATACCGAACAAGGCCAGTAAGAAACCAAATATGCCAAAGGTAACAAAGAAAGTTATGTACTGATTATGGGCTCTTAACCGGTATTCTTTTTGGAGCAGAGAATGACTGTCAGTATAAGCCTTTTCGTAGGAGGCGCACAAATCGCCGGTTCCTACCCCGAACCAAAAGTTCCCGGAGATAATATATCCTGCCGTTTTGGCAAACTCCAGCCGTTGAGCCATCGATTTCCCGTTGGCATCGCCGCTTTTGAAATAACGGTCGAGCTCCCATATTAATTCATAGGTACGTACATACGGACTGAAATGGCTTCGGTAAACACAACTGGCGTAACCTTTTTCAATCATTTTAATATCTTCAGGGTCAAGTTTGAGCAATCCATCTTCATCTTTGGGCAATCCTTTCGATGCCAGATACCTAACCATCGTATTTGAAATGGGATACCCGTTTGCATCCTTTCCATTAAAGGGAATGCGGCTTAATTTAGCCCATGTCGGACTTAGTTCCTCATTACAAATGAGTACTCCAACATAATACCCGTTCTCTTTATCCCTCGAAATGGTATCGTTATAATAAATATTCCCACGGGGAGTGTGTATTGCCAAATCTGAAAACCGGGGGTTGTCTTTAAAGTAGAAATCATGGGTTACCTTGCCAATCAAGCCCATTACACTTACGAACAAGATAAAAAGGACAACAGATATTCCAAGACGCAAGTTCCTGTTAACTATTCGTTTATAGTACATCAGGAAAATAAAGAACGCTAAAAGAAATATAATAATCCAACTGGTAACCGATTGAAGAACAATTAAGAAAAAGAGAAACCAAACGAATAAAAGAACAAGCCAGTATACTCTTCTCTTGTTTTGCAATTGAATGGCCGAAGAAATAAAATAAACAAGCAACACCAATGAAAGTACGATCATTAAACCAAATCGGATGTGTGATATAAAGATGGATGTATCACGTATGTTTTGATGAGGATACGGATAGATTCCTATGATTACAGATGTAGTCACCAGCGTACTACAGAATACCGCAAAGATAAATGAGGCTAATACAACCTGCAATTCTTTTCTTGAAAGAGGACTGGAGGTGCCCAATAAAAGCGGGAATACCACTAACGGCAGTTTGATTTTTATATCCTGAAGGGCATAATGGATATCGGTTGTGTTTATCAGCCATAAGACATGGATCAAAGGCAGCAGGAGAAATATCCAAATGGCCTTGTTTTCCTTAAACCGACGAAATTTGTCCTTAAAATCACCTTCAATGAACCAGCTGATTATTAAAAGGAACTGGGAAATACTAACTAAAAATCGGGATAAGGTTAAGCCAACGGCAAAAAGAATCAACGAAAATATTAATAGCACCCTCCCCGGGCTTTGTCTCCATTTATCTGCTATAGAAGAATTTGAAAATAATCTCATTGACAAAATTAATAGTTATACTGTTTAAACCTTTATTTGCATCATACTCTGCTTTTCCACTTTATATTGTAAATATGTATGAGCCTGCTTTTCATTTAACTAAGAAACTGTTTAAAAATTTCCCGTAGGGAAACCATATGGGTAGAAATCTCGAAAAGCACACTTTGTATTGTCCCGTAAGGGACAAAAGACTGGCATAGATTCATTTATTCTACCTACATTACGTTCCTAACGGAACGACAAAACTAACTTTAAACAGCTTCTAAAATTCCTTTGGGAAAGCAATCTTCCCAGACCATATGATCTAAGTGTAAAAGTACAAAATCTTGCGTACAGTCAAGTGTCAATGAGATACAATGTCAATTAATACGAAGGATATAGGGAGAATTGATCCATTTGAATTATTTCTTCAGATTTACAATCAGAGAAAGTTTAATGGTTCGGTAATTCCAGTCACGAAGACCATGAAGATATTGCAACCGAATGGCATGGTTTTTATACGAATGGTTCAGGTCGATCGTATAAACCATGGGTTTATCACGTAATTTCTTATATCCGGAGTAACCCGAAAGTGAATTGGATAATGTCCAACGTGAACACTTGACTTCACCACCAATCCCATACATAATTGCATCGTTCTGCTGATTGACTTCATCATTGATTTGCCAGGAATAGAAACCTGATGAAGCAAAGGGTAGAAAACTAAACTTTTTATTGTCACTAATGTATTCTTTCGAAAAACTCAAATCAAAGAAATAACCCGGACAATCCGTATAACGTGCTCCTTCGAGCTGATTTCCTGAGGCTGTCCGGCAAGCCATGCGAAACATCGTATCAGGAAACTTTTTACCTTTAATAATCTGTATCAGGGTGGAAAAGTATAAATCGCCATTGGTAAACCCTTTTCCCTCAAAATTGTGGGCAAGGCGCTCGTCACGAATGGCTGTGGACATGGCAAAATGCTCAGCAAGTACTCCATAAAACTCAATAGCAATCTTATTGTCTGCGAATGAACGATAGTATTTTGCAAAAAGATCCTGGGTCGGGTCACCTTTCATAAAATGCAAATCCAGTCCAAATTCCACATTACTCCCCGCTTCAACAATTCCCTTTTTCACCTCAGGAACCGGCAGGGCATTTGGCCCCATATAACCAGGCGAAATATGCAAAAAACTTTGCCAACCCGGCATCCCTGGTTTCCAGCCGTGTAAGATATTCCACCAGGTAAAGTCTTCCCCGGACGATGACAGAAAAGGAATAATGCATAAAAGGAGCAGAATTATTTTTTTCATAGTTAATGATTCAGCGAATGATTATTAAGAATATCTTTCAGTCTTAAATAGGTGTTATTATGGACAAGTGACAGATCCATTTAAAATGTTTCTTTGTCTATTCAAAAAACAGGATTTTTAATGGAATTACAATGATCTAACCATAGATATATTTCGCAAAACTATATTTTGCTATACTTTTGATTGTACAAAAACAATTATCTCTATTGCTATGCCCTTGAAACATAATCGTCTCCCGCAGAACTTTTTCCTTCGTGATGTTCTGGATATCGCTCCTGATCTACTGGGAAAGTATCTGGTCCGTTGTTTTGAAGATGGAAGGACTGAACGTTACCGGATTACCGAAACCGAAGCCTATAGTGGTATTGAAGATCTGGCCTGCCACGCCAGCAAGGGACGGACTTCACGCACCGAAATCATGTTCCAGAAAGGCGGAACAGTATACGTTTACCTCATTTACGGTATGTACTGGATGCTGAACCTTGTGACAGGAACTGAAGGTGACCCTTCGGCTGTCTTAATACGTGGTATGGAAGGCTTTCCCGGGCCGGGCCGTGTGGGTCGTCAACTTCATCTCGACCGCTCGTTTTATGGTGAAAGCCTGATTAACTCTGAACGACTATGGATTGAAGATGCAGAACCTGTTGCCGAAATTCATACCTCAAAACGTATCGGCATCGATTATGCAGGGGAATGGGCGGATAAACTATGGAGATTCTACATCTGATCTTTAAATCTCTTCAGCAGAAAGTCCTCATTCAGCAGCAGAAAAAAGCCATAGCTGTACGACAAATCCCTTGTATTTAAATCCATGTTTGAATCCACCTGGAAAGCTACCCGTGCACCTTTGGCAATGTTCTTTTGCCAGAAGTATTTGCCCGAGAGCATCGAACGGTCGGGTTGGATGAATGAAGGGAATTCATCTGAACCTGACTGGAAAAGGAAACGGCCTTTGGGTGCCATAAACTGGAAAGCATTCCAGTAGCTCACCGAAATCCTCGAGTTTTTCGTTTGTGCACTTGTTTCAATCAGGAAGGCATGACCCTTGTCGAATGGCAGTGTATTCGATTCCTTGGTTATGGCATCGTAACCCAGCCAGTAACCGTTTAAATCAATCGTTTTAACCCGCTCTCCGACATTCATCGCCATTTCCCATCCTGCCAGAAAGTTGGCATGGGTCTGAACGGCAGGCCTGTCTCCTGTAGGGTTTATGTTGATCTCTCCGCCATGGTGGTAAAACAATACCGAAACCGGCAGTTTTATCGTCAGTTCAGAATTCTGGAAAGCCTGGTAATTACCTGTCAGGCCAAAGGTGAAATGCTCCTGGTACGGGTCATTCTTCTGTATAAACTGTTCCCAGCTCACCCAGGTCTGTGCATGGAGCTTCTCTCCGGAGTAAAGAAACTGCAAACCGCTTTCAGGCTTGTCGGTATAAATCCGTTCGGGTTCCCAAAGTTGCTCCGGCAGACCGTGTTGGTCGTTCTGATCCAGGTTGCCGGTAACTACTGAAAACTGATCCGTGAAACGATACCGGGCCGTGAACCATGGAATAGCGTTTGAGAACTGGTCCTTTCCGTTATATTTAATCACGTGTGCCCCTGCCTCCAGGTAAAGTCCCTCAAAGGGAGAATAGGTCAGTTTAGGCCTTAGCATGGCCCCGGTGAGCGTATAGCCCGAAACCAGGTTCCCCTTAAACTCGTTGTTCCAAAAGAACCCAAGGCTCTCGAACCTGAAATTCAGTTCACCCGTCTTAACATCAGCAGCTTCCTTATACGAGGAAGAAAAGCTTTGGATATCCTGGGCTTTCGTCACTTCTGACCAGGCAAAGACGATCAGCAACAGGCACGGAATAATTTTGTTCCACATAGAATATGTATTAACAGTTTCCCTCAACATCGTCAATTCCTCTTTCCCTTCTCCCTTCTCCCTTCTCCCTTCTCCGGTTTCCCTACTCCTCTTTCTTCGGAATTATAAACCGATCATACAAAAATAAGAGAACTACCGCACTAAATACCAGCGAACTGAAAATAATCCAGATGGATTGAGGATGGTAGGTCGTCCAAAGAAAGTTGGTTAACTGTTGCGGGTCGAGATTCATTTGCCGTCCTGCCTCTTTAAAATAGTCAGTCTTGGTAAACGAAACCCCAATGTCAGGAATAGTTAATCCGCGTTTCAGCACTTCAGCCTTCAGCAGATAAAGTTTGTCCGCTATCTTTTCGTATGGCGCTCCCGAGATATAACCGGCGATCTGGTGTCCCAAAGCGATCGGTAAAAACGACGAACCCATGTAAAGCGCCTTCTTGTCAGCCGGGGCAATACTTCCAACATATTCAGTATATTTGGGAGAACTGCCCATCTCACCAAGACTAAAGACCAATAGACCCAACATGATCATCCATCCGCTTTGAAAGGCGAACATCATTCCCACTCCGACAGACAGCACCAGAATTCCACCCATCATGGCATTCAGAGGCCTGAAGCGCATCACGAAAGCCGAAACTGCAATCTGGAAAACAATGATGTAAAAAGCATCCATACCGCCCAGGGTCAGGGCAATGGAACCCGGATTCGATCCGATCAGTTCGGCCAGTCCTGTTGAAAACGAATGAATATTGGTGTAAAAGGTGGCTGTATTGACCCAATCGACAATAAAATTGGGAAAGGAGTAATAAAGTTGATTAAAGCCTGCCCAAAACAATGACATGATGAGCAAAAACATTGCATACCGCCAGTTGGTCAGGGTAACATAGATATTCCGAAGCGCTTGTTGTATCGTTTTCAGGATTCCCGAGGTACGTTCCTCTCGCGGAGGATCTTTAAAGAACAGGAAGGTGAACAGCAGGTTAATCATGATCGAGGCAATCGACATCAGGAATACGAAGTTCCAGCCCTTCCCCAGCATGATTCCCGCCACCGAAGGTCCGATCCAGCCACCGATATTCACAATCATATAAAAGATACCAAATCCGATGGAAGCCGTTTCCGAAGTAGTCGTTTTCGAAATCATGGCTGAAACGATTGGCTTAAAGAATGCCCCGCCCACGCAGATCCAGATGAAGGACACGAAGACCATCCCGAAACTTTCGAAGTTCTGGATCATGAAGAATCCCGAAATATAGATCAGGAAAGAGAGGAACAACACCTTCTTGTACCCCACCCGGTCGGCAATGGCACCGGTGATTATGGGCAAAAGATAGAGCAGCATCGAGCCCGTTCCGATAATAGTACCCTTCTCAACTGGCGAAAAACCCATTGCACCCGTCTCTTTCGAACCCACAAGGAACAATCCAAAACCCATGTAAAAGCCATACCAGGCATAGCGCTCGAACAGTTCGATGAGATTGGAAATCCAGAATATACGTGGATATTTTTTGAACACCTCTAGTTTAGACATTGAATCCTGATTAAAATATAGAGGCGCAAAATAGTGAAAAAAGATCAGCTTTCGCCCTTCCTTTTTCCACGTCATACCGTCCCCATTTTCTTTTTCCTTTTTCCTAAATTCGCCACTAAGACACCAAAATACCAAGTTTCACCAAGCATCAACTAATCTGCAAGCACCCTGCCTACTGCGATTGACCACAGAATACTTTCCCTTTCCCTTTTCCGTTCTCCCTTCTCAGGTCTCCAGTTTCCCTTCTCCCTTCTCCTTTCTTCCGTGTCTATCCCGACACCTGCACTTCAAACCCCATCTCCTTTACCCGCTCAGCTATCTGCTGAAGCTCTTCAAGGTTCACCTTTCCCAGACCTGTTGCCGGGGTGTCGCGATCGATAGTGTAAATCATTACCTGCGAGGGTTTGATTTCTGCAATCAGTTTCAGCCATTCCGAAAGCTCTTCTTCAGTGGTATTGTCGATGATTTCGCCCCTGAACGATCCATGCAGGAACAGCGTCTGGATGATCACCTTCCCGTTAAACGACTTCAGGTTCTCAACCACATCCTTCAGCTTGAAATTCGAGGCCGGGCAATCTATTCTGCGGATGGTCTCTTCAAAGGCCGAATCCAGTTTCTGGATATTGTCTTCCACCTTCAGCAGCGCCCGAATGACCGAAGCCTTGTGAAGCATGGTCGCATTCGACAACACGGCAATCTTTGCTCCCGGACTCAGTCGGTTACGAAGTTCGATGGTGTCGTCCATGATCCCTTCAAATTCAGGATGTAAGGTCGGCTCCCCGTTTCCTGCAAAAGTAATCACATCAGGCAGTTCATGGCTTAGGGCCATTTCAGTCAGCTTCTCTTCCATCTGTTGCCTGACCTGTTGACGTGTTGGCAATACGGCCTTCTTTTCCCGCTTTTTAGGCGTCCATCCGCACTCGCAGTAGATACAATCGAACGAACACACCTTACTGTCTGTAGGCAGCAGGTTCACTCCCAGCGAAACCCCCAGGCGACGGCTCTTTACCGGCCCGAATATGATTTGATCAAATAGAAAAGTCATTGGTTATTGAATATTGAATATTGAATATTGGATATTGGTCATTAGAAAAGAGAAAATAGAATAAAGGAAATAGTCCTTGGTAAATCGCTAATCATAAATCAATATTCATAAATAATAAATCATAAATCTTCACCCGATTTTCTTCAGCCTGCTTTTGGGCGTAAAATGCATTTCAACAAGATCAGCATTAATTAAATAAATTCCCGGTGCATCTTCCTTTACATATCCCCCATTCGATATCAGTATATCATTTAAGTAATGGACTATCTCCGGGATTTTCATCTCTGGAAACTGCTCCTGAACCTGTTTTGCTATTTCAATCCATTGCTGAACCGACAGCTGGTTCTGCTCCTTAATAAGCTGAAATATAGTACTGCTTATGGACAGGTCCGTTTCAGGGACAGGAATTTCAACGTTTGTTTTTAAATAGGTGAATCCTGCCACCAGTATTCCGTTGTAAAACGAGAGCTGTGCAATTTCGTCCAGATCACCCCCGGTATCCACATATTCTGTCACTTTCCCATCCTCGCCTGCAATCACAATCCCGTTCTTCAAAAGGGTCCCGTCCCCCGAAAGGACGTAATTGGCGGCAAATTTTCTCATTGGGGTACGACCTTAAGTTTATCCTTGGGCCTGAACTGCAATTCCATCTGGCTCAGGTTATCCATGATCTCCGTATGCATTTTTTCATATTCCTTTGGAAAACTGGAGTAATAAATGAGCGAATGGATAAAAACCGTATCGGCCACCGAATACTTCTTTAAAAGCGAATAGTATAACTCGGTAGAGCTTACCTTCTGAATGTTTTTCGGATTCCTCATGTCTGTATTAACTCCTGAAATAAGGTAAACATCCACCATCATTTTCATAAACTTATCTTTGGGGATAAGCTTGTGAGGCTTCGATACCGTGGTATTGTGACAGGATGAAAGTCCAGATAACAGGACCGCAAATAACAAGATTCCAATGATTTGTTTCATTTTACAATGCATATTATTCGTGCTCAAAGGTAATGTGAAAAACTTAAAAATCTAACGGGCAAGCGTATAATTCAGCAAGGGCTTTGAGTATGGTAAATGAGGTTGTTCTATGAACTGCTCCTTACCATCCATAGCGAAGAGAAGCCTTCCACAATTGCTGCAAATCAATTCAATAGCTTTCACGCACTTGTTTGAAAAATGATCGGGCTAAGACTGCGTGTTACCCGGTTAACCCCAAGTCCGCTATTTGCGTATACCTTATGTGTACATTGAGTGTACCTTGTATGTAGCATATGTGTTCATGAACACACAAGGTACACACAAGGTACACTCAATGTACACACAAGGTATACACAAGGTGGCAGGTTGACCCCTCCCGATAGGTAGCTTGATCCTGCCCGGTACACTCTTCAATCAAGCGGTCTGCATTCGAAACTTTAGAGTCTGACTACTGAAATTCCTGGCAGTTGATTAGGTCGGATGACTGAGAATTTGGAGCGGATTGCTGGTCCCTAATAATCTCTACTTCGGATCAGATGATCCGAAGTAGACGGGAATAGGGAAAAACAGGGGTTAAGAATGAGTTCAGGGAAGGCCTGAATCAAGATTTACCTGAGAATTAATCTCAGGAGCAAAAGGATATCACGGGAAGAGCTTTAGCCTTTTTTACTGAACACGTGCCTGAAGAACTCGTCGACACGGTGGAACTGAAGGATTTCGATCTTAAACTTTTCCAGGTTGATTCCTTTTCCGGCCCTGGGAATGAAGATGCTGTCGAAGCCAAGTTTTTCGGCTTCGGCGATGCGCTGTTCGAGACGGTTGACCGAGCGGATTTCTCCTGATAGCCCAATTTCTCCGGCGAAGCAGACGTTCTTTCGGATCGGCAGATCGAAGTTTGAAGAGAGGATGGCTGTGATCACCGTTAAGTCAATCCCAGGATCGTCAACTTTTATACCACCTGCGATATTGAGGAAAACATCCTTGGTGGCCAGCTTAAACCCTGCCCTTTTTTCCAGAACTGCAAGCAACATATTGAGGCGGCGTAAATCGAAGCCGGTGGAGGAGCGCTGCGGGGTGCCATAGGCTGCCGTGCTCACCAGCGCCTGTATTTCGATCAGCAGCGGTCGGATCCCTTCGATAGAGGCTGCAATAGCAGTTCCGCTCAGTCCCTCGTGGGCGCGGTTGATGAGCAGTTCGGAGGGATTGGATACCTCGCGTAAGCCAGCATTGCCCATCTCGAAGATGCCAAGTTCCGAGGTTGACCCGAAGCGGTTCTTAATGGCCCGCAGGATGCGGTACATGTATTGGTTTTCGCCTTCGAACTGCAGAACCGTATCGACAATATGTTCCAGCACTTTTGGCCCTGCCAGTGAACCTTCCTTGGTGATGTGTCCGATCAGTATGACCGGGACATTGAATTCCTTGGCGTACTTCAGGATGCCGTTGGTACATTCGCGGATCTGGCCCACTGAGCCGGGCGAGGACTCGATGGCTTCGGTAGAAACGGTCTGGATGGAGTCAATGATCAGCAGTTCGGGAGCGACTTGTTTGCTCTGACCAATGATTTGTTCCAGCGAAGTTTCGCTTAGAAAGTAACAGTTTTGATTCTCCTTCTGAAGCCGTTGGGCACGTATTTTAATCTGCTGAATACTTTCTTCGCCTGAGACGTACAGTATTCGTTTACTCTTCAGGTCAAGCGCCAGTTGCAGAACCAGGGTCGACTTCCCGATTCCGGGTTCCCCGCCTATCAGGACCATCGAGCCGGGAACCAGTCCCCCACCCAGCACACGGTTGAGTTCCTGGTTGCAGGTGTCGATGCGTTCGGTGTTCTCTGACGAAACTTCATGCAGCAGTTTGGGCTGATTGCCCGTTCCGCTTAAAAAGGAAGCGGTTTTCGGGCTTTCGCGCTCTACAACTTCTTCCACAAACGAATTCCATTCGCCACACGAGTTGCACTTGCCTACCCATTTGGGTGACTGCGCGCCGCAATTCTGACAGAAAAAACTGGTTTTTACTTTGGCCATTCAGGTATAGGATTTTTAAATATTCTTTTCTTGGTGAAACTTAGTGTATTTGTGCCTTGGTGGCTATTTTTTCTTGCCTCTAAGTCCCGAGGGCACAAAGAAACACAAAGAATTTATCTTAACTTAATGACATTGTCCGTATTGGGATAAAAGATTTTGAATTATTATTATTTCCATCGACCGTTGGTTCTTAACCGAATCAAAAAATAAACTTAGTAACTGTTTTTTATTTTCTGAATCAAATCGGTTGTCGAGAATCCTTCGGTCAGTTCAATACGTTCAACACGGCCACCTGCAGCTAAAACCACATCGAACCCGGCAATTTCTTCAACCTGATATTCTGTCCCCTTCACCAAAACATCTGGTACAATGCTTCGGATCAACTCATAGGGTGTTTCTTCATCGAACAGGATGACTGCATCGACCATCAGCAAAGCTGCCAGCAGGATGGCCCGCGATTGCTGATCGATGAGCGGACGGTTTTCTCCTTTCAGCAACTTTACGGACACATCTGAGTTCAGACCCACAACCAGACGGTCACCCAGTGCAGATGCCTTGGCCAGCGAATCAATGTGTCCACGGTGTACCAGATCAAAACAACCATTGGTAAAAACCACCCGTTCACCGGATCGTTTCCATTGATTCAGAACCGGGAGAAATGATGCGGCGCTTTCGTATATTTTGGAATGAATAATTTCTGTGGGTGTCATCTTCTTAAAGTATTTCTGTAAAAATAGCAAAACCTCACTGCTAAAGAAAGCAATGAGGTTTAAAGTTATAGTTTTTTTAAAAATAATTTAGATCAGTTTGTTTGTTTCCGTATCAGGAAATACCAGCCAGGGTTTGAAGGTTTTGGCTTCTTCAAAATCCATCTGGGCGTAGGACATGATAATCACCACATCTCCGACAGCGACTTTCCGCGCTGCGGGTCCGTTCAGACAAATGACCCCCGTACCGCGCTGACCTTTGATCACATATGTATCCAGACGTTCGCCGTTGTTGATGTTTACCACCTGAACCTTTTCGTTTTCAATGATATTGGCTGCATCCATCAGATCCTGATCAATGGTGATACTACCCACATACTGTAAATTGGCTTCAGTTACAGTAACCTTATGAATTTTCGACTTGCAAACTTCGATGATCATTGTATAGATTTCTTAGTAAATTCAATATTATCGATTAATCTGACTTTTCCGCAGTGAACAGCAATACAACCTACCTTGACGCAAGGTTCATCCCAACTCATAACAGGCATGAGTGTCAGTGAATTAACAATTTCAAAGTACTCTGTTTTCAATTGTTCGTTTTCGTTGATGCGGGCAATCACCCACCGGCAAAGTTCTTCTACGGATAAGTCACCGGTTTTGTTATTGGCTTCGGACAAGGTAGCCGAAATATGGACTGCGCTTTGGCGCTGAACGGCGTCGAGCAACATGTTGCGCGAACTCATGGCCAGACCGTCGGCCTCACGAATAATGGGGCAGGAAACAATCTCTACCCCAAGCTTCATTTTACGGACCATTTCCCTGATGATGGCCAGTTGCTGAAAGTCTTTCTGTCCAAAAAAGGCTTTGTCCGGTTGAACGATATCGAACAAACGGCTTACCACCTGGGCCACTCCATTGAAATGTCCTGGCCTGAATTTGCCTTCCATGACCTGTTCAAGGGTACCGAAATTGAATTGACGGGTATCGGGTTCGGGATATATTTCGTTGGGTTCGGGAGCAAATACGAGCTGACAGAGAGACGATGAAAGCAGATCAAGATCTTTCTGAAGATCACGCGGGTATCGGTCCAGGTCGGCTTTGTCGTTAAACTGGGTTGGGTTTACAAAAATACTGACGACCACAAAACCGGTCTGCTGACCGGCCAGTTCGACCAACGAAAGGTGACCAGCGTGTAATGCTCCCATGGTGGGAACAAAACCAATAGTTAAACCTTCTTTCCGGCTGTGGTCCAGTAAGGTCCGGAGTTCATTGATGTGCTTTACTACCTGCATTTTGGAATAAAAATGAGGGTGCAAAGTAAATAAATAAATTAACACGTTAGGTCGATGCTTTCGAAAGGAAGGTTAAAGTTTATGGTTTGATCTATGCTCTAAACTAAGAAAATGCAGAACTTCAATACATTGAATCGGTTTTATAAGTTCCGTCGTAACACTCTTTTTTAACACAACATATATAAATCTTAAGGTTTTTTAAGACCTCTGTAACATGTTGGAATTGAATATTGCCGATATTTTACTAATTTTGCACAATTAAATTTAGGCAAGATCAATGGAAAAGAAAAAAGTCTTATTTATTTCATCAGAAATTACGCCTTATCTTCCTGAGACAGAAATGTCAAAAAAATCAAGGTTTCTGCCACAGGGGATTCAGGAAAGAGGAAAGGAAATCCGGACTTTTATGCCAAGGTATGGTAGCGTGAATGAACGTCGGAATCAATTACATGAAGTGATACGGTTGTCGGGAATGAACCTGATTATTGACGATACCGACCATCCTTTGATTATCAAAGTGGCTTCCATACAATCGGCAAGGATGCAGGTTTATTTTATCGATAACGAAGATTATTTCCAGCGAAAGCACATTATCAAAGATCCCAAAGGGAATGAATTCGCCGATAACGATGAAAGGGCAATATTTTACGCACGCGGTGTTCTCGAAACAGTAATCAAGCTTCGATGGGCCCCCGATTTGATCCATTGCAGCGGATGGCTGACATCACTTGTTCCCCTTTATATTAAGAAAGCTTACAACGACGATCCTTTGTTTGTAAACTCAAAGGTTATTTATTCCGTTTATCATGATGACTTTAAAAAGTCATTGGATGTTAATTTCAGGAATAAACTGAGATTGAATAAGATTTCGGATGAAGATACTGAATTGGTTGATGACCCAAGTTATCTGAACATCAGCAAAATGGCCATCCAATATTCCGATGCCATAATCCAGGGAAGCCCCAAGATTAATCCTGAATTATCAGAATATATACAATCCTCCGGGAAATTAGTTTTAGAATACCAACCTGAACATACCTACATTGATGCTTACAACGACCTATATGACAAAATGTTGTAAGGAAATAGGTTTAACAATTTAAAACAATTCACAGGTGAAAAAAGAGCTTGAAGCAAGGTTCAAATTCGTGATCGGATTTGTGGGAATGGTAATTGTATTATGGAGTTGTTCCAATGATCCTGGCAAAATCGGTCTTGGGTTATTACCAGTAGGTGATTTAGTCAAAGTTCGCCAGGTGATTGAAAAAGAAACGATAAAAGCTAATATCGAAACGGACGGGAATCTGCGTACCGATGGACCTGCATACAGTTTACTGGGTACTTTCAATGACCCGATTTTCGGAAAGACGACTGCTGATTTTGCCTTTCAGCTCCGGTTAAATTCCTTTCTCGATCATACAAACAATGCCCAACCTGATTCACTCGTGCTCTATTTAGTATATAAAGAGGTATATGGAGATACGATAACTCCTCAAAACCTGAAAGTTTACGAACTAGGGTCCGATCTGGTTCAGGATCACAAATATTACCAGGATACAAACCTAAAGGGATTTGTAATGAACGATGCTATAGCAGAGAAATACATTATCCCAAAATTCAGACGTGATTCATCATCCACTTTGTACGGATCGACAAAAGCGCTTCCAAAAGACACTGTCATTCAAACAATAGCCTTTAAGCTGAATAATTCATTAATGCAAAAACTGTGGGCGGCTGATTCATTAACCATGTCGAGCAACGATCTTTTCTTAAAGTATTTTAAAGGATTATATATCGAAGCCGGAGATTTAAACCAGGCTGGAGCCCTCATGAAAATTTGGGCTGTTGCGACCGGCTCACAGTTAGTGATACATTATCACAATTCGACTGCTGACTCACTGAGTTACGCGTATAGCATCAATTCAAATTCAGTCCGGGTCAGTCGTTTTGTACACGATTATTCAAAGACAGTTTTTGCAACCAACCTCGACAAAGAGAACAATCCCGATAGTTTGATCTATCTGCAGACAACCGGAGGATTGCGTTCCAAAATACTTATACCTGATCTGAGTAACTGGAGTGATTCTACCAACATCGCTATCAACCAGGCACAACTTGTCTTTCAGATTGACACAACCAATTCTGAATATGCTAAATATATAAATCCGGAACAGTTGGTTGTATCGGCAATCGGCAAGAATAAAGCAGGCCTGGATTCGCTTTACCTTCCCGCTGATTATCAATTATCTGCATTATATTATGGCGGACTTTATAACAGTATCGACAAAACATATCGGTTTAATATTGCCAAACAATTGAAAGATATAATTCAAAAGAAAAAAGAAAATTATGGGTTCTATGTTGGAACGGCGCTCCGCAATGAAACTTACAGGCAAACGGTATTAAAAGGGGCATCCAGCAAAACGGGTATCAGGCTTGAAATTACCTATTCAAAAATAAGATAGTCCAGTTCACGAAAACATAAACAATAAACCTGCTGCTTGCAGATTGCAGTTATTGGATTCAAACAGAATTCTTGCCAATAACAGATGAGTCTAAAAGTTTAAACTATAAAGAAAATTCTATGTGCGGAATTGTTGGTTACATAGGCGATAAAGATGTTTATCCCATTTTGATTCAAGGACTTCAACGTCTCGAATACCGTGGTTATGATTCAGCAGGACTGGCAATTTTTAACGATACACTCAAAGTATACAAATGCAAAGGCCGGGTGGCTGACCTTGAAAAATTTGTAGAGGACAAAGACATCAGCGGCTGTATAGGCATCGGACATACGCGATGGGCCACACACGGGGAACCCAATGACCGGAATGCACATCCGCACACCTCCATGAACGGCGACTTTGTACTGGTTCACAATGGTATTATTGAAAATTACGCTGAACTGAAGGCTGATTTACTCAAGAAAGGATATTCATTTGATTCGGACACGGATACCGAGGTGCTGGTTAACCTGATTGAATATTATTACCGCAATGCAGATCATGTCACTGCTGAAATCGCCGTCAGGATGGCCCTATCGAAAGTCGTGGGAGCCTATGGTATCGTGGTAATCTGTAAAAACGAAAAATTTCAGTTGATTGCCGCGCGCAAAGGAAGCCCACTGGTGATCGGAATAGGCAAGGGGGAATATTTCGTTGCTTCGGATGCTACACCGATTGTGAATTACACTGACAGCGTCATTTATCTGAACGATAACGATGTGGCCATTATCAATAAAGACAGCCTTACCCTTAAAACCGTAGAAAATATTCCGGTGGCGTTTAAAATCACCAAGGTTGACATGACAATCGGTGATCTGGAAAAAGGAGATTTCGAGCATTTTATGCTTAAGGAGATTTTTGAACAGCCAAAGACCATTGAAGATACATTCAGAGGACGCATCAATCCAGAGCATACCGATATTGTGTTGGGTGGGTTACTGGATGTTTTCCCCAAAATACTGAAGGCCAGAAGGATTATTATCATCGGCTGCGGGACCTCCTGGCATGCCGCTTTGGTGGGTGAATACCTTATTGAAGAATATGCCCGGATTCCGGTTGAGGTCGAATATTCATCTGAATTCCGGTATCGCAATCCAATTTTGAACAGTGACGATGTGGTAATTGCCATTAGTCAGAGTGGAGAAACTGCAGATACTCTTGCCGCATTACGCATGGCCAAAGATAAAGGCGCCACCATTCTTGGAATATGCAATGTGGTTGGTTCGAGTATTGCCCGGGAAACCGACGGCGGGGTTTATACGCATGCCGGGGTTGAAATCGGCGTGGCATCAACCAAGGCCTTTACTGCCCAGGTTACCGTACTGACCCTCTTTGCCTTAAAACTTGCCAAAGAAAACGGTCAGATTGCAACAGGACTTTACCTTGATTTGCTGAAGGAATTGACTGATATACCCGATAAAGTTAAAACTATTCTTGTTAAACATCCTCACATCAAAGCGGTTGCCGCCAAATATAAAGATGCGATTAATGCCCTATACCTGGGAAGAGGCGCTCTTTTCCCTGTAGCTCTTGAAGGCGCACTAAAGCTTAAGGAAATCTCGTACATTCATGCTGAAGGATATGCCGCCGGAGAAATGAAACATGGTCCTATCGCCCTGGTTGATGATAACCTTCCCGTTATTGTGGTTGCCGCCAAAGATCATTACTACGAAAAGATTGTAAGTAATATTCAGGAGGTAAAAGCCCGCAAGGGAAACATTATTGCAGTGATCACAGAAGGAGACGACGGACTGAAAAACATGGTCAACGACCTGTTTGAAATCCCAAAATCGCATCCGGCCGTTTCACCCTTGCTGGCAATCATCCCTTTGCAGTTATTCTCATACTACATTGCAGTTATGCGGGATTGTGATGTTGATCAGCCGAGAAACCTTGCCAAATCGGTTACTGTCGAGTAGTTTCTGAAACACAATTAGTCTTCCATCTCCGGATAAGGTGACTCCAGACGATGTCCCCTGTATTCAAAACGGTTGGCCATCATATTGAGAATCTCGTTGGCACTGGTTTCTACCGGTTTGTTTGACACATTGATGACTGTAAATTTGCCTTTTTCGAAAACCATATTGGCATTACGGAGTTCCCGGATGATCAGTCGTTCATCGACATAATCTACATTTTCCATGTTATCAATATTGCGCAGACGTTTCATCCGATGTGATATCAGCTGGCCGGAGTTGATGTTTAAGCCAAAGACACGCATCGGATCAACTTCGAACAGTTCTTTTGGAGGATCAATACCATAGACCAGTGGAATATTCGCAACTTTCCATCCGTACATGGCCAGATATACACTTAACGGAGTCTTGCCTGAACGGGAAACACCTGTCAGAATAATCTCAGCCTTCTGTAATTTTTCAGGACTCAGACCGTCATCGTGGTTCAATGTAAATTCGATGGCGTCAATGCGGTCAAAGTATCGCTGGTTAATTTCCCGGTAGAGTCCGGGGACCTGAAGAGAGGGAATGTCCAGATGTTCGTCCAGGTAATCAGCCAGTTCACCCATAAAATCAATGTGTTTCACATTGTTCTCCTCACAAAGTTTCCGTAGGAAAAAACGTAAGTGGCGATTTACCATGGTATGAGTGATCAGGCCCCCTTCCTGTTTAACTTTAGTCACCAAATCAATGAGCTGCTTCTCTTCCAGAATTTGTGGTACAATAATTACAGGGATATTGTTGTTTGGATACTGAATCAGCAACGAATGGACCATGTTGTTTCCAGCCAGTCCTTTACCTCCTGAAACAACATAAATAGGTTCGGTCTTTTTTCCTTCATTCCTGGTGTCCATAATAGATTCTTTACGATTAATTAGGGGTTCAATTTTTCAATATCTGTTAAAACTATTCCGTATTTTGAAAGAATGAACCATTGAATCTCAAAAAAGTTCGGGTTAATGTCTATTGTACAGATAGATTTGTGTAAATTGCCTATCTAAAATCTTTAATAATTAAGAATATGCAATATAAGGCTTTTGAGAACCGGTATAACCAGATGTCCTATAATAAATGTGGGAAATGGGGATTAATGCTTCCAGCAATTTCACTGGGATTATGGCACAATTTCGGAGGTGTTGATGTATTCGAAAACGGACGCGCCATGTGCCGTCATGCATTCGATCTTGGAATCACTCATTTTGACCTTGCCAACAATTATGGTCCGCCTCCGGGATCTGCGGAAGAAAACTTCGGGAAAATCATGCAGCTTGATATGGCTCCTTATCGCGACGAACTTGTCATTTCGACCAAAGCAGGCTACCTGATGTGGCCTGGACCATACGGCGAATGGGGAAGCCGCAAGTACTTGCTCTCGAGCCTGAATCAGAGCCTGAAACGAATGAATCTGGACTATGTGGACATTTTTTACTCCCATCGTCCTGATCCGAATACTCCTCTCGAAGAAACCATGATGGCACTCGATCAGGCCGTTCGTCAGGGAAAGGCCTTGTATGTTGGGATCTCGAATTATCCGGCGGCTATGGCTTTGAAAGCAGCACAAATACTCAAAGACCTTGGAACTCCATGCCTGATCCATCAGCCTAAATATTCAATGTTTGAACGCTGGGTAGAAGAAGGATTGCTAAATGTTCTTGAGCACGAAGGAATCGGTTGTATCCCATTTTCACCACTTGCCCAGGGACTTCTAACTGACAAATATCTGGATGGTATTCCTGAAGGATCAAGAGCTGCTAAATCATGGGGATTTCTACAACCTGAACAAGTCGCTCCAGCCATCGAAAAAGTAAAGAAACTTAATGAAATAGCAAAGCAAAGAGGACAAAGCCTTGCTCAAATGGCCCTGGTCTGGCTGCTAAAAGACAAGCGGGTAACCTCAGTATTGATTGGCGCCAGTTCTATCCCTCAACTTGATGATAATGTGGCAGCCCTAAACAATAGACAGTTCTCAAAATCTGAACTTGAAAAGATTGAACAGATCCTTTCTGGTGAAACGCGGAACGTTACGGCAACAATTCTCAAAGAGAGCAAGAGACCGGTAAAAACTGAAGGCAATAATACTGACAATACCCCTTCACGAGGGGATTTCATGGCCCATCTGGCCAGTAAGCTTAATAACAGGAAATAAAATCCTATGGCAAAAACTGCACTGATAACGGGGGCCTCCAAACGGGTGGGAAAGTCAATGGCTGTCCATCTGGCCCGGTTGGGATGGAACATGGCAATTCATTACAACTCATCAGAGACGGAAGCCAAAATGTTTCGCGATGAGCTTGAAAAGGATTATCCACATCAGCAGTTTGCAATTTTCAAGGCTGACCTGAATAGTACTGCAGAGGTCGAAATGCTCCTTCCGGAGGTTGTACGGATCATGCATACTATAGATTTGCTCATCAATAATGCCTCACTCTTCGGGTCGGCCACGATAGACAAGACTTCGACAGAATTTCTTGAACAACAGATGAATGTCAACTTTAAAGCTCCGTTTATTCTTACCCGAGACTTTGCTCATACATGTCAATCAGGAGTAATCGTCAACATTGTGGATACCCGGATTGTTAATAATCAATCAGGTTTTGCGGCATACTCACTTTCAAAAAAGGCCTTATGGGAATTGACTAAAATGGCCGCACTTGAATTTGGCCCGACAATCAGGGTTAATGCAATCGCTCCGGGACTAACCCTTCCACCCACAGATAAGGGGGAAGATTATCTTCTGAAGCTGGCAGAAAAGATTGCCATGAAAAGACCGGGAGGATTGGAACCTATTTTGAAGAGTCTGGAATATATTCTGAATAATGATTATTTAACTGGTCAGCTTTTATTTTGCGACGGAGGTGAGAATCTCGGCATACTGAATTAAAACGATAACCCAATGGCTTTAATCCGTGTTAAAAATTTACTGTTAAGAACTTACATTGGGTTTAATCCTGATGAAATCGCAAACAAGCAGGATGTAGTAATCAACATTGCCATAGAGGCAGATATTCCGGAAGAAGCGCTTCTGGCGGATGAACCAAATGGCATTTACAATTATAAAACCATCACCAAACAAATCATTGAACTGGTTCAGGATAACAGCTTTAAACTACTGGAAGTGCTCACCAAAAACATTTTGGATCTGATCATGCTAGATGAACGGGTCAGTCGGGCGCGTGTAGAGGTTGATAAGCCCCACGCCCTGCGTTTTGCCGAATCAGTGTCGTTTGAAATGGAGGCACGGAGATGAATGATTGTATCATTGGAATCGGGTCAAATATCGAAGCGGATAAAAACATAGCTGAAATGCTAAAACTACTGGCCGTTGATATTGAAGTTGTCGGAATTTCACAGATGATTCAGACCAAGCCAATCCCGAATACTCGGGATCAGCCCGATTATATCAATGGCGCGGTAAGAATCCGGACTAAAATGGATAGAAGCGGATTGTCTTCCTACCTCAAAAGGCTGGAAGACCGGTTGGGCCGTATACGCAACCAGGAAAAGTTTGGCCCCCGAAACATTGATCTGGATATCCTGATCTGGAATAATGTTGTTGTTGATCAGGATTATTATACCCGGGATTTCTTAAGGAATTCAGCCTCAGAATTAGGTTTTGAAGAAGTGAAATATTAGGAAACAGAAAAACGATAACTATGAATACATTAAAGCAATACAGGCTCTTTTTGATGATCATCGTTTTTTCAGGCTTATTCCTGAATTCATGTACCAAGAAAGACATGTCTGTAACCCCAAATCAGTATCTGATCACGAACGAGCTTAAGTTTGGGATGACTACTGCAGATGTAAAAACAAGTTTGCAAACGTATATCCCGGATATTGGATTGGTTGGATCTTTAATACAGAGCGATATTGAGGTTCAAAAGATTGTTTATAAGACCACCTTTAAAGGCACCAGTATTCAGGCTTCGGGTCTGGTTTGCCTGCCAAAAACGGCCGGCAATTACCCGGTTTTATGCTTCCAGAACGGTACTAATACCCTGCATAGCGAGGCTCCGACGGAAAATCCAAAAGGGGATGTGGTATCGATGCTGGAGAGTGTAGCTTCAATGGGTTTTATTGTGGTGATTCCTGACTACATTGGCTTTGGGGCATCAGCACAATTCCCACATCCATACCTCCATGCAGAATCAACTACACAATCTATTCTCGATATGCTGCGGGCTGTGAATGAATACGGAACCGATGTAAAAGTTGTGGCTAAACCAATAAAGAAACTGTTTATTTTTGGCTATTCACAGGGAGGTTGGGCAACCATGCTACTGCAGAAAGCCATCGAAACCAACTTCTCTACGGAATTTCATCTGGTTGCCAGTTCCTGTGCTTCCGGACCCTATTCGATCAGTTATATGAATGACTATGTTTCAAGACAAACAGATTATCCAATGCCTTATTTCCTGGCTTATCTTCTGAATGCGTATACTACAATCGGACTGGTAACCAATCCACTGAGCGATTTTATTCAGGCTCCGTACGCAGCAATAATCCCAGGCTTATTTGACGGCAGCAATAGCGGAGGCTCAATAAATGCGTTGCTGACTACCAAAATGGCAAGCTTTCTGACACCTGAGTATCTTTCCGGATTTGCCACCAATACAAAGTTTTCAGCCTTAAAAAGTGCATTTATTGCCAATAGTGTGGAAGCATGGAATATTTCAACTCCAACCCGTCTTTACCATGGTGCCGATGATAATTACATTCCGGTCAGTATGAGTGAAACGATGTTTGCAGACTTCAAAACCAAAGGGGTACCCGATTCTAAAATCCAACTGATGATTATCCCCGGCACTGACCATACTACTGCGATTGGTCCTGTCGCAATGAATACAATCCTGTGGTTTTTGGGTCTGAAGTAGATATTATTCAGAATATACATGCACGCTATTCTGTGCACTTGGCAAATAATTGACTCCAAACCAGCAAATCAGCAAAATTGCGAAAGAAACAGCCAGAACGGCCATCGCCTTTTTGTGTTCAGATGGATGCCTGAAGCGGTAATGAATATATACCAGATAAAACATCCAGGTGATAAATGCCCAGGTTTCTTTCGGATCCCAGGTCCAGTAATGTCCCCAGGCCTCTTTAGCCCAAAGAGCGCCAAATAATAATCCCAGGGTCAGAAAAGAAAAGCCCAGGTAAACAAGGTTATCGGCCATTTGTATCGGACCTTTGATCGTTCTCTCAGTCGGCACAAAGAACAAGTTTCGCAGCGCTATCAGCGAAGAGGCTCCCAGCATGGCATAAGCAAAAATATAGACAATCACATGAGGGATAAACCACGGACTCTGCAAGGCAGGCATAAGTGTTTTATCGTATGTTTCCGGATGATTCAGGTTGATGATTAAAAACACCATCGCCAGACCCAGGCTATAGCTGACCAGCCATTTATATTTCCAGCGCAGGTATGATACAAGTCCTATCCCCGACAAAAAGACAGCATACCAAAGCCGTGTCTCACCAAGTGTTCGCATGGGCGGACGTTGTATGTTCACCCAGAGAATAGTTATAAAAACAAGCAGAAAAGCAGTTCCTGCAAACGAAAGTCCTGCAGCCATCTGGTTCATCAATTTCTTGCCGGAAGATAAAAACAATCCGGAAGCAGCCAGCCAGCAAACAATGGCCACTGAAGCATAAATCGGGAAATCAAGCCACATGTTCTGTCCCTCCATTTTTTGGTTTACCGGAAACAAACAGGAATACCGCACCGGCCATCATCAGGAAAATACCTATATAAACCAGTGGCAACCAGGGATCGTGCACCAGCTCCAGGATACTTAGCTCCGACCAACGGCCCATTTCGGTGTTGTAACTCGTCTGGTAAATCGTCCAGCCATCGATGTGAAATGGCTTGTTCACCTCTACAGTGGTCATCACGCTTTTTCCGCTTTTGGTTTGTATATTTATTCTGGAGCTGAATTTACGTGGTTCCGCAGGCAGCATCACCAGCGAATAATACTCATTCAACCTAAAAGCTTCCGGTGAATTTACATAGCTTCCGCTGGATATCCAGCCCGAAACCCGGGTGTGATCAGTGGGATTCGTCACAACGACCTTCGCTGAAGGTGCCGAACCAGGCTCAATCGCCTTGATATATGCATCACCGGCCTTTTCGGACGAAGCTAGGAACTGCTCCATCTTAAGGTGGTATTGGGCAATATCAAACGAATCTCTGTCCAGCATTTCCAATTGATCGATGCCCCTATTCTGAACAATCTCGTTGGTCTTATTGTCAACAATCGTGACTTTGGGTCGGAATTCATCAATATTAAAGTCCAGAAGCTTAATCGAGAGAGGAAGCTCTACCACCTTACCCGACACATCCACAGCCCGATGTTCGATCTGATTTTCATTGCAATTCATGCTGAGCCGTTGCATATCGCTGCTTCCCAAAGCTGTAGAGAACAGTATCAGAAACAGACCGAAGTGATTCAGGAAAAAGCCTGCATTTTTAAAATTATACGGGATAAGCCGTTTCATGGTGACTATTCCCAGTAAAATCATCAAATACAGGTTAATCAGTATGAATGGCCACGTTTTAACCAGATGTGACAGTCCAAATAGTTTTACCAACGCGTTTCGGGATTCCACATCCTGTTTCACAAAGCCCATCAGTAATATCAGGAAAGTAAACCCCAGAATAGCAGGCAACGCAGCCTTTACACTTCCAAGACCTTTGATGACCGGATGTTTTTGCCAAAAGTAAAACGAGAAAACAAGTAACCCCAGGAAAACAACTCCCAATATCAGGTTCCACGGGAAGCCTGCAATCAGAAGCACTGTGCCACCGCTGGCAGCCTGGATGGAAAAGCCAATCAGGAGTATAGCTGCACTAATGGTTGACCCTTCACGGTACGACCATGGATGTTGTCCGAATTTTCTGCCCTTTTCGTTACTCATTGCTGATGATGGATTAAAGGCGAAAGATACAAAAATGAGAGTAGAAAGTAGAAAAGTAGAAAACAGGAAAATATGACAGCCCCCGAAGCTCCTGTCAACGTTTGATTCTAGCAGTTTCAACCGGAAAGCAACTAATCAAACTGCTTCGGGTCCCGAATAGTATCAAACCTGCCAACCTTTTAACCCGACAGATGTTATCTATCAGTCAATCAAACAGAACCTTATGAACCGTACCCGTTTGGAGGCATTCAGCGATGGAGTACTGGCCATTATTATTATCATCATGGTTTTGGAAATCAGGGTGCCTCACGGCAACGACTTTAAAGTATTACAGCCATTGATCCCGCTGGTCGGCTCCAATTTCTTCAGCCAAAGGATCTCCGGGGCTCTTTATGTTCTGGTCGCCTTAATCTGGCTCATTCCCTTACTGAAAGACATGTGGTGGAAAAGATTAAAATGAACGAGAGTAATTATTTAATGAATTTACACTCGTTCATTCATTTATACTTCAATAATACCTTTAACTGTTCGTAATAACTTTCATCGAATTAGTTTCTATAAATTGTTATTTGTACTAATTTTTGTACTTTTGGTACAAATAGGAACAACATGGGACAAATTGCACCCTATAGTCAACTTGCTATGCTTCCTCCTATACGGGAGAAAATAGAAACCATAAAGATTTTGCGACAGGCAAATATGGCAGCTGCCGCATTAGCTGAGTTAAAGGGTATAGCTAAAACACTACCAAATCAGGCTATGCTGATCAATGCAATTGTCCTTCAGGAGGCAAAAGGTAGTTCTGAAATAGAAAATATCCTCACTACACAGGATGAATTGTATAAAGCTCTCACCGTAAATTTATCAGGTATTTCGGCTGCAACTAAAGAAGTCGTGAATTACCGAAATGCCATAATACTTGGTTCCAGTATCCTTAAAAAGCAAGGTTTCATACGAGTCAATGATATAGTGAGTATCCAACAGGAACTTGTAAATAATACAGCAGGAATCAGAAGTACTCCCGGTACTGTACTGAAAAATGATAAAACCGGAGAAATTGTATATACTCCTCCACAGGACAAACATGATATATTGGATTTACTATCAAATTTTATTATTCAATTCAATCATAACGACCAGGATTTATCCCCATTGATTCAATTAGCAGTACTCCATTATCAATTTGAAAGTATCCACCCATTTTATGATGGAAATGGAAGGACTGGCAGGATACTGAATATATTATATCTAATAATGAATAGCTTGATCGACATACCTATTCTTTACCTTAGTTCATACATTATTGAAAACAAGCAGGACTATTATCGGTTATTGAACCACACCAATAAGACCGGTGAATGGGAAGACTGGATCTTATATATGCTTAAGGCAATCGAATCCACTTCCATGCAGACTATTGATAAAATCAGCAGAATACTGAATTTGCTTGAACTGACGATTCAAAAAGTTCAAATTAAAGCGCCAAAGTTATACACCAAAGAATTAGTCGAATTATTGTTTGAACAACCCTACTCAAAGATTGAATTTGTTGTCAATCAGCTGCATGTTGAGCGGAAAGCTGCATCAAGGTATCTGAAGGAATTGGAACAGATTGGAATATTACAATCCCAAAAAGCAGGCAGAGAAACCATTTATATAAACATAGGATTAATTGAAATTCTTAAAAGCTAAACCTCTATGAATAGTAAAACCGCGTCACTTGGTCTTATTCTTTGTCTAATATGCTTATTCAATCAAAGCCTTAACGCTCAAACCGCTTACAACAACCAATGGCCTGGCTTCCGTGGTCCATGGGGTTGCGGATATCTGGAAAACGGTAAAGCTCCCACAACCTGGAATGCGGATAGCGCCAAAAACATCAAATGGAAAACCGCTATACCCGGCATGGGTCATTCGAGCCCTGTCATCTGGAATGATTACCTGTTTGTTACCACCGCAGTCAATACTTCCAGCAACGAATCGCTGAAAGTAGGCCTCTATGGGGATATCGATCAGGCCAACGACAGTGCCGTTCATGAATTCAAAGTGTATTGCCTAGATAAAAACACCGGAAAGATTATCTGGGAAAGGCTTGCCCACAAAGGGATTCCCAAATCGAAACGACATATCAAAGCTTCCCAGGCCAATTGCACTCCTGCTACCGATGGGAAATATGTAGTGGTGCACTTTGGTTCCGAAGGGATGTATTGTTATGATTTCAAGGGGAATCTGATCTGGAAGAAAGACATGGGATTAATTAACCCTGGTTGGAATACAACTCCGGGAGTGGAATGGGGCTATTCAAGTTCACCGGTCATTTTTAAGGATCGGATAATCCTTCAGTGCGACATCCCGAAAACACCTTTCGTTACTGCACTGGATCTTGCAACAGGGAATGAAATCTGGAAGACTCCCCGTGGCAACAATGCCCAAACCTATTGCACTCCTGCCATCTATACGAAAAATGGCAAGACTCAGATCATTGCCAATGGATATATGAACTCTTGCGGCTATGATTTCGAGACTGGCAGGGAAATCTGGAAACTAGGCAACGGAGGTGATATTCCTACTCCGACACCGGTCATCGCCAATGACCTGATTTACCTGAACAGCGCCCATGGGAAATCCTCACCAATTTTTGCAGTCAGGCCCGATGCTACTGGCGATATTACCCTTGCGCCCGATAGTACAAAAAACAAATATATCGCCTGGAGTGTCAAGCGGGGCGGTGCATACATGCAAACTCCCCTCATCTACAAGGGCTATTTATACAACCTCCAGGTGAATGGTCAATTAATCTGTTTCGACGCCCTTACCGGTGAAGTCAAATATAAAGAAAGCCTGAACGAAGCATTCTCCGCATCGGGCATTGCAGCCGACGGGAAACTCTTCTTCAGTTCCGAAGAGGGAAATATCTTTGTTGTAAAAGCAGGACCAGTGTATCAGTTGCTTGCCAAAAATGCATTGAAAGATATTTGTATGGCGACACCTGCCGTATCCGGGAACACGCTTTATTTCCGAACACGGCATTATTTGATTGCTGTTGAATAAGATTATATTCACCTTTGAACCATGAAAAGGATAATCTCTTCAATTAGCTTTCTGATCATTTTAATTCTGTCTTCCTGCCCGATTCTTGATGCTCAAACCGCTTACTCCCAGCAATGGCCTGGATTCCGTGGTCCCTGGGGATGCGGATATCTGGAAAACACTAAAGCTCCGACAATTTGGAGTGCGGATAGCGTCAAAAGCATCAAGTGGAAAACCCCGATACCCGGCCTGGGTCATTCGTGCCCTGTAATCTGGAACGATTACCTGTTCGTCACCACAGCGGTTAATACCACAAGAGGCGAATCACTGAAAGTAGGTCTTTACGGCGACATTGACCAGGCCAACGACAGTGCGGTTCATGAATTCAAAGTCTATTGTCTGGATAAGAACTCCGGGAAGATTATCTGGGAACGAATTGCCCAAAAGGGAATTCCCAAATCAAGACGCCATACCAAATCCTCACAGGCCAATTGTACCCCTGCAACCGATGGGAAATACCTGGTGGTTCACTTTGGCTCCGAAGGACTGTATTGCTACGATTTCACCGGAACCCTTCTCTGGAAAAAAGACATGGGCATGCTGGCTCCAGGACCCTACACCGACCCAGGTGTTGAATGGGGCTATGCCAGTTCGCCGGTCATCTTTAAGGATAAGATCATTGTCCAGTGCGACATTCCCAAAACACCGTATATTGCTGCCCTGGATCTTGCAACTGGACGTGAGCTTTGGAGAACTTCCCGAGGAGACGAAGTTTCGACCTGGTGCACTCCTGCCATCTATTCGAAAGACGGCAAGACTCGGATCATTGCCAATGGATACACCCATATGTGTGGTTATGATCTGGAAACCGGGAAGGAAATCTGGAAACTCAGCAATGGCGGTGATGCTCCTGCCCCTGCTCCGGTCATCGCCAACGACCTGATCTACCTGAACAGCGCCCACGGGAAATTCTCGCCGATTTTTGCCCTCAGGCTCGATGCTACAGGCGATATTACCCTTGCGCCCGACAGTACCCGAAACAAATACATCGCCTGGAGTGTCAAGCGTGGCGGTGCCTATATGCAAACACCGCTCATTTATAAAGGTTATTTATACAACCTCCAGGTGAACGGACAGCTGACCTGTTACGACGCCCTTACCGGTGAAGTCAACTATAAAGAAAGCCTGAAAGAAGCCTTCTCCGCATCAGGCATCGCAGCCGACGGGAAACTCTTTTTCAGTTCCGAAGAGGGAAATATCTTTGTGGTGAAAGCCGGACCGGTGTTTCAGCTACTTGCCAAAAATGCACTCAAAGATATATGCATGGCAACTCCAGCCATTTCAGGAAATACCCTTTTCTTTCGCACCCAGCACTTTCTGATCGCCGTTGAATAGATTTATCTCCGGATAGCAGATGTTCCTGATGAATGATCATTCCGTATTGTCAGTCTTTCCTCACGCCCCGCTCTGAATTCAATGGTTTCCATCTTTCATTCTTCCGATCTAAAGTTCAATTAGAACTTTAGACTGGATTGAGATTACACGCTCGTGAAAAACCCTGAGCCTTCGTATCGGAATGGATTGACCGGACCCAGGTCAAGGCCTCCTTCGGGTGTTAAACGGGTAACCCCAAAGTGTCACCTTATGTATACCTTGCGTGTACCTTGTGTGTACATTGTGTGTACCTTGTGTGTTCAGAAACACATAAGGTACACACAAGGTATACACAATATACACTCAAGGTATACGCATACACCAGCGTTGGGGTTACCCGGGTAAAATGCAAACCCGGCTGCTTCCTTTTTTAACCGGGCAGGCAATTCGTCCGATATTACCTCAATAACCCCCGGATCATAACTTTCTTCAAATTTTATGGCCTGACAAATCAATCGATTAGTTATATTTACAGTATCTTTAAGGGAAGGCAGGTTGAATAGTGATAAAATGAATTCAGTGTCGTCCTTTTGCTTTCCCAATGAACTAAGGTGAATTTTAATTTTTCGTAATAGTGCTTATTCCTGTCGGATTTAATCCGACGTGTATTTCAAATACTGACAGATTTCTGAACTTGTATCCCTTATGCGCAGGAAACAACTAATACTGGTCATGCTCTTTTTGTGGTCGCTTTCACTGAAAGCTGACTTCAGGACCAATGTCCATTTCATTTCGCGCCGCGAAGGATTATCCAACGGGGCGGTGAATGCCATCGTAAAGGATGCGGAAGGGTATATATGGTTTGGAACATGGAACGGCCTTAACCGCTACGACGGCAGCAACATGTTGACCTACCTGCCGGGAAGCAACACCAATTCGATCCATAATCATGTAATCAGGGAGTTGTATCCTACTGCGGAAGGACCCATCTGGATACTGACCAATAAGGGCATAGGCCTGTACGACAATATCCACGACAGGTTCGCTTCATATTTTACCAATGAATCGGAACAGATCAATTATGAGGATGATATAGCTATCTGTCCTTCGGATAGCTCGGGTACACTGGCCTCCGTATTCGGTCGTGGCTTGTTCCGATTTGACCTCATAAACAGGCAGTTCAGTAAGATTAATTTTGAAGGGTTATCGGAACAAGCCTCTCATAGCATCAAGCGAATTCTTCGGGTGAATAATCGTGTTTATTGCATTACAGGAAATGGGAATTTGCTGACACTGAACGGGAATCATCTTCAGGAAGTTCTGAAACTGCCCTTAACCGGAATCGTGTCTTCGTCCATTTCGGTCATGATAAACCAGCGGCCATTTCTATTGATTAACCAAAGATCAGGAGCAACCCTGATGGTTGATCTGGATGCCAAAAAAATTCAGCAACTAAGTATTCCCGACGATGTGATTACTTCATTCTCGCTTTCAAAGGTGAAAGACCTGCTATGGGTTGGTACTGAAAAGGGGAAAATATACCAATTTAATCTGCAGACCCGCCAATTTGAAATATTCAATATTCTTTCAGGCTTGTTTATCGTGAATCCAATCGCTACAAGGATATTAAGTATCTATGAATCAGAGACGGGCATTTTATGGGTAGGGACTGACGGGAACGGCGTATATACCTTGAAACTTACTGAATTCCCGAATAAAAGCCTGTCTTCCGATCAATTGGCATACCCGATTGTACGAAGCATCCTGGTGACCCGTAAAGGAGATGTGCTGATCGGCACCAAGGGAGGAGGAATTGATGTGTTTAATGCAAAGGGGGATCACATCCGTCAGATATCCGTCAAAAACGGAATGAGCAATAGTTCCGTACTTTCGTTCCATGAACAGAAAAACGGAACGATCTGGGTGGGTACCGATGGTAAAGGTATTGACATTCTTTCGCCCGATTACAAGAAGATCCGTAATTTTCCCCGTGATTTTAAGATTCCCAATACGTTGGAATTTGCTTCCGTATACCGTATTCTTGAAGACAATGATCATCGGATCTATCTTGGGACCAGTGGTTATGGTGTGATAAGGATTGAGCTGGATGAAAAAAACAATTCGATGCCTGTCAGCTGTGAACAACTCATCCTTGATAAAAGTATAACTGCACCCGGACAACAAAAACAGATCGTTTACAGCCTTGCGGAAGAAAAAGCGGGAATCATCTGGATTGGAACCAGGGGACTGGGAGTGTACCGTTACAATACAATTACCAAACGTGTTATTGCCCAGTATACCACTAACTCAAAGCCTAAGCTGATCAGAAATGATGATATTCTGTGTCTCTACGCCGATCAGAACAGCCCCATTTGGGTAGGTAGCAGCAACGGTATTTTTAGCTTGTTGCCTGGATCAGGTGATTCGATCCGCTCTATTGGATTGGATGTTCAGTCTGACCTGGGCAATACCAGTATTCATGCTGTTCAGCTTGATAAGCTTCAGAATTTGTGGGTGACTACCAACCAGGGATTATCGTTAATTGACAGCAATAAGAGAAGAGTAAGGAGCTTCAACACCAATGATGGCCTTATTAATATGGAATACAGTGACGGGGCTTCGTTTTATGATATACGGACTGGAAGGCTGTATATCGGCGGGACAATGGGAGTGGATATTATCCAAACGGATCAGATTAAGTTTTCTTCGTACTTCCCGCCTATTGCGATTAATCAACTCCTGATCAGGAACGTGCCCGTGGAACCGGGAACAGGGAGTGTGCTGAGCAGCCGCATCAACCACCAGAATAAGCTGAACCTGAAATACAACCAGAATTCGGTCACCTTTGATGTTTCACCTTTGGTTTACTGGGGACAGGAACGGCATCGCATATCCTACAGGCTGAAGAATTTCGATAATGAATGGATCATTAAGCCGTTAAACCAACCCATTAGTTTCTCCAACCTTCCGTCGAATAAGTATGTACTTCAGATACGATCCAGCGACGAAAACGGGAACTGGTCGACAGACGTGAGGGAAATTGAGATCAGTATAAATCCTCCGGTCTGGCTTACCCGATGGGCTATTGCAGGCTACATTCTGTTGTTTATTGGTATCCAGCTATGGATTTTCATGGGTTACCGCAGACGCGCAGCCCGCAAAAAAGAAGCTGCACTACAGGAATTCAAAATGAAAAAGGAAGATGAACTGAATCATTACAAGATCGAGTTCTTTACCAATGTGGCCCATGAGTTTCGTACTCCCCTGACGATTATCACTGCACACATACATGCCTTGCTGGAGGATACCCGAAATACGCTGGAGAATCCCCGGCTTTTAAAGGTATACAACAACAGTATCAAGATTCAGAAACTGGTGTTGGAAATCATGCAGTTCCGCAAGCTGGAAAAAGGGAAAGAACCGTTAAATATACAGCTAACCAAACCATCTGAGCTTATTCAGGATGTTGTTTCTGATCTTGAACTGTTTGCCCAGCAGCGCGATATCAGTTTCGAAGTCATTACCCCTGATCCTGATCTTGTTTTCAGGACTGATGCTGATAAGTTTCAGCGAATAGCTACCAATTTGATTTCGAATGCCCTGAAATACAATAAGCCCGGAGGCTATGTACGGGTAATCGTGAAATCAGATCAGGACTCTCTGATCCTGGAAATTGATGACAATGGGGTTGGATTAAAGCCTGAGTATTTTGAGAAGATCTTTGAGCCGTTTGGTATCTCTTCGGTCATGCGGAAGGGCAGTTTCCCCGGATTCCGCTCCACCGGACTGGGACTTGCAGTAACAAAGGGCCTGGTGGAACTGCTTCGGGGAACCATTAGTTTTGAAAGCAGTCCAGGTGAAGGAACACGCTTTATGTGCTATTTCCCCGATGTTCATCAGTTGAGTCCTACCGGGCTGTCCAATGAGTTTACAGATGAATTTACCGAAATCAACTTCATTGATGAAAGCAAGAATGAAAAGTTACCTGCAAATGCTGATTTGTTAACTGGGAAACCCACCATCCTGCTGGTTGATGATGATCCTGACATCCTGGCCTTATTAAGTGATTTCCTTCAAAAGGATTACAATATCATTAGTGCAGAAAACGGGCAGGAAGCCTATGATAAGGTAATCTCTGATCAGCCTGACCTGATTGTTTCGGATGTCATGATGCCTGTCATGGATGGAATTGAACTCTGCGACAAATTGAGGGAAAACTTTGACATGAGCCATTTACCGATCATACTTCTCACGGCGAAAGCAGGGATTGAAGATCGGATAGCGGGGCTGAAAGCCGGCGCTGACTCGTATATTTCCAAACCGTTTCATCCTGAACATCTGAAAATCAGAATAGAGAAACTCCTTCAATTCAGACAAACGATCAGGAGTCGTTTTAGTAAACATGAAATTAATGCGACTACGGTCAAGGAGATTCCAGATCCGTTTTTCCAGAAAATGCTCAGTTATATTGACGAGAACATCGATGATGAGACCCTCTCTTCGGAGACCCTCTGTGATAAAATGGCCATCAGCAAATCTTCTCTGTATAATAAAACCAAATCGGTACTTGGAATAACACCCCATAGCCTGATCAATCAACGACGCCTAAGCAAAGCGGCCACACTTCTGAATTCGACCACTTTAACCGTAAGCGAGATCATCGACCAAACAGGCTTTACCAGCAGAACGCATTTTTATGAGTTGTTTAATAAAGTCTATGGTTGTTCGCCATCGGAGTTCAGAAATAAACTAATGGTAAATTAATTATTCCTTTTACACTCTGCCGGACAAGATCAGGAACAGGGAGGACATAGATTTTTGCATTCAGTTGTAGCTTTGACATACTCTAATTAAGCTACAAATGGATATTGCAAACCGATTCCCCAAAAACCCGCTTCTTCGTCCTGCCGATCTGAAACCTGGCATTGAAGGAATGGAAATACTTTGTCTGTTGAATCCCGGCGTTTTTCAGTTTGAAGGAAAAATATGGCTGCTTTTACGTGTTGCCGAAAGACCCAGACAGATTGAAGGTAAGATCAGCTTTCCGGTATATAATAGCAAGGGAAATATTGAAATTCTAAGTTTCGATACGGATGATCCTGATCTGGATGCTTCTGATCCCCGGGTAATCAACTATAAGAAGAAGGATTACCTTACCACACTATCCTATTTACGTCTGGTTTGTAGCGACGACGGAATTCATTTTTCGGAACAGGTAGGTTATCCTCCCATTTTCGGGAAAGGCGAACTGGAAACCTTTGGCATTGAAGATTGCCGGGTGGCTACAATGGAAGATGGATTCAGCCTATCGTTTACTGAAGTATCCGAATTCGGTGTTGGTGTAGGACTCATCCGCACCAAAGACTGGAAGAACTTTAGCCGTGAAGGTATGATCTTCCCGCCACACAATAAGGATTGCGCTCTGTTCGAAGAAAAGATAAACGGTAAATATTACGCCCTGCACCGTCCCAGTAGTCCTGAACTGGGTGGCAACTATATCTGGCTGGCCCAATCGCCCGATCTGATTCACTGGGGACAGCACAAGTGTATTGCCACGGTCCGCGCTGACAGCTGGGACTCGAAGCGTGTCGGAGCCGGTGGAGCGCCTATACGAACTGAAAAAGGGTGGCTGGAAATATATCACGGGGCCAACAGTGATCATCGATATTGTTTGGGGGCATTGCTTCTGGACATCAACGATCCTTCCAAAGTACTTGCACGTAGCATTGACCCAATCATGGAACCTATCGAAACGTATGAACAAACAGGGTTTTTCGGGAACGTGGTGTTTACCAACGGGCATTATGTGAAAGGGGATGACATTTTCATGTATTACGGGGCAAGCGATGAGGTGATCTGTGGCGCCAAACTCTCGATCTCCAAGATACTCTCAACACTCATATAGCAATTCTTAGACTAAACTATATATGTTGTATCCTCGAAATCTGTTACCAGTCATTATTCTTAGCCTGACTACCCTATTCAGCGGTACAAGCACTTTCGGCCAGCAACTTTCTCTAAAGGCAGTTGGCAATGACCAGACCGGTTTTCATGTGGATATATCTGATGGCACTCAATTGCTTGTGACCAATTCAGAAGAATTCTCCCTGCAACTCTACAATCATGATTTAAGTACCAATGTCAACCTGATCTTGAACGGCCAGAAATGGACCGGGAATGAAAAGGCCATTACCTTAATAAGCGACTACTACATTAAAGAATTTGATTCCAATCTTTCGGTATCGGTAAACTATGAAGTAGTCAATGCCAATCTGGTAAAAAAGACCGTTGAACTGCTACAGCCTTCCATGCCCAATATGTACTATATTTTGCAGGAAACAGCCCGTCCGGCAGAAAAACCTCAACGATATGTCACCTTCGAAGAGGACAAGTTCCCCGGTGGGCTTGTACATGAAATGTTTCCTGCAGCAGGTTTTGTGACCTCAAACAATACCGTTGTCGGGTTTTTAACAGATGCAGGGTATAAAAACCAGTTTACCCGGAATACCCGTCGTAGGTTTAGCGGTCGTGGGGGCGGTTTTGTGGGCATGCGCCGTTTGGCCGACCCTAACTTATTCTCAGTTGCCACGGCAACTGAACAAGCGGGTAACAATCAATACATCCGCCAGACTTTTGGTGAACTATACAACCTGGATGAAGGAACAAGTACGGTGCTAAAAACTCCGGATAAGTTTCAAAAGGAAGGTAATGCTGAAATCGAAAATACAAATGGAATGATCACTATCAACGGTCATCCGGGAGGCAGGGCAGGCATAGATTTTATTGCTCCATTGAAGGATCAGAAAGTCTATACAATCTCATTTTTGTGCAAAGGGAATACCGGAGTAGCCTTAAAGCTTTTCAGGATGAAAAACGGCCTGAAAACCGCTGAACTGGAAGACGGAGTCAAGTACATCGATAACTTTCCGACGGTAGAAAATGACTGGTCACTATTTGTGGGAAGCATTCTGGTTCCTTATATCCAAAATGATTCAATATCCATGTTTATTGGCACCCAATCAGGGAAAGAATGTAAGCTTCAGATTAAAGACCTTCAATTTACCGAACACCAGCCTCTGCAGGAACCATACAACATCCTGCCGATTGGAGAAAAAGTGGAGAAGACCACTTACATTTTTGCTGAGCCCTGGAAATCGCACCAGCAATTTATGATTTCCTCCCAAACACGCCTCGCTGAAGGAAAAGGGTTTAAAGGCTCGCAGATCGAGAAAATGCTCTATGCCAATTTCAACATGCTCACCTGGATTACCGATGTGGACAATTTTGCTCCATTCAATGTGCCAAACATGAATTATGCTCCTGACATGTATAACCGGGATTCATTCTTCTCAACGGTTTCCTCCTACAACAAAGAACTCAACCTTTCGATCTGGAATCAATGGAGCAAAACACAAACACCCAAAGGGGGAATAGGTACGATCATCACCCCATTGATGGGTTCAGTAGAGGCCAAGGACAACGAGGCCACCATTGAATGGCTGATCTGGGCCATGATGAACAAACGCCGCTTTGGAGTTACGCTTCCTCAGGACAAAATAAAGAAAGCGGTCGATTACGTACTGAACGAATTTGACCCTGACAAGGTTGGTAAATGCCAGGCCCATTTCTCGCTAAGCCAGGTGGATATCGTTGACTTTAATCCCAAGACCGACCGGTTGGGGGTGAACCAGGGAATGCTTGCTATTGCCTTACGAACAATCAAAGAATTAGGGTTTGATATTTCAGAAGAATACATCCAAAAGGCAGAAGCTGAATACCGTAATTTCTATGATACCGGAAGAAAACATATCCTGTTCGACCGTAATTTCCCGGATATCATCACCCTAACTGATCTGGAACCTGAATTCTTTTCCCTATGGCTATTCAACAGGCCCATATTGACCGACGAGATGGTGAAGAACCATTTGGACCAGATACCTGTTCTAAATAAAGTAACCAACTCACCTCACCCGGAATTGGGTACTACTGCCCCGATCTGTGTACGGTTAACAAAGGACGCAAAAGGATATACCTATCTCAGCGGAGATTATCAGCCATTTGAGAAGTTTGGTGAAGAAAACTACAGCAACGGTCAAAGCGACGGATACTATTACAATGGAGGTAGCTGGTTCAGAGCGGAATATTGTGCCTATGTGGTTGGATTAAAACACAACTGGACCAAGGCAAATGCCCTGATGGAAAACAGGGTTTGGGCAGAGATTTACCTGAATCCCAAATGGCCGTTCAGTAAGGAATTTACACCTACAAAATGGACAACAACTGATAGCTGGTGGCCATCTACAAGAGGATTGTGCTGGAATGTGTTTATCCTTATGGCCGATGAGGTAGCCGGCTTACGCACTCCGGATATGGATCCGGATTATAAAAAAGACTAATAATAAACTTAAAATGATAGAAAAACTGACTGCCGAGTTTCGATTCTTCTTTTCAATGCCACACAACATGCGGGTGTTGCTCATTACCAATATGCTTTATGCATTGGTATTGCCTGTTGTCGAGATATTCATGGCAGCCTACATCATGCGCTATTTTGCCGATACCAGCTATGTTGCAATCTTCCAGGTCGCCATGTACACTGGGATCATTATTACCTCACTGACCAACGGATTCTTGCTGAAGAGTTTTAAAGTGGCCCACCTGTATAGTTTTGGTATTCTGCTTAGCGGTCTGTCAATGGTTGCCATGATGTTTGTGAAGGACATTAAACTGTTTGGATTGATTGTTTCCGGAACCATGATTGGTGCTGCTTCAGGATTCTTTTGGACCAACCGTTACCTGATGGCTTTAAATACAACTCAGGATGAAAACAGGAATTATTTCTTTGGTCTTGAATCGTTCTTCTTCACTATTGCCAATATTACTATTCCGCTGGCTATCGGTGCATTGCTTGCCTCTATAGACGGGATGCACCTCTTCGGAATAGTATTTAATATTTATATGGGTTATCGCATCGTAACAGTCATTGTATTAGCGGTTACAATTCTCGCTTGTTTTTCACTTGCAAGAGGCAAATTCGTTAACCCGGTTCAGAAAGACTTTCTCTATTTCAAGTTTGACAGGCTCTGGAACAAACAGATTTTACTGGCCTTCCTGAAGGGACTGGTTCAGGGATTCCTGGTTACAGCCCCTGCCATGCTGATCATGAAATATGTGGGAAAAGAAGGCTCTCTTGGGCTAATACAGGGAATAAGCGGCGGTTTAACTGCCATACTCATATACCTCCTGGGTCGGTTTGCCAAACCGAAACACCGTATTCTCATTTTTGGATTTGGTATTTCACTCTTCCTGATTGGAACCGTTGTAAACGGGATCGAGCTATCCATGTTTGGCGTGATGGTATTTGTGCTGTGCAAGGTGTTTTTTCAACCCCTGCACGACCTTGCATATTATCCCATTATGATGAAGGTGATAGATGTGGTTTCGAAACGTGAAAACCGTAATCAGTATGCCTATATCCTCAACCATGAGTTCGGCCTGTATGCCGGTCGTGTCAGCGGACTGGGCCTATTCATCTTTCTGGCCTTTAACGTTTCAGAGACCTTTGCGCTCCGCTACTCCCTGATCATAGTTGCAGTACTGCAGATGCTCTCAATCCCTCTGGCTAAAAACATCATGAAAGATTCTTATTCTGAAACTAAATGAAAAAACTGACTTATAAAATATTAGCTCTGTTGTTGCTGGCAGGATTATTCTCCTGCGAACCGAAAATGGGTGAACCTGTGGCTCAGATCTCATTGCAACGGATCGACCAGATGCCGGATTTGCCTCAGCCATTGAAAATTATTGACTGGAAGAAGAAAGCGTTACAGTACGATAGTCTGGTATACAATTTCAATCCGAAGGAATCCTATGGCCCACTGATCTGGCTCGATAGTTCCAGACGAAATATTGATCAGGTTACTTACGGACTTTATACCGTGATTGGTGATGTACGACAGGGACCAAAGAAAAACAAGGGTGAGTTTCATGAAGCGCTTGCCTCTTATAACTCATTGATAAGTGCAGGGCTGATGGGAATTGACAAGACCAATCAGCATGGGTTCAACTTTGTGAAGATGGATCAGAACTATTTTAACAGTACCACCAAATGGAATATCGTCATGAACAACACCAATCCTGAAGTTGCAATGGCCGGTGGTGGTTATGGCCGTGACTGGTGGTACGATGTTTATCCCAATGTATTGTATTATGGAGTTGCAGCACTATTCCCCAAAGTTGAAAACACTGTGATTATTCAACGGAAGATAGCTGACCAATTCTGTAAAGCCGATTCAGTGTTGAACGGGAATTATGATTATTCTTATTTTGATTACGCTCAAATGAAAGGCATGACCAATACTATTCCATTGCAGCAGGATGTTGCAGGTGGTCATGCCTGGGTTTTGTATTCGGCCTTCTATAAATTCGGCGATAAGCGATACCTAGACCATGCAAAAAGTGCTACTGAAGCTTTGTTGAGCCAAAAGGAAAGTCGCTTTTACGAAATGCTGCTCCCGTTTGGAACTTATACAGCTGCACGGCTCAATGCTGAACAGGGAACCAATTACGATGTGACCAAAATGCTGAATTGGATATTTGATGGCTGTCAGTCCAAAAGTGGCAGGTACGGATGGGGCGTGATAGCCGAAAAATGGGGCGATTATGATGTATCCGGTCTGCAGGGAAGTATTACCGATGGCGGCGGATATGCCTTTTTTATGAACTCGGTTGCAATGTCCTGGCCTTTGGTGCCGATGGTGAAATATCAGCCACAGTATGCCAAAACAATCGGTAAATATATGTTGAATGTGGTCAATGCGGCACGGTTGTTTTACCCTGACCAGGTTGACAATGCCCATCAGTTTCTACCCGAGTTAAAAGACCTGACCCATGGAATTATTGGGTACGAAGGTATACGTAAAGTTGATGATTACAATAAACCTGAACTTAAAGGGATTTCACCTGTTTCAACAGGTGACGGACCCAAATGGACAGCAGGTCAGCCGAAAACATCCATGTTCAGTCTTTACAGTACTTCGATCGTTGGTGTCTTCGGGGCCATTGTAAACAAAACTGATGTCGATGGAATTCTGGCTCTCAATTGCAATGCGACTGACTTTTATGCTGAAAATAAATACCCGGAATATCTCTATTATAACCCTTATAAAAAAGACACAACAGTAACCTGTTTATCCGGAATAAACGTAGACCTGTATGATATTGTATCGAAAAAGTATCTGGCGAAAGGGGGAAATGGAAAGGTGAGTCTGAAATTACCTGCAGGTGAAGCCGCGCTGGTAGTTATACTTCCGTCAGGAACAAAACTGACTTCTGAGGGATCAAAAATTAAAACCGGCAATGTGGTAATCTCGTATAAGTAAAATCTAAAACCGCTCAAAAACCAATAATATGAAAAGACTTCTATTACTAATGATGATGATTTCAGTGACCGTATCGCTGTTTGCACAACATACGGTTGAAGGAACAATAACTGATGCCAAATCGGGTGAAACCCTCATTGGTGTTACGGTTCAACTTAAAGGTACCAAAGTAGGTACTATTTCAGATGCGAATGGGAAATACCGCCTGGCATCAGATCAACTAACAAGTTCTTCTGCTTTAGTGTATTCATATATTGGATTCACAGCAGTTGAGCAGGTTCTGGGTACCCGGACAGTTATTGATGTCAAGCTTTCCTCGGAAGATGTCATGCTTAATGAAATGGTAGTAATTGGATACGGCTCCACCAAGAAGCGAAATATTCTGGGAGCTGTTTCCAAAGTAAACGCAAAAGATCTCACCATCTTGCCGGTAGCGGATGTTACTCAGGCTTTACAGGGACGAATCGCCGGAGTTGAGGTGACCCAAAATACCGGCGCTCCGGGTGAAGGAGTTACGGTTCATATCCGTGGAACCGGGTCAATCAATTCGGGCAACGGACCGCTTTATATTGTTGACGGTATCCCGACAGCCGATGCACTTAAAATTCTTTCACTCGGCGATATCGAAAATATCACAGTACTGAAAGATGCTTCGGCAGCAGCAGTATATGGTTCGCGCGCCAATAACGGAGTTGTGCTTATTACCACCAAGAAAGGGGCAAAAGGAAAAACCATAGTCACCTATCGCGGTCAGACTGGTGTTCAGCAAGCTATTAACCTTACAAAAATGGTCGATACCAAAGATTATGTCACCATATATAACGAAGCTGCCACTAACGACAATGCCTTTCTGCCTCAAAGTCTTCAACGAAGTCTGATCACTCCTGCTGATGCTGCAAAGTTCGCTAATGTGAACTATGTAAAAGAATTGTTTCAACCGGCACCGATCAATTCGCATGAGATTACACTATCCGGCGGAAATGAAACATCCAATTTCCTGATTTCCACTTCACTGTTTGATCAGAAGGGAATAATAAAAGGAAGCGGTTATTCCCGTGGAACTCTCCGTGCAGATGTGAATACTGAAGCCAGCAAATGGCTGACGGTTGGCGCCAATATGCTTGCAGGCATTTCGAGTACCGATATCATTGGCAGTTCAGGCGATGGTGCAGGTGGTAATGGAGGAAGTGTCGTCCGGTATGCATTCTTCCGTAACCCAGCCATTCCAATCCAATTTCCCAATGGCACGTATGTCGACCTTCCCTCTGAATACTTTGGAGATCAGAAATTTAACTCCTTCCTCGGTGATGGATATAATCCTATTGGTATGAGTGCCCACAACGACAATAACCGGAAAGACAACAGTTTTATGGGTAAGGTTTATTTTATTGCTAAAATAACTCCCGAATTAAAATTTACAACCAATGCAGGTCTGGATTACACCAATTCAAACAGTCGCCAATTTTACCCTACCTGGGGTACGTTAAATCGTATTAATGGATTGAACGGTCTGAGTATCGGAAATGTACAAACTTCCAACATTTCGATGAATAATGTGATTAACTACGAAACCAAATTCGGCGAATCTCATACCTTTTCTGCCATGGCAGGGTTTGAAGCTATCGGGAATAACGGAAAAGGATTATACGCCAGCGATATGAATTTCCCTGTAGAACAGACCGAATTGATCTATATTGGTAACGGACTGGGCACCAAAATCAGCAGCCAGACTGAGTATGCTTCAACACTGGCCTCTTTCTTCGGAAGGGTAAGTTACGATTATAAAGAGAAATACTATTTGTCGGGAACATTGAGACGTGATGGTTCATCCCGGTTTACAGGCAACAACAAATGGGGAACTTTCTACTCCGCTTCTGCCGGATGGGTTTTAACCCAGGAAGATTTCCTGAAAGATGTTTCATGGCTTTCGAATCTTAAACTTCGGGCAGGTTATGGCGCTGTAGGAAACCAGGATATTGGCCTTTATGCTGATAAAGACAGGATATCTCCCTATTACAATTATCCTTTGAGCAATGTGTCCAATAGTGGTTACGCCCAGTCAGCTCTTGGCAACAACAACCTGAAGTGGGAAACCAGCTACCAATACAATGGAGGCGTGGATGCCGAGCTTTGGAAAGGAGCACTTGCACTTTCGCTCGACTACTATTATAAAGTAACGGAGAATATGCTGGTAAACGCATCTAATCCACCATCAACAGGATATTCAGCACCTGCCTGGATCAATAACGGCTCAGTATTGAATAATGGAGTTGAATTCGAAGCAACTTATAGGGTGAAAAAGAAGGATTGGGGCTATTCCATTGGCGGAAATCTTGCATATGTACACAACGAAGTGTTAAAAATAAATGCACCGCTTTATGGAGGACTCGTTGAGACAGGCATATATGCCACACAAACTGCGGTTGGACATCCCATCGGTTCCTTTTACATGCTTCAAATGGCAGGCATATTTCAAAACCAAACCGACATTTTGCTATCTGCCCTTCAGGGAGGCACCATTCATCCGGGAGATGTGAAATATGTAGATGCCAATGGTGACGGGCATATTGACAACCTTGACCGCGTTTACCTTGGTAGTGCAATCCCATGGCTGAACGGTGGACTGAATCTCACAGGAAACTATAAAAACTTCGACATAAGCATGTTCTTTCAGGGAGTTTACGGCAACAAAATCTATTCTCAGATTAACCAGGATATTGAAGGCTTCTATCGTGGATTTACAGTAACGCAGCGCTATTTTGACAATCGCTGGACAGGTGAAGGTACTTCCAATACTCAGCCAAGGGCATCATGGTCCGCCAAATCAAACAATGCGATGCCTTCATCCCGTTTTCTGGAAGATGGCTCATACGTACGGTTGAAAAATGTACAGATCGGTTATACCCTTCCAGCGAAAACTCTTAAAACTATAGGCATAGCTCAGGTAAGGATTTATGCTTCGGGCTCCAATCTGCTCACTTTCACCAAATATTCAGGTCTTGACCCGGAAATGACCGTCAGCGACAACTCCAAAAATGAAGGAGACCGTTCCAGCGGAATCGACTGGGGAACATATCCCTCAGCAAGAACATTAATGCTTGGACTTGACATCACCTTTTAATCTTAGGGACTATGAAAAAGATTTCAATTAAAATATCAGACACTTTCAAAAATAAGATGATGAAAGCAAAGGTCGAAAAAACAAGAATAAGAAGGTTTCATCCTATACTACTATTGGTATTGATGCTGATCCTCTTTGGTTCATGTAAGGATTTCCTTACCGAAAATCTGAAAGGCAGTTTCTCAACTGACACCTTTTACAAAAATGACAAACAGGCTCTTCAGGCGATTAACGGTACATACAATGCCCTTTCGTTTTCAAGTGCAGACAATGTAATCTGGGTTTTTGGAGACGTCGCTTCCGATGATGCAGTTAAAGGAGGTAATCCCGGTGATCAGTCCGAAATTACTAATATCGATAATTTCACGGCCAATTCAACCAATGGGGAGATCAACACATTCTGGAAATTTACCTATGAAGCCATTGCCCGTGCCAACAATGTAATCGCCAACGTTCCTGGAGTTACAATGTCAGATACACTGAAAAACCGCATCATCGGGGAAGCTAAATTTATCAGGGCATACAGCTACTTCAACCTGGTAAATATTTTCGGAAAAGTTCCGTTGAAACTATTTCCCCAGCTCACTCAGGAAACAATTAATGTACCGCTGAGCGAAGTTTCGGCCATTTATGTACAGATTGAAAAAGACTTGACTGAAGCGGCAGCAGTTTTACCAGTTTCATACACCATACCCGATGTTGGTCGTGTTACCAAAGGCGCAGCATTGGCTATGCTCGGAAAAGCAAGTCTGTATGAGCAGAAATGGACCGCAGCTACCGGATATTTCCAACAGGTTGAAGACCTTGGCATCTATAGTCTTTTACCTGATTACGCCAATAATTTCAAACTTGCCTACAATAACAGCAGTGAATCTGTTTTCGCGATTCAACATTTGTCGGGACAGAATCCAATGACTGGAAGCGAACTGAATCAATGGTTTGCGCCTGCTTCTGAAGGTGGGTATTATTTCAACGCACCGACTCAAAGTCTGGTCGATGCATTTGAAATAAGTGCTACCGGCGAAGTTGACCCACGCCTCGATGCTTCTGTTGGCCGTGATGGCCAACCTTGGCTGAATGGTGACCTTTTCAGCGCAAGTTGGTCTCCAACCGGATACTTGACCAAAAAACACCAGCAGCCTCTCTCAGAAGTTTCTTCTGCGTTGAAAGGCGATGGTGGTCTCAATTATATATATCTGCGTTATGCCGATGTCTTACTGATGAAAGCAGAGGCGTACAATGAATCCGGCAATGCTGAACAGGCTAAAGTATATCTCAATAAAGTGAGACAGCGTGCCCGTGCAAGTTTTAAAGGAACTCCTCCCGATGATCTGTTGGCTGACGTCACAACTTCAGATCAAACCCTACTCCGGACAGCCATTCAAAATGAAAGAAGAGTTGAACTGGCTCAGGAATTTCACCGTTATTTTGACCTGACACGCTGGGGCAAGACTATTGCCGAAGCCGCACTTGGCAAGGATTACAACTACGACACCAATCGGTATTTCCCAATTCCGCAGGCTGAAGTAGATGCAAACCAGGCCATTAAATAATTAGATGACAATTGCAATCATTAATATTAATAAACATTAAAAGTAACATTATGAAAATGGAAAAATTGATTAGAGTACGCACCATGCTGCTTCTGCTTGTTGTAAGTTCAGCATTGTTTCTTGGATCTTGTAAAAAAGACGCCACCGTTGTAGCGGGAGATAAAACCGCTCTCACAGCAGCAATTGCATCAGCTGATGCACTTTCTGCTGCTGCAACATCGACTGATTATCCACAGGCAGACATCACAACTTATCAAGCCACCCTGGCAACTGTGAAAACTGCTGCTGCTCCTATGCTTACACAGTCACAGATCGACAACCTGGTTATTCAGCTGAATGCTGCAATGACCTTATTAAATTCAAAGGCTTATGGATTTATTGATGAGTCCCTGTATCTTGTTGCCGGTTGGCACTTTGACGAAGGAACCGGTACTACCGCTACTTCCTATTCCGCTGCTAAGCAAGTTGCAACTTTTACCAAAGGATGGACTGCTCTATTAGGTGCTTCTGCAGCATTGCCTACATGGGTTGATGGTTATAAAGGGGGAAAAGCAATTTATCTGAATAATGGAGCTCACCTCGAGGTGCCTTATTCGGTCAGCTTCCTGCCTGCTGATATTTCTATCTCAGCATGGATAAAAAATGATGTGCAAGGTTGGGAGAACAACTGTATAGTTTCACAAAACTACTGGTGGGGATATAAGTTTGCAACCCAATCTGTCGGAAAACCATTGTTCACCGAGCGGATAAGCGCAACCGCAGTTCAGGATTTTGATGCTAATTCTGGTATCGTTGCTCCTCTGGTATGGACCCATGTTGTAGTTTCGCTTAATAGCACAACTAAAATACTAAAGTTTTACATTAATGGAGTGATGGTTCAAAGTTATTCTTCAACCGATGCCGTAGGGCCACTAACTCGTACTCTTTCACTTGTTGATGTCGAAACCGCGTATACCTATACCATGGTTGCACAACCATTCTTAATTGGCTCTTTTGCAACAGATGCTGAAATAGCGCTACATCCTTTAAATTTTAATTGGATAACTACTGCTAACGTAGCCTCTTTTAAAGGTGCTATTGATGAGCTGAAAGTTTACAACACTGCTTTGACTGATGGACAGGTTGGCAAACTTTATAATGACGAAAAACCATAATTCAGTGATTTATTCTGATTATTTGAACATCTAAAAGGGTAAGGCTCAAGATTCCCTGCCCCGAGTACTCGGGGCAGGAACTTGGGCCTACCTCTTTTTTGTACTGAAATATTAATAGTTCAACCCTTTCAGGGTTGTGATCTTATTTGTTCTCTTTTCCGTGGGTTAACACCCACGGTTATTCAAATTCAACCCTTTCAGGGCTTTCCGAATCAAAAGTCCGAAGGACTATAATCTGAATAACCTCCGGTGAAACCGGAGGAAAATGTAGAAAAGACAAATTAGAACCCCGAAGTGGGTTCAACTTTTCATTCAAAATAATCTTATCATTTTTTAAACCTTCCCTCCATGATCCGTTATTTACTTATTCTGCAACTCTGCCTTTTCACCTTGCTATCCTTTGCACAGCAGGGACAGTTGAGTATCTCCCGGATCGATCAGATGCCAGATATCCCAGCACCACTGTCTATCAGGGATTGGAAAACCGTGGCACATGATTACGACAGCTATGTCTTCAACACCACTAAAACAGGACAATACCTACCCTTGTCTCGTCTTGGAACAATGGGGCAGTTTAATTATGCAGATAATATCCCAGTATATCTCGATTCATATGTGGGAGCTGCCAGTCATCCCAACCAGGCTGAAGGAATAAACATTATGCCGGCCATTGTCGGAGCTTCGCTTACTGGTATCGATAAAAGCAACCAGAATGGCACAAACTGGGTAGCAAAAACAAAAGACTTCTTCAATCTTAAGAACGGACAAAACGTTTATCTGAACGATTATTCTACCACTTCAGGCGATGACTGGTGGTACGATGTCATGCCTAATGTCTATTTCTACCAATTACGATATTTATATCCCACGACTACTCCTGAATATGCTTCACAATTCACTACAGTAGCCAACCAATGGCTAAGCTGTGTCAACAAACTGGGAGGAACCACCACTCCGTGGACCTTGCCAAACATGAATTACCGGGCTTTCAACCTCGGTACAGGATTACCGCTAAACAATAGTGTTCCGGAGCCCGAATCGGCAGGAAGCATCGGCTGGTTGCTCTATAACGCCTACCATGAAACCGGAAACCGGAAATACTTCGAAGGAGCCCAGCTTTCCATGGATTTTCTTTCCGGAATGACAACTAATCCCTCCTACGAACTTCAGTTACCCTACGGAACGCTTACTGCTGCCAAAATGAATGCGATTGAAGGGACGAGCTACCCGATACAGAATATGCTTAGCTGGAGCTTTGACCGTGGCGCCTTAAGAGGCTGGGGTTCTATTATTGGAAACTGGGGAGGCTATGATGTTTCAGGCCTGATCGGAGAAGCCAATGATGGTGGCAACGATTATGCCTTTGTCATGAATGGCTTCCAACAGACAGCCGCATTGGCGCCACTGCCCAAGTATGATAAACGCTTTGCAAGGGCCATCGCCAAATGGATACTCAATGTTACCAATGCCAGCAGGCTGTTCTACTGGAATGCCCTGCCGCAGACCCATCAGGATTCTTATGCCTGGGCTTCTGCAAATGATCCTACGGCCTATATTCCCTACGAATCAATGAAACAAATCCTGCAGGGACAAACCCCCTTTGCTACTGGCGATGCCATTGGGGGCGGCTGGGCATCAACCAATCTGTCGCTGTACAGTGGGTCAAGTGTCGGTTATCTTGCAGCGGTAGTTCAAACAACCAATATTCCTGAAATCCTTCAGATAGATCTTAATAAAACAGATTTTTACGGTGACCAATCCTTCGTCTCCTATCTGTATTTTAATCCCACAAGCGGAGCCAAACAAGTTGATGTAAACCTTCCGTCGGGCACATTTGGTGTTTACGATGCGATCACCGAAACTACCTTGTTTTCTTCAGCATCAGGGACTATTCAGTTAACCGTACCTTCCGGAGAGACAAGGTTAATCAGACTTTATCCTTCAGGCATCATACCGGCAGCCAGTAATGGAAGACTTTATGCAGGTACCGCTGTTCTCGATTATCATTATAAGTACAATTATGCTTCAGCCCTCCGGATAAAGTCAATCTCGGCTGATCACAATCCAATCATCACCGGTTCCCTATTCAACGCTTATTGCACCCCGGGAAGCGGACCTTCAGGTGTCCAGGTACAGTTCATATGGTATCTGGATGATGTCCTGATCAGTGGACAGAACCAATCAGTGATTCAGATCACGGCGCCAGCTGTTCAGTCGCAATCAGTACTCAAATGCATTATCAGCGCCAATGGACAAACCGCAGAAGACACGCTCCATTTAAAATTTGTTGAATTCATTCCTGTGCCACCGGTTGTTAAAGGAATTCAGTCCAATTTAAAATATACAGGGATAGGCGAAAGCAACACCTATACAGCGCTTGCTGAACCGGCTCCCGGTGAAACCCTTGTATATTCATGGAGCGCTTCAGCAGGAGTGTTAAACCAGACAAACGGGAGTTCCGTGTCCTGGCAGGCACCGGCAAGTCCGGGAGTTTCAACAATTACACTACAGGTTACCAATCAGATTAATCTTTCAACCACTGTATCAATCGGGGTTCTGACCAAAAACACCAGTCTTCCCTCTCAAACTCCGCTGATCTGGTATCCCTTTGACATTGACGGACGAAATGCCATTTCCAACAGCTTCAATGCTACCATAATCGGGGCTACCAAAACAGATGATCCCTGGGGAGTGCCCTTGAAAGCTTATCGGTTTACATCCGGACAAAACATTATTTATACAGCAAATAATGCTGATCTTAATTTTGCCAATGCCGTAAGCCTGAGTTGCTGGGTAAAATGCGAACAACTGGGTTCAGAACGGTTTATCATTTCCCACGGATCTTGGCAACAGCGCTATAAACTTTCAATCATACCTGAAGGTAAGTTTCGATGGACCGTTAAGACAAGTACAGGTGTTTCTGATCTTGACGGCTCGGCTCCGATTAATCTCAACCAATACTACCATGTGGCGGCTGTCTATACCGGTTATTCCATGGAACTATATGTGAATGGCGTTTTAGATAGTTTTAAGGCCTTTTCAGGATCAATTTTAACCTCAACCAAGCCAATTACCATTGGCAGGATGGACAATGTAGAAACCCAGTATGGACTATTGGGGAGCGTTGACGAATTCAAGTTATGGAACACAGAAATTCCCCCTTCTCAGATTGAACAATTAAAGAATCAATGGCCGACTATTGCCCGGAGTTTAGAAAGCGATCCGATCTTACGGATTTATCCCAATCCTGCTCAGCGTGAGATTACTATTGAACTGGACGGTTCGGTTCAGCCTGAACGAATTTCCCTGTTCACCACCAATGGAATAGAAGTTTCAGGACTTCATGTCAAAATACAAAATTATGGAATCCGGATTGAAGTTCCTCCAACCCCTCCCGGAATCTATATCCTGAAGATTATTCTGAAAGACGGAAAGACAATCATGAAAAAGATTATCCTACAGTAAATGATCCTGACATTTCTTTTCAGGCAACAATCAACTGAAAATCTTTGTATCTTCGTGGCACATGGAAAAGCTGTTCCATACATACGAAATAACAGATGAATCAAATCTGATCCGAGGGTAATGTGAAAGCCGGATTCTAAATCATAACTATGAACAGACGATCATTTATCGGGTCAGCAATTCTGTTCCCATTAGCACTGAAAGCCATGCAATACAATGAAATAAATCAAATAATGACATTCGGAGAAAGCACTCCCAAAATGCCGGTTCTGTTTGTCGGACACGGTAGCCCGATGAATGCCATCGAGGAAAACGAGTTTTCAAAGACGTGGGAGCTTCTGGGAAAATCATTACCCCGCCCCAAAGCCATTCTGTGTGTTTCGGCACATTGGGAAACAAAAGGAACATATGTCACGGCAATGCCTAAACCACAAACCATACATGATTTCGGAGGATTTCCAAAAGAGTTGTATGCTATACAGTACCCTGCACCCGGAAGTCCTGATCTGGCTCAGGAAACCAAACATATCCTGACCAGTACTGTGGTTGGATTGGATGAAAAATGGGGATTCGATCATGGTGCCTGGAGCGTTATCCGGAGAATTTATCCTGAAGCTGATGTTCCTGTAATTGAAATGAGTCTGGACTACAGCCAAGGTCCACAGTATCATTATGATCTGGCAAAAGAACTGGCCGCACTGCGGAATAAAGGAGTATTGATCATTGGCAGCGGAAACATGGTTCACAATCTTCGGATGGTGGCCTGGGATAAATTGAATGAACCGGAATATGGCTTCGACTGGGCCATTCAGGCCAACGATAAGTTTAAGCAACTCATCAGGTCGGGAAACCATAAGGATTTGATCAATTATACTGCACAGGGGCGGGAAGTTCAGCTGGCAGTTCCAACTCCTGAACATTATTTGCCATTACTTTACACTCTTGCCTTAAAGGAAAAGGACGAAGAGATATCGTTTTTCAACGACAAACCCGTGATGGGCTCCCTGACCATGACTTCAGTTAAAATTGGATAAATTTTTCATCCTATTCAGCTTATTTAGCCAGTACGTTTCGTAACTTTGGGAAAAGACTTCCTATGAATAACTCTGAAATTACGATATACAAATCCGAAGATGGGAAAACCGAAATACTGGTCAAACTGGAGAATGAAACCGTTTGGCTAAATCAATATCAGTTGGAAGAATTATTCCAAACTAATAGAACATCAATTAACAGGCACATTTCCAACATCTATAAATCAAGAGAATTAGAAAAAAAATCAACTTGTGCAAAAATTGCACAAGTTCAAATTGAGGGAGATAGAGAGATCATCCGAAAGATAAATTATTACAACCTTGATGTTATCATCTCTGTAGGGTATCGGGTAAATTCAAAACGAGGTACCGAGTTTAGGATTTGGGCCAATAATATTCTAAAAGAATACCTGATCAAAGGCTATACAATCAATGAAAAGCGATTACGTCAGCAAAATGAACAATTGCGCCAGCTTCAGGAATCAGTTAAACTTCTTGGGAACGTCCTGAATTACAGTAGCTTCCGAATCCATCCTACTTCTTCAACTCCCAACTCACCCCTTCTTTGCCATCTTTGATTTCAAAGCCAATAGCGGCAAGCTCATTACGGATTTTATCTGATGTTGCCCAGTCTTTATTGGCTTTGGCTTCTGTACGAAGCTTCATTAGCAAATCAACAACTTCATTTAAGACTTCATTGCTGCCGCTTTCATTCTGGTCCTCAGCATTTAATCCGAAGATATCAAATACAAAAGCATGAAAGAGTGACTTCAAAGCATCACGATCTTCTGATGTGATAGTCGATTTACCGTCGGAAATAGAATTGATGAATTTCACACCTTCAAACAGGGATGCAATGGCAATCGGGCTGTTCATGTCATCGCTCATGGCAGCATAGCAATTGGCCGTCAATTCAGCAATATTTAGTGTAGAAGAGTCAGATACGGGCAATGACTCAATCTTAGCAACAGCATTCATCAGGCGTTCCAGCCCTTTTTCTGAGGCCTGCAGCGCTTCGTTCGAAAAGTCGAGCGTACTGCGGTAGTGGGCCTGCAACATAAAAAACCGTATAGTCATCGGAGAATAAGACTTCTCCAGCAAGGGATGATTTCCACTGAAAAACTGCTCAAGCGATATCGCATTCCCAAGCGATTTACCCATCTTCTGACCGTTCAGGGTGATCATGTTATTGTGCATCCAATAGCGGACTGCTGGCTTGCCGTGGGCTGCCTGAGCCTGTGCCATTTCAGCTTCGTGGTGCGGAAAAGTCAAATCCATTCCTCCTCCGTGGATGTCGAAGGTCTCACCCAAATATTTGGTGCTCATTGCCGTACATTCAATGTGCCATCCCGGAAACCCATCACTCCAGGGTGACGGCCACCTCATGATATGTTCCGGCTGCGCTTTCTTCCAGATTGCAAAATCAAGTCCCGAGTGTTTTTCAATCTGGCCATCCAAAACCCTTGTATTACTGATCAGGTCTTCAATTTTACGACCCGACAATTTCCCGTATTCATTTTCGCTGGCAAATTTCTCCACATCGAAATATACCGACCCATTACTTTCATACCCATAACCGGAGTCCAGTATTTTCTTAACTTCTTCAATCTGTTCAATAATGTGGCCCGAAGCGTGTGGCTCGATACTGGGTGATTCAACATTGAGCATATCCATTGCCTTGTGAAAAAGGTTGGTATAAATCTGAACCACTTCCATGGGTTCCAGCTCATCTAGTTTGGCCTGTTGTTCGATTTTATCTTCACCTTCATCGGCATCGGCAACCAGGTGGCCAACGTCGGTAATGTTGCGCACATAGCGCACCTTGTACCCAATCTGTTTCAGGAAACGGAAGATCAGATCAAATGTTATCGCCGAACGGGCGTGACCCAGGTGTGGAGGACCATATACCGTTGGTCCGCAAACGTACAATCCTACCTTACCGGGAACCAGTGGTGTAAAAACTTCCTTCTTGCGGGTCAGTGTATTGTAAATTTGTATCTCCTGAATCATAGCCGTTTATTTTTGATGCTGCAAATGTAAATATTATTGATGAAAACCAGGGGATAGGCATTTAACCATTTATTCAAAACATAAATCAGGAAAGAAAATCAGAATAGTTTTCAGGATGTATAACCATCCATTCATGCTCCGGATATGCCTCTGCAAAAGAATATGGAATATTCACCTTTCTATTAGCGTTCCATTTAAATTCATAAGCATGAATTCTACCACCATATTCCTCAAGGTAATCTATTTCCTGTTGGTTATGGTTTCTCCAGAAATACATATTACAGTAATGCATTCGATACAAGTTCCTTTTCATCCGCTCACTGATCAGATAATTCTCCCAAAGTTGTCCAATGTCATTTCTAAATTCAACTTGGTTAAAATTATTGATGAGGGCATTCCGAATGCCATTGTCATAGAAATAAATCTTTCGGCTCCTTTTCAGTTCATTTCGAAGATTCCGGCTAAATGAATTCAGTCGAAAAATAACAAAAGCCCTTTCTAGAAGCAGAATATATTTTTCTACGGTTTCATTATCCAAACCAGTCATTTGTCCCAATTCATGATAAGAGACCTGATTGCCGGTCTGGAAAGCAAGAGCTTTCACCATTTGTTCAAGACGGTCTGGTTTCTTAATATTCTCCCATGTAAAAATATCTTTAAATAAGTAACTCCCGGAAAGGCTTTTCAGAATTTGTTCTTCTTCTCCGGGATGGGTCACAACTTCAGGATAAGTTCCATAAATTAAGTGGTGACGCAACATGCCTTTCTCTTCAAGGTACCCAAAATGGTTTTGAAGTTCCTGATGCGATAACGTCAATAACAAATGTTCATATTTCCGGCCAGTTAGTGGTTCATTAATGCTGTTGGCCAGTTCAAACGACGAAGAGCCAGTTGCAATAACCTGAACTTCAGGCAAATTGTCAACAATTAGTTTTATCGTTATTCCAATGTTTTCAACTCGCTGAGCTTCATCAATGACCACAATTTTATTATTCCCAATGATTGATCTTAGCTGAGATAAACCAGTATTTGAAAGTGCCTCCCTAACGTTTGACTCATCTCCGTTCAACCACAAGACACTCTCAGTCAACGAATCCTTGATGGTATTTACCAGGGTTGTTTTTCCGGCTTGACGTGGTCCCATTATAATGATAGCTTTCCCTTTGAAAAGCTGATTCTTTATCAATCCAAACAAATCTCGTGAAATCATTTTCTATAAATCTAATATCAATCGCAAATTTAATCTAAATATTGCGATTACAACCGCAATATTCATCTAAATTTTGCGAATTGAATGTCATATAAGCTCTTTTAAGCAATTTGCAGTTTCAGACGACAAATTAAGGTCCATCGGAAATGATCAGGAATTTACTATATTTAGAGTCCGTCAATTTGATCTTAAAGACAATTTAAGCTCATGCAAAAGGATAAAAAGAATACGATTTCTCTTCATGATGGGGCTAAAATAGGAGTTATTGGTGGAGGACCTGCCGGTAGCTTTTTCTCCTTCTTTGCTTTCAACCTTGCAAAAAGGATGGGGCTTACGATCGGGATTGATATCTATGAAATTAAAGACTTCACTAAAACGGGTCCGGCAGGATGTAATCACTGCGGAGGAATAGTTTCTGAATCACTCATTCAAATGTTGACCAATGAAGGCATTGTTCTTCCGCAACAAATCATCCGCCGGGGAATTGAATCCTATACTCTTCATCTCGAAATCGGAACTACCGTTATTGACAACATTTCACCCGAACATTCCATTGCATCCATATTTCGGGGTTCCGGCCCGCTGGGCTCTACGGTAACAACACTTCAAAGCTTCGATGGATATCTGCTTGATCTGTGTGAAAAGAAAGGGGCAAGAATCTTTCGTGAAAAAGTTACCGATATTGAACGGGAACCTGATGGCATCAACCTGATCGCCGGAAACACGAGAAGGAAATACGATCTGATCGTAGGTGCTGTTGGCCTGAACCCAAAAACATTAAAAATGTTTCAAAAAGTCATTCCTGATTTTATACCGCCGGTAACAACCAAAACATACATCAGTGAATATTATCTGGGATCTGAGACGGTAACCAGGCATTTCGGTAATTCAATGCATGTCTTCCTGTTGAACCTGCCGGGAATAAAGTTTGGAGCCCTGATTCCGAAAGGAGTATATATAACCCTCGTACTCCTTGGAACCGAAATAAATAAGGAAATTATTGACAGTTTTTTAAGTTCAGAACCAGTTATAGCCTGTTTTCCTGAAGGAATGGAATTGAAGAACATGACTCCCTGCCAATGTTTCCCGTCCATCAACATTACAAACGCCAGGAATCCCTATGGTGACCGGGTGGTATTGATCGGTGACTCCTCGTCATCAAAACTCTTTAAGAACGGTATCGGTGCCGCGTACATCACCGGGAAGGCAGCGGCTAACACCGTATTTTCGGACGGAATAGGGAAAGCGAATTTCAGGAAATCGTTCCAGCCCGTATTGTCAAACCTGAATGTGGACAATGCCATTGGGAAACTTATCTTTTGGGTCTCTACACTCATTCAAAAATCATTATTCCTGAAAGGGGTTCTTTTCAATATGGTGTTAAAAGAACAGGCGAAAGAGAGAGGCAAACGTGAAATGAGTTCATTGCTATGGGATACGTTTACGGGTAGCGCCCCCTATAAAAATATCTTTATCCGAACATTAAACCCAATCCTCATCGCTACCCTGAGCTGGAATATATTCACCGGATTTGTTAAATCTGCGTTGGCATCCCGAAAAAGGAATAACAAGCCAACCAACCCCCAGGCATAATAATCAACAATTTTCCTGCTCATTAACTATCAGCCAAAGACCCGGTCAGCCCTATTCATCTATTCTCAACACACTTTGTTCATCCTTGCTGAAGGGCATCCCTGTATATACTCAAGGATCCCCTGCTACCCTCCTGCTACCCGGGCTTTATATTATACTTTACTCGTACCTATATCATACTTATATGATACTTATTTTGTATATCTTTGGTAGTACGAAAGAAGTACGAGATAAGTATGATATAGGTACGAGTGAAGTATAATATAAAGCCCGGATAGCAGGAGGGTAGCAGGAGGGTAGCAAGCGGTGGTTGGCAAAACGTTTGTGGAAGGTGAACTGGTAACGAAATGAATGTTTAACTAAAACAATATATATTATGGCTAGAACTTTGGGAGGTATCGGGCAGTATCTATCGGGAAATATTGAAGGACTGGTATTTGTAAGAAGAAAAGGTGTAACCTACATGCGTGCCATGCCCAGGAAACGCAAAGCCGGTGAATGGAGTGAAAAACAAAAAGAAGCCCGCAACGGGTTCGCTGCAGTGATCAAGTATGCCCGATTGCAAAAGAAGTATGTGATTAAACCGATCTGGAACAAGGCGGTAAAAAACATGACCATGAGTGGGTGGAACCTGTTCGTCAAGTCCAACAGGGCGGCCTTTGATTCGCTGGGGCAGTTGAATGAACCGGAAAAGTTACATTTCTCAACCGGTCACCTGCCTCTGCCTAATCATCTCAAAGCAGCGACGGATACTGAAAACCCATCGCAGATTGCGGTGAGCTGGACAGATCAGCTAGTCGGCACAGAGTATGGATATGATTCGTTGATGGCTGTGATCTTTAAAGATGGCGCCAATAAGGTAGTGGATACCGGGGCTAAACGATGGGATTGTAAGGCCACGATTGAAAATCCAACGCCGGAAGCTGAAGTGGTGTACCTGTATCTGTTCTTCTGGAATGAAAGGCATGATAGTTATTCACAGGACGAGGTCTTTGCGATCAAACACTCCTGACCGGTTATAATCCTGCTTCCATTTTCTCAATGCGCCATTCCGAAAGCTGTTTGATCCGGTTCAGAACATTTGCCGTAACCCGGTTGTGTATGCCTTCCCAAATCCTGTTGACAAAGGACCATGTGGACTTGTATTCCTTTCCGTAGAAATTAAAACCGACCGAAAAGAACAACTGGGATTGTTCCGTCTCTCCCATATCGGCAATGGAGGACCGCACATACATCAGAAATATACCGATTGGATAACCCCCACTGCATTTATAGAGCAGATAACGGGCATTATCGAAATCGAAGGCATCCGGAAACCGTTTAATCCGTATGGAATTCAGGCTGAACAGTGGAATGAAGCTCAACCCAAAGAAGCTTTTTTGAAGACCGAAGGGGTAGTTCTTCCAGCCGAAAGGCAATATCCTGATGTTTTCAATGTCTTCATCAATGCGTTCAACCTTTGCGATGTGATTTGGCCAGCATGTTGAGTCCCCGTTCCAGTTTAGCAGTTCATTGAAAATATAACTTACAGGCGCTTCGATACCGATCTGATGAATGTTCAATATTGAATACCGGTCAACTTCTTCACCAACGCGTTGCATGATCCTCTGGTTGTATTCATCTCTTTTCTCTTTCGAATTGAATCTGATCAGAGTCTGGGTCTCCGGCTTATTCCAGAGAAAATTTCTGAAATCGGTAAGGAGACCCCTACTTCTGGAAGGTGGAACCAGTTTCTTAATCGCTATCGAAGGGTTGCCTGTCATTAATATAAAATCTTTAAAAGATATTCATTAAGTAATGAGAAACATAAAATGTCGTATTTTGATTTTGTCAATCGTTTACTCTTAATCGCTTGTCAGGCATGGTACATATAATTTTATCAACCACAGATTACACGGATTAACACAGATTGAGAACTTTATTTTTCTTTTTTTTAATCTTTGTAAATACGTGTAATCTGTGGTGCAAATTTTTATTTATGAATACAGCATAACGACAAAATAATCATTTTACAGCTTTAATCAAAAATACAACATTATATTTTTTAAGTACTTTATTCACCTTGCTGAAAACAAAAATTCATTCCGGTATGGGCATCTAAAGTTAATTAAATCCATAGATTTCCTAACGAAACCCGATAGAAACAAACAGGAAGAAGATTAAATCTGTCGCCAGATGTCAATTTTGACTTAAAAGATTAAGATAATATTCTGATTTGTTTGATCATTCGGGTTTTAGAGATTAGATTTGTATGCAGCATTTCAGTTCAAGTGAAAATGAATCAGCAAGAACCGAATGTCTTTGAGATTGTTAAGTTTATGCCTTAAGGCGGAATATACAAAATGATGACTGAAAAAAAAGATATAAGAAAAGAACTCGAATCGAGGGTTTTGGTGCTTGACGGGGCCATGGGAACCATGATTCAGAAATACCGCCTGTCGGAAGATGATTTCAGGGGAACGATTTTTACTGATTTCCAGTACGACCTGAAAGGGAACAATGATTTATTATCGATTACCAAACCGGAGATTATTCGGGCCATTCATGCCGAATTTCTGGAAGCAGGAGCCGATATAATTGAAACCAACACCTTCAATTCGACCAGTATTTCGCAGGCTGATTACCACATTGAAGAATGGGTCTACCAATTAAACCTGCAATCGGCTCAGCTGGCGGTAGAAGTTGCCAATGAGTTTACACTTAAAAATCCCGGGAAGCCCCGTTATGTGGCGGGAGCTATAGGCCCGATGAACAAAACCTTGTCGCTTTCGCCCGAGGTGAATGATCCCGGGTTCAGGGCTGTTTCGTTTGACGAGGTAAAAGTCTCTTACCGTGAACAGTTGAAAGGTTTGCTTGATGGTGGGGTGGACTTGCTGCTTGTTGAAACCGTTTTCGATACCCTGAATGCCAAAGCCGCGCTATTTGCCATCGAAGATGAACTGGAAGAGCGGGGCTTGAGGCTTCCTGTCATGGTTTCAGGAACAATCACTGATGCCAGTGGAAGAACGCTTTCAGGTCAGACTGTTGAAGCGTTTCTGACGTCAGTTTCGCACATTGATCTGCTCAGTATTGGATTGAATTGCTCGCTTGGCGCCAAAGATTTGCGTCCGTATCTGGAAGAGCTTTCCAAAAAAGCGCCGTTCTTCATCAGCGCATATCCGAATGCAGGCTTACCCAACCAGTTTGGCGAATACGATGAAACACCGGATGAGATGGCGCACGATGTGAGCGATTTTCTCGACAATAAGTTCGTAAATATCATTGGTGGCTGTTGCGGAACGACGCCGGAGCACATCCGTAAACTGGCTGACATTGCCGCAAAGGCAGAACCCCATCAACGGAGGAAGAAAGACAAACATACCAAACTAAGTGGATTGGAACCGATCATACTGACTTCGGAAACCAATTTCGTGAATATAGGTGAACGGTGCAATGTGTCGGGTTCGCGCAAGTTTGCCCGGTTGATCCGCGAAGGAAAATATGAGGAAGCCATTGCAATTGCCCGCAACCAGGTTGACGAAGGAGCCCAGGTCATCGACATCAATATGGACGATGCCATGCTCGATGCCAAAAAGGAAATGGTCACTTTCCTGAATTTACTGATGGCTGAACCCGATATTGCGCGAGTACCAATGATGATTGACTCTTCGAAATGGGAAGTTATCGAGGCAGGGCTGAAATGTGTGCAGGGTAAAGCCATTGTGAATTCCATCAGCATGAAGGAGGGTGAAGCAGTATTCCGTAAACAGGCCCAACTTCTGAAACGTTATGGAGCAGCAGTAGTTGTTATGGCTTTTGACGAAAAAGGGCAGGCAGATTCGTTTGAAAGGCGCATTGAGATATGCCAACGCGCCTATAACATATTGGTCAACGAGATTAACTTCCCGCCACAGGATATCATCTTTGATTCGAATATCCTGATCATCGGCACGGGAATGGAGGAACACTATAATTATGCGGTGGATTTCATCAATGCCGTGAGCTGGATCAAGAAAAACCTTAAATATGCCAAAACGAGTGGCGGGGTCAGCAATGTATCGTTTTCCTTCCGGGGGAATGACCAGGTACGTGAAGCCATCCATTCGGTTTTCCTGTATCATGCCATCCGTGCAGGACTCGATATGGGCATTGTAAACCCCGGTATGTTGCAGATCTACGACGAGATTCCAAAAGACTTTCTGGAAAAGGTAGAGAATCTGGTCCTGAATAAAAAGCCGGAAGCGACTGAAGAGCTGCTCGAATTTGCGCTGACTTTAAAAGAGCAGGATGCCAAAGAAGAACGTGTCGATGAATGGCGCAACCTGCCCATAGAAAAACGGCTGGAACATGCACTGGTAAAAGGACTGCCTGACTATATCGAGATTGATCTGGCCGAAGCCTTGCCCCACTATCAGCCGGTATTAAATATCATCGAAGGTCCGCTGATGGACGGAATGAACGTGGTAGGCGACTTATTTGGTGCAGGAAAAATGTTCCTCCCTCAGGTGATCAAATCGGCCCGTGTGATGAAAAAGGCAGTGGCCTATTTGTTGCCGTATATCGAAGCGGATAAAGATAAGTTTGATACTACCGATAACCGAAAAGTAGTGCTGATGGCCACGGTCAAAGGTGACGTGCATGACATTGGAAAAAATATTGTAGGTGTAGTTCTGGGTTGTAATAACTACCGCGTGATCGATCTGGGTGTGATGGTTCCTACTGACAAGATCCTGGATACAGCCATTCAGGAGAACGTAGATATTATTGGCTTAAGCGGTCTCATAACCCCTTCGCTTGAAATAATGGCAGAGGTAGCTGCTGAGATGGAACGTCGCAATTTTCATCTGCCTTTGCTTGTTGGCGGTGCAACGACCTCTAAAATTCATACTGCAGTAAAGATTGCCCCTCAATATAAAAATACGGTAATCCACGTGAAAGATGCTTCCAGGGCGGTGAGTGTAGTTTCTAACCTGATCTCGGGAAATGAACAATTTCTCGCCGATATACGGGAAGAATATGAGAGCATCCGAACCTTTCACAGTCAGAAAAAAGCCAAAAAGTATTTACCGATCGCGGAGGCCCGTGCCAACAAACTGAAGATTGACTGGGACAATACACCCATCTATAAGCCTAACTTCATTGGAGTTAAGCAACTGATTGACTACCCGATTCAGGAATTGCGGAAGTACATCGACTGGACGTTCTTCTTCTTCGTTTGGGAAATGAAAGGTAAATTCCCGGAAATCCTGAACGATGAACTTCAGGGCGAAGAAGTCAGGAAGTTATATGCTGACGCCAACCGTATGCTGGACCGAATGACCGAACAGAAGATGGTGCAGGTGAACGGGGTATTCAGTATCTGGCCAGCCAATGCCGATGGTGATGATATTGTCATCTACGAAAATGAAAACAGGAAAAAGGAAATTGGCCGTTTCTATCATCTCCGTCAGCAGGAAGTGAAAAAAACAGGTTCACCCAATTACTGTCTGTCCGACTTTGTTGCTCCTGTTGAAAGTGGGAAGGCCGACTATTTTGGAGCCTTTGCTGTAACTGCCGGTGTGGGTATCGAGAAATGGATGAAGTATTTCCACGATGATCATGACGATTACAATGCCATCATGCTGGAGGCTCTGGCCGACCGTTTAGCAGAAGCCTTTGCCGAGGTGTTGCACGAAAAGTTACGCAAGGAATTCTGGGGCTATGTTCCCGATGAAAAGCTGACTTTGGAAGAAATGTTTCATGTGGACTATCAGGGAATCCGTCCAGCATTGGGTTATCCTGCCTGTCCTGAACACCATGAAAAAGGCAACCTGTTCAACATGCTGAAAGCTGAAGAACTTGGAATGACTTTAACCGAACACTTTGCCATGTACCCGACCGCTTCTGTGAGCGGAGAGTATTTCGTTCATCCTGAATCGAAATATTTCAGTCTGGAGAAAGTCGGGAAAGACCAGATTGAAGATTATGCCCGCCGAAAAGGTATTACTGTTGAAGAGGTCGAGCAGTTTATGCCGTCAAATTTGAACTATAAAGGGATATAAGGAAGTGTTCAGTTGCAGTCTTCAGTTTCAGTAAAGTTCGCTGGCGTCAATTCATTGCTCAGTAGGAGCAAATTATTTGCAACCGGTGCAAGGTGACGAAGAAACGACATCCCGGGTTAAAAAGGCAAATAAGGAAACTGTCTGCTTAAAAATCAAAAACAAGGCTGGCGTATTCATTCTGACGGAAGGGAGATACGGTTCAATAACACAAAATATCAAAAGGTAGAATGAAAATTCTGCCTTTTTTATTAAAAATAACTTATACAAACATATTCTATTTGAGAAATAGAAGGGTTAACTTGCAATACTATATCAGATATTTACAAAACTGAAAATTGATTAGGATGGATAACAATACTATATTTGAAGAAGTCAGGCACACCAATGAAATTGGGCAGGAGTATTGGAGTGCCAGAGAGTTATTTACCATTTTAGATTACATAAAATGGGACAAATTTCTAAATGTAATTGAGAGGGCTAAGCAAGCCTGCAAGAATTCAGGACAAGAACCTGATGACCATTTTCCCCGTGTGGAGAAATTGGTTGAAATCGGTTCAGGTGCCCAAAGAGATATTGGTGATATACACTTGTCCAGATATGCCTGTTATTTAATTGTGCAAAATGCTGATCCATCAAAGTCAGTAATCGCTTTAGGGCAAACCTATTTTGCAGTACAAACCAGGAAACAGGAAATACTGGAAGAAAGCTTTGGAACACTTCAGAATGAAGAAGAAAAGCGGCTTTTCTTGAGGAAAGAAATGGCTGAACACAACAAACAACTCGCTGATGCAGCCAGAAAGGCTGGAGTTATTCAACCTTGGGAGTATGCAATCTTTCAGAATCATGGTTACATGGGACTTTATAATGGCCTTGGGGCAAAAGAAATACATCAAAGAAAAGGGTTGAAGCAGAATCAGAATATACTCGACCACATGGGTAGCACTGAATTAGCTGCAAACCTTTTCCGTGCCACCCAGACTGAAGATAAACTGAGGAGAGAAAACATTAAAGGAAAACAAAAAGCAAATCAAACGCATTTCGAAGTTGGGCAAAAGGTTCGTCAAACAATTAGAGAATTAGGAGGTACGATGCCTGAAGACTTACCTTCAGAAGATAGCATAAAGAAAATTGAAGGCAGTAAAATAAAAGGATTGGATAAAAATGAATAGTTTATACAAAACCCAATTAACAAAGGAGGCACATTCCTATTGGAATGAAAAGAACCTAATGCCAACAACACAATACTTTAAATAAGATGGAATTTTTATTCTTCCTTATTTCTATATGATGTTATTTTACCATGAAAATATAACCTAATAATTAATAACGGTGAAAATAATCCAATAAAAACAGTCCTGTTTGCATTCATTCTTGGTTTGATTGTTATGTTTGTAGCTGATATGATTTCCCTTTTGACCATTTGATGGAAACTGTGTTGAAATTGGGAATAAGTATTGGAAACATTTTCAAACATAATCCGTTGAATGAGTAGTCTAAACAACTGCACCACTGATTCTAAAATGCTTATTAATGAAAGTAATCGACATTATCAATCAAAGTAAAAGAACCGTTTTTTCGTTTGAGCTATTGCCCCCTCTCAAAGGAAATGATGCGAGCAAAATATACAACACCATTGAAAGTCTTCTGGATTTTGATCCGAAGTACATTAACATCACCACTCACCGTGATGAGATGGTGTACATTGAATTGCCGGATGGCCGTATCGAGAAACGTACGGTTCGCAAACGCCCCGGAACAGTTGCCATTGCTGCGAGTATTCAGCACAAATATGGTATTCCTGTAATTCCTCACATTTTATGTGGTGGTTTTTCAAAGAGTGAAACCGAACATGTGCTGATTGACCTGAATTTCATGGAGGTCAAAAATGTGCTTGCTTTGCGTGGCGATGGCAATAAGGGTGAACATGTTTTCAGACCCGATTCAAACGGTCATTCCAATGCCAATGAACTAGTCGAACAGATCGTGAATCTGCGTAAGGGAAAGTATTTAGAGTCTGATCTCAAGAACTCTGCTCCCATGGATTTTTGTATTGGGGTTGCAGGCTATCCTGAAAAGCATTTTGAGTCACCGAATGCGGAGATCGATCTTCAATACCTGAAGCTAAAAGTGGATGCCGGCGCCGATTACATTGTTACACAGATGTTTTTTGACAATCAGAAATATTACAATTTTGTGGAACGATGCAGAGCCATTGGCATAAAGGTTCCCATTATTCCGGGGATTAAGCCCATCAACCTGAAGAATCAGCTTACAGTTCTACCCAAGTTATTCAGTATTGAAATTCCGGTAGAACTGGCATCCGAACTTACCAAATGCAAAACCGATGATGATGCAAAAGTTGTTGGTACCGAATGGGCAATCTTCCAGTCGAAAGATTTGGTTTCTCATCAGGTTCCAAGTCTTCATATTTATACCTATGGCGTTTCAGACAATACACGGAAAATAGTAAAAGAAGTGTTTTAGCCCGAAGAGCTATTTCTTAATGACTGTCATCTTCGTTACAGAATTCACAACAATAGGGATTTCCATATCTTCTCCGCTTTGAGGATTTTTCATCTTAAGCTTCATATCAAACTTCTGATTCAAGTCTGAGGTACGAAACCAACCATCTCTCGTGTCAATAGTCATTGTTCCGGTCTGGGTTCCCTTCATTTTCATGTTCATTTTCATCCCTGATTGCTCTACCGGTGAATCCATATTGACATCTGACACAACGTTTAAAACAGTCTCATGTTTATCCATGGATGCAACTTCAAAATTCAAGGTTGTTTCCATATTCATCAAGGATGGAAGCTTAAAGTATGAAGTCCATTTATCTCCCTTACCAACTTCCTTCTCAGGAAAATAATTAAATGACTGACTAACAAATGAAGAAAAGCTTACTTCATCTGCAAACATAGACATCGATTGAACCAACTGTGGATTCCCTGCGAATATTTCCTTCATCACATCAATCCCTTCCAGTTTTTCAACTTGCCCCTTTGGATTAATTTCAAGAGAAAGTTTGACCCTACATATATCTTTTAACGCGTGGATCATTGCATTGCCATCATCTTTGCCTTCGGAATCGAGATCCACTACCTTACCATTCATGTTCATATTCAGCTTTGTTTTCACAATGGAATAATCAATCTGGAAATTATGGTTAGGCAATATATCCATAACCTCATAAGTGAAGACCATTTCCATCTTCTGATCAATTTTCATTGTCTGACCCATCATTTCCTGATCAATGTTACTGGTAGTGACCAGGGTCATTTCGTAAATTGATCCTTTCTGAAGGTTCAGCCGCAATAATATTTTCGATCTTGCCTGAACAGGATTGGCTGCCACTATAATTGCGACAATGAACAAAAGCACTAAGCGTGTTTTCATAAGAATATAAAGGTTAAGGTTCCGGTCAGAACTATTTATGCTATCAGATTAAAACTATAATCTTCACCTAAATTACAAATCCATTGGCTAAAACGGCGCCTTTTTTTATAACAACGATACCTTCTATCACCGAGTATTGCGGATTATTGGAGTCGGGCAAATGCTTTCCCCCGTTTACGCGTACATCGTTACCAATGTGACAATTCTTATCGACAATACAATTGTTAAAATAACAGCGCTCGCCGATACCCATCACTTTCCCATCATTATGATCCTTATCGATTTCATTCAAATCCTGATAATAATCGTTACCCATGATATAGGAATTTACAATAGTTGTGCCTTTCCCAATACGTGCCCTGATGCCAATTACGGAATGATCAATTCTGCTGGCATGAATAATACACCCGTCAGAAATAACCGTCTTCTCCAGAGTTGTCCCGGATATTTTGGATGGAGGCAATAAGCGTGGTCTGGTATATATGATTTTCGAGTTACTGAAAAGGTTAAACTTAGGAATATCATCAGTTAATCCAAGGTTAGCTTCATAAAATGATTCGATGTTACCTATGTCGGTCCAATATCCTTCATACTGATAGCTTAGAACTTTATTTGTATGAATGGCGTGAGGGATAATTTCCTTACCGAAGTCTTTGGTTTCGTGGTTCTGCATTAGCTTGATGAGCAATTCGCGGTTAAAGATGTAGATACCCATCGAGGCCAGATAGATTTTACCTTCACGCTGCATTTCCTCACTGACCTGGGAAGTCCAGTCAGGAAGCAATTCAGGAGCAGGTTTCTCAATAAACTCAGTGATAATATTCTCTGCATCCGCTTTCAGAATACCAAATTCTGAAGCTTCTTTTGCCACAACTGGAAGTGTTGCCAGTGTAATCTCAGCGCCGGCCTTAATGTGGGCTTCAATCATCTCATTGAAATCCATCTGATACAATTGATCTCCCGATAGTATCAATGCATATTCAAACTCATAGTCCATAAAATGGTGCATACACTGGCGCACCGCATCAGCTGTTCCCTGAAACCAGTTTTTATTGTCAGGGGTTTGTTCAGCAGCCAGAATATCAACAAATGCATCACTAAAATGACCAAACTGATAGGTGTTCTTGATGTGTTTGTTTAAGGATGCGGAATTAAACTGAGTCAGAACAAAAATGCGGTTTATATCGGAATTCATACAATTGGAAATCGGAATATCAACCAG
>DIZL01000014.1:42477-44216 GCA_002429385.1 Prolixibacteraceae bacterium UBA6029 | reverse complement strand
GTATAATTCGATATAATCGTTAGCGGCTTTATTCCAGGAATGGTCAATTTGCATCATTTTTTTACGGATTGCAGTAAAGACCTTCTTATTCTTATAGAACGATTTGGCTCTCTGAATAGAATGTGTCACATCGAAAATTGAACATTGATCGTGACAGATGCCAAAACCACCATCACCTATATCAATTACGGTATCGCGCAAGCCTCCGGTTCGTCTTACAATCGGTACTGTTCCATACCGAAGGGCATACAATTGGTTCAGGCCACAGGGTTCAACCCGCGAAGGCATCAACAGGAAATCTGCCCCTGCATAAATCTGGTGAGAAAGTTTCTCGTTGTAACCTATATAGGAGCAATAATTCCCTTTGAATTCATGTTCAAGGAGAAGCAATGCATTCTGGATTTGATTCTCTCCCGATCCCAGGATGAGGAAATTTTGCTCTCCCGGATTAAATTTTGATAGGTTGTAAACGATTTGAGGTAACAAATCAGCTCCCTTTTCTCCAACCAGGCGGCCAATAAATGTAAACAGAGGTTTCGTGGGATCCAGACCGAATTGTTGGCACAGTATTTCCTTATTGGCATTCTTCCCCAAATCCACATTCTTAATGCCATAGTTCTTCTCCAGCATCGGATCGGTTTCAGGATTCCATACTTCAGCATCAATGCCATTCAGGATTCCCACCGATTTGCTGCGTTCTTTGCGAAGCAGTTCTTCCATGCCTTTCATCGAATACCCGATCTCATCCAGATAACTGGGCGATACGGTAGTCATACGCCATGCACATTTAATGGCCGATGCCAAAGGATTGATCATGTGATTCCACTCAACCTGTCCATTGAAATAGGAATGAAAAGGCGGCAGGTAGTACAATTTATCGAATCCGAATTGCCCCTGATATTGCCCGTTATGAATGGTAAATACGGTTGGAACCTGTTCGAATTTACTGTATTCGCGAACCTTTGACATCATAAACGGTATAAACCCTGTCTGCTGATCGTGACAATGTACAATGTCAGGAATACCCTCTTTTTGATTAAGCCAGTTCAATGTTGCAATCTGAAAAGTAATAAACCGTTCGGTATCGTCCGGGTAAGAGTACACGTTTTCCCTGTCGAACAAACCCGGAATATCGATCAGTGCAAGATCAAATCCCAAGGTATTGGTCACTAGTTTTAAAACATTGAATGCATAATTAGTGTGACCCAATTGTGCAAAACCTGAAAAAACTGTTGAAAATTCATTCTCCTGACTAAACTTTCCATGATAGAAAGGCATAATGACCGTCGCAGAATGACCAAGTAACGTTTGGTACTTTGGCAACGCACCTACAACATCGCCCAATCCGCCTACTTTCGCCACAGGATAACACTCTGCACTAATGTGTATTATATCCATATTTTAATTCTTTTGGGTTATATGATTTCTGCCCTCAGGCTCGTGTTTTAAATTTAAAAAAAATATTCTAAACCTAACTATAAAGCTACTTTCAAACATAAAAATGTTCTGAACATTGAATTTTACGGCTACAGGATAGATTGTGCGGGGAGGTAGGCAAACCTTTATTTGACATTTATTTCATCCGCAGAATTGATATGGGCGCTATTGCCCCAGGCGTTGGTATATGGTTGGGTAGTCCTGACATCTGGTCATAAACCGTTTCCCCGGGCTTTCCCGATAGGAATAATTCGGTTCATTGTCGTACCACTGTCGGTTCACTATCATACCACTGTCATACC
>DIZL01000014.1:0-42268 GCA_002429385.1 Prolixibacteraceae bacterium UBA6029 | reverse complement strand
GAAACAAATTCGAACGGCTACGAATTTGTTTCGAATTTGTTATGTATTATATTCGAATTTGTTTCGAATTTGTACTGAAAGAGGTATGAAAGAGGTATGACAGTGAACCGACAGTGGTACAAACAAAATAAAGGCCGTTCATTATTCAATGTCGTTTAGTTACGGATTCTTGGGATCACATGATATTGTTGTGGGGAAGTGTTTTCAAAACCAATATTCAGGTGTGTTTTTTCTGAAAAGATCTTACTTTTCTGAAGAAATCTTAGTAACTTAGATCAGCCCCCTAGAGTCCAATCTTATGTATCTTATGAAAATAGAATTCAATAATCTGTACACCCATTTTGTTTTCATCACTCATCCCGGCTAGCCGGGACCAGTAATCCCTGAGAAAAACCGTCCCGAGTACTCGGGAAAAAACACATAACAGGAATCGTCAAAAATAACTCATCAAAACTCTATGCCATTTATGCCAACGCCGAACATGTACACTTTCTAAAGGTTTATCAGGCCAATTATAAGATAGATAAGATTGGACTCTAGGGGCCATTGCCGCATTACTAAGATTGAATTTTTAAATGTAAGATTTTTAAAAACTCACCATTGACTTTGCTTTCCCCACAACAATATCATGTGATCCGATTCTTGTTTAACCACTGTCGGGGCTTTCAACCACCAACAGGGTTTCCCGATTGCCCCGACAGGGGTTAACAACCCTGTCGGCGGCTTAACTAAACGACATTAGTTCATTATTGGTTAATGAGGGGAACAGGAGAAGAAATCAGGGTGCAACTTAAAAGTTACCCCTGATGTGTTTCTGCATTACTTTTTCGACAGTGAAAACAAGAATTCCAAACCACCTTCAGGTTTATTCCTTACTGAAATTTCACCTTTATGAAGCAGGACAGCATTTTTTACGATCGAAAGGCCAAGACCGGTGCCGCCATTCTCGCGCGAACGACCATAATCTACCCGGTAGAACCGTTCAAAGATTCGCGGAAGATGCTCTTCAGAAATACCGGCACCGGTATCTGAATACTGAAAATAATAGTACTTATCATCTTCCAGGTATTTACGTATTGAGATCGTAGTGTTATTGCCTGAATAGTTGATCGAGTTTTCCACCAGGTTCTGGAATACCGAAAACAGTAATGATTCATTTCCATTAACAACCACGTCATTGTCAACATCAATTGAAAAAGACATGATTTTATCGGTAAGCCTGCTTTTGAGGTTCTCAAACACATCATTTATTACAGGTCTCATCATTAGAGGCTTAAACTCAAACAGACCACCAGCGTCCTCAATATTATTAAGCAATGAGATGTCATTCAGCAGATCGGTGAGCCGTTCAGATTGTACAAAAGCCTTCTGTAGAAAATATTTCTGTTTAATGGCCGGAATGTTTTCACTGTTTAATATTGTTTCCAGGTAGCCTTTAATGGAAGATAAAGGCGTTTTCAGCTCGTGAGCAATATTAGAGGTCAACTGTTGCTTCAATAATCGTTGTTTTTCAGGACGGGTTACGTCGCTGATCAGTACCTCGAAACTCTTGTCGAGAAAAATAATGCATCTGACATGAAAGTATTTTTCGCCTTTCTCAATGGTATATTCTATCTGGGGAAGTTCCTTATTTTGATTCTGAATTTCTTTGCCTTTGTTCTGGTCGATAAATTCGACTACTTTCCCGAATTCAGGAATTGCAAATATATGCTCAGCTGAAATCGTCGATTTCTCTGAAATCATATTAATAAATTGGATAAAATGACTGTTTGCCAAAATTTTACGCTTTTCGGGAGAAAAAATGGAGATTCCTTCCTTCAGTACCTGCAAGTGTCCATATAGTTTTTCTCTGTCGCTGGCCAACTCGTCCTTAGTGGTTTTCAGTTTGTCGTAAATCTGTATGATTTGTCTACGGATAACTCCCAACTCATTATCCTGAAAATTGCTGTTCATCCTGGAAATATCTTCATTCTGCCCTGCCTTTAATGCAAAATCCTTTAGATTGGTTATAAAATCACTTAGACGTCGGGTAGTATAATGAAGCATAGACCACATCAGCAGGAAAAGGAATACGATAAATACGAAAAAGATACGCCCAGTATTCAGGAATTTAACGATATCGACATTGTAAACATCAGCAGTCCTTACAAAATAATTTTTGTAATTTTTGGCATAATAGTAAAACTTCTGATTCGTAGTTGCCGAAAGGCGAATGCTCGATCCCTTCTCGGAATATAGCGCCTTTTGAACTTCGGGACGTTGCAGATGGTTTTCCATAGTATTGACATCGGCAACGAAACTATCATATACTACTTTCCCAGACATATCAATTACTGTAAGCCGTGTTTCTGCTATCGGCAGCAATGTCTTTAACGAATCAAGCGACTTGAAATCACCTGATTCGAATATCTTTTTATACTCGATGTAACGGTGGGTTATCTCCGAAATGTTATCCAGAGTATTTTCAAGCTGGCCTGTCCGGTAGCTTTTTTCACGATCATGCTGGTAGGCAAGAACAACAAGTGTGAATAAGGAAAATACGACAAAGAAATTGATGAATATTCGTCGGCGAAAGGTATGTTGTACAATCATGAACCAGGTAATTTAAGTGATTTGTATTAAATAAATTATCAAATAAGGATAAAGGGAAATGTCATTTATAAATTGTTCTTTCCTCTTTCCAAATAAACATCTTTCTGATTTTCTAGCTTTCAAAACAGTATCCATATCCCGACCGGCCTTTGAGGTAATTGCCATAAACACCGATCTTCTTCCGAAGGCGGGCAATGTTTACATCAACATTTCGCTCAGTCACAATCACATCTTCTCGCCAGATGCGATCCAAAATTTCCTGACGACCAAGGTATTTCCCATTATGCGAAATCAGCAGGTATAAAATCTCGAACTCCTTTCGGGTAAGAAGAATGGGTTCATAGTCAATCGTCAGCAGTTTTCGGTCTAAGTCAAGCTCCATGCCATCAATGGTGACAACCTTTGGCTTGGACTCCACTTTTCTACCCCGACGCAGAACAGCCTTAATGCGGGCGACCAACTCTTTAATTGAGAATGGCTTAGACAGATAGTCATCTGCTCCCACATTAAATCCGGTGAGCATATCATTTTCGGTTTCGCGTGCTGTCAGAAAAATGATCGGTACCGAAAGCACAAGTTCCTTCCTGATTTTATCAGCCAGTTTAAAGCCCGACATGCCTCCCATCATCACATCCAAAAGCAACATGTCAAATTGTTCGAGTGGCTTGTTCAGGGCTTCTTCTCCTGAATAGGCAAGTTCTATTTCGAAACCTTCGCTTTCCAGGTTAAACTGAATGATTTCGCACAAATCCTTTTCGTCGTCAACTACTAAAATTTTATACCTGTCACTCATTATCTGATGATTTTGATTTTTCTTCCAGCTCTTTCTTCCGGTGATGTCTGATGTCTTTTCCTGCGAAGGCATAAATGGATGCCTCGGCAATATTGGCAGCATGATCCGAAATCCGTTCTATGTTTGAAACCATTTCCTTAATGTTGATAAAGCTAATCAGGATATTCTTTTTTTCTTCGGCCTTTTGAGCTTTACCGATCGCTTTCTTTAGCATCTTACGGTTTAACTCATCAACAACCGCATCATTCCTGATCGTCCAAATAGCTAAATCCATGTCTTTATTCATAAATGAGAGCATGGCATTCTTTACCATTTCAGCGCTCAGAATCATCATATTCGAAATAAAGTCAGACAGACTTGCATAGATGGCCTCACTTTTTATGTCCTTCATAAAGTTAGTAATGCTAACCGTTAAATCGCCAATTCGTTCCAGGCTGATTATGATCCGGTAAAGCGCTATTAAGCTACGAATTTCGGAGGCAACCGGCTGATAAAGCACGATTGTATTCACAATTTTATCGCTTAGTTTAACCTCCCATTTATTGATTATGACTTCATTATTGTGCATAGTACTGAACTGTTCATCAGACAGATGCAACTCGCTGTTTATAATCAGGGGTTCCAATATGTCGAGCTGTTGTAATACAAGATTGGCCAGTGATTCATAATCGGCCAATATTTCTTTTATTGCTTCGTCTTTTTTTACTGACATGGTCTAAGTAATTTATAATTTACAACTGATAATTGCCAGCGACTGGCATCAAGCTTTCTGAAACATCATCCGAATTTTCCGGTCAGGTATTCTTCAGTTCTCCGATCCTGCGGAGTAGTAAACATGTGTTTTGTCTTTCCGTATTCAACCAATTCACCAAGATACATAAAAAGCGAATAATCTGAAATACGTGCAGCCTGTCCCATGTTGTGTGTCACCATGATAATAGTATATTGCTCTTTCAGGGTGACGAGCAAATCCTCGATTTTAGATGTTGCCACCGGGTCGAGCGCAGAGGTAGGTTCGTCGAGCAGGATAATTTCAGGATTAAAAGCCAGGGCCCGTGCAATGCAAAGCCGCTGCTGCTGCCCGCCGCTCAAAAAGGTTCCTTTTTTGGTAAGCGAATCTTTCACTTCGTCCCACAAAGCTACATCACGTAACGAACGTTCTACAATTTCGTCCCTTTCAGCTTTTTTCTGACTGATGCCATTCAGTTTATAACCCGCAATAACATTGTCATAAATGCTCATGGTAGGAAACGGATTTGGCCGCTGAAAAACCATGCCTGTTTTCCGTCTAAGTTTAATAGGCGACATTTTAAATATATCCTCGCCGTTCAGCAAAACTGTACCAGTGGTGTGTATGTTTTCGTACAATTCGTGCAAACGGTTAAGAGCTCGTAAAAGCGTACTCTTTCCACAGCCTGAAGGCCCCATAATGGCAGTGACATTATTCTTTTTTATCCCCACCGAAACATTCTTAACTGCCACATTTTTGTCGTATGCTACCGACAAATCTTCAATCGACAGAATGGGATCTTTTATCTGTAATATATTTGTATTCATTAGCCTTTTATTTTCTGCTTGAAGCAAACTGTTTTGAAATCAGGTTAAATGTAAGAACAATAATCATTAGTAACAGTGATGAACTCCAAATCAGGTCAACCATGTTCGGGTCGTTGTAAAATTCCCAGATCAATAATGGGATTGCGCTTGTTGGTTTGGCAATGTTCATGTTTATTACTGAACTTCCAAGGGCAGTGAGCATCAAGGGAGCTGTTTCTCCAATAACCCTCGAAATGGATAGCAATATTCCGGTAGTCAGTCCGCTGAGACCGGTTGGAATAAGTATTCCGGTCAGCACACGCCAATAAGGAATTCCTAAAGCCAATCCTGCTTCTTTCAAGGTTTGGGGAATCATTTTCAAGGTCTCTTCTGTCGATCGCACAATCATGGGCAACATCATAATCGACAGTGAAACACTTCCTGCGAGTGCCGAATATCCGTGTGTTATATGCTTCACTACCCATAAATAAGAAATTAAACCCAGCACAATGGAAGGTACTCCCTGTAAAATATCGGACACATTTCGCACCAGGTTGGCCAACCATTTCCCCTGATTCTCGTAAAGATAAACTCCTGTAATAACTGCAACCGGAATTGCAATAACTGAGGCCATTATAACCATCAGAAACGTACCCGCAATTCCATTGGCTATACCACCCGGAATCAGTTCATGGTTGTTGAGTGCGGTCATCGCCTGCATGGTATCGGGTGTCCTTTCAACCAGAAACCCAAAACTAAGCTGCCGGTAACCTTTTTCTATCAGCTTGAAAATAATCAGGAGAATGGGTGAGACCGTGATCGCACTGAAAACAATAACTAACCATAGAAAAAGGCGATCCTTTTTAATCCTGAATCCTATGTTTTCTTTTTCGCTTAAGGCTTGCATGATTTAAATATAATTAGCTCATTTTTTTGATGATCAGTTTCCCAATGGCATTTACAATACCGGTCAGTATAAAAAGCAACAGGCCAATGGCAATCAATGAACTGAGCTTTAATCCGCTGGCCTCGCCAAACTGATTGGCTATAATCGAAGCCATTGAGTTTCCTGTTGAAAACAAGCCATTTGGAACTTTGCTTGAGTTTCCTATAAGCATTGTAACAGCCATTGTTTCACCCATAGCCCTTCCAAAAGCAAGGATATAACCTGCAAAAATTCCTGAACGGGCAGCCGGAACCGTAACATTCTTAATGACCTCGTAACGGGTTGAACCCAGCGAATAGGCAGCCTCCTTCAGGTCGTTCGGAACCATGGAAATGATCTCGCTGCTCAGGGATGTGGCATAGGGGATAATCATGATGGCCAATACAAGACTGGCTGTAAGCACCCCAAATCCCTGATTTTCAAAGCCGATACTAATCAGAAAGGGACGCAGGACATAAAATCCCCACAAACCATATACAATTGATGGAATGCCTGCCAGCAAATCGACCATGGTTCCCAGGACTTTGGCTACCCTGGTATTTCGGTAATACTCTCCCAAAAATAAAGAGGTTGAAAAGGAAAGCGGAAAACTGATCAGCAACGCAACAAACGAGGTGATTAAGGTTCCGGCAATAAAAGGCAGTGCACCATACTGTTCCTGACCCTCCCGGGGATTCCATTGCGTTGAGGTAATAAATCCAAACCCGAAGGTTTTAAACGCAGGTATGGCACCTCCCACTAAGGAAAATACCATACCTCCTGCAACTATCAGGATGATAAATGAAACAGATATTAATACAATTTTTGTTATCTTATCGCTGTTCATTCAAAAGTTTTAATTCTTATTTCAGGAGTGCTTTCCCATCATAAGTGACTGTACGTAAAATTGCTTTTGCTTTGGCAACTGCTGCTTTTGGCAGCGGTGCATAGTTTATTAGTGGTGCCTGAGCCTGTGCTTCAGGAGTAAGCATCCAATCCAGAAGCTTAAGCATGGCTAAAACCTGGGCATTTGAACGTCCGTTATAATTTTGTTCTTTGTAGATGAGAATCCAGGTCAAACCACAGATTGGATAAGCATCAGGAGCCGAAGAGTTGGTCAGCATAACGCGGGTATCATCAGGGAATGTGCCGTTTGCAGAAGCACTGGCAGATGCAATTGTAGGTTCAATATATTTTCCTGCACTGTTTTTCAGTGTTGCCATTTGTATTTTTTGGGCAAAGGCATACTCCGAACCTACGTACCCAAGGGCGCCTTTTGTTGAGGAGATGGTTCCGGCAACTCCCGGATTTCCTTTGCCTCCTAAACCAACCGGCCATTCCAATGACGAGCCGGCACCTACTTTGTCCGCCCATTCTTTACTGACTTTATTCAGGTAATCACTGAAAATTGCAGTTGTTCCGCTACCATCCGAACGGTGAACAACGGTAATATCCAGGTTAGGGAAATTCACACCGGGATTGTTGGCTTTTAGTTGAGGATCATTCCATTTGGTTATTTGTCCAAGAAAGATTTTTGCCAATAATTCGCTGGTGAGTTTGAAGCTTTTAACTTCAGGCAGGTTGTAGGCAATAACCACAGCTCCCAAACAGGTTGGCATGTGTATAATGTTTGCCGGCAAATCTTTTATTTTTTCATCGGTCAAAAAAGCATCACTGCCGCCAAAATCAACAACCCGGTCATGCAGACTGCGAATACCACCACCAGAGCCAATTGCACCGTAAGCAACTTCAACCCCGGTTTTTTTAGCATACATGTCGAACAATACTTTGTAAATGGGCGCTGCGAAAGTTGAACCCGCACCACTTAATGAAACGTCAGATGCAACCGAACTCTCAACATAATTATTGTTTGGATTCTTACCAACAGCAAAAAATACTGTCAATGCCATTACCATTGTGATAAGTGTTTTCATCGTATTCTTTTTATGGGTTTAAATTTATTATTTAAAATTTTATCTCACAATTCAACATTGCTGAAGAACTGGTTTTCTTTGTTTTGTCTGCAGGGGTCCATCCCTGGAAGTTTGGAGATAATTTAACACCTTTTACTGGTGCATATTCAATACCTGCAATAAGCATAGTTCCATCTTTACTCAAATTCCAGTCAGCTGTTTTTCCTGCAAGGGTATTTGAAGAAAGATCGTCATATCGGGCATATATCTTAACTTTTTTTACTGGAGAAATGCTACCATAAACGGAAGGACCACCAAAGTTGTTGTCATTAACCATCTTGTGGTTATTTTGAGTGTTATACTCAAAAGCCAGTGAAAACATATCTGCCGAATATCCTGCAAAAGCACTAATAGTCGTTTGATCAACACCTTTCTTCGTCATGGTATCATAAGACCCACGAATAGTAAGCCCTTTTACCGGGGTAAGAGTTAGACCAATAGCAGTCTGGAAAGTGCTGTCAGCCTGTACTTTTTTGTATCCTTCACCATTGTAAAACGACAAATCAACTTTTACATACTTATTAAATTTATAAGCAAGACCTAAACCTAAATCCGCACTTGGATTAAGACCAAAATAATCCTGAAATGTTTTCTGAACATATCTGTTTGCCCAGAAATCCTCCTGCACAGCATACTGAGTGGTTGAAACCAACCCGAAGTTTGCTGTAAAACCTTTTAATGCATACTGAAGGGAAGCGTTTTTCAGGTAAGCAGTCATTTGCAGGCCTCCAACACCCGGATCGGCAACATCAAGAGTTATTTTACCGGAAAATTCTTTGCTGAAATTATAACCGTATCCAAAATATGCTCTTGAAATCTCAAATGCCGAAGCTGTCTTTCCGTCAGAAAAAGTTGAACGGAAATCAGTGAAAATCTTTGCAGATGCGCTTCCACTAGGAGTGAAAGTATCTTTTGGCTCCTGTGCCATAGCTAAAACTGCTAAACAGAATACTGTCAATGTGGTTAGAATCGTTTTTTTCATTTTACTCAAGATTTTTAATTGTTTTTTCTTTAATCCGCAACAAAGATGAAGTGTAGCAATTACAGGCCTGTTACAGTATTATTACAAAACGATTAATTCTATACAGCGTTCTATCCTACCTGATGTTATAGCGCTAATTATCTATTCATTAGGTTCATTCTGTAAATTATAAAATAATTACAATTCCACATTTATTTCATAAATGTATATACGAAAACACTACAAAACAAGATATAGGTGAATTTTGTGCTCATATAGTCTGTTTTGCGTATCAGGTAAATCTTCCAAAGGGATCTTCTCTCCCTTCTCCCTTCTTCGGTCTCCCGTCTCCGTTCTCCCTGCCCCATGCTCCCTGCCCCTTGCCCCTTGCTCCTTGCTCCTTGCCCCATGCTCCCTGTTCCCTGCCATCTTACAGCAATAATAAGAATGCAGAAATAACAGTGATAACAATAACGAATCCGCGGTAAGTATGTTCAGGAATTATTTTTACCACTTTAAATCCCACGATGGCGCCCACTGCAATGGCAGGTAAAGTCACCAGGTCGATTGTCAGTGTTTCAAGGCTAATATTGTTCCAGACAAACAGCTGAAGGGGGAATTTGCTGAAGTTAATAATCATAAAGAACCATGCCCCTGTGCCGATGAAACTGTTTTTGGGAAGGTGCATGGCCAGCAGGTAAATGGCAAAAACAGGACCGGCCACATTGCCGATCATGGTCGCAAAACCTCCTAAGATGCCCATGGAGGCGGCAAACCACCACTTATCAGGGAAAAGGTTTAATCCCTTTCGCTTGTCCTGCCATAACATCAGCCCAATGCTGAGGAATACCAGAATGGCAATCAGGTTTTTAAACTGTACATCATTCACGATCTTTCCAATCCACAAGGCGATCAGAAGACCTACCACGGCCCAGGGCAACACCTTGATCAGGTGATGCCAGTTGGCATGACGGCGGTAATAGGCCACACCGAATATATCGGCCATCATTAGTATGGGAAGCAGTACACCCGTAGATTGTTTTGCGCCGAAGATAAAGGCCAGGGCAGGTACCACAATCATCGAAACCCCCGGAACGCCTACTTTCGACATGCCGATCAGCATTCCACACAGCAGAATGATGGTCCATTCGAGGAGGTTAATATGCAGAGACGAGAGCAATTCCATATCCTGGGGTATAAATCAAACCTTAAAAGTATAAGAATGAATGGACAGTGCAACTCCTTAAACAAAAGATTTCAGTAGACTATTCTTTGATTAAATACTCTTTCACGATTGTTGGAATGCAATCCTTTATGTTGATTTCCTCCCCGACCAATGATGCTTTGTCTCTGAAAACAGAAAGCCTCACCAATAACCCTTTTGTCGCCTCTTCTCTTTTGGGGTCAAAAACAAAATTACCAAGGCTGTAGATGACAGGTTTATGATTAAAATATTCTATCGTTTGTATGACATGCGGATGATGCCCTATAATCGCGTCGGCGCCTGATTCAATTAATCGGATAGCTTCGGCCCGTTGACTTGTCTCCGGCACTTTTTGATATTCATAACCCCAATGCAACAGAACAATTACAAAAGTTCCAGGGTATTTCATTTTATAAGCTGCAATCGCATTTGCCAGGTCAGTCGGGCTTGCCTGACAAATACAGGGTTTGTCTGGCAGGAAAGGAAAATTCTCCAGGGGTAAAAAGACAGAATTAAATATTGCAACTTTCACCTTCCCCTTTTCAATAAGAACCGGCAGACACGCATCGGCATGATTAAACCCAAACCCAATGGGGATTAGTTTGTGGTCGGTAATTTGTTTATACGTATCGATCATACCCTCCCGACCCTGGTCGTAAGTATGGTTATTCGCCATGGCCAAATGTGTAATCCCCGCTTTCTTTAATGAAAAAAGCCATTTGGGTTCACCCCTGAAAATAAAATGCTTGTTTATTGGAGCATAATGTTCCGTAACAGGGCACTCCAGATTTGCAACTACTGCATCCGAACGATGGAAAAGCGGCGAAACATTTGAAAACAACAAATCAATATCAGTATTTTCAATTCTTTGCCGAACGCCTCGGTCTAACAATAAATCACCCGTAAAGCATATATTAAGGGTATCCTTATCTTTTCCATTACAGTTGTAAAAAGACAAAACACCAATAAATAAGCAAACAAAAACCGAGCTCCTTAACATCCTGAACTGTAAAAAATCTTTTCATCCACCTTTGGCTTGTTGGGGTCCTGATACATAATGTCAAGCATCCAGACAGGATATGCCGGAGTTTCTTTCATTTCAAGTATTTCCTGCCACTGCTCATCAGTTAAACGAACATTTGGACGAACAAATTCGAAATAACTGAATGTTGCTCCCTTGGTTAAATACAGATAACCTCCAATATTGACTACAGCATAAATGTCATTTACCTTACCAGTTGCAACATGCAGTATCCCATCTTTAGGGCAATAAGGGACATTGCGGGTATAAACATCTGCAACAACTGCTACCGACTTGTCCGGCCCATTTACATCCTCCCAATGTTGTAACTCTTTTTTAGGTTCAACTATTGACAAGGTCAGATATTCAAAACTTGCGCCAATGGCCTTTATGGTCCAATATTCTTGTTCTTTCAACTGTTCACCCTTCAATTCCCGTTCAGATGCAGAAAGTAAAAATTCTGCCTGTTCCTTTATACTATTTGTTTTTGAGCGTATATCATCCGTATAAAGCTGGTTGCGTTCAAGCATCTGATCCGTAAGCTCAATCAGTTCAATTATTTTCTTCCAGAACCTTACATTGGGCTCCACATATTGAACCACTATTGGATCTGGCGGGCCTCCACCCCCACATTCAGCAGCCATAGGTTGCTCCCCATATAAAATAGCATCGTGTTTAAGTTCAGCCCATGAAGCTAAAGCCGTATTTAAATTCTTCTTACCCCAGGCTTCTGTTTGCATGAACGAAGGATAATCCTTGTCCTTTGAGTTTAAGGTCAATAAACATTCGAGCCATTTATTATAGACCGCATTATTCCATTTATCGTAAGTACTAAATTTCTCCTTTAGCGAATCCAATTTTTCCGTGTACTTATCCCACTGTTTACCTTCCTGATAGGTATTCGTTAATATATTCTCAGCCGATTTGACACCAAAAGCAGCGAATATATCAAGACCTTTCGGATAGGCCCGTTTCGCATTTTTGTTCACATCAACTAATTCCTGCAGAATCTCATTATCAGCCAGGTACCGTTGTGGCATAAGATTTATTTTATCTGTACAAGTCAATTGTATTTTAGGTTTTATTTGGTTCTTCGCTTCCTTAATCTTATTCAGGTATTCATCAACCTTTGCCAGTGTCTTGTCGTTAATGGCTTCCTCGGCGCTTTGTACACCCTCTTTTTTAAGAAAATCAGCAATATCCAGAATAGACAGATTATCAGGTTCACCAATAATAAATGAGATCGGCTCGAATAGATTTCGGTATAAGGTTGATAAAGGAACTGTATCCGAACCTTTGCCAGTATTTAAGACATAGGCCAGAAAAACTGCTTTGGTAAGTTGTAGTTTATCATCCCGGCAGAGGGGAACAAGTTGAAGCCACATCATGGCCTTGAAATATTTTGACAATTCAGCTGTTCGGGTATAGTTGCCCCTTGGTTTAAAGAGACTATAAGGGAAATAGATAATGGGATATTCCAGAAACTTTGAAGGTGCATCTACAGCCGAATTTATTCTTTCGATTTCAGCAGTAAAATCTTTTGTATAATTTGCAGGAATCTTTTGTTCGTTGCCTGTAAGAAGGTAATTTGGAACAGCCGCATATACAGCACCATATTCAGCAATTTCCTTTAAATGATTGTCTTTTGTTGAACCGGCTATTTGATTACACTCCTTTGCAATCCCCTGGGTCAAACTGCTAACGATAGGTATAAGCTTATCTGTTTCTATGGACTTCATTAAATAAGAGAAGTACATATGAAAAAGCTGCAAATAAAGGTCGGTCGTAACAAAATTAGGGATCTGCATATAATCATTCTCCTCGTAACCATGAAACAATTGTATTTTGCTGCTCGGAATGATTGTAAAATTGTTCTGGTCCAGCTGATGCAGAAATTCACCAGGTAATTTCTCAAATTGAAAGAGATTAACAACATGGTTCAGGTTAGCCAGATTCTGACCTTTTTCATCTTTATAGTTCCCTTTTAATTTTTCCTTTTCAAACTTCAGCGTTTTGTCAACAAAGCTTTTCTCTTCCAACGTAAGGCTTAGCCAGGAATTAAGTACTCCACCTGAATCGGCTTCATGTTTATAGAATTGTTTCTCCATCAGGGTAACATACCACTTTGCATGTGATGTGAAATAACCGCGCAGATCGGCTTCCATAAAACAATAGCCATGTCGGGCATAAACCGAACTTCTTAAAATCCTTAGCTCAGACACTGTTTTCCCTGATAGATCCTGATTAAGATTTAAATTAAAAATAGAATCACCGGTTAATGCTTCAGGTATAGAAAATGTATCTTTAGCTAAAGCGATTTTAGGGACAGCCGTTGCCCCTGATTGATTTGCAGCGGAACATTCGCGATTAAATAACCCTAGGATTATTAATTCAATTAACAGAACATTAATCAGTGATCTCATAATCTATCGTATTAAGAATTTTAGTTGCTTGACAGTATGTTTTCTCCCTTGCAAGATAATGAATAAATCCCAGACCAAAGCCATTCCAGCGATATTCAGCGATCAAAAACAACTGATCTTTTTCAAGTTCAATGGTCCGAACAACACCTTCTTTTTTCGTTTTATAGTACTTGAAATCGACGAGTGGTTGCGACACTCTCGAACCAAGCCACAAAGGTCGGATATAGCCTTCAAATAGCTTAAAAATGAAAAGCCTCTTCCGCGATATGGAGTCAAATCGCGTAGATTTAATCACTCCTACCAAAATATCGGTCGAATGATCATTATTCACATCTCCTGTATCAAGCCGGAAAACCATATAAGGCAATGGCCAGGTATTGTTGAAGGCAAATTTATGATCCTCATATACATCCGCATGGAGTATAAAATCAGCTTTTCCTTTTTGCCGGAGTGTAATATCTACAATTTGCCGATCATTTTTAATCGTGTATTTTGACTGATGAAAGATTGAGAATCCATAAGCCGTATAGACAGTGAATGAAGCTATCACTGCAAGGATTAGAGTCAAGAGTATATTATACTTTATGGTTTTTTTATAAATCATTAATCAAAGTTACAAGTAATGCTTTTCAAACCGACTATCCGTAACAATTGGTAGCAAAAGGATTTATAAAATTACATAATTATTCCCAAAAGAGAACAATAATCGGAATATTTATGTATCCCAAATCTTACTTCAGACTAACATTACAATAATCGACCCGAAAATGTCCGTACTCCATTTCGATCAGGTCTAATTCCTCCTGGACCGATTCGAGGGTTTCGGCCCGAAGCAGACGGATACGATGCTCGCGGAAATTGGGAAGGGTAGGGAAATATTTGGCAAAATGCCTGCGCATCATCAGGATACCGCTGCGCACGTTGTCCTTCCATTCAATCGACATGTTCAGCTGATCGCGTACATTCTGAACCACATCGGCAACCGTGGGCGCGGGCAGCAATTCACCAGTTTCCAGGTAATGTTTCACTTCCCTGAAAATCCATGGCCGTCCTATCGAGCCCCGGCCAATCATCAGTCCGTCAACACCCGTCTGATCTAAAAAAGCCTTAGCTTTCTCAGGACCGTTAATGTCTCCGTTCCCGATAATAGGGATGGTCATCCGTGGATTATTTTTCACATCTGCAATCAAAGACCAGTCTGCCTCGCCGCTATAGAGCTGGCTGCGTGTCCGTCCATGAATTGCCAGGGCAGCCACACCCGCATCCTGCATCCGTTCAGCCACATCGACTATTATCTTGGTGTGCTCATCCCAACCCAACCGCGTCTTGGCTGTGACGGGCAGTTTCACAGCCTTCACAATTGCCTCGGTCATGCGCTGCATCTTCCCGGGATCGAGCAACAGGCCTGCTCCGGCCCCATGGCGAATGATCTTCTTCATCGGGCAGCCATAATTGATATCAATGAAATCGGGTTGACATTCCTCTGCAACCCTGGCCGCCTCAACCATCGAATCGATATCGTGTCCGTAAATCTGTATGGCTACCGGCCGGTCGAAATCGAACAAGGTCATTTTTTCCTTGGTCTGCTGAATGTCGCGAATCAGCGCTTCTGACGAAACGAACTCGGTGTACATCACGTCGGCGCCGTACTTTTTACACATGTACCTGAACGACTTATAGGTTACGTCCTCCATTGGCGCCAGAAACAGCGGCATCTCCCCAAGTTCTATATTACCGATCTTCACAGTCTTTACTTTTTCAAGGTTTGAAATTCCCTGCAAAGTAAGTAACAATGCATCAAACTGACAAAGCGCCTTGGTTTTTAATCTCATTTCTGAAACAGTTTCACTGGAAAAGGTTCAATTATATATCCATTTGCCTGACGCAACCCCAAAGCCTGTTCTGCCGTCTAAACAAATATAAACCATCCTTCTATGAAACTGCATGCTATACTAAAATATGTCTTGGTCCTGCTCCTCCTCGCCGGAATGGGCTGCGAGAAAACAGTACTGGAACCAACGTTTACCTTCGGAAAAGAATCAACTTTTCAGATTAATCAGCTTTACACCTCTTTAGATGGATTTTACACCATCCTAATCAGTGAGATAAGCGACTCGCGTTGCCCGATTGGGGTCGAATGCATCTGGCAGGGTGAAGTCAGCCTGAAAGGCGAGTGGACCGCCAATACAAACAAATCCACCTTCGAGGTACATTCTGAAATAAAATCCATGGATAAACAAACAACCGGCTTTGTCATCGAGATCATCGACGTGAAACCTTACCCAAATATGGGCGTAGTTTCAAAACCTGCCGATAAGGTGGTAACTTTGCTTATTTCGCCGCTCGTGCTGTTATATCACTAGAATTGACCGATGATAGTAATTCCTTAACCATTCAGGAACCGGTTAGCTACGATCCTGAATATTTTTCCTTTCCCCCTTTCCTCTTTCATTTTTCTTTCCACGCTGTGAAACATTAAGCAGGGTTCCGCTCGTATACGGCCTGTACCCGAGAGGGTATTTGTGTGTAAATTAAGAGTAGATTAAGAGTAGGATATGTGTACCTTATATGTTCCTGAACACACAAGGTACACACAAGGTACACTCAATGTACACACAAGGTATACACAAGGTGGCAGGTTGACCCAGCCCGATAGGCACTTTGGAGGGAGGAAATTATCGATAGGAACAACGAAAAAAGTCATTAGTCATTGGGGAAAAGGTTAAGCGCTACTTTCCCAATGACTAATGACTTTCTTCTGTCGTCCTTTTAGTTTCAGATTTTAATGAACTGATATCATTTTCTATCGGTTATCTACTTTCTCCGGATAAAGGTCGTGGTTCATCATACGGTATTCGGCCATCTGGACGTATTTGGTGCAGAGACCAGATCTAAAGATCACCTGGATGTATGATTTTGAGTCCCTTAATATTCTTGAAATCCTTGATATTGCCTGTAATTAGGGTGAAAGTGTTTAAAAGGGCAGTAGCAGCGATAATAGCGTCAGGGAGTTTAATCTTATATTGGCGACGAACATCAATGGTTTTTGAAACTATGTCATCATCGATTGGATAGATATTGGCACAATTTACAAAATCAATCAAATCCTGCTCAACCATCGAAAATCCAAGCAATTCAATCTTATTAATGACTGAAAGATTAATTTGATCATCAATAATTTGGGATATGGCCTTTCTTTCTATTGGGGTAAATTTATTACCCATAAAATCCAGTACCACATTGGTGTCAATCAAATATCTCTTTCCCATTCGTTGCGCATTTGGGTAAGTTCTTTTTGTAGTTCATCAGTCCTTTCACTTGATAAACATCCTGAGAACCGTTCTGAGAGTTTCTTTTTCTCCGGCGCAGGCTTATTCTCTATAACCCGAAGTATATGCATACTTTCCAGATTTTGCAGTAGTGATAGAGCCAAATCATTTTTTATTTCTACAGTTACAATTCTCATAGGGAATACTTTTATACAAAAATACAATTCTTAATGATAAAGATATCATTTTCTATCGGTTATCTACTTTCTCAGGATAGAGGTCGTGGTTCATCATGCGGTAATCGGCCATCTGAACGTATTTGGTGCCAGGCTTGCCGTAGTTGCAGTAAGGGTCGATACTGAGGCCACCGCGTGGAAGGAATTTACCCCATACTTCGATGTATTTGGGATCCATCAGTGCAATGAGATCCTTCATGATGATGTTCATGCAGTCTTCATGAAAAGCTCCGTGATTGCGGAAGCTGAAGAGGTAAAGCTTCAGGCTCTTGCTTTCGACCAGCTTCTGATCGGGAATATAGCTAAGGTAAATTGTCGCAAAGTCGGGCTGACCGGTTATGGGGCAAAGGCTTGTAAATTCGGGACAATTGAATTTGACCATCGTGTCGTTCTCCGGATGCTTGTTATCGAAGCTTTCCAGCATTTCCGTGGAATATTCAAACAGATATTTGCTTTCGTTTCCGAGATTCTTTAAGTCGCTCATTTGAAGGGTTTGAAGGGTTTGAAATGTTTGAAGGGTTAAAAGGGTTGCGGGATGCGGGTTTCAAGTTCCAGGTTTCAGGTTCAAAGTTTCAGGTTCCAGTATTGAAATTCAAGATTCAGGATTCAAGATTTTCCATGCTCCCTGCTCCCTGCTCCTTTTTCCCAGATACGCATCCAGCCCATTCTTCCTTAACTGGCAGGCAGGGCAATGGCCACAGCCGGCGCCAATGATTCCGTTGTAGCAAGTTACCGTTTGGGTGCGTACCAGATCGAATACACCCAACTCAACAGACAAAGCCCAGATATCCTGCTTGGTCTTCCACATCAGCGGGGTGTGAATGGTAAACTGATAGTCCATCGACAGGTTCAGTGTTTGGTTGAGCGAACGGATAAACTCATCGCGACAGTCGGGATAACCGCTGTAATCGGCTTGCCCGACACCGGTAACCAGGTTCGGGATGTCTTTCCCTTTGGCCAGGATGGCGGCAAAGGTGAGGAACAACATGTTTCGTCCTTCCACCAGGGTATTTGGAGGACTGTTATCAGGTTTGTCTTCGTCCACATCCATCTCAGCATTCGTGAGCGAGTTGTGGGTGATTTGCTTCAGCAGATCCATCTGCAATAAAGTGAAGGGCAAATGCGCCTCTTCGGCAATGGCACGGGCAGCCTCCAACTCGATGCGGTGACGCTGACCGTAATCGTAGCATACGGCTTCGACCTGATCAAATACTTTCAAGGCCCAGAACAGACAGGTGGTGGAGTCCTGGCCTCCCGAAAATACAACTAAGGCTTTACTTATTGGGTTCATTTCAGCATTCATTTCCTTAAATTTCATTCACCCTGAACAGGTTGTACGACAGGTTGGTATCGAAGGTATCGACTCCCTCGGCACGTTTCACGAATCCGACGACCCAGATAGTTACCGGGAGGATCAGAATTTCATAAACAGTTTTCAGCATGGCCTGTGTAAAGATCATGGTAACCAATACCCCAACGGGGAATATCCCGGCAAAGGCGATTGTAATAAAGATGAGCGAATCGGCGCTTTCGCCCACTACCGTTGATGCGACTGCCCTTCCGGAGAAACCTTTGCCTTTGGTCAGTACCTTCATACGGCTCATGACAAAAGCATTCAGGAACGAACCGATCAGGTAAGCGCTCAGGCTGGCCACGACAATCCGGGGAGTATTTCCTAATACGGTGGCAAAGGCAGGTTGGTTTTGCCAGAAAGGCGCTCCGGGAATAGCTATTCCGATGGTGAAAAACAGGACTGCCAGAATATTTACAGCGAAGCCTGTCCAGATAATCAGACGCGCTTTTCGGAAACCCCAGACCTCGGTAATGACGTCATTCAGGATATAGGCAATCGGGAAAATGAGTACACCCGCGGGTGCAGCCCAGGGACCGATCATCAGAATTTTGGTGGCAAGTATGTTGGAAATCAACAAACAGGAGGCAAATAAGATGCCCGCAAGCATAAATAGTACAGATACTTCTTTTTTCATTTCTTGTTTTTTACGTGGTTACCAAGTACACGGCCTTCACAGAAAGCACGCTGCAAAAGTACAATTTTATAAAGAACTATTCACCACAGATTACACAGATAACCACAGATTATTCTTCCATTTTAAATCTGTGTTTATCTGTGTAATCTGTGGTGAAACTTTTTATCCTTAATATCCTTACAATTCTCGTTAAAACCATAACTTTGATTTAATGTTTATCTTAATACAAAAGGAGTGAATCTTTTAAACTTCTAAAACCATACTGGCAATGATGGAAGATAAAATAGTAGTGTACCAGTCCTTCATAGATCCGATCAAAGCCCATATTGTAAAGGGGTTGCTTGTTTCGTGCGGAATTGAATGCTTTCTTTCGGATGTACATATGGTAACGGTGAATCTGATGTACAGTCAGGCAATCGGGGGAGTAAAACTAAATGTTTTTCAGAGAGACATTGAAAAGATAAACACATTGCTCAAAGCGGAACAGATTGAACCGATAACTGATCCTACTGCTAATGAGGATGAAGTTGGGATTCATTGCCCTAAATGTAATTCGGCCAATGTTAGTTACGGTGGCTCTGTAAATCGGAAATTCGGTTATCGGCATTTATTCATCCCATTACTATTGGGGTTGTATCCATGTACGATGCTAAAAGCTTATCATTGTTTCGATTGCCATCACGAGTTTAAAAAAGCTTAAGTTGCAATTTAATTAATTTCTATGAATACATTTGAACCCCTCTGTCAGACTATCCTTCAGTACCTTGAAGTATGGGAGCCAAGACTATTGGCACTTTCAGAAGATACTATCAGCGGCCGGAAGAACAGCCAGAACCGAAGTATCAGGCAAATACTGGGGCATCTGTTTGATTCAGTTTCAAACAATACACACCGGATTATTCATCTGCAGTACCGCGAAAGCCCATGCTCTTTTCCGAATTATGCTACCAACGGGAATAACGACAGATGGATTGCCATTCAGGATTACCAGTATGAGGACTGGAATAACCTCCTGCAGCTCTGGAAATATGCCAACCTGCATCTGGTCCATGTCATCCGTAACGTTGATCTCAAGAAACTCGATAATCAGTGGATCAGCGGTGAGACAAGTCTCATTACATCGCGTGAGATGATTGAAGGTTATTTGCCCCATTTTGAGCTTCATTTGAAGGAGATGGAAGAACTCATTCATAAATAGGAAAAAGTCATTTGTCATTGGGAAAGGTGTTGCCAAATGAGCATTTTATTTTTCCTCTTTCTTCTTTCCCTTTTCCTAATGACTTATGACTCTTTCCTGATTGATATATTTTGTTTTGCTATCTTTGTTCCTGAACAAATAAGTCAAGAATGGATTTTACTGCATTTCGGGAGATGAGACCCTTATCCCAACTGATGTTTGCTGCATTCGTGATGGTGGCATCAGTCCTTGTATTTATAATGGTTGGATTGATTGTGGCCCTTCCTTTCTTTGGGACTACAGGCTTAATGAACAGTCTGACGCCTGAAGGGATGAACTCGCCTGAGAACATTGGTTTTTTAAAGTATTTCCAGGTCATTCAATCCATAGGCTTATTTGTCGTACCTCCCTTTATTCTGGGTGCATTGTATCACAAAAGCTACAAAGAATATCTTCAGATCAACCGCACAACCAATGCATTTATTTATCTGTTGTCGGCCATCAGTCTACTCCTGGTTATTCCATTCATTAATTTTTTAGGGGATATCAACAGCCAGATGAAACTTCCTGAGTCACTTTCAGGTCTGGAGAACTGGATGAAAACGATGGAGGATACAGCAGAAGTGATGGTCGAGAAGTTTATGAAGGTTGAAAACATATCGGGCCTGATGTTCAATATCTTTATGATCGCTGTTCTGCCTGCCGTGGGTGAGGAACTGATGTTCAGGGGAGTCATTCAGCGCATTTTTACTACCTGGACTAAAAACTACCACTGGGGGATCTGGATCACTGCATTTTTGTTCAGTGCCATGCATTTACAGTTCTATGGATTTCTTCCAAGAATGGCGTTGGGCGCTATGTTTGGCTACCTGCTGGTATGGACGGGAACGATGTGGGTACCGATACTGGCTCATTTTGTAAACAATACCATGGGGGTTATGGGGTATTACCTGATCAACAAAGGGGTCATCACCAAAGATATTGAGGAATTGGGAACGGGAAAAGAACAACTTCCGCTGGTAATAATCAGTGTCATTTCAGTAAGTTATTTGTTGTACCTGGTATATCGTTACAAACAGGGCAAAACAAAAATGCCTGCAAATCAGATTGATTCACAGGCATCACGAATTGATTGATTTATATTAGGAAAAGACAATACTCCGTTGTAAACTTTCCACCTCAGACTTCTTTTGTTCCGAAGCGCGAAAAACATAAACGATTCCATACTGTGCGGCTTTTTCCCTGCGCTCATCATCCGAGAGGTGAGTCATAGAGTTTTCCACTTCGTTCCACATAGTTTGAATCATTTCATCGGCCTGTTCCCGCAGTTCAGCCACCCGAACCGAGGCGCGGTTGGTAATATTCTGAAGCATCTTCTGATGATGGTATGCTTCTTTAAACTCTTCATAATGGACCTTCACCAGTGCAATCGACGGACTGTAGATCGGACTTCCGCCTTTCATGACCCGTTTCTGTTCGCCTCCAATAATGCGTTCACCCCAGGTCAATATGTGTGCCTCGAGGTTTAATGGAGGGGTAGCTTTTGAATTCATTTTCAGGCCATAGAACTCAATGACCTCAGGTTTCATCTCCCCACGTGCAATGGCAAAGTTTACCACCTGAAGAAAATGCGACAAATACAGTTTGGCCTTTCTAAAGATTTCGCTATACTCCTTCGAACGATCAAACTGATTCTGTTTGGAGATATTTAACTGGCGTATGGAACCCAGAAAGTGCGGATAAAAGACCTGCAATTTCTCGAGGGTTTGTTGGCTGAATGCCAGTTTGGTTAAGGCTGTTCGTTTACCAAGTTCCAGGCCGGCTTCAATGGCACGAAGCCTGGCCACGTCTGTATTCGGTAATCTCCTGTATGGCATAAAGAGGTTTTAAGGTTCACTCTTGCGAATATACAAATAAGGCTTTCATTATCCTGATCTTCGCAAAAGAACTAATCAACAATCAATTGTTCAAAAAGCAAAGCATGTCACTGAATGAATGATCATTACCGGTTAAAAACAAAAAGATATGAACAGGCAGCTACTCATAAACTATTTGAGTTTTCTCCTAAAACCTATGTTTTTGGGAATCAGGCAGGTTGAAAAGGAGGTTTAGGAGGATAAAAACAGTGAATTGTTGTCTGATTTAATGGGATATTGCAGCAGTTGGTCTTTCTAATCTTCATAAAAAAAGCCCCGAAGAAAGAATCTTCGAGGCTTTGTATTGTTTGAATGGTTTTCGTTCGACACTATAACGCGGAAAGAATCCGCGGCTCCCTTAGTCCTGAAATTTGGCGCTTAGGAATTCACGGTTCAAACGGGCGATATTGGAAAGCGATATGTTTTTAGGGCATTCAACTTCACAAGCGCCGGTATTGGTACAGTTACCGAAACCCAGTTCGTCCATCTTAGCGACCATGGCTTTGGCACGACGGGCCCCTTCAATACGACCCTGTGGCAACATAGCCAGGTGACTTACTTTTGCCGAAACGAACAACATGGCTGAACCATTTTTACAGGCAGCAACACAGGCACCGCATCCGATGCATGAAGCTGAATCCATGGCTTCGTCGGCATCCGCTTTAGGAATGCCAATTGAGTTGGCATCAGGAATACCACCCGTATTAACCGACACGTATCCACCGGCAGCGATAATTTTATCGAAAGCCCTGCGATCAACAATCAGATCCTTGATCACCGGGAAAGCAGCCGAACGCCATGGTTCGATGGTAACCGTTTGCCCATCTTTAAACTTACGCATGTGGAGCTGACAGGTCGTTACATCGTCATCCGGCCCGTGAGGACGGCCATTGATGTAGAGCGAGCACATTCCGCAGATGCCTTCGCGGCAGTCGTGGTCGAATGCAACAGGCTCCTTGTTTTCATTGATGAGTTGCTCATTCAGAATGTCGAGCATTTCGAGAAATGAGGTGTCAATTGAAACATTGTTAACCTTGTGGGTTTCGAAACGGCCCTTTTCTTTGGGACCGTTCTGACGCCAAACTTTAACTGTGATATTTATATTCTTTTCCATGATTGATGTCTTATTAATAAGCCGTTACTTGTAATTACGCTGAACCATTTTTACACTTTCGTAAATCAATTCTTCTTTGTGAAGTTCGGGTGCAACATCATTTCCTTTGAATTCCCAACAGGATACATAGGCAAACAGATCGTCCTTACGAAGCGCTTCTCCTTCCGGAGTCTGATATTCTTCACGGAAGTGACCTCCGCATGATTCTTCACGGCTCAATGCGTCACGGGCAATTAAATCACCAATTTCGATGAAGTCTGCCAGGCGGCTGGCCTTTTCAAGTTCAATGTTCATTCCTGTCATATTCCCCGGAATGCGCACGTTGGTCCAGAATTCTTTTTTAATTACAGCAATCTTTTCGATGGCTTCCTGTAGTCCCTTTTTATTGCGTGACATACCTACAAAATCCCACATGACCAAGCCAAATTCCTTATGGATGCTGTCAACGGAACGGTTTCCCTGAATACTCTTCAGCTTTTCAAGACGTGCCTTAACTGCATTCTCAGCTTCGGTAAATTCAGGTTCGTTGGTTGTCATTCGTTTGGTAGCGATATCGTCGGCCAGGTAATTCTGAATGGTGTAAGGCAGAACGAAATATCCGTCGGCCAATCCCTGCATCAGAGCCGAAGCTCCAAGGCGGTTTGCACCGTGATCGGAGAAGTTAGCCTCACCACAGCAAAACAATCCCTGAATGTTTGTTTGCAGTTCATAATCAACCCAAAGGCCTCCCATCACATAATGGATGGCAGGATAGATCATCATTGGTGTTTCGTATGGATTCTCGTCAACGATCTTTTCGTACATCTGAAACAGGTTGCCATAGCGTTCTTCAATGGTCTTTTGGCCCAAACGATCGATTGATGACTTGAAATCGAGATATACAGCCAATCCGGTTGCACCTACTCCAAAACCTGCATCGCAACGCTCCTTGGCAGCACGTGAAGCAACATCACGGGGAACAAGATTCCCAAATGTAGGGTAACGACGTTCGAGATAGTAGTCGCGTTCTTCCTCGCTAAGTTGAGATGGTTTCATTTTCCCGGAACGAATGGCTTCGGCATCTTCCTTCTTTTTCGGAACCCAAATACGACCATCGTTACGCAGTGATTCTGACATCAAAGTCAGTTTACTCTGAAATTCACCATGAACAGGAATACAGGTCGGGTGAATCTGTACATAACAAGGATTGGCAAACATGGCTCCTTTGTGGAATGCCTTAATGATTGCAGACCCATTTGACCCCATTGCATTTGTTGAAAGGAAGAATGTATTTCCATAACCTCCGGTTGCCAATACAACAGCATGTGCAAAATGACGGGTTAATTCTCCAGTAACCAAATCGCGGGCGATAATACCACGGGCTTTTCCATCCACAATGACAATATCAACCAATTCCGAACGAGTATGCATGGTTACCGAACCCAATTCCACCTGGCGCATCAGAGCCTGGTAAGCACCCAGCAATAACTGTTGACCAGTTTGTCCTTTAGCGTAAAACGTACGGCTAACCTGTGCTCCGCCAAATGAACGGTTATCGAGCAAGCCACCATATTCACGGGCAAACGGAACTCCCTGGGCTACACATTGATCAATGATGCTGTTACTCACTTCGGCCAAACGGTGAACGTTGGCTTCACGTGCACGGTAGTCACCTCCTTTGATGGTATCGTAAAACAGACGGAAAACCGAGTCTCCGTCATTGGGATAATTCTTGGCTGCATTGATACCTCCCTGTGCGGCAATAGAATGCGCACGGCGGGGTGAATCCTGGATGCAGAAACTCTTCACATTGAACCCCATTTCGCCCAGTGAAGCGGCAGCCGAAGCTCCGGCCAGACCGGTACCTACGATAATGATATCCAGTTTGCGTTTATTGGAAGGGTTCACCAGCTTCTGATGATCTTTATAATCGGTCCATTTTTGAGCCAGTGGCCCTTCAGGAATCCTTGCATTTATTTTACTCATGATTCAGTTATTAGAGAATTAGAAAAACAGGTATTGCGCTAACGCGATGACCGTGAAACCACCACCCAAAACAATGCCGACAATAGTACTGATACACCTTAAACGGGACATCCATTTGGTATTGTTCCATCCAATGGTTTGGAATGAAGACCAGAAACCGTGTGCCAAATGAAAAGCAAGAGCAACCGAACCAATGATATAGATGATCACAATTGGAAGAACTTTAAAGGTGGCATTCACCAGTGAATAGACATCTTCGCCTTTGGCCATTGATCCGAAGAATGGAAATTCCACTTCTCCGGGAGTCCATGCGATGTATCCTCTCATTTTCATGAAGAAGTCAAAGAGATGCACGATTAGAAACGAGAAAATAACAATACCCAACACCAGCATATTCTGCGATGCCCATTCAACTCCCGTTGTTTTATTTCCTGAAGCATAAGCTTGCGGGCCACGGGCTTTCATATTCTGAAGGGTCAGAATAAGGGAATAAATAATGTGTACAATAAATCCCAAAGCCAGCATAGGCTCCATGACTTTAATGAAAGGGTTGGTTGCCATGAAATGTGCTCCGGCATTGAACAGTTGACCTTTCTGGAATCCCATCACACCGTCAAGCAGCAGAAAGGAATTCAGGGTTAAATGTACGAAGAGGAACAAGATCAGGAACAAACCTGAAACGCTCATCAGGAGTTTCCGTCCAATAGAGGCAGTCAGTAAATTGCTCATAGATTAACAGATTTTTATTTAAAATATAACTTCAATTTTATTCGCCGGTCAAAAGTAGAGTTAACAGACAATACAACCAATAAAATGCAGCGCAAATTAACTAATTTATAATGTTTCTATGCAAAAATTCCCTAAAATAGCGAAGTATGATATTCTTAAATTCAACTATTCAATACCCTTAGTCGATTTTACTGGGGATAAAAAAATATGTTTGCTCATCTTTGCATAGCCAGCATATTTGCATATTTTTGCAGCACCTTTGTGAAAAGGGAAAGTCAGATAATAGATACCAGATAGTAGATATCAGACCCTGATAAGAAAAATGGTTCCATAGTTCAACGGATAGAATAGCGGTTTCCTAAACCGTAGATCCGGGTTCGATTCCCGGTGGGACTACATTTAAAGTCATCCAATTAATAGATATTGAATGACTTTTATTCTTATTACACCCAATCATTTCACTAACTTTCTATATTCCCTTGAATGATCGTTAAAAAAGAATTCCAGGATATAGATTCCTGAAGCTAATGAGGAAGTATGTATTGAATTATTCTCACTTGGTACTGACATCAGCATTTGACCATCCAAATCGAAAACATTTATTTTAATGACTTGATTGCTCAAATCACTAGTTGTGAAATGAATAGTCTCATTAAATGGATTGGGATAAACGGAAACTTTTGATTGATCAAACTTTACTTCATTCAATCCGGTGGCATTCATTAAACCAACCTTCATTCCATTCCCAAAACTTGTCACCCACATTTCGTTCAGATTATATGGATTAAAGAATACCCGTTCAGGTTGGCGGAAAGGGTAACTATCAACCAAAGTCCAGGTTGGCAAAGCTGTATTCATGTTATTGCTCACCCAGAGTCCCTGCGTTTCAGTGGTAAGATAAGCCTGATTGGGAACTTGTGGATTAAATGTAATGGAAGTAACCCGGTCAAATTGACTATCCGTAAGCTTTGTCCAGTTCTTTCCCCGATCAGTCGTTTTATACAAACCACCCAAACCGTTCGGAGCACCCCCCCAGCCACTGAAAACACAAACATACCAGGTATTCTGGGCAGGATCAGATGGATCAATGATAATATCATTTGTCCAATAAAGCATTCCACTGTTGCTTAGATCGCTCCAGGTATTAGTTGTTGGATCATAAAGAAAAACCCCCGAACTTTTGGTGAATCCTGCGCTAGTTCTTCTGCCTGAAAAAGTACAAACCATCTTGCCATCATTCAGAACCTGTATGCAGGCCGGATGACCTTCAGTCCGTGGCGGATTAGGTAGTTTTGTCCATGTAGATGTTGCTCCGCCAGACAGATTATTGGTAATATAAATTCCTCCTGCCTGTGAACCTTGTGTCCCGCCAAAATGAATGACTGAGGCATACATTCTTTCCGGGTTATTTGGATCATTTGCCAGCCAGTAGACTGGATGGCCAAAGCTGTGCAAAGTTGTCCAGGTTGAACCGTAATCTGTCGAACGCACAATTTTACCGTTACCATCTGACGCGTCCAGTTGTGCATCGGCCAATCGGGTACTTTGGTACATATCATGAATATTGGAGCAGGCGCCATACAGATTTCCATTACTGGTTTTGACCATCCGGTAGATTGAATTTACAGAAAACCCAATGTAATTGAAACTCCATTTATTCCCGCCATCAATACTTCGTATGCCTCCAATATCACTAAAACAGGCCATCATATTATTTGCATCGATCCATTGAACCTGCCAGCAGGTCGTGTTTTCAAGGCCGATACTCGTATAAGACTGCTTTGCCAGAGTAGTTGCTCCTGCCGGATGTTGATCGTTGGGACTTACATACGCCTGAGTCCAGATGTCTCCGCCATCAGATGTGGCTTCAACGTTGCTAAAACTGCCAAACAGAACTTTCTTTGAATTATTGGGTGCAACACTTATCCCAAAACAGGTTTCGCTCCAACTCCATGCCTTGTCACCACCGATACCCTCCCACCCCGTTATAATATTTGAGTTATTACTGGTCTTGAACACTTTGGTCCAGCTCAAACCAGCATCGGAAGATTTGTAAACCAGGGGAGCCCCTAATGCATTATCATGTCCGCCCAAATAAATCGTACTGATATCATTTTCAGCCATGCCTGCATACATCACAAAATCATTGGCAAAATTGATACCCGTTGATCTGGAGACCCAGATTCCATTGTCATCATCCATCGTATAAACCCCTTTGGCGAAGTTGTAATAATCCCAGGGCATCACCCCATTATACGTATCGGCTACATTTGATGTAATACAGGCAAATCGTGTAGTACTCCCATTTTTTGCCCCAACAAAATTCCAGATCACCTGTCCTGAAGCAATTCCTGAAGTATTCTGAACGGTAAATGTCAATCCGGAATCCGAAGACCTTATAAGACCATCATTGGTTCCGATATAGATATTGTTCCCATCCCAGAAAACGCCACCCAAAATTAAACCTGCTCCATTATCTGCAGCATTTTTTATTATCCTGAAGCTTGTACCGCCATCGCCGGAGAAAAATATATAACCGTAAGAACCCATAATCAATTGATTGGGATTGTTATAATTGGCAACGATCCGATAGATATTGTCATAATCAGGGACAGAATAACCGGGCAGGGCATTCCAGGTATGCCCACCATCGATAGTTTTTACCGGATAGCCTGAATTCCCATCATTGAAATTGCTATAAGCTATATTATTGTCTTTGGTATACTCATAAGTGGAGGTATTGAATACCTGGAGAATGGAGAATGGAATTTGCGAATACGATTTCCCATAATCCGTACTGTGAAAAAGCTCACTCATATCGCAACTCACATAAAACTCATTATCATTTGCAGGATTAATCTTTGGAAAGAATAATGCTCCACCCCCACCAATTCCTTTTGGAGTAAAAAGTGAAGGTTGACCTGATGCTGCTATGAAGATTAAGCAAAGCATCAATTGCATGAAAACAAAAGACTTTAGCTTCATACAGACGATATTAGTTCTACAAATCTATAATATTAGTTGACACATTCATATAGTGGATTTTGATTTATCCCAAATTGTCTGAAGTTTACGAATAGGGTGATACAGGACTCCTCTTCGTGCTTTAAACGGGTACCCCCAAAGTGTCACCTTGTGTATACCTTGTGTGTACATTGAGTGTACCTTATGTATTCAGGAACACATAGGCTACACTTATGCTAATCTCCATATATACAACATGTATACTCAAATACCAACCTTGGTATACGCCGTTTAACATGCGAATTTCACCCATTCATTTTTTAATTGTGAGCAGGTATGAAAGTTGAAAGCCAAAATGTTGGGATTTAACAAGGAAGGATGCTCTCCCGGGGCAAGAGTATAATTTATGCAATCCTCTTGCCTGCCATGGGGCCTGGTTTCAGGCTGTATATCTCATCAATATGAATCAGGATAACGGCCTTGGGTATAGGCATACCGTTTTTTAAAGACATTTCAGCAGATTTATCATAGATGACGCCCTCGGTTAACACTTCAGGAGTGCCCAGAAAGCGGTACCCGTCAAGTATTTCCCTGTTCACGACTGCCACAGCTACTTTCGATCCATCCAATATATTCTGATAGGTCCTGCCACCGGTACCTTCACTAAAGATCAGGGTTTCATCATCAAAGACCCGTGTTGAACGCTTGGGGGCGTTGTTCGGAATGCCATCTTTACTGACGGTTGCCTGGAAACACTGTTGTGTTTGGATCATTTCCTTCATTTCCTGCGTAAGTTGTGCCATGATTGTAAGACTCCTTTCAGATTGATTAAATGGACGAATGAGTTAATAGTGAGATATCCAAATCTAAGGAATGACTGGTCAGGAGTCTTTCCTTTAGATGGAATTCCAGTCAAATTTACAAACAAAAAAACAAATGAGCGTCTCAGTGGTTAAGAAAAGATCGTTTCTGAATGATCAAATTGTATAGGTCTGATACTTAGCCTTCAGTGAAATTGAATATCTTTACCAGTCAAAGTATCCTTACAATACATAACCTCATGCATTTAAAAAGTTAAGGAATATGGATCATAAGCTAAAAGTGGTCATGCTGTTGCTGTTTTTTGTTGCGTGGCAAACGGGATCTGCACAGCAAACGCTTCATCTGGAAGAGAATGGTCTTGAAGCCGCGCTTGAACGGTCGAAAGCGGAGCACAAACCCGTGCTGCTGATGTGCTATGCCAGCTGGTGCCCCCATTGCGCCGTGATGAGAAAAACTGTGTTCACTGATCCTGCGGTCGCCGATTTCTACAATGAACACTTTATCTGTGCCGCGCAGGATATGGAGAAAGGCGAAGGAGTGGAGCTTCACCAAAGTTTAAAGATTGAATCTTATCCCACGTTTATCATTTTTGACAGTCAGGGAACAACCCTTTACCGCATGACCGGGGAGTTTAAGGCGCAGCAATTTATCTCGGAAGGGATGTATGCCCTTCAGCCTGAAAAACAATTGCCCTATCTGAAGCAGCAGTTTGAAAACGATGTAAGCAATGCTGATAATTGCCTTCGTTACCTGAGGGCCCTCAAAAAAGGTGGATTGGATTGTTCATCAATGGTTAAAGCCTACTTTGCCACCCAAAACGAAAAACAATTACTCACAGAAATGAACTGGATGATCATATCCAACGGAATTACAGATATCAATTCGCGTGAATTTCAATTCGTACTTAGCCATCAGAAAGAGTTTGCGGCCATTACTTCGCCGGATAGAGTTGAGCGAAAGATTATCTATCTTGTCAGGGAAATGCTGAATCCGCTGGTGATGGCCAAAGATACAGTTAACTATTTCATTAAAAGGGAACCGGCAGCCGCTATTCACCTGTATCAGGTTGACTCACTCCTCTTTTACTTCGATATCCTGTTGTCTGAATCGACGGGCAACTGGAAGGCTTATCAGAAAACATCTCTAACATCGGTGGGGACATATGACTGGAATAGTTATTCACGGCTGATTGAAATAGCCAATGTATATCTTAATCGTGTTTCGGATACAACGGCCATAGCCCAGGCGGTCAAATGGACGAAGAGGTCGCTGGAATTGCAGAAAGAATACGGAACCTGCATTTTAGGCGCAAAGCTTGATCTGAAAATAAACAATAAGCAGGACGCCATTCTGATGCTGAAGCAAGGGAAAAGTATTGCCAAGAAAGACGGATGGGACTATACCGAGGGGGACAAACTTCTGGAAGAATTGCAAAAAAGATGAGCATCAAAAGGATTCCATCCCTTTTCCCTGCACAGCGCTCATGTCCATGATCGTTTAGGGTCTCTATCAGAAAGGATGGAATCCCTGTTGTTCCGAAAGTAATTTTATTTCAGGCTGCTCAGATTAAAATAGCTTTCCGGGATGGCGGCATCCAGTTGAATTTCCTGAAATGAGATTCCACATAAAATAGCGTGTGATCCGAACAATGGGAAATACAAATGGTTGTATATTAGATTCAGGATTATCGGTTGGGGTTCAGGTTTAATGATCTATCCTTACTTTTATTGGATAATTCGGATCAAAACAGGGAATGAAGGAGAGGCTATAAAATCAAAATACCGCAGATTCGGTCTGCGGTATTTTTGAAATTTCCAAATGCCTGCACTTTCCTTACAGACGAGAAGAGAAAACCTAAAAATTGAATAGAAGTTATATTATAAAACCAATCAAATCGTTTAAATAAAAAACCTTAAAAAGAAATTGGGAAACTGTTTATTCATTGAAACGTTTAAATAAATAGGTTCTTCCAATACACAAAGCAAATCTACGGCTCTAATTTCTATTAGTCGGTTAGAGTGTAGTTAGAATGTTATTAAAATCTTATTAGAATTAGGATTTATTGATGATTGTATCTTAGTTTTGTCACAAAAACCAAATAATATGTTTGAGGCTCATATCTTAATTGTGGAAGATGAATTGAGGCTGGCTGAAATTCTTCAAAAGCAGTTGCAGGAATCAGGGTTTAATGCAGAGGTTGCCAACGACGGATATGTGGGGAAAAGAATGATGGAAAATTCAGTTTTTGATCTCATCATTCTGGATATTGGTTTACCCCTGATGAATGGATACGAGCTATGTAAGGAAATCCGGAAAACAAACAGTAAAATTCCCATCATCATGCTTACTGCCTTTGGGACCCAGGAAAATAAACTGATCGGATTCGAGGCAGGGGCTGACGATTACGTATTGAAACCCGTCGATTTCAGGGAATTGCTTGCCCGTATCAATGTTTTCCTGAAGCGAAAGAATGTGACTGTCCCCGAGACCCGTAAATTACAGATTGCCGACTTCGAAATGGATCTGGATACCAAAACGGCTACCCGTTCGGGAAAGAAAATTGAACTGACCTCGAAAGAATTTGCCCTGATGAGAACCTTCCTGGTGAATAAAGATAAACTTCTGTCCCGTGAATTTATCATTGAGAAAGTCTGGGACCTGGATTTTGAAACCGGAACAAATATTATTGATGTGTATGTGAATTACCTGCGAAAGAAAATCGATAAGGATTTTGAGCCAAAGATAATCCATACTAAATTTGGCTTTGGCTTTTATTGCAGCGAGAAGGAATTGTGATCTCCTATTAAAAATCGTATTTGTGGATCTGCTCTGAAAGGACAATAAAACATTTGAGTATCTTTGGATCAGTCCATCATACACCCGTTTCCTATGAGCATTAAAATCAGGTTATCCGTCCAGCTTACTTTAGTCGTCATCGGAATACTCTTTTTCTTTTCCTTACTGGTATACTATTTTTCATACACCAGCCAGCGGTCAAAATTCAGGGAGCTTCTTCTGGAAAAGGCACAAAACACTGCCATTTTATTAATCAGCGTTGAAGGAGTTGATTCAACGCTTTTAAAGAAAATCCACGAAACCACCAGTTCACTGGTAGAGGAAGAAATTGCACTCACAGACTCATCGAATAACCTGATATACAGCAATAATACTCACTATTTGTCGGCCAAGATTCTTCTCGAGAAGTCTTACAATTCAAGTCCGAATTATTTCGCCATTGGCGAGAAAGACGGAGTAAGCTATAATCACCGGATAAAGAAAAATCCTTACCATGTTTACGTGTTGGCTTACGATAATTCAAGGGCCCAAAACCTGATTGAGTTACGAACCATCTTATTCTGGAGTATTATTTTTAGTATATGGCTTTCCATCACAGCCTCCTATTTCTTTTCGAAACTGGCTATAAAACCTATATCGGATATCATATCGGAGGTGAAAGAGATCAATTCGGCTAAGCTGAACAGGCGGTTAAACGAAGGACGCGGCAGGGATGAGATTGAACAGCTGGCGATCACCTTCAACCAGATGTTGTCGGATCTGGAACTGGTTTTTAAGAGCCAGAATGAGTTTGTTTCGAATGCCTCGCACGAATTACGCACACCACTGGCTATAATCATTGCCGAATCGGAATACATTCTCGGCAAGGAGCGTAAGAAAGAGGAATACGTCAGACACATTTCAGGAATGGTCGATGACATGCGTAAGCTTAATGCGTTGCTGAACAGTTTGCTCGAACTGGCCCAGCTGAATCGGGACACGCAAATATTCCTGTCTCCGTTGCGGATTGACGAATTAATATTCAGCGCCATACAGGAAATAAAAACCAAATTCCCCGGTAGGAAGATTCTTCCCAAAATCGATTATTCAGAGAACGAAAACGATTTACTGATCACCGGGAATTCAGGTCTCCTTGAAATCGCCATTAAAAACCTTATCGACAATGCCTGTAAATTTTCGAACGACGAGGTGGAGGTTAAACTTTCGATGAAGGCCGAACAACTGTCGGTGCGCATTTCCGATCATGGTATTGGAGTCCCGGACAGTGAACTGGAAAATATTTTTAAACCCTTCCGCCGGGGCGAGAATGTGAAATACATTGGCGGCTTTGGTATTGGCCTGGCCATTGTCGCCAAGATCATTGACCTGCATGGAGCCAAAATTAATGTTTCGAGCGCCGAAAACGAAGGGACCTGCTTCGAAATAGTACTCAAAAGGAATATCACCTGAGCTTACCCGTGATTTTAATCCGATAGATAACTTAAAATACCAAGGAGAATTCCCCAGCAACGGATCATTTTCCCAAAAAAGAAGGTTTTATCGAACTGGAAGCAGCCCCCCTTTCAGGAATCTATTCTTTGGCCTTCCCTCCTGATTAGCTGATGAATCATTAAGGAAGGGGATTACTTTGGGGAACCATCTTCGTTGATAGTGCTTCCCCAGTTTATAGCAGGAGTATGCTGTATGATATAGTTCAGAATATCAATGACTGGGGCCACCCAGACATCCTTTCGTTTACTCTTTAGATGATCCAGTATTTCCAGGTATTGCTGATCGGTGACGGTATAACCACAACTTTTATCGCCCTCTAAAGTATGAAAGGTTAATACGGTCCAGGAATGATCCTGAATCCCCTTGTCGATTGCCATACTGGCTGTAGCCATTGGATCTGCCATACACAGGAATGGAACGGTCAGCGCAATGAACATTAAAAAGATTGTTTTCATTTTCTCCTTTGCTACGATAATTGGGGATAAAATTCTTAGGATTCTCTTGCATCGAAAATCACAGCATAGATAATTGAATATATCCAATACATGAAATAATTCAGGAATAAATAAGGACTGAAATGAGGATGTAATTTCCCACTGTACGTTGAATTGTCGGGAGCGAATCATCAACTATTTTCCAGTATAATTCAAATACGGAGCAAAATGAGCATTATTTTCCAGTAAGATGGCATTTTGTGCTGTTATTTTCCACTATAGAACCATTCCAGATTACCCTTTTAAAACTATTCCAGGTTTAATGCTTCTGCGCCGTAACCTGACTTAAACCAGAATCGAATTCTATTCTTGATATGTTTGAAAATCCTGCAACAGCTAACATACCGGTGACTTCCTGTTCTGTAAAGCAATCACCAGCTTCAGTGCCAACCAGCATATTTATGGCAAAAATAGCTCCTGCTGTGGGCTGTGTTCGCTCGTTGTTCATGATCCAGTCCTGAATAATAATCTTACCGCCTTTGTTTACTGCGCCATAGCACTTCTTTATTAATTGCTGATTAACTTCCAGCGAATTGCTGTGAATTATGGCTGACAGGAATACAAGATCGAATCCCCCGGGTAATTCATCAGTGGTATAATCGCCGGTATATGTCTTGATCTTATTGGCAAAGCCTTCTTTGGCTATAAAACTTTCTGTAATAGGTACTACATTGGGCAAATCGAAAACAGTTGCTTCAAGAGTAGGTTTCCTGTTTACAAATTCCATGGAGAAAGCTCCTGAACCGCCGCCAATATCCAACAGTGAATTGATCCCGGTTAAGTCTATATTGGCCAGTTGCTGCGGGGCCTGCTTGATCGCCCTGTCGTGCATCGCCGTGATGAACGAAACGAGCCAGTCATCGCCTCTTGCATTAATTTCAGCAGGTTGGGCAGAAGCGCCTGATTTTACGACCTGTGTAAGATGGCTCCAGGTATTCCAGAGATGATTGGTATGCATCAGTCCGCCTAAGTAATTTGCGCTGTTTTTTGACAAAAAGTTAAAACTCACGGCCGTATTCAAGAACAATTGGTCTTGTTTGGTAAGAAAGCCCAAAGACACCAAGGCATTCAGCAGGCGTTCGCAGGCATGTTCATCTAAATGCAAATTGGCTGCAATCTGATGGCTTGGTGTTCCTGTTTCTTCAATAGCAGTAAAGATATCCAGCTCAAAAGCGCTTAATAATATCCTGCTTTTTTGAAAAGAAGAAGCAAATTCTCGGATTGTAAATGGATTCATGGTGTTAATTTTTTACGGGTTAATTTCTTAATTTCAATGGTACTGAATGAATCATTGAAGGTAATGATTTTTGAATGATCAGAGAAAGGATTAAGCACATTTTTAATATCCGCATTATGGGATCGAAAGTGAACCCTGATAGCCTTTCTCCTTTGCCTTTTCCAGATAATATTTCTCCCGTGAAGGGTTCTTTTTCAGATGTGCCAGAACCGCGGTATAGTAAAGTTGATCGGGGTTGTCGGGTTCCAGTAACCGATAGACAGGAACAATTCGTTCCAGGGTGTGTGCCTCTTTCAGACTGCCGGCACGACTGCACATTGAATAGCAGGCAACGCCCAGAAATCCTTTGATACGGTGGTAAACCAGGTTCCTTTGCGGATCTTTTTCCGAAGTAAGTTTCGTATTCAAAATAAGGATTTCCTTCCTCCACCAGACCGAATCTTTTTCCAGAAGCGCTTTGTAATATTGATCACGAATGGATGCTTCCAATTGGAGATTCCTGACCAGGTTATCGCGTTGCTGAACGAATGATGCCTGTTTTATCAGCTTCTCATAGCGTGAACGAAACGAACCCGGCGATTCGAAGGTCTTTGAAATGGAAAGGTTTCGGGCCAGCAACATGGCTTTCAGTTCATCTTTTGATTGTGAAAATTGATTCAGCCGGGAGGTTTGTTCAGCAATATAGGTCTTGAGAAGGATGCTGGTATCGAGGCAGGGATCATTTCCACCCGATGACAAGCGCAAATAGCCGGTCGCCTGGGCCAGTAAGCCTGGTTCGGGCCATGAATGCGAGGCATTGGTAGTTACAATAGATAGATTTTGTGGAATATCGGATGGTTTGATGATGTATTGGGCCGCTTCTATAAAATTAAAATCATCCATCCCCACAATGGCTATTACCGGGCAAGGGATAGCTTTGATCTGTTCAGGATCAGCAAGAGCGCCACAGGCAATAACTCCACTGGTATGTCGGCTCATCGCATAATCGAGAGACATTCGCGCCCCGCCGGAGAAACCTCCCAGATAAAGGGTGTTACCCACAGGATATTTGCTTTTGGCATCTGCAATCAACTCGTCAAGCAACTGAAGATAACCAGAGACATTGTTTTTAATCTGATTTGAAGCTATAAGAACCACCGAATAGGTTTGTGCCGCCTCTTTAAACTGTCGGATGGCCAGCTTTCCGTCGCCATGCGGATCGATCACAACCATAAGCGGCAGTTTGCGGCAAGAGATGTCCACCGATGGAACAAACACCTGATAAGTATGGGCCGGATGGTTCTGACACCGGTCTGTTTGGTTCAATTCGTTCTGTTTTTCAGCAGAATAAACAGGAAGGCTGTCAAATACTGAACAAGAAAAAAAGAAGGCAAACAGGACTATCCGTGCAGTACGAAATGTAGGCATGAGCTGTGCATTAAGTTGATGTTTCAAAGATCAGCAAAAGAAATCAATTCTCTTTGCAGATGGCCAATGAATTGAATTTGTATCAAACTCTGGCTTGAAACCCGGGTACCTGGTGCAGTTATACAACACTGATAAAGATTGAAAATCTCATTTTTATCTCTGCACTTTTTTGCTACTATTGTCAGATATATTATCCTTGTAAAATACCAAAATAGATGCTAACCATGATGAACATTAAAAAAGCCGGACTGATATGTCTTTCAGTCCTCATTTTGTCAGTAAACTCTCTACGGGCCGACGAAGGGATGTGGATGCTGCCACTGATTCAAAAACTGAATAGTAAAGAAATGTCAAAGATGGGCTTTAAACTCTCGGCCAAAGACATTTACGACATCAATAAGTCAAGTTTAAAAGATGCAGTTCTTCAATTTGGCGGTGGCTGCACGGCAGAAATAATATCCAAAGACGGGCTGGTTTTGACCAACCACCATTGCGGTTACGGGTCTATACAGAAATTGAGTACTGTTGACCACGATTACCTGCTCAACGGGTTCTGGGCCATGAACCGGCAGGAAGAACTACCGGTCAAAGGGTTGACTGTCACTTTTCTCGATCGGTTTGAAGATGTCTCCAAAGAAGTAACCGTGGCTTTAGGGACTTTGACCGATCCCAAGGCTAAAGATGTTGCTTTAAAAACTGTATCCGATCAGCTGGCTTCCAAGGCAGTCGGGCAGAACAAATACCTTAAGGGCCGGGTGGTTTCTTTCTTTGGAGGAAACCAATATTATCTGATTATCTCCAAAACATACAACGACATTCGTTTTGTAGGTGCACCACCATCTTCCATTGGTAAATTTGGAGCAGATACCGACAACTGGATGTGGCCGCGTCACACCGGTGATTTCAGTATGTTTCGTATTTATGCCGATAAAGACAATAATCCCTCAGAGTATTCGTCCGGCAACATTCCTTATCAGCCCAAAAGGTTCCTGACCATTTCGCTTAAAGGAGAAAAACAGAACGATCCGGCGATGATCCTCGGTTATCCGGGAAGAACCAACCGTTTCATGACCTCTTATGAAGTGAAGGAGACCAGCGAAATCAACAATGCCATTACCATTTTGGTTAGGGGAATTCGTCAGAATGTATTAATGACCGATATGGTGGCCGATCCCAAAGTAAGGCTGCAATATTCCAATAAATATGCAGGATCCTCCAATTCATGGAAAAAAGCGATTGGCATGAACGAGACTTTTGCCAAGCTGAAAGTCTACGATCGGAGGGCTGCTGAAGAAAAGACCTTCACCGGGTGGGTATCGGCTGACCCTGCCCGGATTGCAAAGTATGGCCAGGCATTGACTGATGTGAAGTCGGCTATTGACGGAAGGGCCAGGCTACAGTTTACCCTGAGATATTACACCGAGTCTCTTAATTCGATTGAACTGACCTCTGCTGCACTGCGTTTTGGCCCCAAAGCTGAAGGAGATGCCAGTGAAGGAAGAGGCGGCAGAACTAATTCAATCACTCCGGCCGATTACTTCAAGGATTATAATTTCAGTACCGACAAGAAGGTTGCAAAAGCCATGATTACACTTTTCAAAGAGAAAGTGCCGGCAGCCGATCTTCCTGATTTCTATAAAACAATTGATGCGAACTATCAGGGCAGTATAGATGCATTCGTCGAAGCAATGTACAGCCAATCGGTCTTTGCTTCCGAAGAGAAACTCAAAGCAGCCCTGGCCGGTGATAAAAAGGAACTGGAAAAAGATCCTGCCTTCGTGACAGGAAAGAATATCTCAGACGCCATGCTGAAATACACTAAAGAAATTGAACAGTATCGTACCCTGTATGCAAAAGGACAAAAACAGTATATTGCAGGGATGCTGGAGATGAAAGCGGGACAGGCCATCTACCCCGATGCGAACTTCACCATGAGGCTGACCTACGGAAAAGTAATGAACTACTCCCCAAAAGACGGTGTGATTTACGATTATGTGACTACGCTGGACGGGGTGATGCAGAAGGAGGATCCCAAAAACTGGGAGTTTGTCGTTCCCGCTAAGCTTAAAGAGCTGTACAAAGCCAAAGATTTCGGTCTATACGCCCTAAAGGATGGTCGGATGCCGGTGGCTTTCCTCACCAATAATGACATTACCGGCGGTAATTCGGGCAGTCCGGTGATGAATGGTAAAGGAGAACTGATTGGAACAGCCTTTGACGGTAACTGGGAATCGATGAGCGGAGACATTATCTTTGAACCGTCGCTCCAGCGTTGCATCAATGTTGACATACGCTACACGCTGTTTATCATGGATAAATTCGGTGGGGCCGGTTATCTGCTCAACGAAATGAAAATTACGAAATAAGACGAATTACACGAATTTTGACGAATTACACGAATTAAAACAATCAATGTCAGCCCGGTGTCTTAATTCGTGTAATTCGTGTAATTCGTCCTAATTCGTGTAATTCGTGTTAATGTAATTTGTGTTTTCCCAATATGTCAAAGAACACTTTTTTAATCCTGAAAAACCGCCCCCATCAAGAGAGCGGTTTTAAAGAGAGTTGATTTCCTTTTCCGGCTACGATACGATTACCCCGCCTGCGAACTCGCTGTTGGAGACAACCGACTGTGTAGGCGTTCCGAAGGAGATGTAGCACTGCACTTCATCGCCCGTGAAAGAGTTAGGAAGAGTGACCGACTGGCTGCCACTGATGCGGGTGTTGCCGCCTACTATCGTAACCGCCTTTTTCTTTACAGGGTTATATACAACCAGCAAGACCTTGTCGTTTTCAGAGGCGTTGGTATCGTCTGAATTATCTTCCCAGCTGTATTCTACTTCGCCTGCCGTTAAGGAGGTGACTTCAGGGTTTAAAGCCCCCGGAAGGGTACCCTGGCTGACCAGCGCTTTCGAAAAGTCGATGTCGTAAGCTGGGTAAGTACCCGAGAGGGCATACTCCAGATTGTACTTCATGGCTGCATTGAAGCCTGACATTTTTACTGCCTGACTTCTAAACCCAATCCGCAGAAAGGGAATAAGAGGACGTAAGAACTTGCCCACTACCGAGAACTTTGCCCTTTGATTGAGCTGTGCCTCTGTATTGGGTTGTGCAATGCTGGGGGCTATTCCACGCATAACAGCGATGCCTTTCCAGCTGCTACCGATGACTGTTCCGGTCTTACCGGAGAAGCCACCTAAGATACCTTGTTTTATGGTACTCATGATACTGAAATTTTAAATGTGAATAATCTGTTTTGCTCAGATACCGGTTGGACTTTACGCGAGTTATTCCTTCTTCGTCTTTGCATAGATCAAAGGTAAGTACTATTGATTTAACGTGCAATAGATCAGTTAATTATGCGTTAATATGGTATCTTTTGCGTAGCTGGGGAGCCGTAATTTTCAATTGAGGAAGATTTTCGGGGCAATCTTCCTCAATTTGTGCAATTTCTGCCCGATGGCAGGCGGTCGTCTCAATTCGTGTAATTGGTATTTACTCCATTTACTCCATTTACTCCATTTACCCTTACGCTGCAAAAAATGATATTTTTATTCTCCAATACCATTCTCTACAAAAACCACATATTATTCTTTCCAAACGGGGGGATGCCATTTTTAAAGTGAGGAAATGCCTGGGCAACCAGTTCAGGGTATTTGGTGGTGACGGGCATACTTTGGGGCGAGACGGACTTCCAGTACATCCGGCTGAACTGATACACCTGATCGATGAATAATTTTATTTGTTCAGGATCTGCGAGTATTCCGGGGTCTGTCGACTGTATATGAAGTTTAATTGGCAACGGATAAGATTTTAATTCCTTTTCAGGCGCCACGGATTCAACTCCATTAGTCGTTAAACCGGCCTCCCCATTCATTACCGGCTTATAACGGACATTGTTGCAGAGTATATAATTATCATTACCCGTTGAAACATATGTGCCGCTATAAGGCATTTTAAAGGCATAATCAGACTCGAAGAGAACCATATCGCGTGATGCAGTTTTGTTCACCGTGATTATAATAACCGGAATATCGTGTTTTATGGCACGGAGCTGTTTGATGATCGGATCGATCTCTTTTTTACTCATCCTTTTGTAAAAATGAATGATGATCCTTTTAGCTTTCTTGTTGGGCTGACGGTATTTCTCCACCGCTTTTCGAATCTCACCTGCGAGTAGAAAAGTATTGTCAGCCGGGAATGAGTCAAACCCTTTAAAATCCCCGTCATTCGAAAAACAAAAGGTGCTGCCTATATACCTGCGGTTGAATTTTTTAGTTCTAAATGCACCAATACCCACAATGAGTTCGTCGTTTAATTCCCGATCTAAACGCCAGGGGATTCCGCCCAGCTTTGCCAAAACTGCTACAGCGATGTTGCATACGCTATATTTGAAATTTTCGCTATTTATATTCTGATTGTAAATGACCTGTGAACTTATTTTATAGTCCAGCAGTAAACGTTTCACGTCGTAATAAATCTTCTTTTTTGCCGGGTCAGCTTCAAACTTATTGTATGGACTAATGAAAATTGCCAGGTAATGGGTGTCAGGATGTAATTCTGTAATAGAGAGTTTAGCTTCTATTTCGGGTAAGGGGTTAAGCATGTCTTTAAATAAGATATGCATATTGTGGTCGTAAACAATGGGCAACGATAGAAACTGTTTAAAATTGATAAAGCCTTCTTTTTTTTGTGAATATCTGTTGAAGAGTTTTGCCGTATCTTTATCCGATTCGTGACAGATGATAAAGAATTTGTAGTGTCCTTCGGGAACCGGGACGCAGGGTTTATAGGCTTTTAATCCCTCATAAGGATCAGTATGTGTGCCAAGTCCAAATTTTAAAAGGTTGGACCCTTGCGATGTTGAACAGACTGCCTCCTCTTCCAGCATATGCCATTGCTTCGAATGAGGTATTATAGCCAGAAATTCAGGAGTGTTCAGGTATTTGGTTAGCAGCTGATTGATGGCAACAAAATAATCCTTGTATTTGGTGTCAGTTATCTTTGGTTGAATGGGCGGAAAACCGAGTGCATGATTTAACTCCGGGTTTAATACGGGATAGTATTCCGAAAGATAATTATTTGCATCCGCAGGTAAGGCTTTATGATGAATCAATTCGCCATCTCTGACAAACCATTTAAACACACGGGTATCAATATTGAAAATTCCGGAGCAAACTGAATCACCATTCCGGGGCAAACTGAACCAAATGTTAAAAGATGGATTTGAAAATC
>DIZL01000067.1:55252-67468 GCA_002429385.1 Prolixibacteraceae bacterium UBA6029 | reverse complement strand
CGCTTACGGTCGGTAATATTGGATGCAATCCCATCAATTCGAATTAGTTTTCCGTTCATATCGAGGGTCGGGTTCATTTTTGCTTCAATCCATCGTATCTGCCCGTCAGGATGAACTATCCTGTACTCATGATGAAGATTTTTTCCTGAAAAGAGAACAGGATAACCGGCATCAATGATTGGCTTATCTTCCGAAACTACAATTTCGTACCATAATTGCGGATTATTGAAAAACGCTTCCTGTGAATATCCGAATACGGTTTCGTTGGCAATAGAAACATGAAGCATTTTGTTATGAATTGTATCTACTGAAAAAACAGCTTCATCCAGATTATTATGGAGATTCTCCAATTCACTATTAGCTTGTTTAAGTTCTTCTTCCGCTCGTTTGCGCTCAGTGATGTCTTGAACTAACACGATAAGTCCAATTACTTCGCTGTCGTTTCCAAACACAGGGATCTTGTCAGAATGCGCCCATCGTATTTCACCATTGGCAGTATTAAATTGTTCTGTGATTCCCAATTTAGGTTTACGGGCATTAATCACTTCGAGGTCATCTATAAAATATTGTTGTGCAAAAGAAGGGAATAATTCGTCAGCTGAATGCCCTTCAATTTTATCATTGGTCAAACCAATATCAATGCAGGCCTGATGGTTTACACGAATGAAATTGTTATGAGCATCCTTATACCATATCTGAGCCGGAACAAGATTAAAGATAGTTTCAAACTCCTCCTTTTGTTTCTTTATGGATTCTTCTGCCAGGTATCGCCCGGTAACATCGCGCCCGATACCCAACACCCCAAGTAGCATTCCATAAGAATCATACATTGGTGTTTTGATGGTTTCCAGATAGGCCCGATGACCATCATTTGAGAAACTAACCCATTCTTCGTTAATTGTTGGTTTACCCGCTTCCATGGCTTTACGATCATTCATACGGAAAAAGGAAGCCAGTTCCCTGTCAACAAAGTCATAATCGGTCTTCCCAACAATGTCAGATTCTTTGGCACCGAATAAATGCTCGAACATGGGATTGCATGAAATATACACACCTTCTGTATCTTTAAGCCAAATGAGATCGGGGATAGTTTGCACAAGTGTGCGAAAGTGGATTTCACTATTACGCTGAGCCAACTCTGCTTGCTTTCGTTTGGTTATATCACGGATATTACACTGAATTACTTTCTTTTTGTCTTCTAAATAGACATTACTGACGAACTCCACATTGATCTTTTGCCCATCAATTGTTTCAAGCGGCAAATTTTCATAACGGACATATTCCTTCTGTTGTAATTCGATAAATTTATCGTAATTGGCGACTATATCTTTAAAGAATCCTATTTCCCATATTTCTTTTTCGATGAATTTTTCTTTTGAGTAGCCCAATAACTCTGTTAAAAATGGATTCACATCCATAATCCTTCCGGTTTCGGCATCAAGAATAAGAATTCCATCTTTTGCCGATTCAAAAAGTCTGCGGTATCGGGTTTCGGAAGCTATCAACGATTCTTCAGTCCTTTGCCGTAGAGTTATATCATTTGTTTTAATCAGTTTTCCCATAATAAAATCATTTTAAACCCAGTGATCCACAGCTTCATGTAACATTCAACCTCACTTTCCCGGGACTACCAAATTTCAGTTGCAAGATAGGCTTTGTGTTGTATAAAGTGTTACAAAATTCCTAAAAAGAGTTACATGATTCATATGCTAATCTACTATTCTGTTGTGGATCAGCATTCCAAATTGTGAATTATCTGTCGAAGACCGGCATGGTGAAATGAAACACTGAACCCTTGCCTGGCTCAGACCCAAGCCAGATTTCTCCACCCATTAACTCAACCAGGTTTTTTGAAATAGCCAATCCCAGACCATTGCCTCCGTACTTACGCGTTTTCTCGGATTCAACTTGTCTGAAGCGTTCAAATATTTTATAATGAAATTCTGCAGGAATACCAATCCCGGTATCTCTGATCTGAAATTCAACGAATTTATCCCGGAGGTGACTGCTAATTTCGATGGAGCCCTTTTCAGTAAACTTAATGGCATTACCTATCAGATTATTGAATATTTGCCGAAGTCGTTCCTGATCAGAGAAAACCACTACCTCTTCATCCGTGTCAATGCAGTTTAGGATTAGTTCGAGTCTTTTCTCATTGGTCTGAATTGCAAAATATATCATGATGGTTGCTAAAAATTTCCGAACGTTAATCCACGATTTACGGATTGTAATTTCATGTGATTCGATCTTCGAAATGTCCATGATGTCGCTGATAATGGTTAACAGGTTATTTCCATTAGCAATGATATGTTGAACAAATTCGAGCCTGGTTTCCTCGTCAAAATCAGGATCAGCCAGTAATTCAGAAAACCCTATGATGCTATTTAACGGAGTGCGGACTTCGTGCGACATATTGGCCAGGAAAGCTGATTTTAGACGGTCGCTTTCTTCGGCATGTTCAAAGGCTTTTATTAATTCCTGTTCTGCCTGTTTACGATCGGTGATATCGCGCACGGTACAGATCATCCCGCCATTCTCCAGGGATGTTAACGATATCTCCTGAGAAAACATACTTCCGTCTTTTTTCATACCCAAGGCTCTTCCCTGGTAATGACCCTCTTGTCTGATTTTTGGATTGATTTCCCGAACAAATCGGTGCAACTCATCGGAACTATATAGATTTCGCCATGAGTTGCCAATGAGTTCACTGGCATTCTCGTATCCATTGATTTTGGCATATGACTTATTCATGTAGATAAAACTCTGGTCAACATTCAGGATAGCCATCCCATCTATGGAGGCTTCCATTGCTTCGGATTGCTCTTTGAGCCTTGCCTCTATAAGTTTAGGCCCGGTAATGTCACGCTGAATTCCAAGAAATCCAATAATATTCTTTTCTTCATCAATAATAGGAGTAGCTGAACCAGCGATATTGATCAATGATCCATCCTTTCTTTTATTTATTAATTCCCCTTTGAACTCCTCCCCATTCAATAAAGTTTGCCAAAAGAATTCATATATTGACTTATCGAATGTTCCACTCTTGAAAATACGCGGAGTAGTTTTACCAACAATTTCATCAGATGAGAAGCCATATAAAGAAGTAAATGCAGGATTGATATATGTGAATATCCCTTCACGATCGGTAAGAAAAATTGCTTCTCCTGACATGTAAATTGCTTTTTCCAGTTTTACCATTGTCTCTTCTGACTGCTTCCGCTCGGTAATGTCGTGCGCAATTTTAAATATATGATTTTTGCTCAAGGGTATAGAATTGAGTACCGCTATTCGTATGGTCCCATCTGGCCTGATGTATTCAACCTCACCCATTTTCTGCAAATCATTCAAATTCAATAATTTTTCAATCCTATTCTTTGCTCCTTTTGGCGCTATGTCATGTGTTTTCAATCTTTTCAGTTCACTCAATGATCTACCCGTCATGACTTCAGCTGATTTATTTGCATCCAAATAATTTCCTGTAGAAATATCCACCAGGAAAATAGCATCGTTAGAGAGCTCAAATAACGTCCGGTATCGTTCCTCGCTTTCCTGCAATGCTTTGTCAGCTTTCTTGCGATCGGTAATATCGCGGATTGATTCAATGCTTCCTATGCGCTCCCCACTATTATTAAAGAGTGGCGCTCCTAAAACCGAAATAAAAGCGCCTTTCCCATCTGACGACAAGGCTGGTGCAAATATTTCAGCATACAACAAAAGCCCTTCCCTCCTGACGTTGCTGTATCTGGCATATAGTTCTTCGTCATTATTATCAATGAGATCCAAAAATAGATTCTGCGTCTTGCCATAAAATGGGATGGCATATTGATGGTCTCCCTTGCCGATCATATCCTGCTTTTGCACACCTGTCATTTCTTCGATGGCTTTGTTCCAGGCTATTACTTTCTTTTCATTATCGACAACAAATGTTGCATCGGGCAGGAAATCGATGATATTAAGCAGTTGTTGCCGCGAGTCGATCAACTCTTTTTCAGCATGCATACGAGCGGTGATGTCATTCACCAAAACATGGCGGGCATTTCTTCCATTAAAATATACTGTTTGAGAGGTAATCTCAACAAATATGATCTGTCCATCTTTTTTTAGATGTCTCGAAGTACCTGCCCTGTTAATGATGGAACTTGTAAGTGCAATATGATCTTCCAATTTTCGGATATCTTCCACGGGGCGAATGTCTTTGATTGTCATCGTTAGAAATTCTTCTCTTGAATAACCGTAATGATTTATTGCCGCCTGGTTTACTTCAAGAAAAGCAAGTGTGTCGCTGTCGATAATCCACATAGGCTGTGGATTATTTGCAAACAGATAACGATACTTTGCTTCGCTTTCAATTAGATCTTCTTCTGCCAGTTTGCGTTCGGTTATATCCCTTATTATGCCATCAATATGGGTTGGAATACCATCGGTATTGAGAATTAAACGTGCGCTTATTGAAGCAAACTTTATTTCATCGGCCTTGGTCTTAAACTTTACTTCATAATCCCTGAGTTCGCCATTTTTCATTATTGCATTAATCAGGATATTCCTGTCGTCGGGGTTATTATAAAGTTTGTATGCGGGAGACCCAATTAGTTCATTCCTGTTAAATTCTGAATAGTATTTAATGGAGGGACTGATGTCGAGTATATTCCCGGCAAGGTCAGTTTGGTAAAAAACGTCTTGTATATTCTCGAAAATAGTATGGTATTTTTCTTCACTTGAACGCAGTGCATCATCTGCTTTATATTTTTCCGTCACATCCGAAAAAACCAAGACCACTCCGCTAATAATGCCTTCTTTGTTTTTTATAGGAGCGGCGCTGTCGGCAATCTGGTATTCGGTTCCATCTTTGGAAATCAATACCGTATGGTTTGCTAGTCCGATTATTTGTCCGGTTTCCAATACTTTCTTTACCGGATCAATTACCGGTTTCCTGGTTTTTGAATTTATGATATTGAAAACATCGGTTAACGGTTTACCCTTGCCTTCTTTCAATTTCCAACCGCACAGATGTTCAGCTACAGGATTCATATCCACAATCAATCCGTTATTATCGGCAGACAGTACGCCATCACCAATGGAATGGAGCATAATGGCAAGAGACTCTTCGCTTTTCTGCAACAACTCCATGGCTTTCTCATTTTCAGCAATTTGTATTTTCAATTGCAAATTACTGTGAGCCTTTTCTGACAATTGGTTGGCAAATACGAACAACATTTTAGCCACTTTATTGAACTGTTCAAACGACATAACGGGAACTTCGTTGAGCGCTTCGAGAAACTCCTCTCTTTTTGCCCCTATTTCATCCGCATAGCGCATTAATTGTTCTGCATCCAATGCTTCATTCCTTACCTGGCCGATTAACCAGTTGGCTATATGTTTATGACCTACCGTTATGCTTGCACCTGCATCCCATAAACCACCGCTAAGACAGCGTTGCACAACCGGTCCATCCGGGTTATACCGGCCGATAGCTGCATCGGACTTAAAACAGTTTTGGCATCCCTGATTTGTTTTACGGATAATGTCATTGCACAAGCGGGTAAACTGGCTTGGCCGGGTAATCGGGGTGCCATCAGGATAAGTAATAATGGAAGCCACCCCATGTGCTTCGGCAAATATGTCTTGCAGGCTCTGGATTTCTTCACTGTCAAAAAGGTCAATGAATCTGACGCTACTTTCAGGTTCGGTAACCGGGGAATCTGGGTTGAGATTAGTATTCATTATTTTATAATTTAGCTTTCAATAAGATCTCTCTGATCCTGATATGGAACTGAAAAATGGAAAACAGAGCCTTTACCGACTTCACTCTCGACAGTTATTTTACCTCCGTGTTTTTCGACAAACTCTTTGCAAAGCAATAATCCCAGCCCGGTGCTTGGTTCGTTTTCGGTGCCTGGGCGGCTGGTTCTAATATCAGGTCTAAATAAATTATCAACCATTTCCCGGCTCATTCCTATGCCGGTATCTTTAACCGAGATGACCACGTTCTCATCGTTGCTGATTTCGGCAAAAATATCTATTGCTCCCCCCCGGGTTGTAAATTTTATTGCATTCGAAACGAGGTTGCGGATTACTGTTTGAAGCATATTCCTGTCAACAAAAACTGCTGTGATTTCCTGAATATTATAACTTATGTCAATTCCTTTATTCCTGGCAGTTTCCAGCGTTATGGCAATACATTCATCAATTAAAGGTTTTAATTGGACTACTTCCGGAGTGAAAGAAATTGCCCCTTGCTGCATTCGCGCCCATTGCAGCAGGTTTTCGAGAAGACTGTAAAGATTGGTGGCAGAGTTTTTCATGCTTATGGCAAGTTCCTGAACCTGAGCCATTGTGAGGCTTGGCAACTCTTCGGCCATAACTTGCGTCAGCCCCAAAAAGCCACTGAAAGGACCACGGAGGTCGTGGGCAATGATTGAGAAGAATTTGTCTTTTTCGGAATTAAGCTTTTGAAGTTCTTCGCTTTTATGTTTGATTTCCTGTTCCGCCTGTTTTCGCTCGGTGATATCACGGCCGATACCTACCAAACCAATAATCCGTCCATCTATATCGCGCAACGGAAGTTTAGAGGTGAGCAACCATCGTTTCAGTCCATTCTCGTCAAGTATAAACTCTTCCCTGTTAAGCACTGGCATCCCTGATTGCATAACCGATTGATCGTCGGCAAAGAACCCATCGGCAAGTTCTTTCGGATAAAGATCAAAGTCTGTCTTCCCTATAATATCAGCTTCCGAATTTGCCCCCGAATAGCTTAATTCAGCCCGGTTGGTAAGTGTCTTTCGGTAGGCGTTGTCCTTGCAATAAATTGAATCCGGAATATTATCAATAATTGTCCGGAGCAGCAATCGTTCATTAGAGATCGTTTCTTCAGCATGCTTGCGTTCAGTGATATCTATTGACATTCCAATAATTCCAATTATCTCTCCGTTTTCACCAACAAATGGAATTTTACTTGTACTGATCCAACTCAAGCCGTCAGCGGTTTCCCAGGGTTCTTCAATATTCAATTTAGCCACACCAGAATTTATCACAGCTAAATCATCCTGATAATAATTAGTAGCATCCTTTTCGGGATAAAGGTCGGAAAAGTTTTTGCCTTCTAATTCGTTCTTTTCTTTTCTATGTGCCTGGGCAACATATTTGTTCACCCGGATATAATTATTTTTTTTGTCCTTATAAAACACCAGCCCCGGGATATGGTCTAAAATTGCTTCCAGTTGCTTCGATAATTCTTTATATCTTGCTTCGCTTTCTCTTAATGCTTGTTCAGCTACCCGGAGTTCGGTTATGTCTCTGGCAATGACATAAAATCCTTTCACCATGTTGTTTTCGAGAATCAAACTGGCATTCTGACTGAACCATTTTATCTCGCCGGATTTTGTCTGAAATGGATATTCTGTTGTTGATAGTGCAATTCTTTTTACATACTGCTTAAAATAATTCCGTTTAACGATTGGTTTATATTCGGGTTCTATTATATCTAAATACTTTATTTGTTTTAGCTCATCAAGCGAATATCCTGATACTTTAATTCCTCTTGGGTTCACATAAGTAAAATAACCCTCATTATCGGTCGTAAAAATTATTTCATTAGCTTCTTCCACAACGGTACGGAATTTCTCTTCCGATTCACGTATTTTTTCTTCCAACTCCAGCTTCTCCCTCCATAGCGTTGTCTCTTCCTGTGCTCTAATCCTTAATCGGTTACTGCGAAAACTTATAATGGTAAAGCCGAGTAATGTAAAGATTATTGAACCGATAATAATTAATGATTGCATGTAACTCTGGTCAAGAAATCGGGTCACTTCAGAATATTCATGGTTTAAGACAACCGTCCAGGCAATATTTTTGAATTCAAAGGATGAAAAACTTGCTATTTTTCTTGGTCCTTTCTTCAGTCCATAATCAAACCTGCCTTGCTTTTCTGACAGCATTTTCCCAAGATAGTCAAACGAGATGTGACATTGGAAACAAGATTTATCGTGGACGTAGATATTCTTCATAACCATTTCGGGGTGCTCGGTCTGAAACCAAAGTGTGCCATGATTATCTAAAATCATCACATTTTCTTTTTTAATATCGGTGCTTATCCGGGGAAGTAAGTTGGTCAGTGTTTCTTCTAAATCAATAATTATTGTTACTACCCCAATCAGGCTTTGTGTTGATTTGACTTTCTCCGCTTTTTCGACATTTTGATAAACCGGCATGGCAATTAGTAATGAGAAGACCGGTATTTGTGGTGATCTTTTTTTATTTTCGGTATTATCAGAATTTATAAATGGCTCTGTTTTATTTTCAGGTGCAGTTGCCCACTTAAAAAATTTACTTTCGGCATTGTTGCCTCCAATTGCTTCCTTATTTGTTGAATAGATTATTGTCCCACTTTTATCATAAACGTTTATTGATTTGACATGATCTTCCTTGAAATATTCAAAGTCTTCATCAACCAAAGTTTTTATTTCGCTCATTTTCCCATGTTGCAACCCCTGGAATAAAACGAACGATTTGATCCTGTCAGTTTCTTCGTGCAGAAAAGTTTCAACTTCCTCTGCAAAATGGCTTGCTGTAATCTCTTGCTCGGTTTTGAATTTTTCTATTAACTCTTTCTGGGTTTGGTTATGAAGATTTATTTGCAAATAAACTATTGCAAAGAGAAATATTATTGCGGTGATGAGTAAATATTTCGTTTTCATGATATCCCTGATTTTACTACAAACTTATGAATAAATATGGTGGTAATTCTAAAGTGGGTTTCGTTAAATAATTTCATCGGAAATTGTATGCGGAAGCGTAAAGTAAAAGGTACTTCCTCTTTCCACTTCACTTTCAACCCACAATTTGCCGCCATGTTTTTCTATAAACTCTTTGCAAAGCATTAATCCAAGCCCGGTGCTGGACTCTCCTTCGGTCCCCGGTCTGCTGGTTCGCACATCGATCCTGAACAAATTGGCAAGTAGTTCAGGACTCATGCCGATACCGGTATCCTTAACCGAGATGACCACGCTCTTGTTGTCGCTTATTTCGGCAAAAACATCTATAGCTCCCCCACGGGTTGTAAATTTCATGGCATTTGAAACCAGGTTGCGGATTACGGTCAGCAAGGTGTTGAGGTCGGCAAAAACGTCAATGTTTTCGGAAACGGAGAAATTCAGTTCAATTCCCTTGTTTTTGGCCGGTTCACGTGCAATGGAGATGCATTCTTCAACAATAGGATATAATTGCAGAAGTGTCGGATGAAAAGGCATCAGGCCCTGCTGCATCCTGGCCCACTGTAAAAGGTTTTCGAGCAGACGATAAAGATTGGAGGCCGAGTTTTTCATGCTATGGGTCAGCTCGTGTATTTGATCCAGGGTCAACTCACTCAATTCTTCGTCCAGAATTTGAGTCAGCCCCAGAAAGCTGCTGAAGGGACTGCGCAGGTCGTGCGCGATGATGGAAAAGAATTTGTCTTTTTCAGCGTGGGCCAGGATAAGCTGTTCGTTTTTAAGTTTTATTTCTGTCTCTGCAAGTTTACGGTAGGTAATATCATTGATGCTCGAGAGAATAAAGGGTTCGTTATTCAAATGAATGACCTGGGCAGAGAATAACCCGGTAACTATTTGGTTGTCCTTTTTTTTGAACAGGAATTCCTTTCCCTCAATTTCACCGCCATTAAGAAGAGTTGAGATGACCTGTTTTCGGTCTTCAATATTGGCCCAAAGGTTGAGTCCTGTTGATGAATCAGCCAATGCTTCTTCGCGGGTAAACCCTGATAAGCTTGTAAAGGCATCGTTGATTTCGACGAATTTTCCATCTTTTGCGCTCGTGATGGTAATGGCATAGGGAGATAACAAGAATGCCTTTGAAAACTTATCTTCACTATCCTTTAAGTCCTCTTCCATTCGTTTCCGTTCGGTGATATCGTGACCGATTCCCAGAACCCCGATTAAAGTTCCTTTGGAATCGAACATCGGAGTCTTGATCACCTCCAGCAAGGCCCGATGGCCATCGTTGGCAAAGGTAAGCCATTCTTCATTGTTTGTGGGCTTTCCGGCTGCAATGGCCTTACGGTCATTGGACCTGAAAAAGTCAGCATTGTCGTGATCAAATAAGTCGTAATCGGTTTTTCCGACGATCTCTTCTTCTCTGGCTCCCACCAGTCGTTCGAACAGTATATTACATGAAATATATGCCCCGGAAGGATCTTTCAGCCAGACCAGGTCGGGGATGGTTTGTATCAGGGTGTGCAAATGTGCTTTACTGTTGAGCAAGGCTTCTTCAGCCCTGATGCGTTCGGTGATGTCGAGAAATGACCAGACCCTTCCTTTGGGTTTACCTCCAAGGTACATGGGCTTCGAAATACGTTTAAAGATCCGTCCGTCCTTCAGATTGATCACATCCAGGCTCTCTGCTTCGGGCTTTTCATATAATTCGGCGACTTTAGCAATGAAACTATCCGCATCGGCCAGTTGCGCAAGTACGCTCCCTATCAGGATTTTATCATCTCCTGAGGCAAGGATCTCTTCCGGGATGCCCCACATCTCCGCAAATTTAGCGTTGGTTTTGATGACCGTACCCTGATCATTAACTACCAGGATGCCGTTATGGATTGATTCAAGTGTTGCTTCATTCAGGGCAAGCGAATTTTTTAAAGCGATATCCAATTGTTTTCGTTTGGTGATATCATGTGCAATACCAAAGATCTTTCTTTCATTTAAAGGAATCGAGGAGAGCAAGGCCGTTCGGATTGATCCATCCGGCCGGTGATATTCAACTTCGCCCAATTCAATGGTTTCTTTTACTCCGGTTATCTTTACCAGTCGTTTGTCGGCATCCTTTGGTGTTAAATCAGAAGTCTTCAGCTTTTTTAGTTCGTCTGCTGACCGACCGGTCAGGATTTCGGCAGCTTTATTGACATTCAGGTAGATTCCCGTCTTCAGGTCCACCGAGAAAATGGCATCGTTTGACAGATCAAACAAGGCTTTGTATTGTTCTTCAACTTCTTTCTTTTCTGAAATTGTCTTTTCATGTTCGGCGATCTGTCTCTTCAACAGGAAATTGCCGTAAGCCTTTTCGGATATTTCGTTTGCAAAGGCAAACAGCATGTTCGAAACTTTGTGAAACTGCTCCAGAGGCATAAAAGGAACCCTGCGGTAGGCTTTTATGAACTCCTCCCTGTCGGCGCCGATGTCATCGGCATAGTTTACAAGTAGCTGATCGTCCACCTCTTCCGTGCGTATCTGCCCGATAAGCCAGGTTGCCATATGTTTATTGCCCACGGTAATGCTCGCCCCTGCATTCCACATTCCACAGCCCAGACACGGTTGCAAAAGTGGCCCCCGAGGATTGTACATGCCAAGCAATTCGTTTGAATCGTAGCACTTTGCAAGCCCCTTGTACGATTTGCGCATGATGTTGGCACACAAATCGCAGAAGTTACTTGGCTTTGTGATGGGCTTCCCATCTGGATGTGCAATGATGGAAGCTACCCCTGTAGTCTCCGAAAATAAATCCTGTAAATGTTGGATCTCATCCAGGTTAAAAATATCGTTAAACTGAATGTTGTCCATTGTTACAGCATTTTGACTAAAATTGGCTGAAATACTCTTCATAAAAAATCAATTGTACATATTCTGTCCATAATGAAGAAAACCCCTTTTCACCACTTTGAAGGAAGAATCATATCTATGACAATGTACAATAGAAATAATTACGTGAATATGACATAAATCATGTTTTTATCAAATTTACTACCGGTATGTAATGTTGAAAATGATAAAAACAGTAATTGAATTTGTGGGTACACGGTAGCCTTAGCAGGCGGGCATCCCTAACGGGATGAGGAAATGGGATTCGATCATGTTCAGGGTTGGATTTCCTGTTAACCGGTTATCCCCAAAGTGTCACCTTGAGTATACCATATGTGTTAATAAACACATATGGTATACTCAGGCTATACTTAGGGTCTGCTGAAAAACTCATAATATTCAGTGTTTCAATAAAATGACCGCATTAAATTTAAAATAAGTGCAAGGAAATTTGAATTGAAACTTCAATATCCATGCACCGAACTCGTGTCGTGTGCTATTCCAAAATACTTCTTCCCCAAAATGCAATGCGCTTCTGCCCTGTTGTTGTTGTGTCGCTTTCATTAAGCCTATAACCCTTTAAATTATTCGAAGATTATTCGAAGGTTATTCGAAGGTTATTCGATGATGGTTCAATTATATTCTAATA
>DIZL01000067.1:0-55032 GCA_002429385.1 Prolixibacteraceae bacterium UBA6029 | reverse complement strand
ATCCGGTTTTTCAGCAGACCCTACTTATTTTATACGTAATGTAATCACAAATAAGCACTTTGGTATAGCCCCGGTAGTACGCAAAACGGGCTCTGTTATTCAGGGAACAGCAGAAGGCCCCCGGGTCGCAGGATAATCCTTCGGAGAGGAGAAGATGAAAAAAGACGAAGGAAAGAGGTGACGATGAGACGAGAGGGAAATGGGGAGAAATGAGATGGGGAGAAAATGAGAATTGGAGAGGGGACGAGGGCGCGAAATATTATTAGCCGTCTGCCTGCCCACATCAGCTATGGTGTACCCATATCTTTTTCGACTCCCGTATCCAAATAACTTTGATCGCCTTTTCTTTAAACCTTATTTTTATTGATAACCTTAGTCCCGGGTACTCGGGATCTGCGCTCACAGCACAAAACCTTATTACCTTATTTGGGGTTGATAGTCTTCTGATAGAACCTGATAAATGTTTCAAATTTTTTAAAGATATTTTTATACATTTATCGCATGAATCCCCCGCATTATCAAACGTATTTTATTTAAAGGGTTTATACACATTTATTTGTCAGACCAATAAAAAGCCTGTTAATGAAAGTTTTCAAATTGATAAGCTGGTATTGTTAAATTCGATCATTATAAATTCAATGTAAACGACCTTAAATCAATAAAAGAGAAATCGCTTTATGAATAAGCAAAGCAACCTTTCGCTGGATCCATCAAGTCTTCGCCAAAAAGCTGAAACGTTGTTGACGAAGAAAGCTTCAACCTCTGGTTTACAACGGTCTGAGGCTGATGTTGAAAGACTTATTCATGAACTTGAGGTGCATCAGATTGAGCTCGAAATGCAGAACGAAGAACTCGGGCTGGCAAAGGAAAGGGAAGCAGAACTTGCTAAAGAAAAATATATTGAGCTTTATGATTTTGCACCATCAGGCTATTTTACTCTTTCCAAAGAAGGTGAAATTATAGATTTAAACCTCAGTGGGGCTAAGATGTTAGGCAAAGAACGCGCTTATCTTAAAAACAATAGATTTGTATTTTTTGTAACTGACAATGTCCGATCAGTTTTCAATCTCTTCATTGACAGAGTATTCAACAGCAAATCGCAGCAGACTGGCGAAGTTTCCCTATCGATTGGTAACTCGACAACCTATGTTCATCTTACAGGTATAGCTGCCGAAAATGGGGAACAGTGCTATGTCACTGCGATTGATATTACCGATCGCAAGCAGGCAGAGGAATCATTGCAGATAAGTGAACAGCGGTTGAAAGATGTCATTTCCAGCCTGGCGGACTGGCTCTGGGAGGTGGACGAGAATGGCATTTACACATATAGTTCTCAAAAGGGATTTGATCTTTTTGGAGCTCCCGGGAAAAATGTGATCGGAAAGACACCGTTTGATTTCATGCCACCTGAGGAAGCGGCAAGAGTGGCACCTATATTCGCTGAAATCGCAAAGAGAAGGGCGCCCATAAAAGATCTGGAAAACTGGAATATCAATGTAAATGGGGATAGAATATGCCTGCTCACCAATGGTGTCCCAATTATGGATGCAGTAGGAAATTTCAAAGGATACCGCGGAATAGATAAAGACATTACCGAGCGCAAAAAAGCAGCAGAAGAAATACAGAAACAGAATGAGATTCGTGAACAGCTTATAAAACACATGGTCGAAATCAGGGAGGATGAACGGGCTCTGATTTCCAGGGAGATCCATGATCAACTGGGCCAGTCGATGACAGCGCTGAAGCTTGATATGAACTGGCTACAGGCAAATGCAACGGTGAATCCGGAAATTAAGGCAAAACTTGCAGGGATGGTTGACCTTATTACTGCTACGATTGGCGACGTTCAACGAATTTCGTCAGAACTGCGCCCGGGAATTCTTGACGATCTGGGTTTGGCTGCTGCCATTGAATGGTATGCCGAAGAGTTCGAAAAACGCACAAAATTGAAAGTGATCATGGACCTGGATGAGGTACAGACCAAAAGTGATTCGGAAAATCTGGCTATCTTTCGTGTACTGCAGGAGGCACTTACCAATATAATTCGGCATGCCCATGCCCAAACGGTTCATATAAAATTACATAAAATTAATGAGCATATCGTTCTCGATATTGAAGATGATGGGGACGGGATGTCGATTGATAAATTAAAATCCAGGCAATCGCTTGGTTTATGGGGTATGCACGATAGGATAAAACAGGCAGGCGGTACATTTGATATTTTATGCGGATCGGATGCCGGTACGAAGGTGAGAATTTGCGTTCCGCTGGCTTCCGGGTTATCCGAATTCACCCAAAGCTATTTGTTATGAAGATATTAATTGCCGATGACCACACGATTGTACGAAAAGGACTTTGCCAGGTATTAATCGATATGAATCTTTTTTCGATCATTGACGAGGCAGAAAACGGACACGATGCACTCGCGAAAATCAAGACGGAAACGTATGACTTTGTCATTCTCGATATTTCAATGCCTGGATTGAGCGGTCTCGACATCCTTCAAACGCTGAAGACGTTAGGGATAAAACAAAATATCCTGATATTAAGCGTTTATCCGCAGGAACAATATGCAGTAAGGGCCTTGCGGATGGGAGCGTCCGGTTATCTTTCGAAGGAAAGCGCCTTTGAAGAACTTGAATCGGCAATTCATAAAATTTCACTTGGCCAGAAATATATCTCCTCAGTCATTGCCGAAAAGCTGGCATTCAATTCTGCTGATCAGGCCGGTACCCCGCTTCATGAGCGGCTTTCGGAACGCGAGTTCCAGGTGATGTGTATGCTGGCCCAGGGCATTTCGGTCACCGAAATCGGTAAAAAACTCTTTGTAAGTGATAAAACTGTAAGTACCCATCGTACAAGGCTGCTTGGGAAAATGGGCATGAATAAAAATGCAGAACTGACCTTATATGCAGTAAAAAATGGGTTGATTGAATAAGCTAATGTAGTCTTTCCCCTACAAAAAAATCATCCTTTCTCCTACATCTATTACATTGCCCCTGACTATAATCTAATTATGGTTGTGTTATCTTTATTCCTTAATTAATTAACTTAATTGTTATGGATGAGTGGCTTGGCAAAGGTAAAGAAAAGATCGATATCCTTATCGTCGAAGACAGTCTGACACAGGCGGAACAATTGAAATACCTGCTGGAAAAATATCATTATTCAGTCCTGGGCGCTAACAATGGACTGCATGCATTATCGGTTCTTGAACGGTATGATCCCAAAGTCATCATTACCGATATTGTAATGCCCGAAATGGATGGGTACGAATTCTGCCGAAGGGTCAAAAATCAGAATCGTAAGGAGGAAATACCAATAATACTTTTGACTTCGCTCTCTAATCCGGAAGATGTGATCGAAGGATTGGAATGCGGCGCTGATAATTTCATCACAAAGCCCTATTCTGAGGAATATTTGTTGTCGCATGTCGAACATATCATTGCAAACCGTAAACTTCATCAAACCGAACGTGTTCGCATTGGGGTCGAAATTATGTTTGGCGGCAAACGCAGGTTTATTACAGCCGATCAGCAACAGATGCTAACCCTGCTGATCTCTACCTATGAAGCGGCAGTTATCCGCAACAGGGAGTTGCTCGATACCCAGGAGGAACTTCAGACGCTGAACGAAAACCTGGAAGAAATGGTGGAGGAGCGAACCCTGGAACTTAAACGGAATGAGCTAAAATACCAGGATTTGTATGATAATGCTCCGGCCATGTTTATGTCGGTTGATTATTTAACCGAAAAAGTGATTGAATGCAACGAAACGTTGTTGCGAAAAACGGGTTTTAAACGTACAGAGGTGATAGGTGAATCTGTTTTTTCGCGTTTTCATCCGGATTGTCTTGAAACGGTAAAAAAGAACTTTCAAATCTTTCAAGAGGTCGGTGAAATACGGAATTCTGAAGCAGAGCTGATTACAGCGCTTGGAGGAAAGATACCGGTTCTGATTAATTCCACGGCGGTAAAAGATGATCATGAGAATGTACTACACAGCCGCAGTGTACTTCAGGATATCAGCGAACTAAGGCGGGCTCAGGAAGAGTCAACACAAAGCGAAGCACGATTCCGGGCTGTTGCCGACTCTGCTGTCGATTCGATTATCACTGCTGATGATGCAGGGATCATTGTAGGTTGGAACCAGGGAGCAATCAAAACCTTTGGTTATCGGGAGGATGAAATTATCGGGCAATCAATTACAATCCTAATCCCGGATAATTACCTTGAACTGCACCTTGCAGGATTCAACCGGATCAAACAAGGTGGTTTGCCACATGTGATCGGGAAAACGGTTGAATTTCATGGGAAACGAAAGAATGGGGAAATTTTCCCGATTGAAGTTTCCATGGCCAGATGGTCAACCTTGAATGATCAGTTTTTTACAGGTATCATCCGTGAGATAACCATACGTAAACTAGCCGAAGAGGAATTGCTCCGGGCCAAAGAAAAAGCTGTTGAAAGCGATCAGCTCAAATCGGCCTTTCTCGCCAACATGTCGCATGAAATACGCACCCCGATGAATGCGATACTTGGCTTTTCAGAGCTGTTGAATGATCCTGACCTGGACAAGGGAAATAAGGAACAATTTTTAACGATGATCAATCATGCCACGCATCAATTGTTGCACATCATTACTGATATTGTGGATATTTCGAAGATTGAAGCAAAACAGGAAATTACACATCAGGAAGTTTTCAACCTAAATGAATTATTGGAAGAAATCAAAAACGTCTTTGAACTGCAAGCCAGTCAGAAGAACCTGAAGCTGGTGATGAATAAACAAATTTCCACCGATCCGTTAGCCATCAGGAGTGATGCGACAAAGCTAAGGCAGATTTTGAATAACCTCATCGGAAATGCGCTTAAATTTACAGAACAGGGAACTGTTGAAATTGCGGTACACAATAATGACCAACAACTCATCTTTAGTATTTCTGACACAGGAATCGGAATTGATCCTTCACTACATGAAGCTATTTTTGATCGCTTCAGGCAGGCTGAATTAAGTAATTCGAGAAAATACGGAGGAACAGGACTGGGTCTTTCTCTGGCAAAATCATATATAATCATGCTGGGAGGAACTATTCGTGTCGATTCCTCTCCCGGAAACGGAAGCACTTTTACGTTTGAAATTCCAGGGATTATTGCACTGACAGAATTACTCCCAAACATGGAAATTAAAAAGGAAATCGGTCAGGTTTCATGGAAGGATAAAACGATTCTTCTGGCTGAAGATGAAGAAATAAATTTATTCTACCTGCAAACCGTGCTGAAATCAACAGGGGTTAACATTGTCGTCGCCGTTAATGGACTTGAGGCTGTTGAGCATTGTGAAAAAAACAAGGACATCTCACTCGTACTCATGGATATTAAAATGCCTGAAATGGATGGAATAACGGCTACCCGGATTATTAAAGCCGGAAGGCAACAATTGCCGATTATCGCCACAACAGCTTATGCCCTGAGCAGTGACAGGGAAAAATGCATCGAAGCAGGTTGTATCGATTATCTCCCTAAACCTATAAGAAGAGATCATTTGATGGCTATGATGAATAAATATTTATATACTTAAGAAATGAAAATATTAATCGCAGATGATTCATCTCTTTTAAGAGACAGGCTCAAAGGATTAATGAGAAAATTGGATTCGGTATTCGTAGTGACGGAAGCTGAAAATGGAGCGGAAGCCTTACAACTCATTCGTGAAACCGATCCCGATATTGCAATTCTTGATATCCGAATGCCTGAAATGAATGGGATAGAAGTGCTGAAAAAAATCAGGGAGGTTGGATCACGACTAAAGATTATCATCCTGACGAATTATCCCTATAAACAATACCGTGAACGCTGTCTGGCTGAAGGAGCCGATTATTTTTTTGATAAAAACCAGGATATCGCCGGGTTAACTGAAGTAATTACACGGATAGCCAATGAAACGAAAGGAGACTAATTATGGAACAACTTGTTGTTTTTACGCTCGATGAACAGGGATACGCACTTCCGTTGGAAACGGTTGTCCGTGTTATCCATGCGGTTGAAATCACGAACTTACCCAAAGCGCCGCATATTATTTCAGGAATCATCAATGTAAAGGGGCTGATCATCCCGGTGGTTGACATTCGTAAACGATTTGGATTGACTCCCAGGGAGCTTATTCCTGATGACCAGCTGATTATTGCTGATACCGGGAAAAGGCTGGTTGCCCTATTGGTAGACCAGGTGAGCGGTATTCAAAATATTACCTCCAGGCAACAGGTGGATACGAAAGAAACTATGCCCTTTGCCGAATATATCAAGGGGGTTGTGAAGATTGAGAATGAACTCATCCTTATCTATGACCTTGAACAATTTCTTAATCTGCATGAGGAAATGGAGCTGGAACGGGCGTTATCAAAAAAAAGGTAAATGAACCAAAAGCCGAAAGAAACGGGATTAGCAGGTGTTTGCGAGGTGATTACTGCCAGCATGGGATTGCACTTTCCCGTGGACAGGTGGAATATGCTCACCCGTAACCTTACGATGGCTGCTGCTGAGTTCGGTTTTCAGCATTTTGATGAATTCACTCACTGGCTGTTATCTTCAGACCTGGAAAAGGAGCAGATCAAGATTCTGGCATCGTACCTGACCATTTCTGAAACCTATTTCTGGAGGGAGGAACCGGTTTTTTCTGCTTTAACAAACTATATCCTGCCTGAATTAATCGCTTTGAAGAAAAACGGGGAGAAGAGTATCCGGATTTGGAGTGCAGGTTGTTCAACCGGGGAAGAAGCCTACTCACTGGCAATTGCGCTGCATCGGACAATCCCGGACATTAAGGATTGGCAGATCATGATCCTGGGCACCGATATGAATCCCAAAGCGTTGATTAAAGCGGAATCCGGAATCTACAGTCGTTGGTCGTTCCGAAATTGTCCGGTCTGGTTAAAAGCCAACTATTTTCATCACCTGGGAAACGGGAATTATGAAGTTCTTCCGAAGATAAAGAATATGGTTACTTTTTCAAATCTGAACCTGACCGATAACAGCTTTCCATCACTTACCAATAATATCTATGCCATGGATATTATCTTTTGCCGGAATGTCCTAATGTATTTCACGGATGAATGGATCAGTAAAATTTCTCAGAATCTTTTTCATTCTCTAAATCCCGATGGATGGTTTGTTGTCTCTTCGTGTGAACTCAATTCGCAGCGGTTTTCGCAATTCAGGGCGGTTAATTTCCCGGGCGCCGTTCTATATCAAAAATCAGACAAGAAATTTAAGTCTTTTAAAGTAGTTCCAGCCTTCGGTTACAATCATGACCTTCCCCTGCCGGGTCCTGTAGTCAGGCCGGAAACTTCTGAAACAAAGTATCCTGTTTTTATTCCTGAAATATTACCCGAACCTGTTCAGGTAAGTTCAATTTTATGGGCAACAGAAAATGATCTTACCGTTAAACCTGAACCTGAAGTTGTTTCAGTGACAGAACCTATCGAAGCTATCTCACTGAAAATCCGTTTTCTGGCCAACAAGGGCGATCTTTCGGAAGCGCTCCTGTTATGTAATGAGGGCATAGAATCAGATAAACTGGCTATCGGTTTGTATTTCCTGCGGTCGTCTATTCTGCAAGAGCTTGGCCAGACCAGTGAAGCAGTTGCTTCCGTCAAACAAGCCATCTATCTTGATCCCGATTTTATCATGGGGCATTTTGTTTTGGGAAATATCAGTCTTCAGGAAGGAAAACTAAGGCAGGCCAAAAAATATTTAACTAATGTGCTTGATTTATTAAGCTCTTGCGCTGATGATGAAATCCTGCCTGAATCGGAAGGATTATCGGCAAAATATATGCTCGAAATTATTCTGCCCAACATGCAAAAACTTACACTTCTATGAAAACAGAAAACCGCGTATTACTGAAGAAGCGTGCCGTGGAGATGGCAAAGGAACCGGAACTTAAAACAGAGGGTTCTGAATATATTGGAATCATCGCTTTTACCTTATCTGAAGAAAACTATGGGATTGAAACTGATTTTGTGCGTGAAGTCTACCACATTAAAGAATTCACCGCATTGCCCGGTGTTCCCTCCTATATATTGGGTGTCATCAATGTCCGGGGGAAAATACTGGAGGTTATTGATCTGAAAAAGCTTTTTAATCTTCCTGAAAAAGGAATTGGAGAACTGAACAAAGTCATCATCCTGCACAATGACCAAATGGAGTTTGGCATTTTGGCTGATGTCGTTCACGGCACACAAATCGTTGCAGTGAAAGATATCCGGGCCGTTCCTTACACCGTTTCAGGCATCGGCGAAGAGTATCTGATGGGGGTAACCAAGGAGCGCCTGATAATTTTAAGTGCTGAGAACCTATTGACTGATAAGAGTATAATTGTGAATGAGGAGGTAATATAAAGGGAAAAAGGAAAAGGGAAAAAGGAAAAACCCGTCATTGGGAAAACTTTCTATGAAGTAAAAACATCATTTCGGACGGAATGCCTGCCAGTCGTCAGACTGGGAATCCGCCTTTGAATATGAATATGAATATGAATATGAAAATCAAAATATAAATCAAAATCAGGAGGAATGAAAATGTTTAGAAATATGAAAATATGGTTGCGTTTTGTATTGAGTTTCAGCTTAATACTTTCTTTTACGATTGTCATCATCATGGTAAGCATCAGTAAATTAAATGATATTAATGATAAGGTTACACGGATCATGGTTGTATACAATGTCCGCATTAACTTATCCAATAATATGATTGATCGTGCAAGAGAAACGGCTATCGACGTCAGAAATATCCTGCTTGCCAAATATGAGAAACAGTCAGCTGAGAACATCCATAAGATGATAGCTGATCTTTCCGAACACAGAAAGTCTTATCAGGAGTCCGCTACTAATCTCAAAGCACTTATCACCCAGGAAGATCCAAAAGGATTTGATATTTTGGGCGAAGCGATTGCTTATGCAGATTCTGTCCATCAATATCAGGATAAAGTAATCGGACTTGTATTGACAGATAAGGTCGACGAAGGAACCAGGCTCATGTTTGGACAGGCCTATCCCAGAGTAAAGCGATGGATAAAAAAAACAGATGATCTGGTACATTACAATGAGGAATGTAATGCATTGCGATTTACTGAGGCAAAAGAGGCACAGGCAACCGCGCTCAAAACGATGTTGATGCTTGGGTTTATGGCCATATTGCTCTCTGTCGCGATAGCCTACTTCCTGACAATGAGTATTACAAATCCGCTAAAGGTTGCTACCAACTTGGTTCTTACAAGAGATTTATCTCTGGATATTTCAGCTTATCAAACAGGAGGTGGGGAATTAGGTGTGATGATTCAATCATTCAGTAAAAATATTTCTGAACGAGTTAAACTGGAGGAAGAAATGAGCGCCAAAGCCCTTTATGCCCGCAACCTCATTGAAGCCAGCCTTGATCCGTTGGTAACCATTGATGCTGAAGGGAAAATCATGGATGTGAACCAAACAACGGTAAAAGCAACCGGAGTTTCGAAAGTACAACTGATTGGAAGCGATTTTGCTGATTATTTTACCGAACCCGACAAGGCAAGGATTGGCTACCAGCAGGTTTTCTCGCAAGGTATTGTAAGAGATTATCCGTTAACACTTCGCCATTCAAATGGATCAACAATGGATGTGCTTTATAACGCCAGTGTTTATAAGAATGAAGCCGGCGAGGTGCAAGGAGTATTTGCAGCGGCACGAGATATTACTGACCGCAAAAAGCTGCAAGAAGAAATGCGCGCCTCCTCCATTTATGCCCGTAACCTCATTGAAGCCAGTCTTGATCCATTGGTAACTATAAATGCTGATGGAAAGATCATGGATGTGAACAAAACAACAATAAAAGCTACGGGGGTTTCGAAAGAGCAACTCATCGGAAGCGATTTTGCCGATTATTTTACCGAACCCGACAAGGCCAGGATAGGCTACAAACTTGTATTCTCCCAGGGAATCGTAAAAGATTATCCGCTTACACTGCGCCATTCGGATGGATCTACTATAGATGTGCTTTATAACGCAAGTGTTTATAAGAATGAAGCCGGTGATGTACAGGGTGTTTTTGCCGCAGCACGAGATATTACCGAAAGTAAAAGGCAGGAAAAAGAGTTGATTACTTATCGCGACCAACTGGAAGAAATGGTCAAACAACGTACGGCTGAATTATCAAAGGTACTTGAAGAAGTAAAGGAAACCATTAACATCCTGGTTAGTTCCTCTTCCGAAATTCTGGCTGCCACCACCCAGGTGGCAACCGGAACAGCGGAAACTGCAACGGCTATCAGTGAGACATCTTCAACAGTGGAAGAAGTTCAGCAGTCATCCAAACAGTCCTCACAAAAAGCAAAGAATGTAGCCGATAGTGCACAGCGTGTAGTACAGGTTTTTCAGAACGGACAAAAAGCTGTGGAGGAAACAATCAATGGCATGAATAAGATCCGTGAACAAATGGATTCAATTGCACAGACCGTCGTACGTCTGAGTGAGCAGAGCCAATCCATTGGAGGAATCATCGCTTCGGTGACCGACATTGCCGACCAATCTAATTTGCTCGCGGTTAATGCAGCTATCGAAGCAGCCAAAGCTGGCGAACAGGGAAAAGGATTTGCAGTTGTCGCGCAGGAGATCAAAAACCTGGCAGGACAATCGAAGCAGGCCACATTACAGGTTCGGAATATCCTGAATGATATCCAGAAAGTGACCGGTGCAGCCGTGATGGCCACCGAACAGGGCAGCAAAGCAGTTGAATCAGGGTTAAAACAATCGGTTCAGGCTGGTGAAGCCATCCGGATTCTGGCCGAAAGCAGCAATGAAGCGGTTCAGGCAGCCACGCAGATCGTTGCATCGAGCCAGCAGCAGGTCGTCGGAATGGATCAGATTGGTGTGGCCATGCAGAACATCAACCAGGCCGGAACAGAAACGGCGGTCAGCATGGTTCAGGCAGAGAAATCTGCCAAAAGTCTATATGAACTTGGGCAAAAGCTGAAAACAATGATCGAAAAGTTTCAAGGATAGGAAAATGGAAAATGGAAAGGCAGATTCGAAGAGCTCTGGAAGAGCGGAAGATTTGTAGATACAGGGAATAAATGACCTTAACCGTCCGCGGGATGAAGTGGAACAAAACGATCAGATTCTTTCGGATGATGTAGAGATCAATTTTAAAATGAAGAAATAAAAGAGTAATAAAATGGATACCAAAGACAATGAATTTCTGAAGCGAATACAGGCAACATTCCGGATTGAGGCCGAAGAGCATATCAAATCCTTTTCTGATGGCTTAATTGAACTGGAGAAAACAAAGACAACAGAAAGTCAGTCCGGAATGATTGAAACCCTGTTTCGCGAAGTCCATAGTCTGAAAGGGGCTGCACGCTCTGTGGGTAAGAAGGAAATAGAATCGGTATGCCAGCCATTGGAATCCCTCTTTTCTTCATTAAAGAGAAATGAGATCACAATGAATCCCGGGTTGTTCGATCTCTTTCATAAAATCGGTGAAAACCTCTCCAGACTTGTTAACTCAGAAGGATCACAACAAACACCTGTAGAACGGCAAACCCTGAGAGAAATGATTCAGCAATTAAGACAATTGACACCGGAACCAATTACCAATGGAACACAGGATGTATCAAAGCTGCAAAGTGAAGTAAAATCGGTTGAGGCAGCACCGGTTGAGGTAAAGTCCTTAGAAGTAAAAGGAGAATCGCCAACCAATGTTGCAAAAGCCATAGAACCCGCAATGGATGAACTCCCGGTTTCAAAACCGGCATTTGCTGAAATGGTTCGTATTTCGATTTCAAAATTAGATCCTCTTCTGCAACAGGCGGAGGAGTTTCTGCAAACAAAAATAGCTTTCAATCAGCAAACCAGTGAATTAATTCAGATTCTCCGGGATGTTGAAGAATGGAAAACAGAAACAATGAAATGGCGGGGACGCCGGTCTACAGCATCTGTCATTCAATGGAATGAATGGCAGGATAAAAATGAAGTGCGCCTGAATAACCTGGAAACCCATTTGGTAAAAGTTACCCGCTTTATGGAAAAGGAACGGTTTAGCCTCGATCGCCAGGTAACCGATCACCTCGATGCCATGAAACAGGTACTCATGCTTCCGGTATCTTCTCTTGTCGAAGCTTTTCCTGGAATGGTAAGGGAAATTTCACGCGAGCAAAACAAAGAAATAGAATTTATCATTCTTGGCTCCGACCTGGAAATTGATAAACGAATTTTGGAAGAATTGAAAGATCCGCTGAACCACCTGATCAGGAACAGCATTGATCATGGAATTGGAACTCCCCGGGAACGCGAGCTGCAACACAAGCTACCACGCGGAAAAATAACTATGGCTTTTGTTGCAAAGGAAAATGGACTGGTTGAGATATCGGTTTCAGATGACGGGAAAGGCATCGACAAGGAAAAAGTTTTGAAAGCTGCACTTAAAACAGAAGCTATTTCGCCGGATGCTGCGGAAAAACTGAATGAAGATGAAATATTCTCACTGATCTACCAATCGGGAGTTTCCACCAGCGCGATTATCACTGATTTATCGGGTCGTGGATTAGGTCTTCCGATAGTGAGCGAAAAAGTGGATAAACTGAACGGAAAATTAACCGTGGAAACGGAAAAGAACTTCGGAACAACATTCCGTATTCTTATCCCCATGTCACTGGCAGCATTCAGAGGTATTTTAGTTAGTCTGCGTGAATTCGAATTTATTCTTCCAACCATGAATGTGGAAAGGGTGATGCGTGTGACGCCTGAAGAACTCAAGACAGTTGAGAATCATGAAACCATCTGCATTGGTGAAGATGTTATTTCAGTGGTAAGCCTTGCCGATGTGCTTGGTTTGCCGGAACGCCGGAAGGAAACTTCCCGTTCATCCTCTGCTGAATCGCAGAGTTCCGGAAATATCCGAATCGTTGTACTCATTTCAGGCGAAAACCGTATGGCATTTAAAGTGGATGAAGTACTCGACGAACACCAGGTTCTGGTAAAAGGGCTCGGTAAACTGCTGAAACGTGTCCGGAATATTTCAGGAGTTACCATACTGGGCTCGGGAAAGATTGTTCCGGTTCTTCATATTTCCGACCTGATGAAATCGGCTGTTCGTACTGCAGGAAGAAAAAAGGGAACGCAGGACGAAGGAAAAGCTTCAACAAAATCGCGTAAAATATTGGTTGCTGAAGATTCAATCACTTCCCGTACACTACTGAAAAATATCTTGGAAACTGCAGGATATCATGTGGTTACTGCCGTGGATGGCTTTGACGCATTCACCCGTGCAAAGAGCGAAGAATTCGATTTAATAGTGACGGATGTGGATATGCCGAGACTTAATGGCTTTGAACTAACCATCAAAATAAAAAACGATAAAAAGCTGAGTGAGATGCCGGTGGTGTTGGTCACTTCGCTTGAATCTCGCGAAGACCGTGAACGGGGAATTGAAGCAGGAGCCGATGCTTACATCATTAAAAGCAAGTTCGATCAGGGCAATTTACTGGAAGTTATAAAGAAGTTAATATAAATAAACGACAGATGATCAAAGTACTGATAGTTGACGATTCCAGGGTAGTGCAGGAGTTTATGACCCACCTGCTTTCCTCTGATCCTGACATCCAGGTTATTGGCATAGCAGGTACAGGTGCTGAAGCCATTGAGTTCGTCAAAGAAAAACGACCTGACCTGATTACCATGGATATCCATATGCCGGGGATGGATGGATATGAAGCTACGCGCATCATCATGGAGACGATTCCGACTCCCGTTATTATTGTAAGCGGAAGTTTAGAAGCTCATGAAGTGGCAAACTCTTTCAAATTGCTTGAAGCCGGAGCCCTGGCTATTGTTCTCCGCCCTCCGGGCATGGCCGATCCGGGATTCGCCGCTGCCCGCAATGTACTGATCCAGTATGTAAAACTCATGTCAGAGATCAAAGTGGTCAGGCGCTTCCCTAAACAAATGAATCATAAAATCCGGCCAATTCAAAAATTGCAGTCAGTAAATACGGAAAATAAAGATATTCAGCTTATTGCCATCGGTGCTTCCACAGGAGGGCCTGTTGTTTTACTGACCATCCTGTCTAATTTACCGAAGGATTTACCGGTTCCGGTTCTTATCGTGCAACATATTGCCAGGGGATTTCTGAATGGATTCAGGGATTGGCTGGCAGGTTCTTCCAAACTACTGGTAAATATTGGAAAAGACGGAGATTTGATTGAACCCGGTAATGTTTATCTCGCACCGGATGACCTTCAAATGGGAATAAAGCCAGGACCAAGGATAACTCTAGGTAAACTCCCTCCTGAAAATAACTTGTGCCCATCGGTCGATTTTCTTTTTCGATCGGTTGCCGAAGTGATGGGCCCGAATGCAATTGGTGTGCTACTAACAGGTATGGGAAAGGATGGCGCCAGGGAATTGAAAAACATGAAAGATAGAGGTGCCATTACTATCGTGCAGGATGAAGCAAGTTGCGTGGTATTTGGGATGCCTGGAGAAGCAGTTCGGATTGGCGCGGCTGATCAGGTTCTTGCGCCGGATAAAATTGCAGGAGTTTTGTCGGTTCTGTGTCAAAATATAAAAGATTGAAATATGAATCAACTGATTTTAGTCGTCGAAGATAGCCGGACCCAGTCTATGCTTTTAGAAAATATTCTTCTAGGTCAAAACTATAAGGTAGTCCTTGTCGATGACGCGGAAAGTGCACTGAAATGGCTTTCTGAAAATACACCTTCACTGGTTATTTCTGATATCGTGATGCCGGGTATGGATGGTTATGAGCTTTGCCGGCAAATTAAAACTCAGGAATCCACGAAAAACACACCTGTTATATTGCTGACTTCCCTTAACAGCACTAAGGAGGTTATTGAAGGATTAGTATCGGGAGCTGATAGCTTTATAACCAAACCCTATGATCAGGATTATCTGATCTCACACATTGAAAAGATATTGGCAGATCAGTCAGGAATCGAGACGGGAAAAGGCTCGTTTGGTGTGGAAATCAATTTTGAGGGAAAGAAACGGATTATTCAGTCAGACCAGCGACAAACGATCAAACTCCTGCTCAATATTTACGAAGGTGCTATTCAGCAAAATGCAAAGCTCCTTCAAACCCAGGAACAATTGAAATATATGAATGACAATCTGGAATATCTGGTGGATGAGCGAACGGAAGAACTAACAGCCGAGATTAAAACACGGAGAAAGGTGGAAGAGGACCTAAAGGAAAGTGGAGAGAGTTTAACGTATGTTTTACAGGGTAGTCAGTTGGGTTATTGGGATTGGAACCTAGAAACCAATGAGGTGAAGAGAAATGAACGATGGGCTGAAATGATTGGTTACCATCTCGAAGATATTGAATTTACGGTAAAGCAATGGAGTGATTTTATTCATCCTGAAGATAAGGCAATAGTTTCGAAATCGATTGAAGATCATTTGATAGGTATAACCCCTATGCACCGTCTTGAATACCGGATGCGAACCAAAGATGGTCAGTATAAATGGATTCTGGATCAGGCACAGGCCGTTAAATGGAATTCGGAAGGTAAAGTAATCCGAATGAGCGGTACTCATACTGATATTACTGATCGGAAGATTGCGGAGGATCTGCTCCTCCAGGAACAATTATTTACCAACTCATTGTTAGACAACCTTCCCGGACTTTTTTATTTGTTCAGCTACCCTGATATGCAACTTGTTCGTTGGAATAAAAACCATGAAACTTTGTTGGGATATGAAAATCATGAATTACAAAACTGGAAAGTAACTGATTGGATTGATTCTAAAACAAGGGATTACATGCTCGAAGCCGCAGAAAAGATTATTGATCAGGGACCCTTTGTATTTGAAGATGAATTGCTAACTAAAGACCGACGTCCAATTCCATTTATTTTAAATGGAATCCGGTTAGACCTTCAGGATAAAAAATACATCATGGGTTTTGGAATTGATGCCACAGAAATTAAGCGTGTGGAGAAAGAAATTAAACTTAAAAATGAAGAACTCTTGAAAGCCAATGCCGAGAAGGATAAATTTTTCTCCATCATCGCCCACGACCTGCGCAGCCCGTTTAGTTCATTTATTGGCATTACACAGCTATTTGTAGAAAATCTTCCTTCCATGGAAAGGGCAGAACTTCAGGAGATGGCCGTAAGCATGGAAAAATCAGCTTCAAGTTTATATGGTTTGCTTGATAACCTGCTGGAATGGGCCAAAATGCAACGGGGTTTGGTTCCTTTAAATCCGGTAGTTGTTTCCTTGTTTTCATCGGTTAGCAAAAGCATGGAAATGTTGATGGAATCTATTAAAAATAAGGAAATTGAAATATCATACGATATTCCGGTTGATATCATGGTTGTTGCTGACACGAACATGCTTCAGACCGTCATCCGCAATTTTGTTTCAAATGCGGTGAAATTCACACCCAGAAGTGGGAAAATAAGTCTTTCAGCAAAAGTCTCCGGGAATAATTTGGTTGAAATATCTGTGAAGGATTCCGGTATTGGAATGAGTCCGGCCATACTGAATAATTTATTCGATCTTAACGTTAAAACCAACCGGAAAGGTACCGATGATGAGCCCAGTTCTGGACTTGGACTTGAGTTGTGCAAAGATTTTATTGAAAAGCTCGGCGGAGAAATTTGGGTAGATAGTGAAGAGGGAAAGGGAAGTACGTTTTATTTCACCATCCCTGGCGATGCTCTGCCGATATAGAAAATGAGAAATTCAATTTAAGCCAATCATGCAAAAATTTTGGACTCAATCTGATTTTTGTTTACTTTTTTTAATGAAAAACTGCGATTGCGGAAGTTGAGGAAGTTGCGTAAGTTGAGGAATTGAATGAAATTGGCGTAAAGCGGAAATGGCGGAGTTATCGGAAATGCAAATGGGCAGAACGTGCAGAACGTGCAGAAAAAACGAATTTCACGAATTATGGCCGATTGCCCGGATATGGGTCAAGGATTTTTAATCGCTTTTAATCTTCCATGATTGCAAATCGCGGGCCTCGCATTACTCCCTGCCAAGCAAAACATACCATCTGAACGCAAAATTCACCAAAGTCTTGGATTGAAGTGCTTTTGTATTTACATTTATGAAATAAATGTGGAATAAGGATTTCATAAGGTAAAGTACAAACAAGTTAGTTTTATTAAACGTCGTGTTTAATAGCAGGCTGGAACCAGGCAATGTGTGAATTCTGTAATATTTATCCGTAATTGTGTAAATCATTCAAAGAAAAAAGTTTCATCTTTATATCGTGATAATCAATTCACACCTGAGCCGCCAGATGCGGAGAATGAAAACAAGTTATTTGCCATGAAAAACACTACAAAAGTAATAATCCTATTCACCATGTTTACAGCTATAATCTTGCTGTTGGGGGGTAGCGGATGTAAAAAAAGTGATATACCTGCCAGAAAAACAACTTATAATTTAAAGGTAAAAGATGTGCTTGGAGTTTCTGGGACAGTCACTTTCACCGAAACGAGCAGTTCTGTAACTACCGTAGATATTACATTGACCGGCGCTCCTTCAGGATCTCATCCGGCCTTCCTGTGCGCAAATTCTGTAGTTGAAGCAGACGATATAGTTGCAACCCTTAATCCGGTTGATGCGACTGGAAAAAGCACAACAGAAGTAACAACAATGTCATATACCCAGCTAATTGCCTATGACGGCCATGTAAATGTGCTTAAAAGCAGCAGCGAACTCAATGTAATTCTTGCCCAGGGCGATATTGGCGGTAATGTAATAACCTCTACCAATAAGACCTATACTTTAAAAACAATAGGTTCATTTGGTGTCTCAGGGACTGCATTATTCGAAAAAAGGGTAAATGGAAATACATTGGTTACTATTTCGCTTACCGGTACCATTGCAGGCGATGCCTATCCTGCAACAGTTAACATGACTTCAATTGCAACTGTAGGTGGCGGTCCTGTTGCCTTGGTGTTGAACAATGTCGATGGAACCATCGGTAAAAGCTTCACCAATATTCGAAAACTTAATTCAGGCGTTGCCATCACCTATGATAACTGGCTGGTTTACGATGGCTATATTAATATTTATCAGGCTACAATAGGTTTAACCAATATTATCTGCCAGGGAAATATTGGCTCGAATTAGCTTGAATTTTCTGTTATAAATACTGAGCCCGCAAGTGTAATAACATACATTTGCGGGTTTTAAACAGGAAGGATTGTCGTTGTAATCCCTTCATACTAAACCTAAGGTCAGAAAATTGATTATGAAGAATAAATTGGTGCTGCCGCTGGGATTAATGGGGTGCATTTTAACCCTTTTATCCTTAATTCCAATTGGTCTGAAAGGGCAGGGAAAGCAAGTCTCTCCATCTGTTCAGAAAATATCCATTGAATGGAGCAAGGATAAACCGTCAGGAACGATCACGGTATTAAACGGCAGCCTCAGGAATATAGAAATTATCAAAGGGAAGGGGAAAGTAAGGAACAATCGTTTTGAAATCACTTCATCGGGAACGGCTCGAATTACCATCGGGATTAACAATGTGCACAATGCTCCCGGTCCCGGTGCCACACTCATTTCAGTTCAGACAACTCATGCTCCATTTTCATTTCTTCTGCGGGATGTCAGTTTAAAGTATCCAATCTATATTCCTGATTATTCAGTTGTTGTGCTAAAGGATTCAGATCAGCGTTCTTTTTCTGAAGTTCAGTCAGCAATTCAATCGCTTAAACTTCAGACTAAATTACAGAAGATTGAATCAGAGCCAGAGGAATCCTTTGCTTCTGCCGCTAAGCGAACGCAGAATCAAACCCTTTCGGCCTGGTTAGGCCTGTCGCGTGACTTTCGTATTTTCGAGCTCAATGAGAGCATGCCCAATGCACCCCTGCAGGCCAATGCTATTACACCCCGGTTTGTTACATCGCCCCTTACCGTTCCGGGAAATAAAAATGGTGCCATCTACTACAATTACAGCATAGGACGGGGTGTCGGTGTTGAAATCAATACTTCGCGTCGTCTCGAAGAAGGAGTAATGCCGATACTTCATTCTACTCAGATGGATGATGACGTAGAATACAAATCCTCTTCATTTGTTTCATTGGAGCATTCGCCGCTTACAGCACAGACCGTTAAAGGTACAAACTACCTTGTTGCCGATAAGTATAGTATCGGGCATGTACTTTCGCCACAACAGGAAGAAATTGTGAAATCAAAACTTCAGAAATCTTTTGATCCTGAGGAAGAGACCGTACTTTACTTTCAATCTGTAATAACGAATACGGGTAGAGTTCCACGCTATGCCTGGTTTAAAACAGCTAATTTGTGGCAGAAACCCTATACTTTTGATCCGAAAACAGGAATATCGGCCTTCAACAGTGACAGTGTTTTTTGTGTTTCAAAACTAAACGGAAATCCATTGCCAAACGAAGAAGTCGCCCTATTACTTCAGCCCGGAGAAAAGGCTGTCTTTGAATTTTATCTTCCCCATTCTCCTGTGTCCAATGAACGGGCATTGATGCTAATGGCCCAGTCGTTTGATCAGCGGTTTTTGGAGTGTAAAGCATACTGGCAAACTAAACTCCAACAGGGTGCACAGATTCGTGTGCCTGAAAAGAGGATTGAGGAAATGATACAGGCCGGACTGTTGCATATGGATCTGATAACCTATGGAAATGAGCCAGATGGTGACCTTGCCCCCAATGTTGGGTATTATGGACCCATCGGTACGGAGAGCGCTCCGATCATCCAGTTCTATAATTCAATGGGGTGGAGTGAGATTGCCAAACGGTCGTTGAATTATTTCATGGACAAGCAGCATGAGGATGGATCGATCCAGAATTACCAGAGTTATACCGGCGAGACCGGTGCTGTGTTGTGGTCGCTTGGTGAGTATTTCAGATATACCCGTGATAAGGAATGGATCAAAAAGATCGAGCCTGAAATTCTTAAAGCTTGCGATTATCTGATGAAGTGGAGGGCAAGCAATAAAATCGACAGCCTTCGGGGCAGGGGATATTGAATGATTGCCGGCAAAGTGGCTGATCCTGAAGATAATTTTCATCAGTTTATGCTCAATGGATATGCTTACATTGGTTTAAGCCGTGTGGCTGAAATACTGGCAGAAATTGATCCTGATCAATCGATACTGCTAAAAAAGGAAGCCGATGAATGGAAAAAGGATATCCGTGAATCGGCACTTAATGCATTGGCACAATCGCCAGTTGTCCCCCTTGGTGACGGGACCTGGATCCCAACACTACCCCCATGGACAGAAGCTATCGGGCCCAGGGCGCTCTATTTCAACAGGGAGAAATTCTTTTCACACGGGACATTTACGGTGCCTGACATACTGCTGGGACCCATGTATCTTGTTTTCTGTGAAGTTTTTGGTGTTAATGAGCCCATTTCGGGAATCTTGTTGAATTATGAAAGTGAATTGTTTTTACAGAACAATGCGGTATTTAGTCAGCCTTATTACGGCCGTCACGATTGGTTACAGGCCAAACTCGGTATGGTCAAGCCATTTTTAAAGACCTATTACAATACCTTTTCAGCGCTGGCCGATAGGGAAACTTATACCTTCTGGGAGCATTTATTCCATGCCACCCCTCATAAAACACACGAAGAGGCCTGGTTTCTAATGGAAACACGATGGATGTTATACCTCGAAGAAGGATCAACCTTACGATTATTGAATACGATTCCACGCAAATGGCTGGAAGACGGTAAAACGATTGAATTAACGAATGTTCAAAGCTATTTTGGTCCACTTACAGTAAAGGTGAATTCAGAAATCAGTAAAGGCTACATCGAAGCGGATATTACGTGCAATTCAGACCGGAAACCCAATGAGGTGACGATAAGATTACCCCATCCAAATGGTAAAAAGGCTGTTCATGTGACAGGCGGCGAATATGATCCTAATACTGAAACAGTAATTCTGAAATCATTCCATGGAAATGCACATGTACGGCTTGAATTTTAAGCACTGAAAAAAAAAGTACTGTTCATTGATAAGGGAAAACCAAACAGTATTGCAGTAAAAGAAGGTATTAGCATGATCATTATATCTTATTAGAAAGCGCATGAAAGTGGCACTGAAATAAAAAAGAGCTATGAAAATTAATCCATAACTCTTTTCTTTTCAATAAGTCGGGGTGACAAGATTTGAACTTGCGACCCCCCGCCCCCCAGACGGATACGCTACCAAGCTGCGCTACACCCCGAACTATAGTGCTACAAAAATAGCCATCTTCTTTTGTTATACAAAATAATTGGTTGATATTTTATTCCTGGATAGCTTGTTCCATTTTGACGGTATAATAATATGTGATTGTATAGCTGTATTTTCGGTTGTCATTTGTGGGATCAAATGATTATTTACCTTATCTTGACTTTATCTGAAAATTCAAATTGATAAGGTAAATGGGGTTGGAAATAAAGGAGTTGAACTAAGTCCATAAAAAAGACCGTTTCAACATTTAAACTGAAACGATCCTATACAAAAGAATTTCTAAATTTTCATATACATATAAGCAGATATTATTTGAGTGATCCAATAAATGGAATCCCCGTCAGAACACATCAGACATTTGCCAATCCACAACAAACCCACTTACTCTATTATTCCTGTCCCTTCCGGAATCTTCAAGCGAGTATCGGGTAAAGTCCTGATTTAAAATACTTAGTACGTCATCTCTTGTAGATTTTCTTTCAATAACTGGTGATTGCTTCAAAGGAGTACTTTCACTAAAAAACCACAAATCTTCCTTAGGAATTGTAATCCTGGATTGATTCCTAATGTTTAAAATCCGTTTCCTCGCTCTCATAGTTTCCCGTTATTTAGTTACCCTTTATTACTTGAAAAGCCTGACAAAAGTTACCTTTTTATGAATAAATTTTTAATTAATTTTTATATGTTGTTAATATTTAATATGTTGTAATTAGTACTTTAAAGAAGTAACTTTACTCAACCATTTAAAAATAATCTTGAAAAACCTAATCCATAAATAAACTGAATGACATTAATTTAAACGTAAAGTCCCTCAGGATAGTATGTTAAATTTTGTCTATGAACCTTAACAATTATTGATCGAATGATTGTTGCTGATAAGTACATGTTTTGTAACTTTGGACAACAAAAATATTAGACTTTGCCATATGTTTAAATCATTGAATCTCGACGATAATTCAGGTAGTAATGACAAATTACCTTTGGAAACCGAAAAAGTAAAATGCCTGATTATCGGCTCAGGTCCTGCGGGTTACACTGCAGCTATTTATGCCGCACGTGCAAACCTTAATCCTGTAATGTATCAGGGACTTCAACCTGGTGGGCAATTGACCACAACCACCGAAGTAGAAAATTACCCGGGCTATCCAAAGGGAATAACCGGTCCGTTGATGATGGAAGATTTAAATGCTCAAGCCGTTCGTTTTGGCACGGATGTGCGCTGGGGATTAGCCACTAAAGTTGATTTCTCGGGATCTGTTCATAAAGTCTGGATCGATGATGAAAAAATCATTGAAGCAGAATCAGTGATTATAGCCACCGGAGCAACTGCCAAATATTTGGGTATGGAGGATGAGAAAAAATATGCGGGTAGCGGAGTTTCTGCTTGTGCCACCTGTGATGGTTTCTTTTATCGCGGTAAAGATGTAGCTGTTGTAGGCGGAGGAGATACCGCTGTCGAAGAAGCAATCTATCTGGCAGGTCTGGTCAATAAGGTTTATCTGATTGTTCGCAGAAATGAACTCCGGGCCTCAAAAGTTATGCAGGATCGGGTAATGCGTGTGAAAAACGTTGAAATCTTATGGGAACGTCAGACCAAAGGTTTATTTGGCGATGGGGTAGTTGAAGGCATGACTCTTTGGAAAAAGAAAGGAACTCCTGAAGAAGAAGAAGTTTCAATTAAGATTGATGGGTTTTTCCTGGCTATCGGACATACGCCAAATTCTGATTTTGTAAAAGATTTTCTGGATACCGATGAAGTGGGATATATTAAAACGATTGAAGGCACTTCTAAAACAAAAGTTCCCGGAGTATTTGCCTGTGGGGACGTTCAGGATTCAATCTACCGACAGGCTGTAACTGCAGCTGGTTCAGGCTGTATGGCGGCTATCGATGCCGAAAGGTATTTGTCTGAGAAACATGGGGCGTAATTAAACATTTGAAATACAACAATACAATCATCCATTAATTCATTCAATCATGAAACGAATTATCCAAACCATCGATGCACCTACCGCTATCGGCCCATACAGCCAGGCCATTGAAGTTGGAGATACCCTTTATGTATCGGGTCAGATTCCGCTTGATCCAAAAATAATGAAAGTTGTAGAAGGTGGAATTAAGGAACAAACGTTACAGGTTCTGAACAACATCGGTGCGATCCTGAAAGAAGCGGGTTATAACTATAGTGATGTTGTAAAATCAACCTGCTTCCTTAGCGATATGGCTAATTTTAAGGCTATGAATGAAGTGTATGGGTTGTATTATTCTGAAAATCCACCTGCACGTGCAGCTTTTGCCGTAAAGAAATTGCCGATGGGAGTCCTGATTGAAATCGAAACGGTGGCGGTAAAATAAATGCTGAAGGAATTCTTTGGATCAGCTTTTCTGATTCCTCATTCCTTTTTCCCTTCTGTTAGCTGATTTTCAATCATTTTCTTCAGTTGTTTAAAGTCTTTATCTTCAAAGCCTATGGTACTGAAGATTATTTTGCCTTCAGGAGATATCAGGAAATTTCGGGGTATGAATTGCTTGGCAAATTTTGAATATATTTTACGTTCAGGATCAGGATAAAATGACATAGTGAAATTATTCTCTGTCCTAAATTTATTCACCTCAGCCCAACTGTGTTCACGGCCAAAAATCAGGATTTCGAAATTCGGGTTATTCTTGTATTTATTGAACAGCTCTGACTGAATATGCGGTAGTTCCTTACGGCAAGGACCGCACCAGGTGGCAAAAAAAGTAATCAGTACTGTCTTTCCCTTAAATTCGGAAATGTTTTGTGATATCCCTGGTTTTGACTCGAACGTAAATGAAGGAACCTGATCCTTAAGCTTTACAAGAGTTGTTTCTTCCTGGGCATAGATGTTAAGACATGAAAACAGTAAAAAGATCAGAATCGCCGTTGTTTGTTTAAGTTTCATGGAATATTGTGTTTGTTCATCTGCTGAATTTCAATTTTGCAGATCTGGTTGCTAAAGTACAAATATCCTCTTGATTGAAAACGAATGAGGCCATTTATTGTCCATGAACAGATCTTTTTCTATTGTAGAGTGTTTATGTATCTGATAAGATTAATACCAATCATGATATATACTCCTAATATTATTTACTATGAACAATCGACGTGATTTTTTGAAAATAACTGCAGCTTTTGCTGCCGCATCAATGATTTTACCTCTGGGTGCATTCACGCAGGAGAAAAAAACAATCGGATTGCAATTGTATTCTGTTCGTGATAAATTACAAAAAGATCTTAAAGGTACACTCGAAAAACTCGCTAAAATAGGATACAATTCACTCGAAGCTGCAGGTTATAATGCAACTGACGGAACTTTCTACGGAATGGCCGCCAAACCTTTTGTTGATTTTGTAAATGGATTGGGAATGCCTTTAAACAGTTCACACACAACATTCGAACTCGATATGGCCGAGAAAGTGATTGCAGCAACGGCAGCTACCGGAGCCAAATACATCATTTATCCCTTTTTGGCTGAAAAGTTCCGATCCAACCTTGATGGATGGAAAGCAACTGCAGAGAAATTCAATAAGATGGGCGAAATAGCTAAAAAGAACGGCATTCGGTTTGGCTATCACAATCATGCCTTTGAATTTGATAAGATCGACGGTCAGCTTCCCTATGATATACTGGTTTCGCAAACCGATCCGTTACTGGTGACTTTTGAGATGGATCTGTATTGGGTAACCCGTGGCGGTCATAATCCAATAGACCTATTCAAAAAATACCCTGGTCGTTTTGAATTATGGCATGTGAAAGACATGGTAAAAACCGACGATATGTTCTTCGCACCTGTTGGGACAGGCCGTATTGATTTTGCAAGTATATTTGCTGAAAAAAAGACAGCAGGGATGAAATACTTCTTTGTTGAACAGGATAGCTTCAAAGACATGGACCCACTGGAAAGCGTCGAAATAAGTTACAAATATTTAAATCAGGCAAAATTCTTATAGTAGATTATTTTTATTTATTTACCCCCGCCGGAAAAATCACCTCACACCTTACCCGGCGGGTTTTTTTGTGCCTTTTTTTTACTAAGTTTGGTTCAGGTTTTCGGAACTTTGAACTGAGGTCCTAATAAACGAGCCCATATTTAAAACGTCTTAATTCTATGGAACTGCAATCAGTTAAGTGTTCATTAATTCAATTGGCTTAAACGATTAAGCTTAAATGAAAATTCTTATCTGTTAGTTAAAATAGTCACTTCAGCATCATTGGGTTCAGGTTTGAAAAATTGATACAGGAGAGTTAATTCTTTCAAAATAAGACATTAAAACCTACTAAATCGTTGAGAATGGAACTAATTATTGGTTTATCTTTTATTCTTATAGCGGGAATTTTCCAGGGAACATTCGTTCTGCCCATGACCCTGACAAAAAAATGGAAATGGGAAAATACCTGGATGACCTTTTCACTCTTTGGAATGGTCCTTTTAAACTGGCTCTTGTCCTGGTTATTCATACCAAACCTGCTTTCGGTGTATGGATCGGTACCAACAAATGACCTTATGATCCTTATCGCATTCGGCCTGGGGTGGGGAATAGGTGCCGTACTGTTTGGCATTGCAATGGACAAACTCGGCATGGCCCTTGGATATCCGATAATAATGGGACTAATTGCCAGTCTTGGCGCTTTAGCGCCTATGATCATTTTCCATGCACCTGAAATATTAACACTAAAGGGCCTTTTACTATTGCTGGCCACTGTTGTCGTAATTATCGGAATCATCGTATGTGCCAGGGCTCATGCCCTGAAACAACTGATGCAAAGCAATATGTCAGGAAATACTTCTTCCATCATTTTAATTGCAATTGCAGCCGGTGTGTTGTCTTGTTTTCCAAATGTAGGGGTCGCTTTTGGCAGTTCGGTCATAAGTGAAGCACTGAAAGCAGGAGCCTCCGGATTCATGGCAGGCAATGCGGTCTGGGCCCTGTTTTTTACAATGGGATTCATCCCAAATGCAGTATATACCATATATTTAATGAATAAGAACAAGAGCTTCGGTCGTTTCATACAACCCGTATTTAAGAATTATTTACTGGGATTTGAAATGGCAGTCATGTGGATTGGAAGCTTTTACTTTTATGGAGTAGGCGCTGCAAAAATTGGCGGTTGGGGCTTAATCATCGGTTGGCCGCTCTTCATATCAATTTCCATCGTTATCGGAAATCTTTGGGGCATCCGAAAAGGGGAATGGAAGGGTGCTCCGGATATAGCCCGAAAAAGACTCAACCTGGGATTGATTATAATATTTATAGCAATGATCCTGTTGGGCTTCTGCAATATTTTCTAAAAAGTTAAAACCATTATTCATTGGAGATTAGCATTGTGACAAAAAGAGAATTAATAAAAAATCTGATTGCAGGAAATCCTGTCGAACGCTGTGGCCTGTGGATAGGCGTACCTGCAAAAGATACTGTTGAAAGGTATTGCAGGGAGTCAGGATTCCAAACAATGGATGAAATCAGGGAATATCTGAAGGACGATGTAACCTGGATCACGCCGCAATATATCGCATCCACTTACAATCATCCCGATGGTAAGAAAATGCGTCCATGGAAAATGGTAAATCCATTTGGCCTGGCTAATGGTCCGCTCTCCAATATTTCATCCGTTGAAGAAGTTGAAACGATTGACTGGCCTGAAACAAAATACCTTGATTTTACCGAATGCCTTGAAATTCTTAAAGAGGCGGGTGATAAATACCGTTTAAGCGGATTCTGGTCCCCATTTTTTCACGACCTGACTTACCTTTTGGGAATGGAAGATCTGTTGATTAAAATGTGCCTGTATCCAGAGGTCATTCATGCCATCCTGAATAAATTATGTACTTTTTACCTGGATGCCAATGAATTGTTTTACAAAGCATCAGGAGATTTGATGGACGGACTTTTCTTTGGTAACGATTTTGGCACTCAAACCGATTTACTCATGGACCCGGAACAATTTGAAGAGTTCTTCCTGCCCTGGATCAAACGCTTTTCAGAGCAGGCTCACCGCTTCGGATACCAGTCAGTGCTGCACAGTTGTGGGTCTATTCACCGGATCATCAATCAACTGGCTGAAGCTGGAGTAGATTGTATTCATCCGATTCAGTCACAGGCCAGAAACATGGATGCGGAGAGTTTGACCAGAAATTTCAAGGGAAAAATTACTTTTATGGGAGGAATTGATACCCAGCAGATATTGCCGTTTGGTACTCCCGATGAAATTGCACTTGAAGTACAGCGGGTAAAATCTTTGCTTGGGCCAAACATTATCATTGGGCCCAGCCATGAAGTCCTGATGTCCAACGTTCCGTTTGAAAATGTTAAAGCAATGGCAGAGACAGTTTTAAACTGAATGCATTCTGAAATGTTAAAGTGTTATTGAAAATTAAAATTCAAATAATTGAAATGAACGATAAAAGGATATTTGTAATTGGAAGCTATATTGTCGCCCTGGTAATGGATACAGAGCACATTCCGCTAAAAGGTGAAACCTTGGTTGGCAGTAATTTCCATTCTGCACATGGTGGCAAAGGTTCTAATCAGGCTGTTCAGGCAGCCAGGCTGGGTGTCGATGTTTCTTTTGTTGGGAAAGTAGGCAACGATAGTTTCGGAGAGGACTTTTTATCCCTTTGCAGAGCTGAAAACGTCACCTATGAACACGTATCCTTTCACAATACATTACCCACAGCGACCGGATTTATTATCTGTTCATCAGATGGTTATAATATCATTACCATTGACATCGGGGCCTTAAACGGATTAACAAAAAGCGATATTGACCGGGGGATAGAAAGTATGCATACGGATGACATCGTATTAATTCAGCTGGAAATTCCTCTTGAAATTGCATATTATGCCGCACAACAGTCAAAAGCGAAAGGTGCGAAAGTTATATTCAATCCTGCCCCGGCATTTAATCTGACCAATATGGATCTGTCGGTAATTGATTATCTCACTCCCAATGAAACCGAAGCACGGATCTGCCTCGGACTTAAGCCACAGGATTCAGTTGACAATAAAACCATTGCGGAACAATTACTTGGCAAAGGTTGTAAGAATGTCATTATAACTTTAGGGGAGATGGGAAGTATGTTTTGTAATAATCACAGAAGTATGTACATCCCTCCATATAAACTGCCAAAGCTGATTGATTCAACCGGAGCCGGTGATGCATTTAATGCAGCCCTGGCTGTTGCGCTGTCTGAAGAGATGGAAATTGAAGATGCCCTGAGGTTTGCCAATGCTGCAGGAGCCCTTTCCTGTACACGATTGGATACGATACCCTCATTTCATAACCGCAAGGAAATCGAAAGCTTTATGAAAGAATATACCATTGTAGTGGAGGACATTACCAATGATTATCTGGTCTGATACCCGTCATGCTGTCCCGATCTCTATTGGTACTGTTTCAGGACCCCCTACTGTCAGTATATGCCGAACTAAATTAGAATGATTTTCCTCAGCTGTATTTCCTCTTTCCCTTTTCCCTTCTCCCTTCTCCGGTCTCCCTTCTTATAATGCGTGCAAACAGGGCAAAAAGGTGAGCAGTGTATCTCCTCTCAAACCAAGTCTTAGTGTTTCAAGCGGGATAATTTCATTGGTGGCAATGTTCCCCAGATTTACATTGGGTCCCAATAGTTTGATGAACCATACCTGCTGGTTTTTTAACGGCGCTTCCCATAAGATTACATTCGGATCAACGGCTTTTTTTATGTCTAAAATCAGTTCGAAGTTGGCCGAGCCATCGTCGTTATAAATACCCATATTTCCGCTTTCACGAGCCTCAGCGATGACTTTCCAGGCGCCTGCGCTTAATTCGGTTTGCATGTATGAGATCCATTGCTCGTTGGAGATTTCTTTGCCTTTCAGCTTGGTTCCCACTTCGGATAACACCGTGAAATCCTTACTCAGGTTTGAAATATATTCGCATTTCTTGCCGTGGTCCAGTTCCATGACCCCATCCGATACTTCCACAACCTCCATTCCATACTCATCAAGGAAACGACGGTAATCGTCAAACATATCGCGAACAGCAAAAGCTTCAAAAAGAGTACCCCCAAAGTAAGGTCTCAATCCGGCTGACTGGTATAGTTTTATCTTTTCGTGTAGGCGTTTGGTAATGATAGATGTTCCAAATCCAAGTTTTAACAAGTCACAGTAGGGTGCTGAAATGTCGCACAAGTCTTCGGCTTCACGCAAGCTTAACCCTTTGTCCATAACCATTGTAAGTCCGTTTTCTCTGGGTTGTGCCGGGCGTTCAGGCATGTGAGGCAATCGAAAATTCATAAGTTTAAAATTTCGTAGTTTGGTATTGTGAAATAAGTTTTTTAATCGATTCAATTTTTAGGGCTTCCGGATAAAACTCAAAAAGTTCATCTTGCTTACTGTAATCAATTTTAAGGGCCTTTTCAAAATGGCAGGCAGCTTCCAGTTCTTCATTTTTATCCAGTAGGTATGCAGTTAGCCGGTAATTAAGGTAAGCGTTCGATTTGTTATACTTGTTGGCCGTCTTTAAAACCTGTATCGCGCGGTCGGTATCATCAATGTCATAGAACATTTCAGAATAGGAGAGCCAGTTCTCGATGTTCTCAGGTTCAAGCATGGTCGCAATTTCAAAGGACTCAATGGCTTCCTGATTTTCATTCAGTTCTGCGTGAACCTTGGCATCCATAGCCCAGAAGTCTGAATTGTCATCTTCAATGCTGATCGCCTTCTTAAAGAAAGTCTGGGCCTGCAATAATTCACCTTCAGACCACATAATCAGACCCGAACCATACCAGGCGCTCGAATTGTCTTTATTGATACGGATGGCATGTTTATAATTGATAAGTGCTTCAGGGTAACGGTCTGAATTCAGATAACACTCGGCCAGGTAACAATAGGCATCGTCGTTTTCTTTGTCAAGTTCAAGATATTCGAGATAACAATCGATGGCCTCCTCAAACTGGTTATTATTGGCCAGTGCATTGGCCTTGTTGAAATGAGCGTGAAGAAATTCACCATTCAACACCAGCGAATAATCATAGGCTTCAATGGCTTTCTCGAACATACCCATGCGGTTATAGGTAATTCCAATGTTATACCAAACCGAATGGTTAAACGGATCGATGTCCAGGTATTTATCGTAGGACTCAATACTGCTTTCGAACTGCGAATTTTTATCGTAATAATAGCCCAGTTCGTAGAGTACAATTTCGTTCGTTGGGTTGGCCCTGGTGGCTTTTTCAAGATATTTGATGGCCAGATGTGTTTCTCCGGCGGTTCCGAAAGAAATGCCAATATTATACAGCGTTTCGTCGGGATCGTCGATAGGAAGCGTCAGGGCATATTCAAAGGCCTCAACAGCTTTGCCCACATCACCCAGCAAGTTTAAAGCTCCTCCCTTGGTCAAATAAATTTCAACATTAGTGGCATCAATCTTTTCGGCCATGCCAAGCAGATCAAGACATTCTTCCAATTGGCCTTCATGCATGAACACCTGTGCCTGACGAATTTTTATGGATAAAGCCGTTGGATGCAGCAAAAGTCCAGTATCAACAGCTTTTCGTGCCATTTTTATACGTCCTTCTTCCAGGAAATAGTCAATAATACCCTCCACCTCATACACATCGAAGTAATCTGAAGCATCACTCTTTACCATTTTCCTGAAACGTGCTACAGCCTCCTCGAAATCATCCTCTTCAAAATCTCTGGCGTCCTCGTTCATAAAGTTCACTTTAAAGGTTGCAAATTTACTAATACTTTTTGAATTGAGTCATTTTGTCTGATGCTCTTTTCGTAAGAGGTCAGTAACTGTTTTAACCGGATTGAACGTTTCGAGTGGGACTTCAACAAAAAGCGTGTTCCAGTCCGACATCGATCCATTCCAAAGTCCTGGAAGTTCCTGGGCTTTCAGCTCTTTTCCGTCTTTCGATTTCGACGAAATGAACCCGGTTTCAGGGTCACTGAATTTGATTAGATCATATTTCTCACCCGCATAGTTCCGAATGCCGCAAATCAGGTCTACCGGGTTAAAGTGGGTAGCATTTGCTGCAATGGCCTTCTGTTCCGGGTCATTAAAATCAATTTGGGTACTTTCAACAATCTGCAGCGAAACAGATCCATCGCTGTTCTTTGCAAAAAATGGACCACCCCCTGGTTCCCCCTGGTTTTTTACCATCCCGCAAACCCGTATGGGGCGATTAAATTTGGTGTGCAGGTAAGTGTAAAGTTCTTCTTTCCCTCTTAAATACAAACTTTGCGGAGGAGCAATATTCAGAACATTTTCAAGATAATTGGTCGCTTCTGCATAGAAACCGCTCTCCAGCGAATTGGCTTGATGGTCATTCAGTATTTTCTGATAATTGAAAATCTGTTCCTGAACGCTCAGTAATACCCCTGCCAGCGCTTTTTTGTACTCCACAGTCAGCCTCTTCAGCTGATCGGGTACAACATTATCAATATTTTTAATAAAAATCAGGTCAGCTGAAAGATCATTAAGATTTTCGAGCAATGCTCCATGGCCGGCCGGTCTGAAAAGCAGACTGTCGTCATTATTTCTGAAAGGTTCGTTGTCAGGAGTAACCGCAAGGATATCTGTGGATGGCTTTTGTTGCGAAAAACCGATCTCGTAGCTCACTCCAAGTGATTGTCCGTAAGGGCCTCTGATTTCTGCTACATGTTTTTCAAAAGCCTCTTTATGCTCCAATGATACCGTAAAATGCAGGTTTACGACGTTTCCCATGTTTCTCGAATACTCGGCGCCTTCCACCAGGTGTTCCTCCACTGGCGTGCGGTTGCCATCAGGATAAGTATGAAATTTCAGCAGGGCTTTGGGTAGATTTCCATAATTCAGACCTTTCCCGAAAAGTAATCCTTCCAGAATTTTCTGAATCGGTATTTCTCCGGAAGCACTGTTTTCAATGGAGACGACTTTCTGAAGGTCAGTATAGAAGGCAAACCGGTCAAGTTGTTTCAGAAACAACCCGACTTCCCCGTCACGAATCACTTCTGCCGACGGTTTGCCTTGTTGTAAATCTTCCAGCGCAGCATATAGCGATTTGAACATACGGCTGGCAGCGCCTGATGCAGGAACAAATTTCATAAGTTCCAGACCCTTGGTAACCTGATCTTCAAAAACTGAAATGTATCTTTGGATTTCGCTGTCAGACAGCTTAATAATCCCGTGGTAGTTGCTGGCTGCTTCGGTGAGTTTAAGAAACGGAAATCCTGATTTGAATTTTTCAATCTGTTGCTGAACAACTTCAAATTGACTTCCCCTTTTCGTAATCTGACTGATATCTTCAGTTCTAAACATAGCAGCGATTTAACGTTTCTTAAATTTATGAAATTGACAGGACAAATTTTAATAGATGGTCTTTTGACGCTAAAAAGTTATAAACGTGTTTTTAACAATTTGATTATTCCTTTAATGTATGTAAGTCAATTATAATCAGTTGTTTGTATTGCGGTGTAGCTGTTTTGTCAAATCTACTTGTTCTTTTGTCGATAAATATTTTAAAATAAAGAGCTGCTTTTGTGCATTTTGAGCGCTTAATTTCTAAAAATGTACGAATAATTTCTAATTTGTAAGTCGGGAAATAGAGCTACTTTTGATGCTTCCGTTTAATTCAATACCGATGAGCCAGTTCCTTTGGGGAAGTAATAAAAGATACAACGATTTTTCGGGTCACTTTAGAAAGAAATTCAACGAGCGGGTACAAAAGATTTCGATCGATGCCGGTTTTACCTGCCCTAACCGTGACGGATCGCGGAGCACAGGCGGATGTTCGTATTGCAACAACCTCACTTTCTCACCGGCTTACTGCAACCTTGAAAAAAGTGTATCCGACCAGCTGACTGAAGGCATTGAATTTTTTTCGGCAAAATATAATTCCATGCAGTACCTGGCCTATTTTCAGGCTTACAGTAATACTTACGCTCCGCTCGAAAACCTGAAGACCCTGTACGAAGAAGCCCTGGCGCATCAGGATGTGATCGGTTTGGTGATTGCCACCCGTCCCGATTGTGTAACACCTGAAATTCTCGATTACCTTCAGCGTTTGGCTCAAAAACATTACATCATGATCGAATTTGGCATTGAATCGCATCTGAATGCAAGCCTCGACCGGATGAACCGCGGACACCGTTTTGAAGAATCAGTCTGGGCTTTACAAGAAACGGCGAAACGGCACATTCATAACTGTGCACACCTGATCCTGGGCCTGCCCGGCGAAACCGAAGATGACTGGCTCAACCAGGCCAGGGTAATTTCGAAGTTGCCGGTTGAAAACCTGAAACTGCATCAGCTCCAGATCCATAAAAACACCCGAATGCACGGTGAATACCAGCAGAATCCTTCTGAATTTAAGATGTTCACGGTCGACGAATACCTGGATTTGTGCGTCCGTTACCTCGAATTGCTGAATCCGAAAATTATTGTCGAGCGGTTTGTAAGCGAAGCTCCCGACGATTTGCTCGTTGCACCCCGCTGGGGCCTGAAAAACTTCGAATTTACTGCCAAACTCGAAAAGCTGCTCAACGATCGGAATACCTGGCAGGGACGACTGTTTGTACCGAAACAATAGCTTCTTCCTGAATCATTCATTTCTATCATTCAACTTTTTCAGAACCCTTTACAGGTCGGTTAAGGTCTATACTCCCTTGCCACTCTCCTGCCATAATTTAATAATTATTTATTTGCTATCTGTATATAAATGCTTAAATTTACACAGATAGAACACAGATAGAACACAGATGATGGCAGGAGAGGGGCAGGGGTTCATAGTTCAAATGGCTTAAAGTATATTCAGGATGTTGGGATAAATGCTTCAAACATCTAATGCATATGATCAAAGCTTCATGCGAAATTTATTTCTGAATCCCTAAATCGCAGTGGGTCTTGAAACAAGTTTGGGATGATGCTTCGATCATTTGCTTCCAAACACTTTTTTTAAGATGGAGGTGACCCGTGCTTTGGCATTGCTGCGGATGTCTTTTTCGCGCTCTTCAATTTTCAGGTATAAACCATCGAGAGCTTTCTGCACGATATAGTCTTCGAGTTTGACATTCACAGTCTTCAATCCGCCAAATTTACCAAGTGGTGAAGCTGCCAGCTTATTCCAGGTAGTGGTGAGCTCGTTCCACGATTGCTGGGTTGAAATACCGGCCACCAGGTCTTTATTGAGCGATTCACGTAATTTGGGACGATACAGTTCGGCCAGCTGGTCGTTGGTCTTTAGCCTGAAATACTGTGTTGCTGCATTATCAGGTCCTTTCAGTATTTTTAATCCATCGTCAAAGGTCATGGTCTTCACACTGCTGATAAAGATGGGTTTTGCACCTTTGGCGGCGTCTTCGGCAGCACGGTTTATGCGGACAATCACATCGTCAATAAGCTTTGCCCCACCTGGCAATTTGGAGATATTATCGGTAATTTCTTTGGCTTCGGGAGGAAGCAGAATCTTCACCACCTGATCTTTCAGGTATCCATCGACAGCCGACAAATGTGTTACTGCACTATCGGTCCCAATCAAAATGGCATCCTTCAGTCCGTTAATAATTTCAGTATTGGTAAGAGGCAGACTCTTAGATGGAAGCAATTTTTTAAGACGGCTTAACTGGCCAACCGAAGTCAGGCTTAATAAGATAAGACCGAGGATGAAGATTTTTCTCATGATGGGTTAAAAAGTGTATGGATGGTTTGATGATTCTTAGTTTCCATGTCTCCTTTGTGGCTTCATATCCGGTTTTTTGGCCTGACCAAACAATCCATCCAGCAAATCTTTACGGTTCAGGCGCAACAACTCGCTCTTGATTTCCTGGTGATTTTCACGCTGATACCAGAAAAAATACTTCCGCTGCGCCAGCTTTTCTTTCTGACTCTTGGCCGTAAATACCGGCTGCATGGTGTAGGGATGATAACCGGTGTAATAGATGACTGTTGCCAGGGTCATGGGTGTCGGGGTAAAATCCTGTATCTGTTCCAGTTTAAAGTCCAGGCTCTTGGTTTCGACAGCCAGGTTAGCCATATCCACATTCTCACATCCCGGGTGACTGGAGATGAAATAGGGGATCAACTGCTGGTTGAGTCCTTCTTCCTTGTTGATTTCGTGGAATACCTTATTGAGCTTGTGAAAGAGTTTAAACGAAGGTTTGCGCATCAGGTCGAGTACTTGGTCGGAAGTGTGCTCAGGAGCCACTTTCAGCCTTCCTGAGACATGATGTTTAATCACCTCACGCAAGTATTCCATGTTGTTTTTATTGACCTGTGGGTCGCTGGTTTCCTTCAGGATCATGTCGTAACGGATACCGCTGCCGATAAAGGCTTTTTTTACATCGGGATGGGCACGCACTTTCTTGTATAAATCGAGCATTGGCTTGTGATCGACATTCAGGTTTTTGCATACATCAGGAAAGACACACGATGGTCGTTTACACTTATTGCAAATTTCCTGGTGGATGCCTTTCATCTTGTACATATTGGCAGAAGGACCTCCCAGATCGGAGATGTAACCCTTAAAGTCGGGCATTAAGACCAGCTTATCAACTTCCTTTAGAATAGACTCTTCTGAACGGCTGGCAATGAATTTTCCCTGGTGGGCAGAAATGGTGCAGAAAGTGCAGCCGCCAAAACATCCGCGATGAATATTTACCGAATGCCTGATCATGTTGTAAGCCGGAATTTCTTCCTTGTCACGATAACGGGGGTGGGGCAGACGGGTGAAAGGAAGATCATAAAAACGATCGATTTCCTTTTCTTCCAACGGCGGCCAGGGCGGATTTACAACCACTTGCTTGTCACCGGTTTCCTGAGTGATGATATTGGCCTCTACCTTATTCGATTCCTCTTCAATGTGCATGAAGTTCTTGGCATATTTCTTTTTGTCCTCCAGACATTCAGCATAGGAGAATAGTTTGACGCTGTTCCAGGCCTTATTGGTGACATAATCTCCGTCTTTTTCAACCAGGAAGGCTGTCTGTGGAATATTGGTCAGTTTCTTCGGATCAATGCCCTTCTGAATCAGCCTGGTGTATTCGAGGATTGACTTTTCGCCCATACCGTAAAACAACATATCGGCTCTCGAATCCACCAGAATGGAAGGCTTTAACCGATCACTCCAGTAATCGTAATGAGTCACCCGACGCAGGGAAGCCTCAATACCACCGATCACCAGGGGTACATCTGGATATAAATCCTTCAGGATATTGCAGTAAACCGCTGTGGCATAATCAGGGCGTTGACCTTGCCGTCCTCCCGGGGTATAGGCATCATTTGAGCGTTTCCGTTTATTTGCCGTGTAATGATTGACCATCGAATCCATGTTCCCTGAAGTTACTGCAAAATACAGGTTGGGTTTGCCCAGTTTCCTGAAATCACGTAGATCGTCCTGCCAGTTAGGCTGAGGAACGATAGCTACACGAAGCCCTTCTGCTTCAAGGATTCGACCAATTACTGCAGCTCCGAAAGATGGATGATCAACATAGGCATCTCCGGTAAAGAAAATGACGTCAACACTGTCCCAACCTCTCGCTTCAACCTCTTTTTTGGTGGTAGGCAACCACTGACTGATGTCGTATTTTTGATAGAGTATGTTCAATTTTAAAATATTTTATGCGAATTAAGCTATTCCTTTTACAATTGACCGAAAAAAATGTTCATTTTTAAGAATTCTTTTTTGACGAAGATATGGTTTAATGTATCTCAGTACCTCAACCTGTAAATGCCTCTTTTTTAATTAAGAACCTATTTCGGATCTGACTATGGAATTTTTTAAACCTAAAGACTTTCTCAAAGCCAACCCCAAACTAAGCTTTGTGGGTGGTGAACATTTTGCAAGATTCCTGATGCTTTTCTTGCGATTCGATAAACTAAACAGGGTCTATGATCAGATTGGCGATAAAAAGGGAGTCTATTTTATTGAAGAATTAATCCGTATTCTGAAAATAAATTTCGTTTACGATACCGAGGAATTGAACAAACGTGTTCCTGCGACAGGACCTGTAATCATAGTCTGCAATCATCCTTTTGGAGGACTTGAAAGCATTCTGCTGATCAAGATGCTCAGTCCGATTCGTTCGGACATTAAAATTGTATCGACCCAATCATTACAAAAGATTGACCCTATCAGCGAGTACTTCTTTGAAGAGAATGTGTTTCAGAAACGAAGGGAAAAGACAGGAAAGGAACAAGCGGCTGCCCATTTGGCAAAGGGTGGAATTCTTTGCCTTTTTCCATCAGGTGAAGTTTCGGAGTTTGATGCCGCCAGGGTACTCTCTGATCAACAATGGCAATACAATACACTAAAGTTTATTAAACTGCAGAAGGTTCCTGTGGTTCCCATTCATTTTCAAGGGAATAATAGTCGGTTATATTATTTAATGGGAAATATTCATCCTTCTCTGAAGACGATGAAACTGCCTACAGAACTTTTGAACCAACATAAAAGGCCGGTAAAGATCAGGATCGGTAACAATATTTCCGTAGTTGAACAGGATAAGTTTACGGATATCTATCAGTATGGTAGATATTTAAGGGCGAAGACCTATCTTCTTTGTTCAAAGATTGAAGTCAAAAAGTTCTTCAATTACAGCCTCAAGCGTCAACAACGTATCGAGGCCATCGCCGAACCGGTATCGCATGAAAAGATTATCCGGGAACTTCACGATCTGGGCACAGAATTTTTAATGTTCAGAACTAAGAATTTTACGGTTTATTGCGCTCCGTCCAAACGAATACCTAATATATTGCTGGAAATCGGACGTCTTCGTGAGGTTACGTTCCGTCAGGTGGGCGAGGGAACCAACCGTAGCATCGATCTGGATGAATTTGATTTGTATTACAATCAGATGTTTATCTGGGATACTGAAACCGAAATGATTGTCGGAGCCTATCGCATTGGGAAAGGGGCAGAAATTATCCATAAATATGGTGTCAGGGGATTCTATATCCAAAGTCTGTTTAAGATCAAGGATGATCTTCAGGATATGCTGAAACAGACCATGGAACTGGGCAGGTCATTTGTCGTGAAGGAATATCAGAAAAAGCCCATGCCTTTATTCCTTTTGTGGAAAGGCATCCTGTATTTTACCCTAAAAAATCCTGAATACCGTTACCTGATGGGACCGGTAAGTGTAAGCGACGATTACTCGACCACCTCCAAAGAAATGATCATCAAGTTTATCATGGCACATCATTTCGACTTTAAACTGGCTAAGAGTATTACCCCGCGTAATTCATACAAGTTTATAACTGACGATCAGAACCTGAATGTGATCATGCAATCAATGGATGATGATATCAATTCGCTGGATAAGTTTATTGGTGATGTTGATGAATTAAATTCGGGACTGCCCATACTGTTGAAGAAATACATCAAGCTGAACGCCAAGATCATTGGATTTAACGTTGACCCGAAGTTTAACAACTGCCTGGATGGATTAATTGCCCTCGATCTGTGTGATGTTCCCCAAAATACCATTGAGTCACTTTCGAAGGAAGCCAAAGACGGTTCGATCCTTGAACAATACTACAACAAGAAGGCAAAAAACATCGAATAGCGGACCAACGTATTATTTCTTAAACATGAAATAAACCGCCAGAATCAGGAAGACAAAGCCAATGAGGTGATTGTATCTGAAGTTTTCGTTTTTAAAAAGCACGACTGAGAAAACGGTAAAAACAAGCAATGTAATTACTTCCTGAATCACCTTCAATTCCATCAGCGAGAATGGACCTCCGTTTTCCTTATAACCCAGCCTGTTTGCAGGAACCTGAAACATGTATTCGAACAGGGCAATGCCCCAGCTAATCAGTACGATTGAAACTATTCCAAGTTTATTGAACCACCTCATTTCCGAAAATTTAAGATGACCATACCAGGCGAACGTCATAAACGTATTGGACAGAACCAGCAAAATAATGGTGAATATCCCTTTCATAAAATCCTTCTGATTTAAAATAAGTCACGAAAATACAACAATTGGGATTTATTGTATGTTTTGGATGACGCAAAGGGTCGAATTTATCGGATTATTTATAACAAAAAATAAACCATTGGATAAATAGTGGTATCTTGAGCTTGAAAACCTTAAACAAATTCAATGAGAAGAATGATTAATCAATTGATATTTAGTGTATTATTAATTGTAATTTTGATTTCCTGTCAAAATGCTTCCGAAAATAAGAAAGTTGAACCCATTAGTACAACACAGATTTCTGCTGATTTGACTAAAAATTCCCCAGTTCAATCCACTACTGTTAAAGAACATCCTGGCAAAGCAGTTTATGAGAAAGAATGCCTGACCTGTCATCAGACTGATGGATCAGGAGTTCCCAATATGCATCCCCCCCTTGGACCCGAAAGTTGGGTTGGTAAGGATCCAAAAGAATTGATTGCCATTATGATGAAAGGCTTGAGCGGGAAGATTGAGGTCAATGGTGAGGTGTATAAAAATTTCATGCCCTCGCATGCAAAACTGAGCGATGAAGAAATTGCCGATGTATTATCCTATATCCGTTCAAGTTTCGGTAATAACTTTGGACCTGTTACCGCTCAAATGGTTAGTAAAATAAGAAGCGGACGATAAGAACCCCGGGGAAGGAAAATGGTAAGACAGAGGTAAGACAGAATCAAAATGCAATTCAAACCCTGACCTGGAGGAAAGACTAATTAGTGTCCGTCCATACAGTCGAAGTTCTTAAATAAGAGCGTCATTGCGAAGGAGGAACGACTGAAGCAATCTATTGTATATAAGTAATTTGAGATTGCTTCACTTCGTTCGCAATGACGCTTCGATTTACATTTTACCTACTTTATAGACAGACTCTAATTAAAATGTCTGCAAGCTTATTTTCTACCTGAAGCTAAATCGTGGCATAGGATTTTGGTAGTCGCTCAATTTTACATTTCGAAGTAAAGATATTTAATTTTACCTTTAAGGCTCTCAATTTACCTTGATCTTTTTCGAATGAATCCATTTTTGAAGCAAGTCGCACATTATCTCTATAGCAATCACCGCGCTGAATTAAGTGAATTTTGTTTAGTCTTTCCGGGCAGAAGGGCAGGGGTCTTTTTTACAGCTTACCTGAATGAATGGATTGATCAACCAATGCTTTCACCTGAAATCATTACAATCAATGAACTTATTACTTCGCTGAGCGGCTTACAACAGGCTGATCAGGTTTCGCTGGTGTTGAAACTTCAGGAGGTCTACAGCAAAGAAACAGGGCATCAGGAACCTTTGGATGAATTTTTTTTCTGGGGAGAGATTCTTCTGGCCGACTTTGACGACATTGACAAATATCTTATACATGCAGATGATTTGTTCAGGAACATTTCGGACCTGAAGGAACTCGAAAATCAATTTGATTACCTAAGTGAGGAACAGAAACAGGCGATTGATGAGTTTTGGGGTAATCTGGATAAAGTCCCTCATTCGTTTAATAAAGATAAATTCATAGGTATATGGATTAAACTGGCAGCAATTTACCATCGTTTCCGCGAAGTACTGAAGGAGAATAATATGGCTTATTCGGGAATGAATTACCGTGAAGTGGCTGAGGCTATTAACGAACAATCATTGACTGGACTGAATGCAAAAAAATACGTATTCATCGGGTTTAATGCCTTGAATGATTGTGAGAAAACTATTTTCAGGAAGATCGATAATCAACATAAGGCTATGTTTTTCTGGGATTACGATAGTTTTTACCTGAATGACCTTGAAAATGAAGCTGGCCGGTTTCTTAGGACCAATATGATTTCATTTCCGGCGCCGAAAGGTTTTATTCCTGAATCATATCCGGCCACTGACCGGCGAAAAATCACACTGGTTTCCGTTCCGGGGAACATCACGCAGGCTCAGGCGATCAATCTCCCCCAGGTTTTGAAAAGTTTCAGCATCAATGGCCGGTTCGACAATACCGCCTTTGTTTTAGCCGACGAAAATCTGCTGATTCCGGTGATTTCATCGGTTGGGAAAAGCTTTAAGGACATCAATATCACGATGGGGTATCCGTTTGTGAATACGCCAGTTTATGGCTTTATATCGCAATTGATCAGTTTGCAGAAAAATATCCGCCGATCGTCGAAATCAGCTGTGTTTTATTATAAGCAGGTTGTTGCACTGTTGAATCATCAGTTTGTGGTTAATCCTGAAATTAAGTCCTTTGTTGCCGGAATACGCAAGAAAAATAAAGTTTACATTTCTGCCTCTGAGCTCAATTTCAGTCCGTTTGTACGAAAGATATTTTCATGTCCTGAATCATGGATCAATATTCTGGACTATTTTCTGGACGTGTTGAAAGAGCTTTCGCAGAAATTCGACAGTACGGAAAATGAACAGGTAAAACTGGAGGCCGAATATCTTTTTCAGGCCTTTCTGGCTATTCAGCGACTGAAAGATACCTTGACCGGAATAGCTATTCCTGATTTTCCGGTTAAGATCCTGTATCGCCTGCTGGATCAAAGTCTGCGGCGGATTTCAATTCCGTTTGAAGGAGAACCTCTGACGGGATTACAGGTGATGGGTTTGCTCGAAACACGGAGTCTCGATTTCGAAAACCTGGTGCTGTTTTCGGCCAATGAGGGGTTCCTTCCAAAGATTGCTGCCGGACATTCGTTTGTGCCATACCATTTACGGAAAGGCTTCGGAATGCCCACCTACGAGGATCGTGATGCCATGTATGCCTATTATTTTTACAGGCTGATTCAACGGACTGAAAAAACGGTGATTGTTTACAATTCAATCACTGAAGGTATTGCCTCTTCAGAAAAGAGCAGGTTTTTATACCAGCTTCTCTATGATTCAGAGTTTGAAGTGGAAGAACTGAACCTGAGTTTTAACTTTAAAGGCACGATCCATGAGCCGATCAGTATTGAGGCTACAGATGCTCACATCCAGAAATTGGCGTTAGTTTATTCGACCCGGAATCTGAGTCCCAGCGCCATAAATACGTATCTTGACTGCAAGCTGAAATTCTATTTTAAGTATATTGCTGAAATTAAGGAAACAGAGGAGATCAAGGAAGAAATTGATGCTGTTTTGTTTGGCAATCTGTTTCATTATGCGATGGAACTTCTTTACCGCCCCTTTGAAAATAAAACTGTTGAAGCTTCGGCATTGAAATTACTTCGGGGTGACCGGAGAAGAATTGATGCTGTGGTGTTGGAGTCGGTAGCTGTGAAATATTACCAAATGGAATCGGCAGAAGCATCGCAACTGAAATTGAGTGGTCAAAGCATTTTAATTGCCTCACACATTCGTGAATATATTCATCAGTTGCTTGAAAATGATATGCAGTTTGCCCCGTTCTACCTGATGGGGCTTGAAAAGCCTTATTCGGCAGATTACAAGGTTGTTTCAGGTGAGAAGATTCTTAACATTCGGATTGGTGGAATCATTGACAGGATTGATCGTACCAATGATGGGATACGAATTATTGACTACAAAACAGGCAGAAATTTGCAGCTGGATTTTAAAGAATGGTTTCATTTAACGGATAGAAATTATAGTCTTCGCCGGAAGGAGATTTTCCAGACATTAATCTATTCCGATATTTTAAGCCATTCCGAAAATGAGCTTCCCATATTGCCGGCGATTTACAAGCTTGATGATTTATTTAATGAGGTTTTTGTCCCAAATGTGATCTTCAATGGCGAAAGACTAATCTTTCAACGAGTGAAAAATGAATTCACAACGGCCTTTGAAGAAGTACTTTCTGAACTGTTCAGCATTGATAACAATTACGACCAGACAAAAGATCCGCAGAAATGCAGCTATTGCCCGTATAACAAGATTTGCAGGAGATGATATGCATGACTGGCAGTCAGTTTTCAGTAACAGTCATTATTCGTCATTTATGGTCATTAATAGTCATTCGTAGCACGTCATTTTGAAACTGAAGCCAGTATTCCTCTGTCTGGAAAATTTAATTATTTCAGCAGATCAGGACGAAGGCGCCTGGTGCGGTCATATGCTTGCTGTTCCTGGTATTCGTTGATCTTTTTATCATTTCCTGAAAGTAAGATCTCGGGAACTTTCCATCCTTTGTAATCGGCTGGTCGTGTATAAACAGGCGGGCTCAAAAGGTTATCCTGGAATGAATCGGTGAGGGCAGAGGTTTCATCTGACAAAACGCCAGGTATCAGACGAACCACACTATCTACAATCACTGCTGCAGCCAGTTCTCCGCCGGTAAGCACATAATCGCCAATTGATATTTCCATAGTCACCATATGTTCACGGATTCGTTGGTCGATTCCCTTGTAATGACCGCAAAGGATGATAATATTATTCGCAAGCGAAAGATTGTTTGCCACCTTCTGATTTAAATGAACACCATCGGGACTGGTATAAATGACTTCATCGTATTCGCGCTGAGCTTTTAAAAAGTTGATTGCACTTTCAATGGGCTGGATGGTCATTACCATGCCTGCACCACCGCTAAAGGCATAATCATCGGTGCGTCGGTGTTTATCTTCCGAGAAATCACGAATATTGTGGACATGTATTTCAACCAGTCCTTTATCCTGTCCCCGTTTAATAATTGAATGTCCGAAAGGGCTTTCGAGCAATTCGGGAAGCACTGTAAGAATATCGATTCGCATCGTGATTTTTTTTTGCAAAAGTAACAACCTCTCCTTAAACTTGATCAAAATGCAGGGCTAAATGCAAAAAAGAAAAGCTCAAAATCCGGGTATTTGTATTTTATCTGCTTGTTTTACACTTTTATTAATTAAAATCTTTGAGTATTAGCTTGTAATGCCTATTTTCGTAGACTGAAAGAAGACCTTATTCTCTGTTAATTACAATGTAATTTAAAAATTGTTATGGAACCTAAAGATCTAAAAAACTCTGTGGAAGAGTTAAGTGGTGCACTTGTTGAGCCAGAAACTGTTAATGATCAGAATGTTACTGAAGAGTCTGTTGAACAGGCTGAAGTAATGGAAGTAGCTGAAGCCGAAAATCCTATCGAAGTTGTGGCAGAAGACCCTGTGGCAGAGATAGAAGTACCGGTAATTCAGGAAGCTGAAGAAGCGTATACACCTGAAATTAACGTACCCGAGGCAGAATTGGCCGGGAAAGAAGTACCTGAAGTAATTGAAACTGAACCAGAGACAGTGGAATTGGCCGCAGTGGAAACAGTTGAAGTGAAATCATCTGAAATTAAAGAACCCGAAGAAGAACTTGTCGGGGAAGAAGTAATTGCAGCTGTTGAAATTGCAGCCGCAAAAGAATCAGTTGAATTGCCTGAGGCAGAAGTTGTGACAGATGTGACTGAAATTGTCGAAACTGTTAAAGAGCAGGATGAATCAAAAGTTGTTGAAGGCGAAAAAGCAGAATCATTCATAGAAGACATTCCTACGATCGAAGAATTAATTGATGTATCGGAAGATGATCTTGAGATACATGAGGATGATTTGTTGGAAGAAAGCGGTCCTAAAGCCAAATTGGCTGATTATGCAAGTTTGTCTGAAATCGAACTCATCAATTCACTGCGTACATTACTTGAAAATGATGATTTTGATAGTATCCGGGACGATATTGATGCCATAAAAATTCATTTCTTCCGTCGTTACAGGGCCAATATTGAAGCTCAGAAAGCTGCATTTGCTGAAGCAGGCGGTAATCCGGAAGAGTTTAAAGCTGAGCCGGATCCAAATGAACTGGATCTTCGGAACTTGCTCAAACACTATCAGGATATCCGAAACGAACACAATAAACGGATTGACGAGGATAAAGAAGCCAATCTTCAGAAAAAATACGATATCATAGAAGAGATTAAATCTCTGATCAATAATAAAGAATCAATCAACAAGACTTTTCACGATTTTCGTGAATTACAAAACCGCTGGAGAGAAATTGGTCTTGTTCCCCAGGCAAAACTGAAAGATCTTTGGGATACTTATCACCATCATGTTGAGAATTTTTATGATTTTATAAAAATCAACAAAGAGTTGCGTGATTTGGATCTGAAGAAAAATCTGGAAACAAAAATGGAGATCTGCGAAAAATCGGAGGAGCTTTTGGTTGAACCATCAATCATAAAAGCTTTTAATATCCTGCAGAAATACCATGAACAATGGCGCGAAGTTGGTCCTGTTCCAAGGGATAAGAAAGATGAATTGTGGGAACGGTTCAAAGCTGCCACCTCAATCATCAACAAGAAGCATCAGGATTATTTTGAAGGCCGCAAGTCAGAGCAGAAAAAAAATCTGGATGCCAAGATTGCACTGTGTGAAAAAGTAGAAGAAATTGCCAAGGCTGAAATTGAAGTTCATCGCGACTGGGATGATCGGTCAAAAGAATTGATTGAATTGCAAAAAGTGTGGAGAACAATCGGTTTTGCACCTAAAAAAGACAACAACAAAATTTACGAACGTTTCCGGATTGCTTCTGATAAATTCTTTGATCGTAAACGTGAATTTTACAATCAGAATAAAGAAGAACAGCAGAATAACCTTCAGATGAAGACGGATTTGTGTATACAGGCCGAGGCTCTTAAAGACAGTACTGACTGGAAAAAGACTGCCGATGAATTTATAAGCATTCAGAAGGCATGGAAGGAAATTGGTCCTGTTCCCCGTAAGTTCTCTGATGTTATTTGGAAACGTTTCCGTTCTGCCTGCGATTACTTCTTTGAAAACAAAGCGAAGCATTTTTCTTCAATTGACGGAGAGCAGTCTGAAAATCTAAAACTGAAAAGAGAGCTTTTAGAAGAAGTTAAACAATTCGCTTTGACAGGTGATGACAATGCAGATTTGGATAAACTTAAAGATTTTCAGAGGCGTTTTACAGAAATCGGTCATGTGCCTTTTAAAGATAAGGATGCCATTCAAAATGATTTCCGCGATGTGATTAACAGACACTTTGACACCTTAAGAATTGACGAAAAACGAAGGAACCTTATGAAATTTAAAAATAAGGTTGTCAACAATACCACTTCAGGAAGAGGTCAGAATAAAATGCGTTTTGAACGTGAAAAATATATGACTAAGCTGAAACAGATGGAAACAGATTTGGCTTTATTGGATAATAACATCGGTTTTTTTGCCAATACCAAGAATGCTTCAGCACTGATTGATGATGTCAATCAGAAGATTGTAAATACGAAAGAAAAGATTGAATTTCTGAAAGAGAAAATCAGAATAATGGACTCTATGGAAGATGACGAATAACATCTAAAGAAAAACCCGCTGATATTAGGCGGGTTTTTTGTTGTTAACCATTTATTAAATTTCTGAACATTTTTTAGAGGTACGTTTTATTGATTAACTTTGCTCGCTTTTAAGAACAATTAAAATCTAAAGTTTTGTCAGCAACCAGGTACATATTTGTAACAGGAGGTGTAACATCTTCTTTGGGGAAAGGTATTTTAGCCTCTTCTCTGGCTAAGTTACTCCAATCCAGAGGATATTCTGTGACGATACAGAAATTGGATCCTTACATCAACGTGGATCCCGGAACTTTAAATCCTTACGAGCACGGTGAATGTTTTGTAACAGACGATGGTGCCGAAACCGATCTTGATCTTGGCCATTACGAACGTTTTTTGAATGTCCCGACCTCACAGGCCAACAATGTAACTACAGGAAGGATTTATCAGTCGGTAATCAACAAAGAACGTCGTGGCGACTATCTTGGCAAGACAGTGCAGATTATTCCGCACATTACCGATGAAATCAAACGACGGATTAAAGTTCTTGGCTCGAAGGGAAAATACGACATTGTTGTTACTGAAATTGGAGGAACTGTTGGTGATATTGAATCATTGCCCTATATTGAAGCTGTACGTCAGTTGAAATGGGAAATGGGACACAATGCCCTGGTTATTCATTTAACACTTGTGCCATATTTGGCAGCTTCAGGAGAATTAAAAACCAAACCGACTCAGCATTCAGTGAAAGCTTTGCTCGAAAACGGAGTTCAACCCGATATTCTGGTATTGCGCACAGAGCATGAACTTGGAATTGCACTTCGTAAAAAAGTTGCACTTTTCTGCAATGTGGAAAGTGATGCTGTTATTCAGTCAATTGATGTTTCAACTATTTATGAGGTCCCCAATAAAATGCGCGAAGAACGATTGGATGAAATCGCATTACGCAAAATGGATCTTCCGCTGAAAGATGAACCGAAGATGGAGGAATGGAATGATTTCCTGAATAAGCTAAAAAAGCCAGCCTCTGAAATTGAAATCGGTCTGGTTGGTAAATATGTAGAACTACAGGATGCATATAAATCAATTGTAGAAGCATTAATCCATGCGGGTGCAATGAATTTATGCAAGGTAAAACTTCGTTGGATTCATTCCGAAAAAATAACTATTGAAAATGTTGATAAGAAGCTTGAAGGACTTAAAGGGATAATAGTAGCACCCGGTTTTGGCCATCGGGGAATTGAAGGAAAAATTATCGCCACTAAGTTTGTCCGGGAAAACAATATCCCTTTCTTCGGGATTTGTCTTGGAATGCAGATTGCTGTTATCGAATTTGCCCGCAATGTTCTTGGACTTACAGCTGCTGATTCGACCGAGATGAATGAAAAAACTGAATGTCCGGTCATCGACCTGATGGAAGGTCAAAAGGGGATTACAGAAAAAGGTGGAACGATGCGTCTTGGAGCCTATAAATGCCAGATCATTGAAAAAGACTCTAATATTTACAGAGCTTACAATAAATTGGAAATCAGGGAAAGACACCGTCATCGTTATGAGTTTAATGATCAATATCTTAAAGAATTTGAGGCAGCCGGTATGAAAGCCGTTGGACTTAACCCAGACACCAGCCTGGTTGAAGTGATAGAAATTCCTTCGCACAAATGGTTTGTTGGAGTACAGTTTCATCCGGAATATAGTAGTACAGTTTTAAAACCACATCCGTTGTTTGTCGCTTTTGTAAAAGCTGCACTCGGAAAATAATTATTTTTTTATATGGATAGAAATACGATTCTAGGTGCAGCCCTTATTTTTGCAATACTTATTGGGTTCAGCTATTTTAACAAACCATCAGAAAAACAGATTGAGGCAGCGAAGCATACACGTGATTCAATAGAACAAGTGCAGGCGCTTGATCAAAAAGAAATCAGTAAAGTAGCAAAGCTTGATTCGATCCAGGCCCTGGCAGTTACTTCGTTTAAGGGCGACAGCCTGAATTTGTCTGCTGAAAATGCACTGAAAGAAAAATTTGGTGTTTTTGCTTCTGCTTCTGTAGGAAAAGAAAAATTTAATGTCATTGAAAATAACCTGATTAAGGTAACTTTCTCCAATAAAGGAGGACGAATATATTCAGTAGAGCTAAAAAATTTCAAAACCTATGATCAGAAACCACTTGTTCTGTTTGAAGGTAATACCAGTAAATTCGGTTTGAATTTCTTCGCCCAGAACAGAAGTATTGAAACTGAGGCCTTCTTTTTTACACCTTCAGATTCGGTTGCTGATCTTGTTCTGAAAGGACCGGAAGTTAAAAAGGGCAGGGAAGGGATTGAGAAGTTCAATACAGGTAATGGCGATTCTAAAGCTTTCTCGATGAAGCTATTTGCCGGAGAAGGAAAATATATTGAATATAAATATTCACTAAGCTATAATTCTTACCTGGTTGGATTTGAGGTGAATACCAAAGGTATGGATAAAGTTATTACTACTAATTCGAATTACCTGAATCTGAACTGGAATATTAAAGTTCCACGTCAGGAGAAGAAATCGAATATGGGAGAGGATAAATATACCACCATTTATTACAAATATCAGGACGATGCTGTCGATAAAATCTCAACAGGTAAATCCGGAAAAGAAAATCTGCGTACCAAGACCAAGTGGATCAGTTTTAAACAGTTGTTTTTTGCTTCAACACTGATAGCTGATGAGGCATTTCCAACAGCCGACATTAAAACTGATTTAACCAATCTCGATCCGAAATACGTTGGCAGTTTTAATGCTGATATTGCTCTTCCTTACGAAGGTAAGGAATCAGAAAGTATCAAGATGAAGTTTTATTTTGGACCGAGTCACTACAATACTTTGAAACAATATGGTTTTTCGTTGGAGAATCAGATCAATCTGGGTTATATCATTGTTCGTCAGGTCAATCAATGGCTGATCATCCCAACCTTTAATTTCTTAAGAAGGTTTATTGATAATTTTGGAATCATCATTTTACTGCTTACTGTTTTAATTAAACTTCTTACGTTTCCGTTTACCTATAAATCATATCATTCTCAGGCTAAAATGAAGGCTTTAAAGCCTGAAATTGATGAAATTAATGCGAAGTTCGGTAAAGAGAAAGCATTGGAAAAACAGCAGGCTACCATGGCTTTATACAAAAAGGCCGGGGTGAACCCAATGGGAGGTTGTTTACCTATGTTGTTCCAGTTCCCGGTTCTGATTGCCATGTTCTTCTTTTTCCCGACCTCCATCGAATTACGTCAGCAAAGCTTTTTATGGGCAACAGATTTGTCAACCTATGATTCAATCATGACACTGCCTTTTACTATACCATTGGGTTTTGGAGACCATGTCAGCTTATTCTGTTTGCTGATGACCATTACAACCATTATCTCGACCTATTTGAATTCACAGACCCAGAATACTGAAGCCATGCCGGGAATGAAGACAATGATGTATATCATGCCGGTCATGTTTCTATTCATTTTAAACAGTTATGCTTCAGGTCTTAGTTATTACTATTTCCTGGCGAACGTGTTTACCATCGGTCAGATGTATGTTTTCAGATGGATGGTTGACGAAGATAAGATCAGGGCACAGATCATGATTAACCGAAAAAAGCCTGTGGTCAAATCCAAATTCCAGCAGAAACTGGAAGATATGTCGAAGCAAAAAGGGATACAACCCAGAAAATAAAACATAAAAAATGCTGCCCACGGGCAGCATTTTTTATTAGGAGTTGTTTGTAAACAAGCAAAAATTTTGTATTATTCAGAATTCGATTGACACATGATTATGATCTTAAGCAATAGAAAAATAGGATTGACTGAAAAACATTTTGCATTAATGGACTTTGTTGAAAGCGCAATATTTAATGGAAGTTTTACATTTCACCCTTTGAAACTTGAATATTGTATTTCTTCATTCTTCGGATTAAGGAATCACGTGTAATTCCCAATAGTTCTGCCGTTTTGTTTTGGTTGTAATTTTTTGCCTTTAATGCTAATCGAATTATATTAAACTCGTTTTCTTCCAGATTGAAGATTATTTTTTCATTTTGAGATTCAATTCCAACGATACTTTTAGTTAAAAAATCACTTGGGGATAATGTTTCACCTTTACAAAGAATCAGAGCCCGTTCAATCATATTCTTTAACTCTCTTACATTACCCGGAAAAGAATAATTCTTCAAATTTGTTATGGTTTCTTTTTCTATACGTGGAATTGGCTTATTGAGTTTTCTTGCAAAATCGGTAACAAAATGTTTTAATAGAGGTTCAATATCATCAATTCGATCCCTCAAAGGTGGAATGTGTATGTGAATGGTATTCAACCGATGCAGTAAATCCAAACGGAATTTTTTTTCTTCGACCAAGTTGCTTATAACATGATTAGTTGCTGCAATTATTCTGAAATCTATAGCAATAGGCTCCGTTTCTCCAACTCTGGTAATTGTCTTTTCTTCGATGGCTCTCAATATTTTTGCCTGAAGATTAAGCGGCATATCTGCAATTTCATCTAAAAACAAAGTTCCATTGTTACTCACTTCAAAAAAACCCTTTTTATCGTTTATGGCACCGGTAAATGACCCTTTTTTGTGTCCAAAGAATTCACTTTCCAAAAGCGAATCGGTTATGGCACTACTATTCACTGCACAAAAAAAATTGTCTTTACGACTACTTTCGTAATGAATGATCCGGGCAATATTTTCTTTGCCTGTTCCGCTTTCTCCTGTTATTAAAACACTTGTATCCTTATATTTAGATGCAGTAACGGCCAAATCGAGTATTTCCTTAATCTGGCTGCTTTCACCAATAAAATCACGTTTAATTTTTTCCTGAAGGTTTTTGGAAATCAAGGAATTTCTTTCCTCCATATTTTTTATAATACGCTGAAGATCCAAAAACTTATGAGTTCTTTGAATTGCAATTTGAATATCGGTATGACGGAATGGTTTTTTCAGATAATCAATAGCGCCGTTTCGTAAAGCAGTTATCACCGTGTCTATATCTCCATGTGCTGAGACAATGATTATTTCTAATTTTGGATATTCCATTTTGACCTCTTTTAATATATCAAGGCCACTAATACCTTTTAAACGTACATCAAGGATAAGTAAATCAATATCCTGATTCTTCAGAATAGATCGTCCTTTATGTGCATTGTTGGCTGTAAATGAGATATATCCATGATTTTGAAGAAATTCATCAATCTCTTCGGTAAAATTCTCTTCATCGTCAATAACCAAAACTTTTAATGGTACATTTGATGCTGTGTTTTCTGGTTTACCGCTGCTATTGAACATCATTGGAATGATATTTTGTTATTTTTATTTCAGGTAATGGAACTTTAATCAGGATAGTTGTTCCTTTCTGTGGAATACTTTGAATGTCGATTTTGCCACCCAATTCTTTTATAATAGAATAGGATATAGATAATCCGAGACCTGTGCCTTTACCCGGAGGTTTTGTTGTGTAAAATGGAATCAAAACCTTTTCGATATCCTCGGTTTTAATGCCGTTGCCATTGTCCTTTATTTCAATAATTACTTGCCTGTCAATTAATTTTGTGGATATGTTAATAGTTGTTATAAAATCTTTGCTGTTCTTTCTTTTTTTTTCTTCAATGGCGTCTTTTGCATTAATCAATAGATTTAGGATAACTTGTTCAAATCTATATGAGTTGCCTCTCAATGCGGGTATATTATCGTCAGGATAAAAAGTTAGGTTAATTTCCTTTTGCAATATCTGTTCCGAAATCATTGAAATACTGTTTTTGATGCTTTTATTTACGTCAAAGTTTGATAGAATAAAATCATCCTTATCTCTTGAAAAAGTCTTTACATGATCTATTATATTTTTGATTCTTGTGATGTTGTCGAAAACCTTATTCATCTTGGTTTTCAAGTACGTTTCAGTTAGAGTGTTGTTTTCGAGTGTAAACATGATATTATCGCTTGCTAGTGAAATCGTATTCAATGGTTGGTTAATTTCATGAGCCATACCGGTTGCTAATTCTCCAATGCCTGCCATTCTTTCTGAGTGACTTAATTGCCTTTCGAAGTCCTTTCTTTCAGAAATATCTCTAATATCGACAATATAAGCTTTTATTTTGCCATCGATTGCTTTTATCTGTGAAGCGCTTATTTCTCCAATAAACTCAGTTTTATCAATTCGGTTCAGTTTTATTTCAAGATTATGAACCATCACTTCGTTTAGCATTGTACTTAAAATTTTCACGAAGGTTCTCCTCGATTTTCTCGGAATGAACTCCAGAATATGATTACCTTCAATTTTTAAGTTTTCATTTCCAAATAGATTAAGAGCAATATCAGAGGCCTCTGTAATTCTACCTTCCAAATCGGTGATAATAATGCCATCAGGAGACGTTTTTAGCAATGAATGATATAGTTCTTCTGATTCTTTCAAGGCCAGTTGGGCTACTTTACGATCAGTTATATCAGCCATAGAGAGTAAATATTTCTGCTCCTCATCAGTCATTGCACCTTCAAGTTGAACAAAGATTGATTTTCCGTTAACCGGATTTAGTTTTATTTCGGATCCCGAATTCGCAATGTTTTTGAATATCCGGAAAAGGAACTCATTTAGCTCCGGAAGGCTTTCCATGGCTATCAATTCTTTAAAATCACGATTAAACAGATTTGTTGGTTCAATTCCAAACAACATTGCCCCTTTTTGATTAATTTCAATAATCCGGTATTCTTTATTAATGGTAAAATATCCTGTGGGGGCCAACTCATATAATTTGATATATTTTTTTCTGGACTCTTCAGTTTCATTCTGTGCTTGTTGCAGAGCTTTATTCTGCAATTTTATTTCATGTTGTTTTTTTTTAAGTTCGATATTTGATCTATGGAGTGAATCTTTAGTGGCAATCAAATTTCTTTTTTGTTGGTCCAGTTCAAGGAATAACTGTACTTTTCTATATAATATTGTTTTGTTAACGGGTTTCGTTAGATAGTCAATTGCTCCATTGTCACATCCTTTAAACATCTGTATTTCATCTGAAAAATAGGCTGTCAGGAAGATTATTGGCACCAAATCGCGATTATGCATATTTTGAATGCGGGTGGCCAATTCAAAACCATCCATTTCGGGCATTTGAATATCCAGAATGATAAGTGCAAAATCATTTTCATGAATTAATGATAAAGCTTCTTTTCCTGAACTTGCCAAATAAATGATGGCTTCAACATCCTTCAAAATTGTCTTTAACAATGATAAATAAAAGGTGTTGTCATCAACGACTAAAATTTTTGAAATTTCATTATTCATCATTAGAGTATAATGGGCAAGAGGTTATAAAATGATTGCTTGGATTCTATTGGGTTGTATTAAGTGGAAATTCTCAACTTTTTGAGAAAAAAGTTATGAAATACATATTCTTAAATTTCAAATCAGACCATGGCAAAGTTGAATCGAAATTTGCCATGATAAAAAGAAAATTACTTCCTTTGGTAGGTTCGCTTTCGACGTAACTATAACATTTATGTTTTATGATAAAATCTAATTATTTTAATAACACAATCTTTTTTGTCCATACATTTTTATTGTTTGTTATGGTCACAAAACAGACGCCTCCTTGATAATTTTCCAATGACCAGTCAGTTTTTCGCTCGAAGACTATCTTTTCAATCAGAATTTGACCTTTTACATCCCTGATTTCAACCAGAAGTCCTTCAACTGGAATTTTATTAATTTGAACTTGGAGGTTGTCTTTAGTTGGGTTAGTAAATATGCTAATATCTTGCATATCAATATCTTCTACAATGTAGACTGGGATAGAAATTAAATATTCCTTTTGACTTATGCGTGCAGATCCATCCATTGCTTTTGCGATAACTTTAATCCGACCGGGAGATGAAGTAATTAATAAACCATTATTATCAATACTCGCTTTTCCTGAAATACTCTCAACAGTCCAGTCAACATTCGGGTTGGTCGCATTGGATGGAGTTGTTGAAACCTTTAGATTTAGTTTGGTCCCGATTCCCTGGATCGTATCATTTTTTAAATCATCAATAATAGCTATGCTTTCCAAATGTATAATCTGATTTGAAATCGTGATTTGCAATTCACCTTTAATTCCTGAACCATCATTTGCTGTGGCAATTACTTTCACTGTTCCATCTTTTTCGGCTTTAACTACTCCTGAAGAATTAACAATCGCCTTCCCGGTTTCATTTATTAACGACCAGATTATTGATTTTGATGTTGCATCTTCAGGAAGAACATTTACAGCCAATTGAAAGGTACCGCTGTCGGTTGTGATTGATGAGCCTGATAGGGTGTTGATCGTTATGCTTTCAATTGAGATAATCTGATTTGAGATCGTAATTTGCAATTCACCTGTAATTCCTGAACCATCATTTGCTGTTGCCATAACATTTACGATTCCATCTTTTTCAGCCGATAAAAGTCCAGTAGAATTAACTGAAGTCATGCCTGTTTGGTTTATAACCGACCAGGTTATAGATTTTGAAGTAGCATCATCCGGTAAAATAATTGTACTTAATTGAAGTGTTCCTTTATCCGTTGTAATTTGTGTTCCGGCAGACGAAACGATTGTGATATTTTGAATCATAATCTCTTGATTTGAAATGGAGATTTGTAATTCAATGTCGTTTAGTTA
>DIZL01000033.1 GCA_002429385.1 Prolixibacteraceae bacterium UBA6029 | reverse complement strand
TAAATTTTTGTCATGTACTTAGATGGAAGATATAACACCGTTTATTTCTGACCCATAAATAATATTCTCATTGACTATAAAGAGATGTTTATTGCCAATGATTTCTAAATTAATACGATACAATATGGTGTCGCGGATATAACTATTCGTATACGAATATTCATATTTTTCAGGGATTGGGTCTTTTTTACAGGCATGAAATGAACCCAAAATACAGGCCACTATCATCATTACTACTAAGTTAATTGCTCTCATAATTATTTTTTGTGTCCGTGTGTATAAGTTCTTATTTCGTTCTGCTGTATGAAGAATTGTATTTAAGAGATGAATTTCATGCAGATTGCTTAACTTAAATATATTCTCATCATCCCACCATCGGCCAATCCGCATATTGCCCTTCGGCCTGTTCGATCACTGTTTTAATAATCTATGCATTTCCGAGTCAGCTCGTTTCGTCCAAATCTGCCTTCTGCTTTTTTGCCTTTTTAAGTTTCTCTTTTGCAATAAGAACTGCCTGTCATTTCAACGACTGTCAGGTTCTGATGCCTTGTCAGCAAATCCGATAAACCTTATCCTCAATTAGCAGAAATTACCTATCCCAATCGAAAAACAGTCCTAAACACGATTACTTGATTTCTTGATTTACATGATCAGTTCAATCCTGTGTGTTTTTCAATCCTGCCCATCCTGTAATCAATAAATCCTGTTCCGACATTTATTTTTATTGATTGCCAAGAAATTGTGATTATTAAGTGGTGAATTATTTTAGTCTAATCGTTCATTCTGATTATAAACTATCAATTTCATTACATACTTCGTCAATATGATCAAGACCAAATAAAAGAGCATGTGCATCTATTTCCATCCATTGAAATAATTGTAAGATGAGTTTGTAATGGGTTCTTGCGTATGAGGTGTCTTTAACCGAATGACCAGGTAAAAAACAAATAGGTTCATGATGAGCGATCCTGTTCCTTAAATCGTTAATTGCTGCTAACTGATTCATCATGAAATTGTGATTGTATTGTATCGTCGGAGTAGTGCGAGGTTTGGAAGGCATAATTCGAAGTAAAGTACTACCGGCTGCCATAAACTGATTATTGGCGAATAGATATCTCCAAAATCCGAATCCCATTTCTGCAATTAATTTGTAATGAGTATAATGTTGATTAAGATTGTGAATCGCATCGTTTATATTCTTTTGAGTTAAGCGGCATTTGTTGTTGTCGAAGATGCCTGCCGGTGATGCTGCGTTTTTAAGCCATTCGTTACCTAAAATTGTCGTATAATGTGTGTCAATTGAATTTCTTAAAGCAATTTCAAAACAACTTATTACTGTAAATAGACTCTGTGACAGTATAATATTTTTTCGGTATAACGTCATCGATTTACGAGTGTTGTTCCCGCAAGCTGCCAAATATCGAGCCATACTGGCCGATGTAATTATCTTCTCAAAATCTGGATATCTCATTTTATTTCAAAATTGTTTGTTAGTTTCAACAAAATTCGATACATTTACAACATCTTATTCCCGGTTGCCGCTGAAGAAATTCAAGCCTCCGGGTTTCGTTTTTTATAGCAGACCAAACAAGATCCATCAACTACACACAAACCGGGATTAAACGATAAACCTTCTACAAAGTACTGCCCTTCAGCCCGACGATTATCGAAACCTGATTCATGGTCAGCAAACCAGATAAACCTTACCCGCATTTAATAGTCCTGAACACAAGTACCCGATTGCTTGACTTACCCGATCAGTTCAATCCTGTGCAATTTTTAATCTTGTTCATCCCGTAATCAATAACAGTGCCGAACACGATTACCCGATTGCTTGATTTACCCGATCAGTTCAATCCTAGGCCTTTTTTAATCCTGCCCATCCTGTAATCATTCAAAGTCCTAAACACGATTAACGGATTTCTTGATTTACACGATTATTTCAAACCTGTTCCGACATTCATTCCAACCCTGTGCATTTTCCAATCCTGATCATCCAGTAATCCTTTAATCACAGTTCAGACATTTTTAATCCTGTAATCCTTTAATCCTGTTCCGACATTTTAACCTGTTTCTTGCCACGATTATAAATCCCTATCTAAAAGGTGCAGATTCTATAATATGCAGCTTACCAACCTTCTAATTCTTCGTAGGTAAATTCTTCTTCTGCTTCGGGTGCATTTCCCTTTGATTCTTTTCCTGCAATTCGATAAACTGTATGTGCGGTCAATAATTCATCAGGGAATGGCAATTGTCATCCCGAATTTGTTTCGGGATCTCCTCCTAAACAGGGGGTGCTGAAACAAGTTCAGCATGACGGGCTGATGATGGGGTGTTGATCCCGATAGTCCCGATAGCTATCGGGATCGGGACAGCATGACGGAGTAATGCTTTGTATAGTTTTTGAAACATACACTTCAGGGATGATGCCAATCCCATTTTCTTGATTAGTTTTTAAGGAACCCAATAGGGTTTTTAGGCTTTATTGTTTCTTTTTTGGCGGCCATCTCGGTAAGCGCCTGATAAATATCGTTGAATTGCATGTTGGTTTCAAAGCTAAAGTTTTCCAGTTTTTGATTGAGCTCCGCATAGCCCAATGCATACTGCCGCAGCGCAATAAAGGCCCGAACGATTTGAATATTAATATCAATGGCTTGGTCGCTTCGCAATATACTTGCCAACATAGTAACCCCGTGTTCTGTGAAAGCAAAAGGAAGTTTTCTAACTCCACCCCAACTTGATGTCACAAATTGTGATATCAAGTTTTCGAACTCGATTGTGGTGAGTTGAAACATAAAATCGGATGGAAATCGTTTGATATTCCGCTTAACAGCTTGATTTAGTACCCTGGTTTCAACCCCATACATCTCTGACAGATCAAAATCCAGCATTACGCGTAAACCACGAATCTCGTATATTTTGTTTTGAATGATCTGTAGTTCCATACAAAATAAGGGTTAAAGGGATGTTGTAGATTATTTACTTAAAGTTATGAAAAATAGGTTTTGAAAATTTATTCATTACATTTTTCAGAAACAATCGTTTTTATCTTCAGTATTCGTCTAATTCGTACCTAATTCAAAGCAAACGCTCTCCGTATAGTCCAATCCATCGTTAGAGGCAAAGAACAGGTAAACATGCGTGGCATCGGCTGGCTTCACAGGCAGGGTAAATGTGCCGCCGAGTGAGTTTCTCAGCAGGCCGGTAGGGGTCATGGCAGAGTAATGCCCCTCGGTGGCGCTAACTGCCATTAATTCATCATTCAGGCGTTTGCCCTTCAGATTGGGGTCATTCTTCCAGCTAACGACAATGACAGAGCTTCCTGCTGCCTCCTGTGCTGTTTCCAGATCCATAGGCAGGTGCAGTTTACCCGTCGAAATCTTCAGCATTTTTGGGTCAATAATGCTGCCATCCAACGCATAGGCTGGCATATTGGCTTTTATAAAGCAAGCATATCCATTCATTCGCTCGGCAGCTAAATTCCAGATAGGAGCTACTTTTGTCTTTTTAAGCTGGCTCCAAAGATAGCTGGCTTTACTAAACCGCTGGCGGTGCAACAATTGCTGCGGAGACCAGGAGTCTTTTTTACGGTCAGGAGCTGCCCGTACATAATTCACCCCATTCCGTGTGTAAAATACTACGTTTCCGATCCGTCCTGAGACCAGATCACCGATGTTTCTTTTCATTCGTGCCATGATTCATTCGTATTAAATTAGTATTGGATAGGGTATCCCTTTTCAATGATTAAACTATGATTGATCTCTATCTATACAAAGATACGAATTTTAGTACAGTTATAGATCAATCATAGTACAGATATATAAAATAAATACCCAAGGAATACCCTTCTGATCCCGAACCGAACGATAGGGAAACGGACAGGATCAGCTGTTTGTTAAGCCAGTCAGGGAGAATCATCTTTTTTACTACTGAGGCATAAGCTCAGGAGGAAATCCCGATAAGGGAAAATAGTTGGTTGTACAGTTGTATTTCCCATCACCGGATTCAGCAATCAAATGGCATTAATTGGTACCGGTTGGTTTCTGGGCATCCCTATGATTCATGAAGTCTTATTTTTTATTGCTCAGAGACTGTTTAAATTTAGTTTTCATGTTCCATTAGGAACAAAATATGGGTAGAATAAATGAAGAAATGCATGTCTTTTGTCCCATACGGGACAATCCAAAGCCTGGTATTCGACATTTCTCCCGATATATTTTCCCTACGGGAAATTTTTAAACAGCTACTCAATGTTATATGTTTATTTTGGAAGCTGTAATTGCTTAATCAGTATTGTAGTATTAGCGATTCAGATAATTTTAAAGGAAAATATAAATTATTTATTTTTAATAAATGGAAGGGTTTCTGTAAAATTTTTGTAGTTTGTGCGCCCTTTACTTTCAGGGGGGTATTCAATTTGGAAATTAAATAATGAGAAAACATCTGACAATTTTACTTCTCCCTGGCATTCTTTTCATCCTGTTCGCGGGTTGTGAAAAGTGGACCGGCCAGGATATATATAAAAGACCAGCCTGGCTTCCGGGAAAATTGTATACCGCTGTGTCGGTTCAGAAGAATCTTAGCCTGTTCGCCCAATGTATCCGACTTTCAGGATTGGACTCCATCATTGGTGTTTCGGGAAGCTTTACTGTTTTTGCACCGACCGATGAAGCCATGAGACAATATCTGTCTGAAAATAACTATTCCGGCATTTCAAATATCCCAAAAGAAGAGCTTGTAAGAATCACCAAATTCCATATTATTCAGGATTCATGGTCGCTTGATCAATTGAAAATTCTGGGTTCAGATGGCTGGAGAATAGGGGATAATAAGAATTCCAACTCCTACGCATATAAACGCGAAACAATTTTGAAGAATCCTGACGAAAAATATTGGATCAAAAGGGCGAATAATAAAGAAATGATCGTGGCAGACTCAACGATGGCAGATGGTTATAAAATGGTATATACTCCATATAGAAAATTTGTACCCATATTTTACGATGAGTATTTCACTGTAAATGGTCTAACTTCTGACGATTACAATTTTTATTTTAAAAGAGCATTTGAACCGGGAAATGTTTATTTTGGGGGAGCAAAAATCATTCAGGCTGATCTTTTCGCTGAAAACGGATTCGTGCATATTATAGACAAGGTTGTGGACCCAATGCTGAACGCAAAGGAACGATTAGAAAAAGAATTCCCCGGTGAAAGCTATAAACTCTTTATGGATATGGTTAATTGGTATTATCCCAAATTTGCGGCAAACACAATTGCCACCAATAATCAACCAGGGGTAAGACTTGGGGCAAACGTTGAGACATTGTGGGACTTAGATTATGCTCCTCTGGCATTTAATCTTCAAAAGGAGCGTTTCTCTACCATTAATGAAACCCTGGTGAAACATAACGGTTTGATTGCACCCACTGATGATGCTTTCAGGGAATTCATTGACGGTGTCCTGACCATTAAATCAGGATTCCCTCACTGGAACGATTATAAATCCCTCCCTGCGGATGTTGTTGATATAATTGTCGCTCAAAATTTTAAGTTAACTCCATTCTATCCTTCAACCAGTCAATATAAGAAAATATTCAAGGGAGCGAACAGATACCATCAGAACGAGCAAGATATTATCCGGAAGGATTTTGGGAGCAATTGTACCTTTATAGGATTAGGTTCTTATATTCCCGACCGCGTATTTACCAGTGTAACGGGCCCGGTATTCTGTCGTCCGATCTTTTCCACATTCCGGCTAGCGATGGTATATTCCGGTACCTATGATGCCATCGCTAACTATAATGGTAAATTGTACTTTTTCCCGATAACTGATTACACACTAATGTCTGATTCCTCCTTGTTACTGAATTGGATTGATAAAGATAAAAACACATACAATTTCAAGGCATATAACAGACAAACGCATAAATTTGAAGTACTTAGTAGTCGTACCATTAGTAACTGGATATTGAACCAGGTCGGAACTTCAACGACAATTGGAAGCGCCGATAAGGAAATCATAAAAACGTTGGGGGGCAATTACCTCACGTGGGATCACTCCAATAACACGATACAGGGTTCCCTTCCCGGCTTATATGGGTACAAAGGGAGTATTGTCATAACCAATTCTCCTTTTCCGCTGGATGAATCCACAGATAATGGCAAGAGCCTGACGGTCAAAACCTGGTTCAATTTTGGGAATTGAAGTGAGTACGCTGCGTTTACGAAGGTTAAGAGTTTTTTCCCTTCTTTATATCACCAGGACAATTTTTTATAATACATTAAATCAGAGATCGAATGGACAGGACCAGTTCGAGTGAGAATATTACAGCCTTCTGATAGCGGTCGGATGTAGTCGATAACAGTTGTATCACCGGATTCTGAGATTGTCATTCCATACGTATCAACGTTTGTATTTATTTTGACCTCTTGCCCGATATTAATCGTTATTAGTTGACCGCTAAAGGTCACGTATTTTCTGCTGCCCCAATAAAAGTCATTCATATAATATCCCCCGCTCAATATATGATACGAGGTGAACTGGTAAAATGAATTTGCTTTGGTCGTCAATGGGACCCCTGGTGTTGCAATACGGCTAATGAGGTCTTCTACACTATTAATCCCGTATCGGTGGTAAATACTGTCGGGCTCGGCAAATAGGGTATATTTATCCCAGTTCAATATTTTGTGTATTCCTGAAAGCTCCATTGCCTTTGCCAGTATTGAATAATCATTGTGTTGCTGAAGCCAATCATAACCGGAGATATTTACTGGTTGTAATACCTCGGAAATAACATGGATATAGCCATTGGTCATATTCAGATTTGGTTTGATAATTGAAGCGACATTGTTTATTTTAATGAGCTGATTATTACCAATTGCAGAAAAGCTGGCAACCAGCCTGGCTCCCGTAAGAGTACTGTCAACCAAAGCTCCGTCAGGAAAATCATCGGTGTGTACTTTTCCGTTTAATGTATGATAACGCGTGAGTATTTTGACGAAGCTTGTGTCCTTTAATAATTCTTCAAAATTTGCATATTTCTGATTCTGCTGAATGAAATGATCAATGGCTTCATCAGTAGGTAAAAAAAGAGTATAATCATCACCATATGGATTGTAGGCGTATAGCGTGTTCAACATCTTTCCATCGATCAATAACCTGTAGAATTTTGAATATTCATTCTGGTTTTTTTCAAGGTATTGACTTATGGTTAACGAGTTCCCGTCAGTCCAGGTGGCTGAATTACGATCAGATTTACAAGATGTAATAAACGCTAATAAAATCATTCCTGGTACCAAGAACTTTATTATGACAGGCCTTCGAATATCAATTAGCCGATTATTCCAATACCTGATACCCCTTAATATGTTCATATTCAATTATTGATGAAGTTCAATTCCTGCTGTCCGGCAAGCATGCAATTGAAGATACAATTGTTTGTTTCCCATTACTTTTATCGCGGCCCAAATTACAACTATATAATCAATATATCAATTGTCAAGTGTGTTTTTGAAATGCGATGTGTCGCAATAATAAGTAAGAAATTGTAACTTCAAGCTCAAAAGTCTTCCCGAATAAGGCCAAAACAGGTCTATTTTGAGCTTTATATTCTAACCTTTTGAGCTATATCATGCTAGTGAAGCTTAATAATTTTCAGTATATAGCTCAATTTTGCTGTATCAACTTATTTTTGAAGATATTAAAGATTAAGGTGAGGTAAAAAAAGAAAAGCGTTATATGAATAAATCATATAACGCTAATACTTTTATATTGGTGCTCCTCAGGTAGGACTTGAACCTACGACCTACGGATTAACAGTCCGCCGCTCTAACCAACTGAGCTACTGAGGAATTTATTTTATAGTGAAAGCTTTCGTATTAGGACGTTTCCTTAAAAGCGTTGCAAAAATAGTAGCTTTTCCGAAAAGAAAAAATATTTTTGCATAAAAATATTTTCATGGACACATTAAAAGGCGCACAAATCAAGAGAAAGTCGGTTCTGGGAATCGGAAATGCACTCATCGATGTATTGATTAATATAACCGATGATACTGTACTTCAAAAATTTGGACTTCCCAAAGGAAGCATGACTTTGGTCGATGCTATTCTTTCAGAAGAAATAAAAAAAGAAACAAAAAATAGTTTCCGAAGTGTTCAAACAGGAGGGTCTGCAGCCAACACCATACATGGTATCGCCAGATTGGGGGGCCGTTGCGGTTACATTGGAAAGATCTCGAATGATGAGATGGGTAATTTCTACCTCGAAGATTTCAAAAAGAATCAGATCAATACCCATTTTTTCTATAGCGAAACCGGTACAGGACACGCAACGGGGTTAATTAGTCCCGATTCGGAGCGTACTTTTGGGACCTATCTGGGCGCTGCACTGGAATTGACGCCAGAGGAAATGACTCATGAAATCTTTCGGGACTATGGAATTCTGCATATCGAAGGCTATCTGGTACAAAACCATTTACTGATTGAAGCGGCCATGAAGATTGCAAAGGAAAATGATCTGTTGGTTTCGATCGACATGGCAAGTTTTAATATTGTGGAAGCAAACCTTGATTTTCTGCACCGTATTATTCGTGAGTATGTGGATATCGTGTTTGCCAACGAGGAGGAAGCGACCTCACTGACGGGTAAAAATCCGCAGGAAGCACTACTTGAGATTGCTGATATGTGCACAATAGCAGTTGTAAAGTTGGGCTCACAGGGTTCGCTGATTAAATCGGGCAAGCGAATCATTCATATAGACGCCATTCCGGCTAAAAGTATCGACACTACCGGTGCCGGTGATATCTATGCTTCGGGTTTTCTTTATGCGCTGACCGAGAACCTGGACCTTGAAGTGGCAGGTAAAATCGGCTCATTATTAGCAGGGAATGTAGTTGAAGTGATCGGGGCGAAAATTCCCGACGAGACATGGGAAAAGCTTCTTCCACAGATTGAGTTACTCAAAAGGAGTTAGAATAAGGAATCAGAATCTTAATTTTTCATGACCAGTCCCTAAATTTATGGGGGTTCACCCTGTTTTCAGACAGAAAAACATACTTTTGCAATCTTTAAAATCAGCAAGTAATAACTTATTATCAGCAAACAACATACGACATGAAACGATTGAAAATCAAAGAAGTCCTGAAAGGTGAACTCGTTGGACAACAAGTACTTGTTAAAGGTTGGGTACGTACCAAAAGAGGCAGTAAAAATATAAATTTCATTGCTTTAAACGACGGTTCAACGATCCATAACCTACAGGTTGTTGCTGATGTTGAACGATTTGGTGAAGAATTGCTGAAAGATATCAATACCAGTACCTCATTGGCCATTACGGGCGACCTGGTGGCTTCACAGGGAAGCGGGCAGGTCGTTGAACTGAATGCCACAGAAATTATCATCTACGGCAAATCTGATCCGGATAAATACCCTATTCAGCCCAAGAAACACAGTCTGGAATTCTTGCGCGAGAATGCCCACTTACGCTTCCGTACAGCTACCTTCAGCGCTATCTTCCGTGTACGTCATGCCATGGCATTCGCTATCCATAGTTATTTCAACAGTAAAGGTTTTGTGTATCTGCATACTCCTGTCATTACCGGGTCGGATGCCGAAGGTGCAGGTCAAATGTTCCGTGTTACAACATTGGATGCTAAAAATCCGCCCCTGCTGGAAGACGGAAGCGTTGATTACTCGCAGGATTTCTTCGGAAAAGGCACCAATCTAACGGTCTCAGGCCAGCTGGAAGGTGAATTGGGAGCAACGGCCTTAAGCGACATCTATACTTTCGGGCCCACCTTCAGGGCAGAGAACTCGAACACGGCCCGACACCTGGCAGAGTTCTGGATGATTGAGCCTGAAATGGCGTTCTATGAACTGGAAGACAACATGGATCTGGCGGAAGATTTCCTGAAAAGCCTGATCAAATATGCCCTCGATAATTGCATGGACGACATTGAGTTTCTGAGTAAACGCCTTCAGGAAGAGGAAAAGAGCAAACCCATGGACGAGCGTTCGATGGAACTGATTGAAAAACTGCGCTTCGTTCAGGAGAACGATTTTGTACGTTTGCCTTATACCGAAGCTATTGATGTATTGAAAAACTCAACCCCTTATAAAAAGGGAAAGTTTCAATATCCAGTTGATTGGGGGACCGATCTTCAGAGCGAACATGAACGCTACCTTGTTGAAAAACATTTCAAGAAGCCAGTGATCCTGATCAACTACCCCAAAGAGATCAAGTCCTTCTATATGAAACAAAACGAGGATGGGAAAACGGTGTCGGCAATGGATGTATTGTTTCCCGGAATTGGTGAAATCATTGGCGGTTCACAGCGTGAAGAAAACTACGATAAGCTGGTAAAACGCATGGATGAAATGGGCGTTCCGGTTCATGAAATGGATTGGTACCTGGATACACGCCGCTTTGGGACTGTTCCTCACAGTGGTTTTGGTTTAGGGTTCGAACGACTAATCCTCTTTGTAACCGGAATGGGCAATATCCGTGATGTAATTGCTTTTCCAAGAACTCCTAAAAACGCAGAGTTTTAGGAAAAAAGATACTCTCACAGTTGAATTTGATAAGAAGAGTTCTAAAATCACTCAATTATTTCAGACCTCCTCTTATATAGATCCTTATTTTTCAATTTTGATATTCCCTGAAAAAAATAAAATTGTATGAATTATTTCACTAACTTCAATCACGCTCAGTCTAATTTTAAGATTTTGGGATCTTTAATATAGCGGATTTGAGGGTGAACAAATGAAGAGTAAACTTAATATTTCCTTGAATTGTAAGACCAGTAAGCAGCAAACAAATGATAATATTCGTTTGTTTTCACCGTTTACTATAAATTAATTAAGTTTTGTCGAGAGAAAGTTCCCGACCCAACTTAAAGATTGATCACAAAGCATCGTCTATTGAATATGTATAACTTTGATCCATGAAAAACAGCTTAAATATTAAGTGCAAATTGCTTTTTCTGATATTATGGACATTCATGTTCACATTGACCAAGGCTCAATCCAGTTTGGCTTTCTATCCTTTGACTGATCAATTTAATTCCTTCGATTACAACCCTGCTTTTTTAACCTCGCACGAAAAATTCACCTTCAGTATTTTCCCCCTGGGAGGGACAAGTTTAGGATTTAATAATCAAGAGGTTATCCGAAGTATGGCTACAAAATTTCTCCAAGGAGCCCTATCCAATCAGGATTACATAGATGCTTTTAACAACATAATGAGTAAGTCTTCTTTCCGTCAAAATCTTGAAAGTACCTTGTTAAGTTTCACCTATCGCTCCGATATCGGTTTTTTTAATTTCAGGATAAAAGATAGTGAATACTTTCTGGCATCCTTAAAAGGAGATATCACTAAATTTATTTTCAAATCTGGTTCTCAGAGTGCGGTTGTCGATCAAATCCAGTCTTTGTCGGCCCAGTCTGCTCATTACAGGGAATACAGCCTTGGCTATACCTATAAGTCAAAATACGAAAGATTCACGGCCGGAATACGTGCAAAACTGTATTTTGGAAAGTATGCTTTATTTTCCAATATTTCAGGATCTATTCAGAACAAATCAACCGACTATGTTTTAAAAACTTCGGGATTACTTAATATTTCATTCCCTTCAAATACGATTTATAATCCCACTGATTCAACGAACGCTTATTATTTCAAAAGTTCAAAAATATTTGAGTATCTCTTTAATTCAGGCAACCTGGGCATGGGAGTCGATCTTGGCATCAACTACCATGTTACTCCTGTCTTGACGTTTTCGATGAGTATGATTGATCTGGGTAAAATAAACTGGAAATCAAATGTGAATTCAAGGGGCTTAAATAAAGAGTTCACGCTTCCCCCCTCAAGCTATCTACATAATACACAGGGAGGAGTTCAAACCATTGCAAAAACTGGAAATGATCCCTATTTCGATACATTCGATTTTAGAACGTTTGACTATGTCTATAATACTTTCTCAAAACCCTTACCCACATCCTTGTATGCAGGAATAAAATATCAGTTGAATCCTGGCTTATCGATAGATATTACTGATAAGTTTGTGGCTGCAAAAAATCTGAGTTATAATAGTCTTGCAACGACTGCCACCTTCGATATCAACAAAAAATTTTCCATCTGTACTGGCTACTCAATGATCGCAGATGCTTCATTCAACATTCCTTTTGCACTTCTGTACCAGGGAAATTTTGGCCAGGTTTTCCTTGGCACTGATAATCTTACTTCCATGGTGTTTCCTTCCTCTGCCGATTATGCCGGGATTAGTTTCGGGGCCTGCTTTTATCTTTTTACCCATAGAAACTTGTCACAGGATGCCTCCGATTATAACACCTTTTATAAACCAAGAAAAATTATAAAGAACCCCAAAACCGGTCTAATAATGAACGAAGATTCAAATTACCAATGACCTCCACATTTTATTCTATACCGCTTTTTGTTTACAGATAGGTCGCGGTTAAATTAAAAATCTTAATTTTGGGGAAAGTTGAATTCGAATGGCAGATCAAAGAATCAGTTTACAGCAGAGGCTATTACAAAAGCTTTCTCCGCAACAGATACAAGTTATCAAGTTGCTGGAGATTCCTGCAATTCAACTCGAACAACGGATAAAAAGCGAATTGGAAGAGAACCCAATCCTGGAACTGATTGAAGGAGATGAACCCGATGATGATTATAGTGACGGTTCAGATGATTCACCCACAGACGATGAATTCACCCTGGAGGATTACCTCAACGAAGAAGATATTCCCAATTACCGCTTATCTGCCAACAATTACTCCAAAGATGATAAACAGGTTGATATGCCCTACTCCTCGGGCGTTAGCTTTCATGATTCACTGATTGAACAACTCGGGCTTTCTGACCTGAACGAGGAGGAGCGGTTAATTGCTGAATATATAATCGGGAATATTGATGAAGATGGATATTTGCGCCGCGATCTGCTATCGATAGCCGACGATCTTGCCTTTCACAGCAATATGGAAGTTAAGGAGGAGGACCTGCGTCGCTATTTGGAAATCATTCAGGATTTTGACCCTCCGGGAATAGGGGCAAAAGATCTTCAGGAATGTTTGTTGCTTCAAATCATGCGTAAAAAAGGTAGGGATTCAACCTGCCTGGCAGCAAAAATACTTCAGGATAATTTCGAAGAGTTTACCAGGAAACACTATGATAAAATCCTTCATAAATATGAGATATCTGAAGAAGAACTGAAGGAAGCAATCGACGAAATACTGAAGCTGAATCCCAAGCCAGGAAGCTCCTATAGTAATCCGATGAGCAAATCGAACCAGGTAATCGTTCCTGACTTTTTAATCGACAATCTGGATGGTGAACTTCATCTGAGTCTTAACCAGAAAAATGTACCTGATCTTCAATTGAATGGAACCTATGTAGATCTGATGAAATCTTATTCGGTGAATAAAACCAATTCATCAAGGGATCAAAAGGATGCCTTGACTTTTATGAAGCAAAAGCTGGATTCGGCCAAATGGTTTATTGATGCTATTCGTCAACGTCATCATACGTTGCTCATTACCATGACCGAAATTGTCAAATTCCAGAAGGAATTCTTCGAAGATGGCGATGAGACCAAGCTAAAGCCTATGATTCTGAAAGACATTGCCGATTTGACTGGATTAGATATTTCGACCATCTCGCGTGTTTCAAACAGCAAATACATTCAAACCCACTTTGGGATATATCCTTTGAAATATTTCTTTTCCGAAAGTATGCAAACCGATACGGGAGAAGAAGTCTCGACACGTGAAATTAAAAAGATCCTGGAGGAATGTATTGATAATGAAGATAAACGTCACCCTGTAACTGACGAAAAGTTAGCATTGATTCTGAAGGAAAAATCATACATCGTAGCAAGGAGAACAGTTGCCAAATATCGCGAACAGCTCGGCATTCCGGTTGCACGCATGAGAAAAGAACTATAAATTATGAAGAATATTCCAACTGCAGTTGCCCGGATCATTTCCGTCATCTTTCATCCGTTGTTGATCCCCAGCCTTGGCTTTCTATTACTATTCAATTCCGGTTTTTATTTTTCTATTCTTCCCTGGAGTATTGAAAGGTTTATCCTTTTAGTGGTTGTCCTTTCAACAGGTATCTTGCCGGCTCTTTGCATTGGACTGCTTTCTTTAAATCCAAAGTTTGATTTGAACATGGAGAAAAATACCGATCGTGTTCTGCCGCTAATATTAAGCTCACTGTTTTATTACCTTGGATATCTTATTCTACAAAGACTTCCCGTCTTCCCAATTTACAAATTGTTCATTATTGCCTCCATACTTGTCCAGATTGCTTTACTGGTGATTTCTCTTAAATGGAAAATCAGTGCGCACCTGGCTGCAATTGGCGGTTTACTTGGCGCATTTTTCGGATTGTCATTTCGTCTTCATCAAAACCCCATGCTCGCACTAATCCTGCTTGTACTGATTGCCGGATCGGTTGGTTCGGCAAGGCTAATCCTTGGGAAACACACCAGGGCGCAGATCTACGCCGGATTCCTGTTAGGGTTTATGATCATGAATGTAGTCATCTACTATATCTGACCTTATCCACCAAGCTTTCCCTTTAGGAATGATTCTATTCACTGTCATACCACTGTCATACCACTGTCATACCACTGTCATATCAAATTCGAAACAAATACGTAACAAATTCGAATTTGATATGAAAGAGGTATGAAAGAGGTATGAAAGAGGTATAAATCAGATAAAGTGGATTCCTTAACGGATGATCAGGGGAACAGGAGGAATAAAACAGAAGAACAGAACTTCAACCTGAATTTCACCCACGCCCACGCCCAAGGTCATAAAACCTGAGATTCGCTTTTCCTATTCCTATACCAAACCGTTTCTTTTCAATAAGGCTGCAGATGTAGGCTCCTTGCCCCGGAACGCTTTGTATAAAATCATCGGATGTTCACTTCCTCCTTTTTCCAGAATATGTATCCGAAACGAATCGGCTGTTTCGCGATCAAATATTCCATTCTCCTGAAAGACGGAAAAGGCATCGGCATCCAGCACTTCGGCCCATTTGTAGCTGTAATATCCGGCATCATAACCTCCTGAGAAGATATGCGAAAAGGCGGTACTTTGGAGACTTCCTTCAACCGGTTCAAACAAATCGGTAGAAGCGATAGCTTTCAGTTCAAACTCCTTCAGATCGCCTTCAACAGGTGTCTCCCGGTCGTGATAAGCCATATCCAGCATGGCAAAACTTATCTGACGTTCCATCATGTAGGCTGCCTGAAAATTCTGGGCCTTCTGTATTTTTTGAATCAGCTCTTCCGGGAGTTTATCTCCGGTCTGATAATGTACCGAAAATGTGTCGAGCCATTCTTTCTCATAGGCCCAGTTTTCATGAATCTGTGACGGGAGTTCGACGAAATCCCAATACACGTTTGTCCCGGATGTTCCCGGAAACTGGCATTGCGATAACATGCCGTGCAGTCCATGTCCAAACTCATGGAGAAAGGTCGTTACCTCATCAAAAGTGAGTAAGGATGGCGTGTTTTCGGTTGGCTTTGAGAAATTGGTTACCAGCGATATATGTGGTCGGATAGAATTGCCATTTACGTTCGACTGCGAACGGTAATCAGTCATCCAGGCACCGGAGCGTTTGACTTCGCGTGGAAAGAAATCGAGGTATAGGACGGCAATAAACTCCATCTTCTCACTGAAAACTTCGTATGCCAGCACATCCGGGTGGTAGACTTCAATACGTTTATTTTCCTTCAGTCCAAGTCCGTAAAGCTTTTGCGCCAATCCAAAAACACCGGCAATCACCTTCTCAAGTTGTAAGTAGGGTTTTACTTCTTCCTCTGTGTAATTGTATCTTTCTGACTTCAGTTTTTCAGAATAATACGCCCAATCCCAGCGTTGAACGATCCCAGCCAATCCTGCTTTTTCAGCAAATTCCTGAACCTCGGCGAATTCTTTAACAGCAAAGGGCTTTGATTCCTGATGAAGGCCTTCCAGAAAGTGTTCAACCTTCTCCGGAGTTTCGGCCATCCGTTCCTGGAGTTTGTATGCTGCATGTGTTTTGAATCCCAGCAAATGCGCTTTCTTAATCCGTAGTTCGACGATCCTGCGGATGATATCCTTGTTGTCGTTTTCATTGTCATGATTGGCCCGTGAACTTGACGCCCTGAATATCTGTTCCCGTAATTCCCGGTTGTCCGCATATTTGAGGAATGGCACATAGCTTGGATATTGCAGGTTGAACAGCCAGCCTGCTTTACTTTTTGATTGTGCGGTTTGAGCCGCCATTTCAATGATCGACTCAGGAAGTCCACTCAAATCCTTTTTGTCAGTAATCAACAATTCGTAAGCATTGGTTTCGGCCAGTACATTCTGCTGATACTTCAGCCCTAGTTGCGACAACTCTTTCGTGATTTCGCGGTATGTGGTTTTGTCTGATTCGCTTAGATTGGCCCCGCTACGCACAAACCGACGGTAAGTCTTTTCAAGTAATGTTGTTTCTTCAACGTTCAGTACCAGACTTTCACGATGATCATAAACAGCTTTGATGCGTTCGAAAAGCTGTTCATTCAGGGTAATATCATTTCCGAAATCCGAAAGTTTAGGAGCGATTGCCTGAGCAATTTCCTGCATCTCATCACTGGTCTCGGCTGAATTCAGATTAAAGAAGATGGCTTTTATGCGTTCCAGTTTCTCACCTGCCAGATCCAACGCAACGATCGTATTCGAAAAAACAGGGATATCTTCATTATCAATGATCTTCTGAACTTCGGCTTTCGCTTCTTCAATTGCTGAGTCAAAGGCAGGCAGATAATGCTCAATCTTAATTGAGTTAAAAGGAGCTGTTTGATGATCCGCCTGAAACGGTAATAATAATGGATTTTCGGTATATGGAATATTTTCGTTTGTCATATTTAGTGATTAAAAGTTCCTTGATTTCATATGGGAGATTATTGCAGTGATTTAAAACCAATTTTTGGGCGGTTCTTATGTTCTGATTCCAGATGTTTGGCTTCTTCAAACTGTTTCAAATATTCAAAAATAAATAGGATTTGATTGTTCTGATCTCCTAGTTTTTGTTCGATTTCGTGTTGCCAACTGAGTAATTCCTTAGAATTGTACAATATTTTGCGCAACATCACAAAGGTACGCATAATGGCTATATTAATATCTACAGCTTGTTTACTTTTCAAAACACTTGAAAGCATTGCTACTCCTGTTTCGGTAAATGCATACGGAACTGCACCACCTAAATAACTTTTGGATGGTATCACAGATTGTGATACCATCTTATTTATTTCATCTGCAGTAAGTTCAAACATAAAATCAATGGGAAACCTTTCAATATTACGCCTTACTGCTTGTTTTAATGCCCTTGTCTCAGTTCCATATAATTCAGCCAGATGAAAGTCTAACATTATCTTTTCACCCCTGACAAACAGTATTTTACCCGCAATGCGTTCTTCGGGAACAAGTGATTTGTTTTCTATTAATTCGCTCATAATTGTAAACTGTGAATGTTTTCTCCCAGCACAATCATCCCTGCATTAGTAAAGATACAATTTCATGTTCGTCTTTTAAAATAATTTTACAGACATTTACTACAACTGTCTGCTGATCATTTTTTCTTCTTCTCAACTGTCCATCCGAATTTCCCGATCGGGTCTCCCATCTTGAAATAATGGCCGTGTGAATAAATGAGCGGATTGGCCATCTTTAGGCTGAAAGCACCTGTTTCAGGATCGATGTAACGATCGTCAGCAATCACATTGACTACTTCGGAAATGAACATGTGATGAACACCCAGTTCGATGATTTGTTTCACCTTGCATTCGATGCTGATTGGGGCTTCTGCCAGGATGGGTGCTTTTACAATGGAGGCCGGAGCAGGAGTTAATCCCATTTCTTTCCATTTATTGTATTTTCTTCCGGAACGGCAACCGCACCAGTCGGTTGCATACGCCAGTTCTTCAGTCGTTAGGTTAATCACGTATTCGCCGGTCCGCTTGATGATTTCATATGAATGCCTGCCCGGCCTAACCGAAATATAGCACATGGGCGGATCACTGCTGATGGTGCCGGTCCAGGCAATGGTGATCAGGTTGTATTCTTCGGGTGTTTCGCCACAGGTCACCAACACCGCCGGAAGAGGATAGATCATCGTTCCGGGTTTCCAATTTACTTTTGCCATTGATTGAGCTTTTGTATTAAATTCAGGTACAAAAGAATAAAAAAATAAACCACAGATAGCACAGATTTTCACAGAGAAAAATAATCTGTACTAATCCGGGTAATCTGTGGTAAAATCAAGGATTTTCAATCTGTCAAATATTATTTCCATCCTCCGCCTAAGGCACGATACAAAGTTATCGTGGCATCCAATTGCTGCAAACGATCATTTACCCGGCTTAGCTGTGCCGACAATAAACTGGTTTGTGCATTAAGAACTTCGATGTAGGTAGCCGAACCGTAATTGAGCAATTCTTTGGTGAAGTCGACTGATTTTACCAGTGCTTCGAGTTGGAGCTTGCGTAAGGCAATTTTCTGTACCGACGATTCGTAAGAACCCAGCGCATTTTGTACTTCCCCGCCAGCAATAAGTAAAGTATTACGGAAGCTTATCAGAGCTTCTTCCTGCTGTGCCTGGGCAACTTTCAGACGGGTGGTATTGATCTTTTTATTGAATAAAGGTTGGGTTAATCCTCCAATTACATTAGCCGCAAAAGACTTCGGGTCGAAAAACTGATTCAGGTCTGTGGATACAAATCCAGATGAAGCTGTCAGGGTAAGAGCAGGATAAAAATAAGCTCTGGCACTATTGGTTGTTTCATAAGCGCTCATCACAGCAAATTCAGCCTGCATCACATCTGGACGGTTATCCAGTAACTGTGCCGGAATACCAGTATTTAAATCTAATGTAAGTGTTTGGTCATCTATTTTCCCTCGCTCTATACTTCCCGGTACTCGTCCGAGCAATATATCCATTCCATTTTCAGTTTCCCTGATTTGTTGTTCCAGATCCGGAATGGTTACTTCAGCAGCATATCTGGCAGCTTCACTTTGGACAACGGCAGCTCCGGTTACCTTACCGCTTTCTTTCAATAGCTTGATAGTCTCAACCAGATCGATATTGTTTTTTACAGTTTGCCGCGTAATTGTAAGTTTTTCATCCAATCCGATTAAATTGTAATAAGCAGTAGCAATGTCGGCAATGAGTCGTGTTTGAACAGCTTTTTTGCCCGCGTCGGTAGCCAGAAGGTTAGCGTAAGCGCCACGTTTCGAGCTTTTCAATTTGCCCCAGAGGTCAATTTCCCAACTGGCATCTGCTCCCAATTGAAAGTATTTCACTTCAGCAGGTCCACTGGGATAAAGTGTCTCCGGGTTTCCGGTGTAATTCCCCGTAGCTTTTACTGATAAGTTAGGCAACATTGCTGCCTTGCTTTGCGAGAAATAGGCTTCAGCTTCCAGTACTTTTTGCACTGCAATCTGAAGGTCCGAATTATGGTCTAATCCTTCCTGAATTAATTTCTCCAGATAGGTTTCCGTAAAAAGTTCACGCCAGGGCTTATGGGCTATTGTCGCTGTATCGGTTTTCTCAGAATTGCCAAAAAGTCCTTTGGTGCTGACTGTTTCGCGCTGAAAGTGATGCTGTGTGCTGCATGAATACAACATTCCGGTAAGTCCGGCAATCAGGATTATATGTTTTATTGAAGTTGTTCTCATACTTGTTTCTGATTTTATCTGATTAACCTTCATATTCTTCATCTTCTCCCTCTAAACTGTTTAATTCAGAGATCTGTTTCTTCTCTGTTTTTTGTATTTTTTCCTGAAGGGTTTGGAAGATCACAAACATGGCCGGAATCACCAGGATGCCGATCATTGTTCCGATAAACATACCACCCACAGCGCCAACACCGATAGAGCGGTTACCATTGGCTCCAACACCACCCCCAATTACCAGTGGAATTAAGCCGAAAATAAATGCAAACGAAGTCATCAGAATTGGTCGCAGTCGGGCCGTTGCCCCTTCTACGGCCGATTGCACAATACTCATTCCGCGGTGACGACGTTGCAAAGCAAACTCTACAATCAGGATAGCATTTTTCGCCAGCAATCCGATCAGCATGATCAGCGAGATTTGCAGGTAAATGTTATTCTGAACACCCATTATTTTTGCAAAGATGAACGCACCTGCAATTCCTACAGGCAGGGAAAACAGGATAGAGAATGGCAGAATAAAGCTTTCATATTGAGCTGCCAGCAAGAAATAAACAAAGATAACGCTCAGCATAAAAATCAGTATCGATTGATTACCCGAAGCCATTTCTTCACGGGTCAGGCCTGAAAACTCATAGCCATAACCTGGTGGTAAAGTCTGTGCAGCTACTTCCTGTGCGGCTTTGATGGCATCGCCCGAACTATATCCAAAGTTAGGCGATCCGGTTACCGAAATAGCGGTATACATGTTAAACCGGCCAATATTCTCCGGACCAAATACCCGTTTCATTGAAATAAATTCTGTGATCGGTGCCATTGCACCGCTGGACGTCCTGATAAAAATATTGTTCAGGTCTTCCGGATTTCCCCGGTAACGGGGTTCCGCCTGTATCATAACGCGGTATTGCTTGCCAAAACGGTTAAAATCAGAAGCATAAAACCCACCGACGTATCCCTGTAAAGCGGATAAGACTGAACTGACCCCTATTCCTGATTGTTTGCAGCGGGCCGCATTCACATCTACCTGGTATTGCGGGAAATTGGTATTAAAGGAAGTCAGGGCATATTGAATTTCAGGACGTTGATTTAAGGCTGCAATGAACTGACGGGCGTTTTGTTCAAATTGTTTAATGTCGCCACCGGTTTTGTCTTCCAGCTTTAACTCGAACCCTCCGGATATACTGAATCCGGGTACCATTGGCGGTGTAAAGATGATGATTTTTGCACCTTTTATTTGCGAAGTCATCCCATATAATTTGGCAATCACCGAATTGATGTCCTGTCCATTACCTTTCCGATCTTCGAATGGTTTCAGGCTGCAAATCAACATTCCGTAGGAACTGCCCTTCCCGCTAATAAGGGAATTACCTACAATTGCAGTCCTTCCTTCCATTTCAGGATTGCTGCCAATAATACTGTCAACGCGTTCAACTACTATTTTCGTCTTTTCCATCGAAGTTGCAGGAGGAAGACTGATATCGACAAATAACCGACCCATATCTTCTGACGGAACAAATCCGGTTGGGGTAGTTTTCACTAAAAACCACAATGCTGCAGAGAAGAGAATGACCAATGAGACGGCAATCCATTTCTGCGCCATGAAGAAATTGGCCGTCTTTTTATACTGCAAAGTCATTGAATCGAATGCTGCATTGAAGGAGCCATAAAAGCTTTGTGCCAATCCTTTTTTATGCGATGAATCATTGGTGTGTGGTTTCAGGAACAGGGCACAAAGGGCCGGACTCAAGGTAAGCGCGTTAACCGCAGAAATGACAATTGCCACCGCAAGTGTAATCCCGAACTGTTTATAAAATACACCTGTAGTACCGGTAATAAATGTCACAGGAATGAATACTGCCGACATCACCAGTGTAATAGAAACGATTGCCGTCGAGATCTCGTTCATGGCCGAGACAGCTGCTTCCTTTGCATTCTTCGCTCCCTGGTCGAGTTTGGCGTGAACTGCCTCTACGACTACAATGGCATCATCCACCACAATCCCGATGGCTAGGACAAGCGCAAACAGGGTGAGCAGGTTGATCGTAAATCCAAATACATCCAGGAAAAAGAAGGTACCAATAATAGCTACAGGTACAGCAATTGCAGGTATCAGTGTAGCTCTGAAATTCTGAAGGAAAACAAAAACCACTATAAAGACCAGTATGAATGCTTCCAGCAGAGTATGAAGAACCTTAGAGATGGAACTGTCGAGAAACTCGTTGGCATCGACTAATATTTTGTACTTTACACCTGCGGGGAAGTTTTTGGATGCATCATCAAGTACTTTTTTAGCATTAATGATTACCTCACGGGCATTCGATCCGGCAGCCTGGAAAACAGCCATTGTAATCCCGGGTCGATTCATAGCTGATGTGCCAACAGAGTAATCCATTGCCCCCATTTCAATACGTGCCACGTCTTTCAGCAGCAATATATTGCCGTCTTTATCGGCCTTGATTACGATGTTCTCAAACTCGGCAGGCTGTGTGAGTTTCCCTTTATATTTTATTACATATTCAAACGATTGGCTATTCAGTGCGCCCAACCGACCGGGAGCAGCTTCAATATTTTGATCGTTCAGAGCGGTCACAATATCAGCTGGCATCAAACCATAAGTGGCCATCACATCAGGTTTAAGCCATATGCGCATTGAATAATCCTTTGCTGCAAACACCGAGGCATCACCTACTCCGGTGACTCGCTGAATCTGCGGTAAAAGGTTAATTTTGCTATAGTTTTGAAGAAATGTTTCGTCGAACTCACCCTTCTCACTGTATAGCGAAAATACCAGCAACATGCTGTTCTGGCGCTTGGCTGTAATGACTCCGGCACGGGTAACTTCAGCCGGAAGTAAACTGTTGGCACGGGCTACACGGTTTTGAACATTTACCGCTGCCATGTCGGCATTAATTCCCTGTTTAAAGAACACTTCAATGGTAGCCGAACCATCGTTGCTTGCAGTCGAGTTCATATAAGTCATGTTCTCAACACCGTTGATTTGTTCTTCCAAGGGAATTACCACACTTTTCATCACTGTTTCAGCGCTCGCTCCTGTATAGGAGGCCGTTACACGGATCGTAGGCGGTGCAATATCGGGGTATTGTTCGATTGGCAGACTGATCAGGCCAAGAACTCCGAGTATAACGATAATGATTGATATAACCGATGATAGAATCGGTCGTTCTATAAATCTTCTGAACATGATCTTTCGGAATTAATTTTTAATCCCGAGTCCTCGGGACGTGTTTTCGGAAAGATTTCCTGCTTCCACCAGCTTTGGTTTGATTTCAGTATCGTTGCGTAAGGCAGCAATTCCATCAAGTACAATTTTATCGCCGACTTTAAGGCCACTGGTAACTACATAAGAATCTTTCAGGTTACCAACCAGTATTTCAATTTCAGTATTGTGAACTTTATTGTCGGTTCCCAATATATATACAAAATGTTTGCCCTGCAATTCGTAGGTTGTCTTCTGCGGAATAATGATTGCCGAATCAACATATTGCGGAATGCGAACCAGTCCGCTTCCTCCGCTGCGTAAAAGGCCATCGGGATTGGGGAAGCTGGCACGAATATTCACTGCACCAGTCTGTTCATCCACCAATCCGCTTGCAGTTTCTATACGGCCCGGTTTCTCATAGGTCGAATTATCGGCCAGGATAAGAGATACATCAGGTAGTTTAGTTAGCTTTTCCTGAAGGTTTTTCCCTTCCAATCCTTTGGTTAGTGTCAGAAACTCTTTTTCGTTGAACGAAAAGTAGGCATACATTTTAACGGTATTCGATACCGTAGTTAGTGGCTCTACTGTTGAACTACTGACTAAACTTCCAACCCGGAAAGGAAAATTCCCGATAGTTCCGTCAGCAGGACTTGTAATTTGCGCATACTGCAGGTTCGCCTTTGCATTCTGAAGGTTGGCTTTTGCTTGTGCAAGCTGTGCCTCCTGAGCTTTTAAGGTTGACTCAGCCGATTGTAGATCAAACTTGCTTATAATGTCCTTTTCTACCAAGGGTTTGGTTTTCTCAACATTGACCTGTGCCGTGAAAATATTGGCTTCTGCCACTTTAACCTGTGCTTCGGCTGAACGAACCATTGCCTGAACATCGTTGGCATTCAAACGGAACAAGAGCTGGCCTTTTCTGACCATAGCGCCTTCGTCAACCAGGATTTGCTCAATGTATCCGGCAATCTTCGAACGTATCTCTACTGTTTGCTGCCCCTGAAGTTTGGTTGGATAATCCTTGTAAAGCTGTGTCGATTGTGACTTTACAGCGATCACAGGATATTCCTTGATCCCGATAGCTATCGGGACTGAACCTGCTTGTCCTGCCTTTTGCTGATTGCTGCACGAAATGGCTGTAATTGTAATCAAAATGATTCCCAACCAATGGGATTGAATCTTTGTATTCATATTGTTTGTTTCTATATGTTACTTATTTTGTATATTAAATCATTCTCATGATTATTCATCTATGCTTCCGTTCTCCTGAATTTTCATCATCACCTGCTGGAAAATATCCAATTCGTTTTGGGTAGCTCCTGAAAGCAGTCTCTCAGTTACTTCTGAAGCGATTTCTTTCATTCGATTTAGAATATCCATTCCACGGGAAGTGAGCATTAAGTTCTTTTTTCGCTTATCATCATTATTCGTTTGCCTGACAATATAATGAAGCTCAAGTAATACATTGATTTGCCTAACGATAATTGACTTATCTTTCTGTAATTGATTCGCTACATCCTGTTGAATCAGCATACAGTCAGAATTCAACATTTGCATGATAACAAACTGTTCAAATGACAGTTCAATTTCTTGTTTCTTAAATTCTGTTTCAATCAGATTTTTATAAACCCGGTGTGTCCGACCCAGCATATATCCCAACGGTTTGCTTAATCCCATTTTTTACTCTTTAATCGTAGCAAAAATAGTTCAAATTAGTTGACTTATGCAACTTGTTTATGTGAAGAAAACATTAACGATAGGTTTTGTTTTCCCCCTCTAAATGTTTTTTTACGAAAAGGCCATCCATTAAAGTGACCGACCGTAAGAATGTTGTTATAAGCCCAGTCGGGTTTGGGCAAGGCTTGGGAGGGGATTCCTTCTTATCATCTGTCTTCTATCTGTGTTCTATCTGTGTATATTTCAGGATTTGAATACAGATAGCAATTAATCGCAAATTAAATTATAAAGCCCGAATACGACGCAAACCCTACCCGGATATCTTTCGTGGGGGTCGAAAGCAGGTTTATTGCTTTCATGAAGAACATCTGAATAGATAAAGAATTTGTGACGGAAGTTAAAAGGTTCATTTCTGAATCTTTTTGCCAGATCAATAGTATGCTTTTTTGTCAGACTCCAGTCAGATTCCTGGTTGTGTCGCGGCTTACAGTTAAATTGTTTTTACGATTCCGGAGAAGACTTTTGTCGGGCTAATCAGTCCGGATCAGGAAAATAATTTCATTTCCTGAAAAATAGTTTTAAATTGCTGAAAAAAATATAGACTATGAAACGATTTGGATTGTTTTTTATGCTCAGCCTAATGCTATTGCCGGCATTTGCCCAAGAGTCCCTGAAAATAGCAGGTATTTGGTGGAATGACAAAAAGACTTCGAAAATTGAGGTTAAGGAAGAGAATGGTAAATACATTGGAACCGTGATCTACATTAATCCGGCGAAATACATCAATGGTGAACCTGAGAAGGACCATCAGAATCCTGATGCTAAACTGAAGACGAGGTCCCGGTTGGGATTACAGATTTTGTCTGGTTTAAAATTCAATGCTTCGGACAAACAATGGCAGGATGGTCACATTTATGATCCTGACAATGGGAAAACGTATGACTGTTTTGCCTGGTTCGATGCAGACCCCAACATCCTGAACATTAAAGGATATGTTGCAGGGATTAAATGGTTGGGACGATCTACTTCCTGGACCAAAGTCACCAAATAACGATTTACTCCAAAAGGATAAATCAGTAAGTCAAATAATAGGAAATAGGAAAAAGGAAAGGGTCATTAGTCATTAGGAAAGAGGAAATAGAAAAAAGGAATGAGGAAAAAGTGTCAGCGTCATCCTGAACTTGTTTCAGGATCCCCAAATTAGAGGATGTGCCGAAACAAGTTCCGCTTTCCTGATTTCTCTTTCCTTTTTCCTTTTTTCCAATGACTAATGACCCTTTCCTCTTTCTTTTTTCCTCTTTCCTTTTTTCTTTTACTTAAGGTTAAGAATATTTAACTTTTTAGACTGAAAGGCAAGCCGATAAGAACAAAGCTTTTACTATTTTTGTTCTTCTGTTTGATCCCGGGTTCCCGGGACAGAAAATATAAATTAACAATACGTTAGAGATGAAGTTTTCAAAAACAAAAAAGGCAGGGATTGTCCCGATGGCTATCGGGATTGGGATATGTGTGTTTGTTATAAGTATTTATAGCTTTAAACAAGACGACAAGAATTTTCAGATAGCAAAGAACCTTGATATTTATTACACACTCTTCAGGGAGTTGAACCTGTTTTATGTGGATGATGTTGATCCGACTAAACTGGTAAAAACAAGTATCGATAAAATGCTCGAATCGCTCGACCCTTATACGAACTTCATCCCGGAAGATGATGTGGAAGATTTCAGGTTCATGACTACAGGCGAGTATGCGGGAATTGGGGCCCTGATCAGTAAACAAAAGGGAAAGATTGTAATTGCTGAACCATATGAAGGATTTCCGGCTCAAAAGAGCGGACTGAAGGCTGGTGATATTTTACTGGAAGTTGCCGGGAAATCAACCGAAAAGCTTTCTACGGCTGATGTAAGCGCCCTTTTGAAAGGACCAGCCAACAAACCAATCGTAGTAAAAATACAACGATACGGTCAGAAGAAGCCTATGGATATCGAGATCATTCGTGAGAAGATACAGATCGACCCGGTTCCCTATTATGGAATGCTTGACAAGGAAACCGGTTATATCCGGTTAACCAACTTTACTGCTGATTGTACCGAGCACGTCAAAATGGCGTTGATTGAGCTGAAAGAAAAGCAAGGAGCCAAAAAGTTGGTACTGGATCTTCGGTCGAATCCGGGAGGATTATTGGTTGAGGCAGTACGGATAGCCAATCTGTTTGTTCCTAAAGGTCAGGAGATTGTCAGCACACGAGGGAAAGTGAAACAATGGGATAAAGTATATAACGCGACGGAAAGCCCGATTGATACGGTAATGCCCATAGCTGTTCTGGTCAACCGAGGATCGGCATCAGCTTCTGAGATTGTTGCGGGAGCCATTCAGGATCTGGATCGCGGAATGATTATTGGCACGCGTACCTTTGGAAAAGGTTTGGTACAGACCACCCGCGACTTAAGCTATAATGCAAAACTGAAAATTACAACAGCAAAATATTACATTCCAAGTGGCCGTTGCATTCAGGCTCTTGATTATTCGCATCGAAATGAAGATGGCAGCGTAGGAATTGTACCTGATTCGTTAATCTCCAAATTCAAAACGAAAAAGGGACGTGTAGTTTTTGATGGTGGGGGTGTTGCACCCGACCTTGCAGTTGCAGACGAGACTTTAAGTAATCTGGCGATGAATCTGGTCACTCAATCGTTAGTTTTCGATTATGCAACTTACTTCAACAGTAAGACTGAAAAAATTGCTTCCCCTGAAGTTTTTACAATCACTCCTGAAATTTATACTGATTTCATTCAATTTGTAAAGAATCAGGATTTCAAATACGAATCGAAAACAGAAGGAGAATTGGATAAATTAATATCTGTGGCCAAAAAGGAAAAATATTATGACATTTCAAAGGAAGAATTTGAAAAGATGAAAGTCACACTGGGTCACAATTTTGATCAGGATGCAGAACACTTCAAAAAAGAAATTTCCGAATTACTGGCCGATGAGATTGTTTCACGTTATTATTACCAGAAAGGGGCAATAAAAGCAGCCTTGCGCGACGATTTGGATATCACAAAGGCTTTAGAGGTGTTACACAAGCCGGATGGATATGCGGCCATCTTTAATTCGGGCCGGATTATAAAAGCTGACAATTCAGTCTCTGTTGAATAAATATACTTTTGCTGATGTAATTATTGATACTAAAAAACCCGGACAGACAGCTGTACCGGGTTTTTTAGTATAATGGGGAACAAATTTAAAAGCCGAAGATTTGCGGATACTTGATTGCTATGAAAAGTGTTACAATAATGAGCACTCCCAAACCAATAAAAAACAGGATAACACCCACTTTGTATCGTTTGTTTGATTTAACCAGTTCAGTTACCGAATTGATTTTTTGAATCTTGTTGACCAATTTCTGCAGAGCCATCTGGTCTTTTACAATGTAGTCGTATGCACCGTATTTCATGCTGTTAATGGCAATGTCGATACTATCCTGACCCGATAGAAAAATAAACTCTACGTCAGGGTTTGTCTTTTTAGCCTTAATAAGTACTTCAATCCCAGTCATCCCTTCAAGAAGATAATCCTGAATTACAATATCCGGATTTTTGTCCATATTTTTCAGTGCATCTTCACCTGTCAAATAGGATTCAACATTTGTTAACTTATTCGTTTTAAGATAACTAATTACCAGTTTGTTATACATCTGATTGTCTTCAACGACAAAGATCAGGGGGTTCTTGGTGTTTTGCATATTGTAAATATATGATTTTTTCCAATATTATTTTCAGTTATGACGAACTTTCCCAAAGTTTATCTATTTATAAATAAACTTTGGGAAAGTTTACCTAATGTTTAATTTTTACAGGTTTACAAAGTAATCAAAATTAGAAAAAAAAACTGATATAATCGAGTGTTCTGTATTTTGAACGTTTGTTTTTTATTTTTCGTGTGGAAATGCCTGTAATTTTAGAATTATAAAAATCAGATTTCTTTATGTCTTTTATTCATTGTCTCATTCTTTGTGAACAACAAATTTAATATTTAAAAGTATTCAATAAACAAAAAAAAACATTTTTAATCTATAACATTGGCAAACCCAATTTTGTTTTTGGAATAGTCGCCTATATGAATAGCCGAAAGCGAATGGTTAAAATCAGCTGATAAGGATGATGTCAATTCACGCACTATATTTCTTTTTTGACTACACGTGCTCTTATTGCTTTTACGTCCGTATGACAGCTGCCACAGCTTATTGAATGAACGTTGTTCGGGCTATGAATATCCAGGTAGGTTGTATTCATAGTTGTTACATCAATCTTACAGTTCGAGATGGCCGGATGACAGTTTTTACATGAACTTCTCGAATCGTTGGAATGAGGCGAATGGCAAGCCATGCACGAGATTCCTTCATGAACCCCTGTTGGAGTTCGATCATCCTGTGATCCTGCCTGATGATTGAAGTTTGGCGAATGACACTGCAGACATAGCTTGCTACCCGCATCACCGGATACCTTAATTGGATGGCCCTGGTCCACCATCGGAATTTTCAATAGTTTATCGGCCCTGATGTGGCGATTGTCTGCCCTTATATACCAGCTGATGGATGGATTTCGCTTTTGTCTTTCATACGAAATTTCATTGGGAATATCGTGCCTGCCAATTGTTCCAAGTACTTCATTTTCGGCATGGATCTGATGACAGGACAGACAGGGGATCGTAGGATTTACAGCTATTTTCATGTCGTTTAGCTTCCAAACCCCATCAGCCTTTTGTGGTTTCTCCATTAGAGTGCCGATATTCCCTTCATAAAACATCCCATGGCATCGTAAACAAGCCCAGTAAGGTTTCTCGTCAAGGTTGTGTTTCCCGTTCATGAAAATATCGGCGTAATTGGCTGAATGGCCTCCTGAAAGCCATTTGGCATATTCAGACTGATGACACTTTGCACATTTATCCGAAAGATCGAGTACCTGCTTTTCAGTCATCCTGATTTCTTCATGTTCCTTCTTTTCGCCCAGATGAGTAAACAACATACCCGCTTTTTCTTTCAGGCTGTGGATCCCATTGCTCATCGCGGTTCCGTGACATTCGGTACAACGTACATTCCGGTGTGCCGAATTATGCCATTCGTTCACCGAAGGGCTGATCTCGTGACAACTGGCACAGGTCTTATCCGGATTGGCTGAATTCCATTGGGCGTAACTTCCAAATAAAAGGATAAATCCAAAGAAACAGATCAATAGTATGAGGATGGTTTTTTTCAGGTTCATAACATTAGGTTCAAATTTCAAAACTGTTGTTTAATAGCTAAGTTAAATTATAGTCATTTATAGTCATTAAGTCATTCATAGTATGTATAGTAATTCAAACAATAATTGACGTGAAACCAATGACAATCAATGACAATCTTTACCTGAACTTCGTCCCCGAAAAGTTCCCGGCAAGATGTCCGCCAATCCAAAATCCAAGAGCCATGATAGTGAGTGCAGGGTTAAAACCTCCACCATTAAGCATGACACTGCCATCAGCGATAAACAGATTGTCAATCTCATGCACCTGTCCGTATTTGTTGACTACTGAAGTTTTTTTATCGTTCCCCATCCGGGCAGTTCCGTTTTGATGTTGTCCTCCACTGGGGCCTCCCTGACCGCCAATACTTTGCCAGGTTTGATAAGCTCCTGCTTCCTTTAAAATTGCTTCTGCCTTGGATGATAGAAACTTACAATGTTCGTGATCCAACCGATGACGCTCACCGGAAAGAGAAGCAACCGGTATGCCCCAGAAGTCTTTAACTTCCGGGTCGATGGTCACCCTGGAATCGAACATGGGCATTTCCTGGATTGGTCCTACAACCTGGGCCGTACGATGGAACATGTTACGCTGGAATTCCTTGTGTTCTTTTCCCCAGCGGGCTGAACCCGGAGGACGTACGTTAGCGTAGTAATAGGGCAGCCGGTTAAATTCATTGGCCAGCAAACCACCTCCAATAATGCCCGGATTATGATGGTTATAATCACATAAGGCCATCGTGGCGCCAGGACCTGAGAAATCAAGAATGTCATAATCGAATAAACCGTAGGCTCCGGTATAGGCATGACCCATTAAATTGCGGCCAACCCAGTCGTAATTATTTCCTGCTCCGTTGGGGAAAAGCTTCGATTTGGAGTTTAACAGCAAACGTGCCGTTTCGATGGCTGCCCCTGAAACCACCACCACATCGGCAGTTTGTATCTGGGGCTTATCATTCTGATCAAAATATTTGACCCCGGTGGCTTTACCCTGATCATTAACCATTATTTCAACCACTTTGCTACCGGTTCTCAAATCACAGTTGCCTGACTTTATGGCTACCGGAATAACCGTATTTTGAGACCCGTTTTTGGCATTAACCGGACAGGCAAACCCACAGCAGGTTCGGTTCCTGATACAGGCAGCACGGTCGTTATAGGGTAGCGAATTCCGAAGCATGGGTATCGGGAATGGATGCAGTCCCAGTCGCTTGGATGCCTCATACAATACTTTGGCTTCCTGGTTGTATTCGAAGGGAGGCATGGGCTGTTTTTTCTTCCGTGGAGGGGCAAAGGGATTTTGGGTATCGTCACCCGAGACTCCTATTTCCCATTCGGCTTTTTCATAATACGGCTCCAGTTCTGAATAGCTAATTGGCCAGTCATCCAATGTTGATCCTTCAACGGGTCCATACACAGTTTTAAGTTTGAAGTCTTCCTCCATAAAGCGCCAGGCCATTGCGCCGTAGCTTACCGTTCCTGAACCTACACAGGCTGCATTGTTGCTGTAGTCACCCCTGATCGGCGTTACAATCTGCTTGCTTTGTCCTTTATAGGTTACCACCCTGGGGTTTTTAATATGATCGGGGCCAAAGGGTGAACCAAGCACCGAAGTTCGCTGTGAAATCAGTTCATCGTTCGCATGCTCATCATAAATGGGCCATTCGCCGCGTTCGAAAAGAACAACCGAAAATCCCCCTGTGGCCAGTTCTTTGGCTACAATTCCGCCACCGGCGCCAGCGCCAACCACAATTGCATTTACATGTTTATTGGTCATGAAGACAGGTTAAAGAGTAAAGAGAAAAAAGTAAATAGTAAAAAAACTATCTGGAGGCCTTGTGCCCACCAAATCCCAGGCTTCCAACACCAAGCAGAAAACCGAACGAATACCAGCCTCCGTTATTATTGACAGCCCAGACTGCAATGTGATCGTTAAACAGGCTTCCTACAAACGATGCCGGTGCAATAATGCCATGCCACAATCCACCAAAAAAACCAAAGGTGTGTCCGGTCTTGCAGGGGTCAATCTGCTGTACCTCGGCACATGAAGAAAAAACCAACATTGCAATAAGCGTGAAAATGCTTAGGATGATCAATTTTTTTGTTTTCATATCAGATTGGAATCAGGTTGATAATATCATTGATTATTCAGGAACGGTAACGGTTCTGTCCGATCACCAGGGGGTAGTCAATTCGCAGCATATCAAAGCTCATGTAATTTTTGTTCCCTCCATGGATGGGCGATCCGTAGAATCCCTGCATGGTATGAGACAGTATGAGATTGAAAAACTCAGAGGGTTTTCCCTGAGGCCATTCGGTTCCGCTGATTTGATTGGATTCCATCATCTTCATGATCTTCACTTGTTCCGGGGGAACAAGTGATTCAAAGGACTTGCCTGACATTTTTGTACAGTAGGCCTGGAGATTCTTTATACCATTCCTGTAAGTTTCCTGATCGTAAACAAATATTGTGGAAAGCTGCCTGTCGATGTAATAGATAACTCCGGCATCGGTGGCGCCGGGTGATTCTTCTTTTGGAATAATCTGCTCACAAAAGGCGATGATGCATTTAGCCTCCCCGGGTGTAAAAAAACGATAAGCGCTTGTTTGCTTCAGGCAGGAAGGAAAAAGCAGGACACTTCCAAAGGCCAGACCGGCTGATTTGATAAAGTCGCGTCGATTAAATTCTGTCATTACATGCAGGTTTTTCGTCTAAACTGGTTATGAAATTAGGTGCTATAAAGATATAAAATCAATTGGGTTTCTGCTTCGATACTTTTAATTTAATGGACAAGATCTGCACTGACCGATAATTATCAAGTGTTTGCCGAAAGTTCAGTATCTTTATAATAATAATTAAAAGTTAATGTTACTTTTAAGCATGTTTTTTTCTCAGAAATAATACTGATATTTAGCAAACCAAAAAACCTATTTCACTGTGGATTATAAACTTCAGGATTTGATTGATATAGGATTGTTTCAAACCTTGCTCGATCGGTTGAATAAACTTTTCCCATTCCCTTCTTCAATTACCGACAGGCAGGGGAACATTTTGACTGCTACTGCCTGGCAGGAGGTATGTGTAAGGTTTCACCGGATAAATCCACAGTCTGAAAAGGAATGTAAGCTCAGCGATCAGTATATTTCAGAACATCTTCATGAAGCAAATCCCATGATTATTTACCGGTGCCCACACGGTATGATAGACTGTGCGGCGCCTATCACTATTGATGGCAAACATCTGGGTAATATTTTTGCGGGTCAGATCTTTCTGGAGAAACCTGATTACGAATATTTCCGAAGACAGTCTGCAACTTATGGTTTTGAGGAAGATGCCTATTTGGAAGCCATTCGGAAAGTCCCAATCTGGAATCAGAAGCAGCTTGATGATTATCTTGAAGTGATTAAAAGCATGGTTGATGTTTTGGTCAGCATTGGATCAGAAAAACTCCATCAGATTGAAGCCCGGCAAACAATCCTTGAGAGTGAAGCGCAGTATAAGAACCTGTTTGAAAGCGCTCCCGACGCCATCTTTCTGGCAGATACCGAAACGGGAATCATTCTTGATGCGAATTATGCCGCTTCAAAATTAGTAGAGAAGCCTGTTGCCGAAATCATCGGAATGCATCATCTGTTATTACACCCTAATCGAATTGAACAACATACGAAAGATACATTTCGAAGCCATGCAGAAGGTGGAAGGGAAACAGGGGAGATTCCCCTTGTAAAGAATTTCATTGTTCGTTCTGATGGCTCCGAGATTCCGGTCGAAATTCTGGCAAGCACCATACGGATTGAGGGGAAACAGATCATGCAAGGGGTTTTCAGAAATTTGACCAATCAAAAGAAAGCTGAAAATAACCTCAGGATTCAGCACGACATTAGTATTATGCTGGGCCAGACCGTTGACCTGAACCTCGCGATGAGTCGGTTACTTGAAATGGTTAACCAGCTTGATGGTATTGATTCCGGCGGTATATATCTGGCCGATCATCTGACCGGCAACTTTGATCTTGCAGCCCATTGTGGGCTGTCTGAACAATATATTGGTCAGAATACATATTTCGAAACCGATTCGGCAAATGCAATCCTCGTTAATCGTGGCAATTCTGTTTTCAGATCTTTTCCTTCGATCCAGGAGCTCAATGTTCCGGCCATTATTCAGGAAGGACTGCATTCAATTTCAATTATCCCGATCATTCACAACGGCAAGGCGATTGCCTGCTTTAACCTGGCCTCCCACCACTACGACGAAACTCCGGCTGAAACCAAAATTACTTTAGAATCAATTGCCTTCAATCTGGGCGCTACCATTGTAAGGATCGCCACCGAGAACCAGTTGAAAGAGAATGAAGATAAGTATAAACTGGCCTTTCATACAAGTCCCGATTCGGTGAATATCAATACCATGGATGGCATTTTTGTGGATATTAACGAGGGATTCAAAGAATTAATGGGTTACACCAAAGAAGAAGTAATTGGTCGTTCCTCTCTGGATCTGAACATCTGGGTCATTCCTGAAGACCGGAAGAAATTGACTGATGGGTTGAAAAATGAAGGAAGGGTTGAAAATCTTGAATCGGTTTTCAGGGCTAAAGATGGTACATTGAGAACAGCCTTAATGTCGGCAAGAATAATCATGATTAATAATATCCCGCATATTCTATCCATCACAAGGGATATCTCTGAACGGAAAAAGTTTGAGACTGAATTGATAGCCGCCAAAGATAAAGCTGAAGAAAGCGATCGCCTGAAAAACGCCTTCCTTTCAAATTTATCTCATGAACTTCGTACCCCGATGAATGGCATTCTGGGTTTTTCTGATTTGCTTAACGATGATTCGCTATCCATAGAAGAACGTCACGAATATATCAGCGTAATCAATGACAGTGGACTCAGTCTGCTTGAAGTCATTACAAGCATTATGGATATCTCCAAACTTGACAGCCATCAATTGAAGAAAAGAATAAGAACCTTTAATCTGAATGGTCAGCTTGATGAACTGTTGCACGGATTCATGAACGACCGGATTATATCAGACAAGTCTCATCTAAAAGTCGAACTGATAAAGGCGCTTCCCGACCATCTAAGCAATATTATAAGCGATCAGGGCAAGATCCGGCATATTCTTAATCTCTTACTGAAAAATGCTGCAAAGTTTACCACTGAAGGCCATATCTATTTTGGGTATATGGTGCAGAAACAACAAATCAGGTTCTTTGTGAAGGACACCGGCAAAGGCATCCCTACCGATAAACATACCGCCATATTCGAACGTTTCAGGCAGGAAGAAGAGACTCTTTCACGGAAATACGGTGGCGTTGGATTAGGTCTTTCCATTGCAAAAGGACTGGTTGAATTGCTGGATGGCACCATCGGGGTTGAATCCGAAGTGGGCAAAGGATCTACCTTCTGGTTCGAAATCCCGTTGAATTAAACCGGATTCAGCTGATAAAACCGGTCAATTTTCTCCATCATCTTTCGCTTCTCATCCGGGTCCAGAAAGCTTGCGGTAAACGAATTCTTCGCCAGTTGCACGATTTGTTCCCTGGAAAGGCTTAACGCTCTTGCTACTTCCAGAAAATTTTCATTCAGATAGCCACCAAAATAGGCCGGATCGTCTGAATTTACCGTTGCCATCATCCCTTTTTCAAGCATATCTGCTATCGGATGATTGATCCTGTCCCTTACCACTTTAAGTTTTAGGTTCGATAGCGGACAAATGGTCAATGGCATATTCCGGCTCACCAGTTCAGCAACCAATTCAGGATCTTCGAGCGACCTGTTCCCATGATCAATACGTGAAACATGCAGGATATTCAAGGCTTCCCACACATATTCGGGCGGACCTTCCTCTCCGGCATGGGCTACCGTCAGAAAGCCTTCCTCCCTGGCCAGGGCAAATACCCTTTCAAATTTGGAAGGGGGATGCCCGTTTTCAGACGAATCGAGGCCAATAGCAGTAATCCATCCCTTGTATTCCAGGGCTTCCTGAAGGGTCTGAAAAGCGGACTCTTCGCTCAGGTGCCGCAGAATTGAAAGGATCAGCCTGTAACTGATTCCCAGCTTTTCACGACCATCTTCCAGGGCACGGTGTATGCCCGAAATGACTTTACTGAATGGAACGGCCCGTGAAGAATGGGTTTGAGGATCGAAAAACAATTCGGTGTGGAGAACATGCTGGGCATGTATTTTTTGCAGATAAGCCCAGGTCAGGTCGTAAAAATCCTGTTCTTCGATGAGAACATCGGCGCCACTGTAATAGATATCCAGAAATTCCTGAAGATTGTTAAAATCATAGGCCAACTTCAATTCTTCAACCGTCTGATAGTTCAGCTTTCGCTTGTTTCTGACTGCAATCTCAAACATCAGTTCAGGCTCAAATGTGCCTTCAATATGCAAATGAAGTTCAGCCTTCGGTATGGCATTTATAAAGTCTTCCAGTGTATTCATATCCTGATTGGTGTGTCCGTTTGTAACAAATTGCTGCGATTGGTGTTCAGACTATACTAATTCAATGTAGTTTAGTTAGTGCCGTCATTGCGACCACGAGGCACGAAGTGGGAAGCAATCCATTGATTTAAAGATTGCTTCGTTCCTCGCAATGACGAACTTTCCTAAGTTGTTTTGCTTAACAAAACGACATTGTATACTAATTACTTATTAGTATAAACAACCAAATATACTCATTGGTAATTAGAATAAAAGGCACATATGTGCTTATTTAAATTCTTTTGCACTCCGTAATTACCCTCATGATCCGCTCAGAAGTCGCTGCAAGCAGTTCTGCCGCATGGGCTTTCGATTCTTCACTACTCATAGGATGGTCCCCGATGGCAAAAACGGAGCTGATGCCCTGATCATAAAGTGTAGTCAGATCCTCAGCCACAATGGCTGCCAGTGCAATTGCGGGGACATGGTACTTTTTAGCAAGTTGTGCCACCCCGCTAACCGTTTTCCCGTATGCGGTTTGCAAATCTATTTTCCCTTCCGCTGTGAAAACCAGCGAAGCCTTGCTGATGTGTTCTTCCAGGTTGGTAAGATCTTTAATCAGTTCAAATCCCGAACCCATTTCAGCCCCGCAAAAGGCCATCAGTCCGGCACCAAGACCCCCCGCAGCGCCTGCTCCGGGCAGTTCTCCATAGTTGACTCCAAATTCACGATGAAGGATTTGGGAGAAATGACCCAGGTTCGCTTCAAGTATTTCGAGCATTTCGGGGGTTGCTCCTTTCTGCGGTCCATAAATACGCGTAGCTCCTGAAGGTCCCAGAAGCGGATTCCTTACATCCGAGGCAATCGTAATCTTTACTTTTTCGAGCAGCCTATGAACAGTAGAGCGATTGATCGTGTGAAGTTTGTTTAGTGACCCGCCACCACATTGAATAGGATGACCGTTTTTATCCAGAAGACCGAACCCAAGGGCCTGTGCCATTCCTGCGCCCCCATCGTTGGTAGCGCTTCCGCCAATGCCCATAATGATTTTTGTAAATCCGTCCTCCATCGCGGCCTTCAGCAGCAACCCTGTCCCGAAGGTTGAGGTTAGGAGTGGATTTCGCTCTTCAGGCCTCAGCAATTCAATTCCTGAAGCTGCAGCCATTTCAATGACGGCAGTTTTACCGTCACCCAAAACCCCGTAGAACGATTTGATTGGCCGGTTCAATGCATCAACCGACTCAGCGGTAATGATCCTTCCCGCAGTGGCCATAATCAAAGCTTCCACAGTTCCTTCGCCGCCATCGGCCATGGGGATACAGATAATTTCTGCTTCGGGTAAAATCCGTTTTATACCTTCTGAAATAGCTAATGCAACCTTTGTGGCCGACTTACATTCCTTAAAAGAATCGGGAGCAATAACAATGTACATCTCTTGAACAAGTTAAATATTCAAGGTGTAAAATACGAAAAAAGTATCAGCATTACACCCTATCGACAGATTTCTATTCACCTTCAACTCGTCGGGATCAATCTTTTGCCCGACAGCTATCTGGCAGGTGACTTGATTAATATTTTGTACGCATTCAGATGTACATCACAAAAGCAATAACACGGGTTCCAACCTACACGAAATGGTTCCGGGTAGGGTTTGCCTTATATTTGGGCTTTATAATTTGATTTGCAATTAATTGCTATCTGTATTCAAATCCTGAAATATACACAGATAGAACACAGATAGAACACAGATGATAAGAAGGAATCCCCTCCCAAGCCTTGCCCAAACCCTATCCGAATGCAGTTTGGAATGCAACACAATTTCTCCTGTTGGTTACTTTTGGGTATGACCTTTCCGCAAATAAACATTTGTAAAGGGAATACGGGGGTATGATGATCAGGGTTCTTAAGATGGTCATGGATATGCGTATAGAGAGGTAATCCACCATCAGCAGAATACTTTATTCAATTCGATTTAATCAGTCTCAGAAGGGAACAGGAACGCTTCTCATTATCGTATGGATTGATAACCGCCCGGCACGCCGTTTTTGGAGAGGACAATCTGCCAGAGCTGATTTTGCCTGGCCCTGAACCCCGCCGCCGAAGAGAGCAGGTAATATTTCCACATTCGATAGAAGCGTTCGGAATAAAGGCCTTTTATGCGGTCCCAATGATGGACGAAGTTATCGTGCCAGGCCATCAGGGTTTTATCGTAATCGGATCCGAAGTTATGACAGTCTTCCATTATAAACAGGTTTTCAATGGCCCAGTCGATTTCACGAAGAGCAGGAAGCATTCCGTTTGGGAAAATGTATTTAAGCATCCAGGGATCAAGAGTTTTAAGTGATCTGATGCGGCCAATAGTATGCAGCAGAAACAAGCCGTCATCAACCATGCATTTATTGGCCACTTCGAAGAAGGTTCGGTAATTTTTATGTCCCACGTGTTCAAACATGCCGACGCTTACGATACGGTCAAACTTTTCGTTCAGATCGCGGTAATCCATGAGGCGGAATTCAACCGGGAGTCCTTCACATACTTGTTGTCCATAGGCAACCTGTTGTTTCGAAACTGAAATACCCACCACTTTGACTTTGTATTTTTCGGCGGCATATTTTCCGAAAGCGCCCCATCCACAGCCGATATCCAGGACCCGCATGCCCGGTTCAAGGTAGAGTTTACGGCAAATCAGTTCCAGTTTGTTTTCCTGCGCCTGATCCAGAGTTTGGGCATCTTTCCAGTAAGCACAACTGTAATTCATCCGCTGGTCGAGCATGTTCCGGAACAATTCATTTCCCAAATCGTAATGCTTTTCTCCAACAATAAAGGCTCTTTGCTTCGATTGCAGGTTTAAGAGCCTTAGGGTTAAAAGCTGAAAGAGCAGCGGGATCTTTCGCTGTATTTTTTTATCGACCCGGGCCCTGATTATACGGGATACGAATTCATCCACCCGCTCCACATCCCACCAGGCGTCCATATACGATTCGCCAACCCCTAAAGACCCTTCAGTAATTGCACGGACGTAGAATTCCTCGTTGTGAATGTGGATATCCCACGAATTACTGCCATTAATCTTAACTCCTGCATAATCCAGGAACTCTTCTGCTAATTCTTTGTATTTATTTCTCATAACACCAACCTTTAGTGGACGAATAAGACTTGTGAAAAATAAAGTGCAAACAAACCAATCGGTTGAATGGAATCAACTAATTAAATATAGTAAAAAGAACGCAATTAATGGCATAATTGTTCGGCAGGCAATATTCTTAAATTAGAGGTTTTCAAAAAGCACTTCAACTCTTTTTTCAGCAATACACTCTGTTCCATGATAGTTAGGACTCTCCAAGCGGTGGGATGGAATCTCAACCACCCTTAAAAAGGCAACCCTAAATTTATATGTTATAGAATATGTTATATTTTATTGATTGTAATTGGCAGACTAATAACTAATTACAGTTAACTATAAAAATGGGGGGTAAATATATTTGGTTTTTCATAATTATCTTATTATATTAGCGGATCATTCTGAAAAACCAAACAGCGATCAACATAAACACTTAAATATCCAAATTATGAAAACAACATTCTATGTTTTTTTGGTTGTCTTACTCTTTAGTTCTTGTAAGAAAAAGGAAGATAAAATGGCCAGTAACATTGACCGTAAAGTGGAAATTTCTGTACAGGATAAAGCCGGAAACGATTTGCTTAATCCTTCAAACCCGAATGCTTATTTATATGAGAACATCAAAACCTATTATGTAATTAATGGTGTAAAAGAAGAAGTAAACAATGCCAATTACGATAACCCTAAAAATTTCATGATCTATGAGAAAGATGGGAAATACCTGATGCGCCTGTTTTTGAATATGGCAAATGCTGACAGTCCAGATATAACCTATGTTCAGTGGAGCGAAAATAATACGGACACTTTTAAATGTGAATCATCACATAATGATATGTTGATCAAGATCACAAAACTATGGTACAATGATTCTTTAGTTTGGACCGAGGCTGATTATTCCATAGACCGGTCATTATTGATTGTGAAATAGCCGTTAATAAGGATATGCGGTTTTCTATTCATTAACAATTATTTGAATTAAGATAGTTGAGGCCGTTTCAAAACAACATTGAGACGGCCTTTAAAACCTCTTCAGCAAAAAGTAATTATTCAACAGATGAAAGAATCCATAGCCGTAAGATAATTCCACTTGGGATTGGATTCCATCCCTCTTTACAATAATGCGCAAGGCTCCATGACTATAAGGTTTCCCAAAACGAAAGGATGGAAGTCCTAATATTTTCATTGAATAGTATTTCTGCATGCTGAAGTTTAAAATAGGATCATGCAAGTTAATCTTATCCAATCAATAAAAATGTATTTTGGATATTGCCTTCAGGTCATAATAAAAGGGCAGAATATTCATTCCGCCCTTATGATGTTTTATCGAAGTTAAGACTTCACCGAAACTGATACCTTCAATGTATCAATTGGCTTTATCTTTTTTGATTTCCTTAATTGCATTGCTATTACCCTGGCTCATCCGGGTTAAAACATCTTTCATTTCCTGCAGCTCTTTTCCATAACCCGCCCAGTTACCTTGTTTAAGATATTCGGTGGCTTTATTATAGTGGTCAAGGGCTTCGGTGGCTTTGGACGATAAAGTCGTATTCACCGTTTTTTCAATTCCCGTTATTTGTTTCATTGAAAGTGAATCCTGTTGACCCGAACTGTTAAAGATAGCCTGAAGCGCCTCTTCCAGCGTTTCTTTCATTTCAATCTGATCGTTATACGTTACAATGACTCTTTTTAATTCCGGGATTTGCCCATGTTCCGATTGCAGATAAAGGGGTTCCACATATAGGAACGAATTTTTAATCGGGATGATAAGCAGGTTTCCTTTGATCACCTGTGAACCTTGCTGGCCCCATAGAGTGAGTTCTGCAGAAATATCCGGCTGCTGGTTTATCCTTGCTTCAATCTGCATGGGGCCATAGATCAGCTTATCCTTCGGAAGGGAATATACGATCAAATCGCCATAATTAGGCGCATCACATCGGGCACACATCCATGCAGTCATATTATCCTTTTTGGAAGGATTAAGCGGCAGCATGAGGACATATTCTTCTTCTTTTGCATTGGGCAACCGCATGATGATATAATAAGGGAACATTTTCTGCTGGGCATTATTAAAGAGTTCATTCGGTATTTCCCAATAGTCTTCCTGATTGTAAAATACCTTGGGATCGGTCATGTGATATACATTGTACATTTCCGTTTGAATATTAAACAGATCGGTGGGATAGCGGATATGTGACTTCAAAAAATCGGGCATATCGCTGAAGGGTTTGAAAAGTTTAGGATAGATCTTTTGATAGGTTTGAATAATCGGATCTTTGGGATTTATCACATAATAAGAAACATCACCATCGTAAGCATTTATAACTACCTTAACCGAATTATTGATGTAATTAAAGCTTCTTTCACCCATGCTTTTTGTTACAGGTTCAGAATAAGGAAACATATTGCTTGTAGTGTACGCATCGTGTATCCAATACAGTTGTCCATCTTCACCGACCACAAGATAAGGCTCACTGTCGAAGGTGAGAAAGGGTGCAATAGTCTGGTCGAGTTCTGATATATTACGATGGAACATGATGCGGCTTTGATCAGTCAGATAGCCTGTAAGCAGGATTTTGATATCTGCAAATTTCCAGGCATAAACGATACGTTTAAAGAGGCTGGAAATAAGAACGCCACCTTTACCGGTATAACTGGTATACACATTGTCGTCTCCTTTGGGGTAATCAAACTCCTTTGCTTTGGTATTCACCAAAACATACTGATCTGATTCTTCACCAAAATAAATGCCCATTTGCTTTAAGCTAAGGGTCCCGATAGCCATCGGGATGGTGGTGGTTGGAGGGATATCCTTTATGAATAAATTTGGCATGCCGTTAGGTGCAATCTCATTCACGGGGCTCATGACAACACCATAACCATGCGTAAAAATCAAATGCTCGTTTACCCAGGTTTGTGCACGATCAGGAATTTGCGAAACAGGCAGCTCTCTCGCTGCCACTGCAACCTGAGTATATTTATCGAATTGATAACGATCGACAGCCACACTTTTAAAATTATAATACAACCGTATTTCCTGAATTTGCTTATAGGTTTGTATTAAAGGTCTTCGGTCCCATAATCGAATGTTGTCTATGGTATTTTTATTTTCCTGAATGTCCTTATAGGTGATCGTTTGATCAACAGGAAATGGCTCAACCTTAATTTTATTTAAGCCATAGGCTTCACGTGTTAATTTAATGTTATTCAGGATATAAGGAGTTTCTTTTTGCAGTTCATTGGGCTTTACAATGTATTGCTCGATAAAGGCGGGATAAATCCATACAAAACTAACCAGTGCGAATACCCAAACACCTACGGCATAAATAATGATCTTCTTTTTCCTGATAACCGGAGATAAAAACAAAAGAAGAGTAATCAGAATACTTAGGATTGAAATTACCCAATAGGCGGGAATATGAGCGTTTACATCCACATAGGACGGCCCGTAGGCCGCTCCATGCGAGGAATATAAAATGTCATAAAGCTTAAGGAAATAGACTACAGAAATGCCGAGAACAAAGAACCCTGTGAGACTGATCAGATGTCTTTTTACCAGTCTGGATGACTGGAAGTTTGTTCCGGCAGTTGAAATGGCATCATCAAGATAATAAGAAATCAGGACTGCCGCAAAGGTCAGGGCTACCATAAAAAGGTACCAACCTGTAACGAACTGATAAGTAGGAAGTTTGAAAATGTAGAACCCTGCATCTTTACCAAAAATAGGTTCACTGATTCCAAATGAAGAAGCGTGGATAAACTTCAGGAAATCGCTCCACTGATCGACAGCAGCTGAACCCATAAGACTGCCAATGAACAAAATAAGCACAGTCCAAAACCATGCAATACCCTTTCCCTGATAGAGCGGTAAAATAAATTGTCGCGGATCGTCAGGCTTTAAAGAAATGAATGGCCTGCTCAGGCTGCCTCTTTGGTATGCAATGCGGATTTGAATACCGGCAAACAGAACAAAAACAAGAAAGAACACTGCAAATGAAAAGACTTTTGCTAAAATCATGGTGTCAAATACAGAACCATAATTCATGTTGTTAAACCAAAGCCATTCGCCATAATAGTTTAAAAATAAGTTCAGTAGATAAACCACTACGAGCAGAACAACAACCAGGATGATTGGCTTCTTTAAGTTTCTCATGATTTTGTATTTAGTATTCAAGTTAATATGAAAGTCATTGATACAATCATTCAAAAGTAACAAAATATAACGAGTAACTTATTACTGATCAGAAACAAAATTAAGGAGACGGGAGCACAGAGCACAGAGCAGGGAGAAGGGAGAAGGAAATAGCTGCCTTGGGCTTGCAATACACCATCCAGGCGATTTTTCCTTTTCCCTTCTCCGTACTCCCTTCTCCGTGTTCCCGTCTCCCGATCTTATTTCTGCTGCACTTTAGCCCAGGTATCTTTCAATTGTACAGTACGGTTAAAGACAAGCTTGCCTGGCGTTGAATCAGTATCAATATTGAAATAGCCCAAACGCTCGAACTGGAAATGATCGAGTACTTTGGCGTCTTTCACATACGGTTCGATGTAACATTTAGGCAATACCTGCAGCGAGTCGTGATTCATGAATTCCTTGAAGTCGATGTCTTTGTGCCCATCGGGTGTTTCGTCGGAGAACAAACGGTCGTAGAGACGAACTTCAGCTTCAATGTTTTCAGAGGCCGATACCCAATGTATGGTTGATTTTACTTTACGCCCATCCGGTGAATTCCCTCCACGCGAGGCAGGATCGTAGGTGCAATGTATTTCGGTGATTTCGCCGCTGGCATCCTTCACTATCTGGGTACAGGTGATGAAATAGGCATAGCGCAAACGCACTTCGGTTCCGGGTGACAAACGGAAGAACTTTTTGGGCGGTTCTTCCATAAAGTCTTCGCGCTCGATGTAGAGTTCTCGTGTAAATGGCACCAAACGGGTTCCCATAGACGGATCTTCAGGATTGTTAATAGCTTCCATCTGTTCAACCACGCCTTCGGGACAATTGGTGATGACTACTTTCAAAGGATTCAAGACACCCATCACACGTTGTGCCCTTTTGTTTAGGTCTTCGCGGATGCTGTATTCAAGCACGCCAACATCGGTTACTCCATCAGTTTTTGTGACACCAATGCGTTCAGCAAAGTTACGAAGCGATTCGGGGGTATAGCCCCTGCGGCGCAGGCCACAAATGGTAGGCATCCGGGGATCATCCCAGCCGGTTACGTGATTATCTTTCACCAGTTCGAGCAGCTTGCGTTTACTCATGACGGTATAGTTAAGGTTCAGCCTCGAGAACTCAATCTGTCGCGGACGATAATCCGAATCTTTCAACTGGTCGATAAACCAGTCATATAGCGGACGGTGAACTTCAAACTCCAGAGTGCAGATCGAGTGGGTGATTCCTTCCCAGTAGTCACACTGACCATGGGCAAAATCATACATCGGGTAGATGCACCATTTGTCACCGGTACGATGGTGAGGCGCTTTCATGATCCTGTAAAGGATCGGGTCGCGCATATGCATGTTGGGCGATGACATATCGATGTTGGCACGTAAAACACGGTCGCCTTCATTGAATTCTCCGGCTTTCATGCGCATAAACAAGTCGAGATTTTCTTCCACTGAACGGCTCTTGAGAGGACTTTCCATTCCAGGTCGGGTAGGGGTTCCTTTCTGGGTGCTGATGGTTTCAGCATCCTGATCGTCGATGTAAGCTTTTCCTTCCTGAATCAGTTTGACCGCAAAGTCAAACAGCTGATCAAAGTAGTCGGAGGCATAAAGTTCACTGTTGTTCCAGGTGAATCCCAGCCATTGAACGTCTTCTTTGATAGAATCCACATATTCGGTTTCTTCTTTTGACGGATTGGTATCATCGAAACGCAGGTTGGTCAAACCGTTGTATTTCTGAGCGGTTCCAAAATTAAGGCATATAGACTTGGCATGACCGATGTGCAGGTATCCATTGGGTTCGGGGGGAAACCGGGTATGTACCCTTCCTTTGTTTTTACCGGCTTTCAAATCTTCCTCAACAATCTGGTGAATAAAGTTATTGGATTTGGTTAGATTGTCATTTTCTATCTCGTTTTCGCTCATGGCATTCAATTTATGAATCACTTTTAGGATTGGAATTACGTACAAAAGTATAAAATGATTTCAGCTATCAGATATTTAGGAGTTTGAAAATTGTATTCCGAAACAATAAACTTAATTTAGCCTGCTGAATGAATAAACCGATCCTATGGCACTTATCGAAATTGAAGGAATGGAGTTTTATGCCTTTCATGGGCATTTTGCAGTGGAGAAAATTGCAGGTAACCGGTTTTTAGTTAACCTTCAGATTGAAGCCGACTGCAGCAAGGCTGGACAATCCGACCGATTGGAAGATACCCTGGATTACCAGAAAGCCTACCTTATTGTGAAGGGAGAAATGGCCATTCCTTCCGATTTACTCGAGCATGTTGCGCAACGCATCATCAACAGGATTAAAGCAGAATTTCCAGAGGCACAAAAAGTGTCGGTGAAGGTTTCTAAGATGAATCCCCCAATGGGAGGTCAGATTAGAAAAGTAAGTGTGACCTTGGAGGGGTAAAAATATATCATACAAACCTAAAAAACGGAGAAATACTCAGTAAAGAAATTCTGCACATTCACATCTGCTGCAACTTCATGAAATCCATTCATTTCGTCTGGCTCCCAGGCCGTAAAACCTTCTCCATGTTTACCATCTATTTCAACTTCGACTTTACCTTTCTTAAACGAACAAATTCCATCATTAAATAGGGTTGTTGCAGCCAAAGGATCATGAAATGTAATTATGTCGGTAGGTTTATACAGGGCATTGATAATATCCAGAACCGGTAAAAGTCCTTTGGATTTAAATCTTTTTTGCACTTCTGATACGGCCATCCTCACCTTTAAAGTTACATCCAACCCAATGGACTTATGCATATTAGCCTTTGATCGATAAACAATAGCTGCTGCATGCGGGTCACACCTTATATTCCATTCCGTCGGGTAAGGATTAAGATTAATAAAAACACCACCCATCATTACCAGGCTTTTTAGTAAATGAGGTATTTCCGGATCAATCTTAAATAACAGTGCGATATTGGTTAAGGGCCCAATGGCAATCAATGTTATTTCCCCGGGGTTCTTACGAATTGTTTGTCGCATAAATTCAATTGCTTCACCTTGTGGAAATTTTTCTTCATGCTTCCAGTTGGCTAACACCTTTGCCTGCCTGGCTATTGGTTGCTTTTGGGGAATTGTTAAAGGTTCTTCAGCTCCGGGGAAAATAGGAATATGTTTCCCGGCAGCTTCGCAGATCATGCTTGCCACCATGGCTCGTTTATCAGCTTCGCCGCTTACAGTGGTTATACCTAAAAGCTCACATTCAGGTTTTGCCAGAAGGTATGCCAGACATATAGCATCATCGATATCACTGCCGATGTCGGTATCTAAGATAATTTTTTCCGAAAGGCCTACTTCCTTTTTGTTTAATTCAATTGTTCGTGGATGTCCTATATTCGTTTCATCATTGATTATACCATAATTGCCTTTTTGGATGTTGCTTTTCTTTATTGCGCCAATTTGAGAATTGATTGTCAGGCCAATTGTCTGATACGATATTGCTGATACAATAAAAAGTGATAAAATCAGGATTAATTTTCGATTGTTCATAAAGCTGTTTTATAATTTGTTTGCTTTAAATTGCACAAAAGTTTCTTTAAAATTATTTAATAATCTGCTTTTCTTTAAATCTATTTTGCACAGTCATTTCCCCTTAAGGTGCCAAAAACGCTTCATCCCCCATTGAATCCAGATATTTCCTGATTTTCGTCCTTCGCGCCAGGTAGGCTTGGAGCAAGCCATCCGCTGTTTCATGCATTGATCGCTTATTGTTGGTATAGGGGTCCTGCGCAGTCGCTTTATTGACCTGATCCATCCACTCTTTCGGAATTCCCGATGTTCCGGATAGGGCGCCTGAAAGACCCCCGGCTATTGCTGACAGGCAATCTGTATCCCGTCCGAAATTCACTGCAGTGATAATGGCTTCGCGTGGATCTCCTTTATGCAGGGCAAAAATTGCCAGGCCTTTGGATACGATCTCATTAGCCGAAGCTACACCATAGGTGAGATAGTTTCCACCAAAAAAGATTTCGTTGAATTTTTCCCTCAATTGCTCAGGATCATTATATCTTTCTGCCAGTTCAAAAGCACGGTTGACTTCTTTTTCTATGGTGTCATAGGCAAATTTCTCCACTTTTACGCCAGTATACAGGCCACCAGATTCAGCCCGGTAATTTGCAAACCGCTTAACAGTATCTATAACAGAGGCAACGGTCGCACCGGGCTTGCATGCCTCTGCGATTCCTGCATTATAAAGGGCAGCCCAACGAAGAGCGAATGCAGTTTCCGGCAAATATAGTTTACCGACCTCAAATGAATCATCTGCAGCTCCCTGAGGATCGCCCGCATTGATTAATCCCAATGGCTGAGATGAACGCGCTACAGAAATGACGTTAAGAAATGGCGACAGTCTTCCCAGTTCCACCCCTGGTAAACCGGCTTTAATAAGCAACAGCAATGACCGGTCAAAGGGTTCCTGTTTATAAACCATTTTATCCGGATCAAGATCACGCGCCCACACAGTCGCAAGATCTTGTGAAAGGATACGGTCCTTCTTCTCAATAATGGCTGTTGAAATAAGCTTTTGGCGCTCAATCCCGTCTTCGGTAGCCCCGGCAGGCGATTGCCAATCAACGTATTCAACGTAATGCTTATACGGTAGCAATTGGTTTAGAGTGCCATAAGTTGCCTTTATTTTTTCATAAGGCCAACCCTCCACTACTGCTCCCATTGCCGATCCAATCCATGATCCTGCGATACATCCCAGAAACTTATCCCGCAGAGTAACGGGAACAGGTTTTTGAATCCCCTCACGATTGGTCTCAGGATCAGGAATATTTTGTATACTTTTAAAACCAAAAGTCGGAGCCAGGGCTACTGAGGTAGACAATAAACCAAAATTGCGTATGAATTCTCTTTTGTTCATAGAAGTTTATTTCAGTTTGGTGAACCGCACTAATACCGAGGCATGGGGTTCGACTGCAACGGTGAATTTATCTGATGTTTTCCCTTTGTCTTGCTTGCTCCACAAGTCTTTCACTGTAAAGTTTCCTGAAATTCCCAATTCAGCAAGGGAAACCGAAATTTCGGAACTTCCTGCATCGTTGAGGTTAAAGAATGCCACGTATTTGTCTTTTGTTTCGGGCACATCGGCTATCCATACAATCTGTCCGTTCGCTTCTTTCAGTTGTTTGTTGGCCGAGCTGTGTTGATTCACTGCCATTACTTCGTCATTTGTCAACAAAGAGAGCGTAAACTCATCATTACTTGGCAGATCGCCACCAAACATCAATGGAGAGCGGAAAATGGCCCAAAGGTTCATTAGAGTGTATTGTTCAGTTTTCGTAAATCCGGTCATCCGGTCTTTCCCGCGTTCGCCCCGGATGGAGATTCTACCTAGTGGAAGCATGTCGGCATCGGGCCAGTGACCTTCGCCAATAAAGGGCGCCCAGTTGTCACAACGTTTAAACTGAGGCTTCAGGGCATCCCAGTTGTCCCAGAAGTCATCGCAAATGCGCCACAGGTTGGCATGATTTAGTACATGATCAGCTTTGTCAAGTGGAGTTGCCCCTGGCGATGTTGAAAAGACCATCGGACGTCCGCATTGGTCAATGGCTTTACGGATCAACTCAATTTCATCCTGATGATAGGGCTTCGACAGATCGTCAACTTTCACATAATCGACTCCCCAGGAAGCATATAATTTAAAAATGGAATTGTAATATTCCTGAGCTCCTTCTTTTTGGGTGTCAATAGTGTACATATCATGTAACCACCCACATTGCATCTTGTCCGAATAAATGTCTGCAGCTTTGACTTTGGTCCCCATTACCGGGCAATTCTTCTTTACCGCCTGGACAGGGATTCCCCTCATGAGGTGAATGCCGAATTTCAGTCCCTTGGAATGTACATAGTCGGCCAGGGTTTTGAATCCCTTGCCATCGGCAGCCGAAGGAAATTTCTTCACCGCAGGCAGGAAACGACCGTATTCATCCATGGTATAAATGGGATCTTTTTCGTTGTAGCCACCCGCTTTGTCATTTTCAACAAACCAGCGGATGTCGACAATGATGTATTGCCATCCGTGCTGCTTCAAGTGTTCGGCCATATAGTCCGTGTTGGACCTGATTTCCTTTTCAGTCACCGTCGGGCCGTAACAATCCCAACTGTTCCAACCCATGGGTGGAGTTTTGGCCAGCTGCCAGAAGGATTTATCCTGATTTACAGTTGTTGTTTTTGGATTACTGCCAATGCATGAACCTGCAATTAACAGAATCAGCACGGTAATGAAGCTATTGATTTGGATTCTCATTGATTTGGTTTTTCAGTTCAAATAAATTCCACATATTAATAGTGTAAATGTAACATTTATACTTTTCCTGAAAAACAATTTGAATGACTTCGTTCGTTTGCAGGATGGAATATTTTTTTGTTATCTTTGCCCACCCAAAATGGGAAAACAATGCCTATTGGTCGGTTGGCCGAGTGGTTAGGCAGCGGTCTGCAAAACCGTGTACGGCGGTTCGAATCCGCCACTGACCTCAAATCCTTCATTTGGTGGAATTTATTAAAACTTAAAACCTCTGATATTCAGGGGTTTTTTGTTTTTAGTATTTCAGGAACTAGAGAAAAGGTTTAAAAAGAATAAGAAATACCGCACCTCTGACGGCCCCTGACAAATAAATATAGGTATACGTATTGGTGCAAGGGTTAAAGATATTGAAGAATGTAACAGTCCGTCAAAACCAGATTACCGTTTCTGCCGTTCTGCCGTTCTGCACACATATGGTTTTTAATCTCCGGGAAGTATAAAATAAAAAATGCCACCATTCCGTCTGTCGGCAGACCAAAACGCCAAAATACACAAATGCTATATAATCAAACAGTATATATAGTAATAATTGGGGTCTGCTGAAAAACTCATAATATTCAGTGCTTCAATAAAATGACCGCATTAAAATTAAAATAAGTGTAAGGAAATTTGAATTGAAACTTCAATATCCATGCACCGACATCGTGTCGTGTGGTATGCCAAAATACTTCATATCAAAAATGTAATGCACTTCTGCCCCTGTTGTGTCGCTTTAATGGAGCCTATTTCCCTTTACGTTATTCGAAGATTATTCGAAGGTTATTCGAAGGTTATTCGATGATGGTTCAATTTTATTCTAATAATTATCGAATAGGTTTCTAATAACTAATGAATAAGTTTCAAATAATTTTAAACCCTGTTAAATGGCCGATATATGGGAGAACCAATCAACACTATAACCTTGAACAGACAATGGTTTTTAGAATCAATACAATGGCAGGATGGAATCTGATCCATCAATTT
>DIZL01000006.1 GCA_002429385.1 Prolixibacteraceae bacterium UBA6029 | reverse complement strand
CTTTTTAAGAGGTGGGGATGAACTCAAAAAACCCGCTTAAAAGTCAAATCATTTTTTGGGTCAAGGTAGCGCATACTTTATATTTTTTACGAATATACCAAGAAAATCGGGAAAGTGGATTGGATTATTTGAACGCGGATATTTCGACACCCATAACAGGAAGCAATCCAGCGATTACCAGTAAAATATGTATCGGCATTATACCGTTGGCATAAAAGCATAATCAGTCAGCATTCATATCAATTAGTTTATTGACTTCTTCTTTTAATTTTGGAAGATTATTAAACACAATTCCCCAAATAATTGCATCAGAGACACTATCATATCCATGAACGATTTGATTTCTTAATCCAATTCTTCTTTTAATTCTATTTAATTATCAAAATAATCTAACAATTCTATTTGATGAGATTAAATCAAATAATCCTTTGCAAAGTTATTCGCAGTCTTTGCGGGTTTATTTTAAGGCTTTGTATTCTTATTTTATGTCTTTGCAGACTCTCTTGCAAGCCTGGCAATGTAATTTGCCTACTCTACAATCGTAGGAAGTTAATCATCTTTTTACCTCTTAGAATATACTTCAGGTCTTTACCAATTCCATATAATAAATACAGTTTACCTTTGTTTTAAATACAAAATGTCAAAACTTTGTACTTATAAAGACTTTAAACAGTATTCAAACTAAGGTGTTAACCCAGCTTTATTAAATCGTTATGGCTAAAATCAGACACAACATCGGGGAACTGGATTCAGGCAAAGTTGATAACATAGTTTTTGTTCAATTCTGTTGTTATAAACAAAATACCAACCAGAATTGGATATAGAATAATCTTCTCACTAAAAAGAACCCGAAGCTTTTCAAATCGTTGTTTCATTTTATTAGTCATTTTTCTATAGGAATAGTATTCCATTTTTACACCAGATGAAGACCTGAATTACTTGTTTTTTGTCCGGTAGTTCATGGCATTTTCACTTACCTGATCAATAGTTTGGTCGCTCCAAAGCGTACTTTGCCATTGAGTATAATCGAAAGGTTCTTTGTTGATGAGGCTAATGAATTTCTCAGCATCAACATCCCCCAGTTTTTCAATCAGAATTTTGAACCCTTTTCTTTTGATTTCAGTATCTGTTAGCATGGTTTCTATTTTAAACAATTTATAAAATCAATGGGGCTTACGACATTAATTTTCTCAAAATTAGCCAATTTTTTGATGAGAAAAAGATTGGTAGTAATAAAATAATCACATTGCATAACAATTGAACTTGCAATGTGGAGCGAGTCTTTCGCCTTTATTCCCTTGATATTTAGTTGACGAGCCATGTCTAATAGAATTTTAGTTTCATCTGTATCAATTGCTGCCCGTTTTTTCCAGTTTGCAATGGTCTCTTTTCTTTCGGGGAATGGGTTTGCTGCGTTTTCGTAGTCAAGAATAAACGACCAGGCTAATTGAAATTCATCGGCTAATACTTTCCCCTGGATAAATAGCTTTGCTTCTGTTTCGATATGAATGCGGATCTGTTTTTGATCGTCGAACGGACGGTTAAAACAACAGTTATCAAGATAAATAAGCATATCGTTAGTCGATTTACAAATAAGTTAAAAGTAAAAGTGTTAAGAGAAACGTATTGGTAAATGCCATAATGAGTTAACAATAAACAAAATATCGGTTAAAATTGGATATAGGGTAAGTTTCTCTGTTAATAGAACCCGAAGCTTTTCAAATCGTTGTTTCATATTAAACAGTTTCCTGATTTATTATAGGTTTGGCCGCTTCAATTGGTTTGCGACCTATGCCCAAGGAGTTTGATTTACCAAGCAGGAAATCATTGGCAATTTGCACTAACATTTTTCGGGTTATTTTAATATCAAGTGGGGTATTTAACCAATTGACATTTTCGAGCCATTCGACCGGAAATGAAACGATGCGTTGTTCAACATCCAATTCATTAATTACCGCTTTTTGTTTAGTGTGACTAAAGATATCGAGCCAATTAAAGGAGTAATTCAAAGAAAGATGGATAATGTCGAAAATATCTTTGGGTTCGTCGCGGCCAACAATAGCTGTTAGTTTGTTTGATAAAATGTTTATGGGAGTATCAATCATCCCAAACGGGTAAACAGCTGGGGTGCCGGCGTAATAACCAATATCATTGACCAATTCTATTTTAAGAAATGTATCATCTTCAGTAATAAAAAAACGGGTGAAATCATCGCTGAAAAGTGATTGTTGTAAGTTGACTGTAAAGCGGTTTGTAATTTTGTTTTTTAATTCTGTAATATAATGCTGATATTGGGTGTCAGCATTGATGAAGAAATCCAGGTCTTCACTGAAACGATGGTTAAGGTAAAAACGTCCAAGGGCTGTTCCACCAGTCAGGTAAAACGGAAGATTTAGGCTAACCCACCAGGAAAGGTATTTATCCTGTAATTGGTATAATTTCGAGTAATCTTTTTTGGACGAATTCATATTTCCGACGTAAGGATGGTGATCTGAGTTTACTGATTGTTTGATCAGTCAATAAGCCTTGTATTTCCTTTGGAGTAAATATTTGTATGATAGTGAACCACGAATACGATTCAAGGATTTTTCGAAAAAGCATTTCCCGGTTATAATGTCCTGCAAGTTTTTTTTCACCTGTTAAAACTGCTTCGATATCTTCGGTGGAAATGTTATAATCCCAAAGAATTTGATCCAGTATTTTATTTTTGGCTGAAGTCTCCATATCCTGTATTAAGAAATTTTGGAAAACAAATATAATGATATAACCTGGTAATTTCAAAAAAGTAAAAAATTTCGGATTGTCAGTATGGTCTCTTTATCAGGGAAGATTTGCCACCAGGACGGATGCCCTAAATAATGACAACTTGACTGGTAGAGATGTATTTTCCCAATTCAATACCACGTTTTATCAGGTATTTTAGGTTGTTAAATACCTCCTACTGATCGAACATGATTTCTTTTAGCCTGTCTTTTTGCATTGACAAAGTGTAATGAATTGTTTTTTGATGAGGAACAGATATAAATAAATTTGTTCGTTAATGACGAATAAAATGCGAACTATTTTACCGTTTGATTCCCGTAGGGAAGCTTCATTTTATAGCCCCGGATTTTAATCCGGTGGAAAATGTGGAGTACCGAAGGTGAGTTCCGTAGGAATGGATCATATCATTGAAAAAGAAGATTTAATCTCATTGAACCCAGGTATATGGCCCGAACCTACGGTTCTCATGTTCGGGTTTGCGTCCTGTTTGAATGGAATAAATTCCATCTCTACAAAATCACTCGAACCTACGGTTCTTAATTTCAGATCTGATCATGTTAACGTTTTAACATTAGTAAAAGTTATGAAGGATCAAAATTGAGTCTTAATGCATTTTTTCAGGTAAGTTTCAATTTCGATCGGCGTAACTTTGTAAATGGGCTTTAAAAGTTCAAAGCTGCTATCTATCTGAAAACGGGAACTATCAGTTAACATGGCCAATAAATTTTTCGTAGACAGAATGTGTCCGGAATAGTTTAAAGCCATGTCTATCAATTTCCTGAGATCAATTCCGGATTGTAAGATTGAATAAATATCGTAATAGTCTTTGAAATTACTTCTGCGAAGCATAACTTCCATTTTCATGGCACCAATCGCTTCAATATCAGCAAGCCATAAATTATCTTTTGTATGTACAGGTTTTGTAATTGGTGAAAATTTGGTGGAAGCATAAAATGAAATTTTCACACCAGAAATGATAAATTCAACATGATCAAAATCCCAAATATCGCGTGCACCTATTGTTCCGATATTCGCTAATTCTTTTTCAATAGCAACCCAATCAACCTCTTGTTCTTCTGATTTTTGAGATTTCCAACTCATAAAATCCAAATCTTCGCTAAGCCGGGTATTTAGCTGCAAAGAAAGAGCCGTTCCTCCCACAAGAAAGTAGGGTTTTAAACAATCCAGCGTGGTAATTTTATCAAATATTTCAGTTGTATATGGTGCCAATGCTGTCATTCGAATTTATTTACATGTTGACTTACTATACGTTTAATGTATCTGTCCGGATTCTTGATGTCAAAATACATCCATGCAAGTAATTTGTTTAGCCTCCTGTAATAATCGCCTTGTATAACCAGACGGTTACGCCATACTTGTTTAATCTTCCGGTTTGGAAACAGGTTGAATAGTTTATTTATATCGTCTATATCAAGGTATATTAATGTTTTCTCAATCAAAATATCGTCTGGTATAGTCGTATCCTGTCGCATTTTATAGGACCAAAAACTGTTACGTTCGATCAGCTTTTTACTCAATATTTGTTTATCAATATTCATACATTGTCTTGGATTAACAGCAACATAACCAGGTCAGGCAATTAGGCCAATCATGTTGCTTTAGTACAAAGTTAGTGAAATATTCTTGTTTTGTTTAAAGCCTTCCATCAACAACGGTTGGCTCCAGAATGCCTTTCACATCATAAATAATACATCCCTTTTCTTTATGCACCTTCAGATCATTCTTCACAAACATCTTATGAGCTACCGCTAAAATAATAGCACCATAGGAGCCTCCCCCTTTCCCTCCAAAGGAGGGGGATTGGAAGAACCAAGGATGTTGATATTGTATTCGTGTTTTACTTCGACAGGATTGACCCCCGAAAATACGGGGCAGGCACGGATCATAAACATCCACTTCAATATCATATTCTCGCAGTTCGTTGTTCACCCCTGTGAAATAATTCCAATAGGGATTTCACGGGGTTAATATCAATGGCTTTTGTATTGCGAATATCGGGGCAGTTTTCTTTAATATTCCTTCATAAGTATAAAATCGGCAATGTGTTTGTGTTGAATGCCTTCGACATTGTCGTGCCAGTTTTCTTCCATGGTTACCACATATTTCGGATGGTTGTCTTTGATTGCAAGCAGAGGTGAGAATTCCCGCTCGATGGTACTTTGTTCGGCCATTTTATAGGCAACCTGTATATACAGCTTTTTCTCCATTTTTTCGGCTACAAAATCGATCTCTTTGTCGTCCAGTTTTCCTACGAAAACGTGGTATCCCCTGCGCTTTAGTTCAAGCATAACAATGTTTTCGAGAACACCTGAAATAAGCCTGTCTTTGAAGCCCATTACCGCGTATAGCAACGACTGATCGCCAACAAAATACTTTTCGTTGGTTTTTAGTATTTCTTTTCCTTTTACATCGTAACGAGGGATTCGGTATATAATGAATGCACCCTCGAGAGCGTTCAGGTAATTATAAACCGTATTGAGGTCGATTCGCCGGTTTTGGCTTTTAAAATAGTCGGAAACGCTTTTTGCCGAGAAGTTGTTCCCAACGTTATCGAATACGAACTTCACCACGCGTTCGAGCAGTTCTACATCGCGAATTCCATGCCGTTGTATTGTGTCGCGCAGTATTGCTGAAGAATAGATGTCGTAAACAGCTTTGTAAGCCATCTCGTCGGTATAATCTCCAACATGCAGGGCAGGGAAGCCTCCTTTTCGTAAAAAAAGATTAAACTCCGCGTATATGTCAGGCTCATACACTTTGGCATATTCAAGCCTGAATTGCAGGTATTCGCGGAATGATAGCGTATAAACAGGTATTTCGATATATCTTCCGGCCAAATAGGTAGCCAGCTCGGAGGAGAGCAGGCGTGAATTTGAACCTGTGATGTATATGTCGGTATCAAAATCGACCCGGAATGAATTTATCGCCTTCTCCCAGGAGGATACTTCCTGTATCTCATCGAGTAAAATATAATATCTCCGGTTGTTATTGATTTTACTTTTTATGTATTGGTGCAATTTGCCTGCATCATCGATCTCGGAAAACTCAAAGCTTTCAAAATTGATCAGAAGGATATTGGTTTCATCGATTCCCCTACGAATGAGTTCATCTCTTAAAAGGTTAAGCAACACCGATTTTCCGCTACGTCGGAGACCTGTAATGATCTTGATGAACGGCTTATCGATGTAACCTGATAGCAGATTGAAATATGTTTCTCTGGTAATCATTCTTGTTTTTAGGGTTGTAACCACAAATATCATTAATTATTTTTAGGTTTTTAGGGTTATATGCCTTAAGTAGGGTCTGCTGAAAAACTCTGCCAGTGCGGATTTGCAATCTGCACTTCTTAACTGAGGATCTGTGATCCGTATAGGTGAAGCTTTGAAATTAGCGCCTTTTAACGGTGGTGAATTTGGGGACATCGTAAACCCAAACAGTTGATTGGTAGCAACTATCGAAATAACTGTCCTAAAACCGTCGAATAATTTGTACTATTGCAATGGTTCAAAATCAGTTAATTTGTTAAGAACAAATTCTTTAATTTGAGTGGCATCTTTTATAGCATTATGCATGTGATACTCTTCTATTTCAAGGATATTTGGATACCTTACTTCAGAGGAGTAAAAGGTTAGATCACTATAATGCAAAATTATTTTTTCAAAATCGGAATTGTAATTTTTACAGGCTTCACAAAGAATAACCAGATCATGTGTTTTTTGTAATTTCCCATTTTTCGAAGCAATTTAACCTTTCATCATTTTTTCGGCACATTGCTGACAATGATAACAAACAATTTCGAGCTTAGGCTTTACCTGAAGAGATAGGATCTTTGCTGCTTCAAAGTCGTTTTCAGCATATTCAAACCATTTTAGTCCTTCTTTATTATCCATATATTTTTAGTCCTTCTGTTGCAATTGAATATTCGAATGTTGATAAATTGTTCTTTCTATTGTTAAAATCATTGATGTCGCATACCAAAATATCGACAGGCATAAATATTTTTTTTAGAAGCAACCTCCTGGCTTGTTGGGTTATTTCAATTTTTTTTTTATTATATAGATCCGCAACAATAAATATATCAATATCGCTATCGCTATTTGCAGTATTATGAGCATGTGAACCAAAAAGATAAACCTGTCTGGCATCAATACCAGCAACCAATATGTTTGAAATTTGAGTGACTATTTTTTTTAATATTTCGGTTCATTGCTTGAGTATTTGTGAAATTATCATTCAAAACAAAATGTTTTTCTGTGGTTAAAAGTATAAAAATATTGGAAGTGATTCATTATTAATCTGGTTAAACTATTTTCGTATCTTATTAATACCCCGCTAGTGCAGCTATGCAATCTGCACTTCTTAACATTGGATATCAAGTTATCGAATTACTGGTTTATGTCTTCAAATTACTTTTAAACTTTCGGGAGTATTATGGTTAAAAAGTTACTTAAAAATTAACCACAAAGATCACCAAGTCAATACACGCCTGCCCGCTGCAGACGGTAATAACGCAGAGACAATCAATATACATAAAAAGGAATAAACTATTGCGTACATAGCAGACTGCGTGATCCGGGAGCCTAAATTCATGTAATTCGTCTTAATTCCCCGACAGGCCGGGGCAGGCAGTGAAATTAGTACCTTGCTCAAAGCTTAAAGACTTTCTTTCCCTTTTCCTGAATCACATTCCTCAAATCCACGATTAGCCGGGCATGTTGGATGATGAACTCTGGTATGAAGGCTGAATGGTTGGTGGTGATCACCACGCAGTCAGCTTTTTGCAAGGCCTCTGCGGTTAATTCAACGGAATGCAAAGACAGATCATGATCTGTCTTTACCTGTGGAATAAACGGATCGTGATAAGTGACGATTGCCCCTTTTTTTGCCACCAGGTTTATGATTTCGAGGGCCGGTGACTCTCGGGCATCGTCAATGTTTGGTTTGTAAGCTACCCCCAGGAAAAGAATGTTGCTGCCGTTCACCGCTTTTTTTATACTGTTTAATGCAGTAGATATTTTAATTACCATATAATGCGGCATACGCATGTTGATATGTCCGGCCGTATGTATCATGCTTAAATCGAAATCAAATTTCTTGGCGATGTGTTCGAGGTAGAACGGATCGAGCGGGATACAGTGTCCTCCTATGCCGGGACCGGGATAGAACGCCTGGAAGCCGAATGGTTTGGTTTTGGCCGCCTCGATTACTTCCCAGATGTCGATGCCCATCTTGCCGGACAGCAAGGCCAGTTCGTTGATCAGGCTGATGTTGACCAGCCGGTAGGTGTTCTCCAGGATTTTAACCATCTCGGCTACCTTGGGCGAACTGACCAGATGCAACTGATCGATGGCTTTGGAATAGATCTTTTGTCCGATTTCAAGGCCTTCGGGGGTAATGGCACCCAATACCTTTGGCGTATTCTTCGTATGGAACGAGGCATTGCCCGGATCGACCCGTTCGGGAGAATAAGCCAGCCAGAAGTCGCGGCCGTGGCGGAAGCTGTCGTGTTCTCGTGTAGTCGTGTTCTCTAGTTCTCTGGTTGTCGAGTTGTCGTTGTTGTCTGGTTGTCGAGTTGTCGTGTTTTCGCCTGAAACGTCTTGCAGATTAAATGGATTTTGTCTGGATGAGGCTTCGATCAATGGAAGCATGAAATCTTCGGTAGTGGTCGGATAAGTGGTACTTTCCAGGCAAATAAATATACCGGCTTTCATGTTTTGGCCGATAGCGATACATGCAGCCTCAATATAACTCATGTCCGGTTTGCGAAACTTATCCAGCGGAGTGGGCACACAGATCAGCAGGGCATCGCATTCTTTGATCCTTGAAAAGTCGGTGGTTGCCGTCAGGGTGATACTTTCGACTACCTCGCGCAATACGGCATCGCGGATATCTTTGATGTAGTTGTCGCCTCTGTTTATGCGATCGACTTTGGATTGCGACTTATCGAATCCAATCACTTTCACGCCGGCCTGTGCAAAGCCAACGGCAAGGGGCAGACCCACATAGCCTAATCCGATGATCCCAACGACCTCGGTATTGGAGGCTATTTTATCGAGTAGTTGAGCGGAGGGGGACATAGTTTAATGATTGAAGATTAACAATTAACGATTTAGATTACGCGGATTAAAACGGATTAAAAGGATTGGGTTCCAAGTTCCAGGTTCCAGGTTTAAAGTTCCAGGTTCCAGGTTTAAAGTTCCAAGTTCCAAGTTCCAAGTTCCAGGTTCCAGGTTCCAGATTGTCGATGATATTGATTGTTGGGGATAATTCTCATTTTCTCCTTACCCTAATAATTACGCCTGCATCGGCAGGTTTACTTTTTCCTCTTTACTAATTCCCCGTGCTGCTTACAGGCGTTTTATCTATGCAACCTTATTTTCTTTTACAAACCTTCATAGAAGATGAAACCCGGGAACCCCCAACCTTATCAACCTTATCATTATGAATAATCGGGTAAAGTCAGGATAAGGTTTAAAAAATAGGGTTTTGCTCTTTGACCCTTTACAAAGCCTAACAATCAAAGATATCGGTAGCCTTGTCGATGAGAAAGGTTTTGATTTCATCAACATGAATCGGTTGAACAAGGTATTCAATGGCTTCGGAATAATCGATGTCGTCAAAATAACTTAGTTGAGCCCTGAATAGTTTTTCAGAAAACAATTGTCCAAAAAGATCGGTAGTTCGGTCAGAAATTTGTTTTATCGTGAAATAGTCTTTTAAAATGAAGTAGAGATCGACATAGTCTTTCCATTTGGATCTTCGACCGAGCGCATAAGCTTTCATTGCAGAAAGATCAAGTAGGTTTGGCATCTGAAGGATATCATTCAGTTTTTCTGTGGCAGTTATTTTAAAAGGGTACTGATAAAATGTAAATTTTACATTGTGAATGATAACATTCAATTGCTCGGTTACTCGTCGTGTAACAGCATAAGGATATTTAAAATCGGAGATCTTTTGAAGTATGCTTATGGGTTTAATCGGGCTATATTTAAAGAGATCGAAATCAATTGATCTTCGATGTCCTATATGCAAGGCAATCGCAGTTCCCCCTACCAGGTAAAACTCTTTTTTAAATTCTTTTACCAGTGGCAAAAGCTCAACCTGATTGGGATTAAATATTTGAATGTTCATGTTTCTCAATCAGATAGGAGTAGAAATTATAGATTTCAGGAAAATAGTTCAATTTTCTTCTGCCCTTAATGTTGTGAAATATATCAGATAATTGCTCAATTCCCATAATTTCAAAAAGCTTCCTGACATCATTGATATCCCCATAGTTCAAAATGATTTCCACCAGGAATTCAGGACTGATGTTTTCTTTTTTATCTTCCGGCGTGTACCAGAAGAGGTTGCTGTGCTGTCGGATAAATGCCTTTACTTCAGGACTGTTCATTTCCGATTAATTATTGATTTTTAAAGTTACCAATTTAATTCGTGAAATTATGCAATTCTATTATCATTCCATTTACTCTTTATATCTACCAGATAACCTTTTCCAAAGACAATACCCACCCCAACGATTCCACCAAGGAAAAGCCAGATGGCGACGATCATTGGTTTTTTTGGCTTTGATTTTTCAGTCGGAACAATAACCGGCTGAACAACTGTAAATACAGGAGTTTCTTTTTTGACCTGAATTTTAGCTTGTTCCAATTGTTTGGCCAATTCCTGAAATACACTAAAAGTAATGGTGTACTTGGTTTGTATTCGATCCGTTTCTATCCGGGGCAATCCACTGGTGAAATTCTTGTTTCGATCGTTTACAACAGCCAGGCTAACCTGTGCTTTTTCGAATTCGGCTTTGGTTTCATTATAGCGCCCTTGGATAAAATCAAGGTTGGCTTTTGCCTTTTCAATTTTAAATTCAGTGATGAAGCTTTGAAGCATATCCTGTGCTTTTTGTGCCAGCTGAGCGGCAGCCAATGCTTCAGGCATCTTTGTGGTTAGCGTTAAATATCCTTCTTTCGCGTTTACATCCAGCGAAACCAATGCGTCCAGTGCTTTTTGAACAGTTACCTGATCTTCGGTCAGATAAACAGGCTGTTTGGTCGAATCGCCAGGCATACTAAACTTTTTTGGTTTTCCTTTGATCGCCTTGATCAGTAAACCCGGAAGACCAATGGTGTATTTTTTTATGGTTCCCAGCACCGATCCTTTACTGTATTTAATAGAATAATCGAAAAAGGAGATCTGCATCGAATGATCCTCAAAATTAAGTGGTGTATTCATCAGTTCCAGCTGGAATGGAATACTACTGATTATCTGGGGATAGACCATAGGCGATAAATCAGATCCCTGGTTCATATTATCCATGCTGATTCCTGCCAAGGCTGCCAATCCACTTAATCCACCCAGTTTGGATTGGCTGTCTCCCATCTGGGGTACCATTATGGTCGTGGCGGTATATTCTTTAGGAGAAAGCATGGCAACAGCCACACCCAGGATAATTCCTGAAAGAACAGATAATAAAACGATTCTCCGCCCATTCCATAGTGTTTTAACCAGGGCCAGAAGATCGATTTCATCGTCGGCAACAGGCTTGGGTTGGATGGGTGTTTTTTGTTCAGACATATGCTTGAGATTGAAGGGGGTGAAGATTATTTGTTGTCAGATGGTTGTAAGTTGTTGGAATAGTTTTCGGTTGTCAATTGTCAAATAGTTGTCGAAGTGTTGTCGAAGTGTTGTACGTTGTCAAATAATTTATGATTGATGTTGTTTATAACCGCCAACAGACAACCGATAACCATTCGACAACTGACTTGAATTACAGCCCCAACGATCTCATTAATAAAAATAAAGTTACTGTTGCAGTAAGTGAAGCAGTAGATCTTCCGATAATGGCATCCCAGTCGGTCTTTTTACCTTCGACTGTTTCCTTCGGTGGTTTCATCTGCAGGCTGATCATTGAACCCGGTTGGGCGGACGGATATCTTTTGAAGAAGAACAGGGTATGTTTGGTCGATATCATTTGATTATTGGGCAGGGTGACAGTCACGCTGTTCCGGTTAGCCCGTTTCTCAAAACCACCGGCAAAGTTACGGATATACCATCGCGCAGTTTTATGTCCCTGATAAATGACGTTTCTGACATTTGAAATTTCAGGATTTACCGAATATTGTGCCATCCGGGTTCCGTTTTCACGGATCGTTACGGTGTTCTCCCGCCGGTTGATATTGATGACATCCCCTTCGAACAAAATGGGATCAGATTTAACATTGCCTGTATGATTCATGGCCTTTTTCAGATTGACACTTATATTTCCACGTTTATTATAGGTTCTGAATAAATGACTACCGATAGGATCTGCTGAATTCAGCATACCTCCGGCCATTTTGATAACCTCGCTCAAATGAACCTCTTTGGACTCGAGAACATACGGTCCGGGATATTCCACCTGTCCGTTTAGTTCCACTGTTCTTCCCAAAACAAATTCGGGAGTCAGGCGAACGACCACCTGGTCGAAGGGCTGTAAGGTGAAATTTTGAGGACTGAGTACCTGATAAGTGGAATCCACTGTTAAGGTGATCATATCCAGCCTGACTTTTTCGGTAGGAGAGAGGATCGTACGGAATACTTCCACCCGGTTAAAGGCAGCGCCGAGTGTAAAGCCCCCGGAATTGGTAAGCAAGTCGCGAACAGAAAGACTGGAGTCATAAGTGTATCCGGCAGGCTTTTTAACTGCACCGAACACCCTGACTTCCCCTACATTGGTATAGGTGGTATTGTCGTATATGTTGAGCCGATCGCCTGGCTGCAATTCGACCTGATCTGACTGACTCAATTCAATACGGATGTATTTTATTTCAACCGGGTTCAACAGATTCTTTCTGAAGATATAGGCCACCGGATAAACGCTGTTTTTAACTCCTCCAGCCATTTCAATGGCTTGTTTGACCGTGATCCGGTCTGTAAGTGAGAGTGTTTTTTCAAATGGAATCCTTACCTGTCCGCTAACTGCGATAGTTGCTACGTCACGGTAGGATGCCTGGTCCATGATTCGCACCCTGTCACGGGATTGAAGCTGAAAATCTTTTGCATCAACAGCTTTTCCGGGGAAAGGAATTGTTAATAATTCAACCGTTTGATCAGGTCTTGTCCGCTCGATAAATAAGAGATCTGTTTTAGCCTCGAAAGTCGGCTTTGCATTGACAAGTAATGTTTTAAGAGTTGAATTGGATGAAAGATCAAATCTTCCGGGGTAATAAACACTTCCCTCCACATCAACATACTGGTCCATGGGCTTGCCGATCGACTTAATCCGGACAATATCACCGTTTATCAGATCCACCTTGGTTTTTCCTGAACGGACATCCTTAAGATCATATTCAAACAGCTTTTGTTCACCGTTAATGTATCGCTGTATCTGTACAAAATCGGGGAAAACGTCCATTCTCACATCACCAGCATATTGAATCAGGTTGGTTAAGGTTTCGTTTGGAAGCATTTCATAAGTCATCGGACGTTTTACTGCTCCTTCAATGGTAACGAGCAATTTCGCTACGGGAACAAAAATGATATCGTTATTCTGAAGATCGTATTTAAACTGCTCAGTCGGATCGTTCATGAAACGATAAATGTCGATGGTTTTTCGGGTTTCACCTCTAATCAGTTGAATAGAACGTACTGATCCTATTTCGGTAGGACCTCCTGCAGCAGATAACGCATTCAGCGCAGAGTTCAATGCTGAAATAGTGAATCCTCCGGTAATTTTAGCTTCACCAAACACATTCACCAAAATGGTTCGTGCAGTTGCAATAGTTACAGCAAGTTGGTCAGGTCGAAATGTATAGGAAGAAGACAATCTTCCTTTAATAACTTCGCGCGCTTGTGCCAAGGTCAGACCTTTCATAAATATTTTTGCACCTCCTGAAGGTTGAATGGATCCGTCAATGCCAATTTTTTGCTGAATATCGGTTTGTGAAGCTCCGAAAATAGTAATTCGAATTTCATCTCCGTCCCCCAGGACGTAAGTATCTGGCGCCTGGGCGCCATTAGTGGTACGAAAAACTTCGAGCGATTTATCGGTAAAAATGGAATGTCCGTAAATGGTGGCATTGCCTTTATTTTTTGCCGCTTTGGTCTGTACAACCCGTTGGGATGCTTCGGCAGCAGCTTCATTCGGCGTGGTTATTGGTAAAGTTGCGTTTTTGCTGATTTGAGCTCCAGTTGGCCGCTGGGTAGATAGACCGGTGACAGTATCTGCCAACTGGATGGGTTGCGCAGTGTTTACTATAACTGTCGGAGCAGTGCTGTTCCCTGCTTTTTTTTCTGCCTGAAGTTCATCCAAAACAGCGGTCACCCTCGACTGGTATTGCGGAAGTTCAGCCGGAGGGATATTCTCCAGGTCAATTCCTTTTTGAAGCAACCGTGCACGAACTTCGCTTTCTGTCAGTCCGCGCTTTTGTAATTCGGCATTGATCTGAGCCATAACAACAGGGTTGACTGTTTGTGCAAAACCCACTCCGGAGCCCCGCAACAGGAAACACAAAGCCAGTATCAGAATGAAGAAAGACCGCATGATAAGATTGGATGATTTCATAAAATATGTGTTAAGATATGTTTTTTAGTTCCTTGTCTCATCTGATTTCCAGATGAGTAATACCGGTTTGTTGTTATAAAACTGAATCATTTCTTCCTTGCTCAGGATGATGTATTTAATCCTTCGGCTGATGAATCCTTCTGCTTTTTCAACGAGTGTTTCAATATACGGACGATCGAGCCTGTCACCAACCAGTGTCAGGTCGATAATTTTGGAATCCTTGCCAATAGCGAAGTCTCCCGTAAGGTATGCGGCCTGAAGATCACCAACCTGGGAGGTAATCTGTTCGATGATCTGATCTATTCCTATAAATTTCTTTAAAATATTGTTGATGTCAAAAAATAACGGATGTTGAATGTTAGCAAAGAACATTTTTTTGTTTCCTACAGTTGAGGTGTCGAGAAGCCCGGCATTCTCCAGTCGGTTCAACTCAACCCGGATGGAATTGGTTGATTCTCCGAATTCAGTCTCTAAACTTCTCAGGTAACTTTTGGTCTGGCTATTCAAAAAGAATTTGAGTAAGAGCTTAATACGCGTTTTTGAAGTAATTAAACTTTCAATCATTGGTTATAAAGGTAATACTGTTGGCTGTGAACGTGTTGAAAGATTTATATTGATACTGTTTATTATATAAGGAAGTGTCTCTAATTCAATTTTCGGTTGTGGTTTTCACAGCTTCGCCCCCTCAGTCACACCAATAGATTGGGTTATGAGTAAAATAGCAGACTAACATAGCAGTATTTGTGTAGTAACGCGAATAATTGTAAAATGTTTTTGGTCTGCAAATACATTGAGTACAAAAATAGCTCAATTGATTTGTAAATAACAAGTGATTATTAAAGTTTTTTGTATTTTACTAAAAAATAATTTATAGTCTTAATCCATGATTGCTCTAAAGAACTATTTATCAATACACAACAGTTTTGCTGGTTCGTTGAATATGTTAATTTTCATGTATGATTAAACTGGTGTAAAGGCCAAATTCAATGCTTGTCATAAGGAATTAGAGTGATTGCAGATTAAAATTGATATGAAATGAAGAGATTAAACATTCAACAAATGATCTTTAATGAGATATTCTTTGTCGTTCTGTCTTCAGGCAACAGAATAAAAGATGGATTTTCTACCGGTCATCAGAAAATGTTCTCCACAGACAAAAACCATTTTCCTGTCTGTATTTATTCCGAATTTTGAAATCAGAACTACCAAACCAGTGTTTTTGCATCATCAATAACAATCTCCTCATTTTTCGCAGGTAAAGTAAAAAACACACTTGTTCCTATTTCCAAAATGCTTTCTATCCATATTTTGCCCCTGCTTTTTTCAATGAAATCCTTGCATAATTTTAATCCCAAACCGTTACCACTTTCTTTATTTAAACCATCGGTACTGAAAAAGATCGTAGGATCAAGAATTTTATTAATTCTATCCTCGGATATTCCTTGACCTGTATCAGAAACTCCGATTTTAACGAACCCGTTTTCTAACCAGGATTCAAAGGTTATTTTACCTTCCAAAGGAGTAAACTTCAACGCATTTGATAATAAATTACGGATAATGGTTTTGACCATATTTAAATCGGCAAAAATAAAATGATTATCATCAATATTGATATTCAGCTTGATGTGCTTATTGTTAATTCCCGCCTGGTAAAGGTTCACAATACTAACCACCGCTTGCTTCAGATTAATATTCTCGGGGATTATTTGCATATTGCCGCTTTCATTGGTAGCCCAGGTAAGCAGGTTTTCAAGGAGTGCGAACACTTCGTCAGTCGTACGAAGCAAGTCTGCAATTGTGTTTTTATAGATATCGCCTTTATTCGGATCGATAATTCCCTTTGACATAAATTCCAGTACCATCTTCACATTGCCAATTGGACTGCGCAAGTCGTGTCCGATAATTGAAAATAAACGGTCCTTTACTTTGTTCAATTCTTGTAGACTTGTGGTGGTTTTTAAAAGCTGGTCACGGGTTAGCTTCAGATCAAAATGTGTTTTGATGCGAAGCATGATTTCCTCTTTACGAAAAGGTTTTGTCACATAATCAACTCCACCAGCTTCGAATCCACTGATAATAAATTCGAGGTCATCGGCTGCAGTGATGAAGATCACCGGAATTGTTTTAAAATACTCTTCTTCTTTTAAAAGCCGGCAAACTTCGAAGCCACTCATGTCAGGCATTACAACATCGAGTAAAATCATGTCAGGATGTTTCTCCCTTGCCAGATCAATGGCCTTCTGCCCACAATCGGCATAATATACTTCATATGCCGAAGATTTGAACATATTCTTCATAACTATCAGATTCATCTGGTTATCATCAACGGCAAGGATAGATAGTTTCAGTGATTCTAATTCATTCATAATTCTAATTTACAAAACATTGACAGGATGAATATGATTTAACCCGATACAGTTTATCAGGCTAAGTTCATATCTATATATTTTTGTCAGAAAGATACAGATTATTTCCTGATTGATCGCTAATATATATTCTTCGAAGTTCATTTCGCAATTTTTGTAGGAAATATGACTCAAACCTCTGCTCCAACAGAATTTCTTCCAATTTGTTCCCTGAACTGATAATATCATTGATCAAAAACTTTTCCTTTCATGATCAAAGGGTTAAAATTACCAGACATACGTCCCTACAGCGCCGGGACTAAGCTTAAAACTGGCATATTGACCGTTATACTGAATCCGGAAGGAGTTCACCCCATAGCTGTCGTTGACAACAATCAGGACAATTTTCCCTTCCGGAGTCTTAAAGGCCACATTGGGCAATGCATCACTCGTGTCAATGGAAACCCGTAATGCTCCGGAACGTTCTTCATCACCGGTCATATTTACAGTTTCGTCTCCTTTGGCTGTTGAGGCAATACGCACCGAACCAGGACGCACCATCTTTGAGGCATGTGCCACCACATAATAGGCCAGGTTTCGGGTAACCTTGTCGCCATCGAGTATTACGGCGCCCTGGCACATCGGACATCCCCCGTTATCGGTATGCGGATCATTCTTCGGATCGGCAGCCAGGTTCCAAAGGATCACGTTCCTGCTCCAGTTGCGGGTGGCGCCAATAATGAGGCGCTTCACCTGTGCGGCAATTTCGATGGTCGGACTGCCCGGTTTTTCCACCACCATCTGTTCGGTGAAATAGAGGTTCTTATCCGGTCGGGCATTGTGCAGGGTGGTCATGGCGCTCATTTCTCCACCGTAATTGTGAAATCCTGAACCGTCAACATATTTGGCAGCCTCCGGATCTCGTAATGTAGTCAGCGGATAGTCTATCCGATCCAGGTTGTGGTCAAACAGGATGATCTTTGTCTGAATGCCGGCAGTCTGCAATGCAGGTCCCAGGTTATTCTTGATGAAATCCCGCTGTTCCCCGGGAAGCATGGGCATGCTGGGCGTATTGTTCGAATTCAGGGGCTCATTCTGAACTGTGATCGCGTCAATGGTGATTCCCTCATGCTTCATGGACTGGATATACTTTACCAGGTAATGGGCATACACCTCGTAACATTCGGGCTTAAGTGATCCGCCACGTACATTGTTGTTGCTTTTCATCCACTTTGGTGCTGACCATGGCGATCCCATTATTTTGATCTGTGGATTAATCGACAAAATCTCCTTCATGACCGGGATTACATCCTTGAAATCCTGGTATAGATCAAATTTAGCCAAAGGCATGTCAGTTTGCCCCTCAGGCATATCATCATACGAGAATACAAAGCTGTTCAGGTCTGAAGAGCCGATACTTAGACGGATATAGCTGACGCCTACATTATTTCCATCCGTTGCAAACAGTTCATGAATCAGTTTACTGCGTTCGGCAGGAGCCATCTTCATCATCAGTTCAGCGCTTCCACCCGTCAGGGCAAAGCCAAAACCATCAATTGTCTGTAGCTTCTGATTCTCATCGATGATAATTGTCCCGCCCCATCCACGTTCCCTCTTGCTGAAAGAAACGGTTTCTGCCTGCTTTTCGAACAGGGCAGAACGGTCGGCATTGGTTACCCAGGCTTCGATCTTGCCGGGTTCAGCGTTCTGTGCAAACAGCGAACTTACTCCAACCAGAGTAGTTAAAAACAGGGTATTTAAGATTGCTTTTTTCATAAGTCTTAGTTTTAACCATATTGACACATAGGACACATAGTCTAAATATATCTATGTGAACTATGTGTCTATGTGGTTATTTTTCATTGGTTTATATTTGTAATTAGTACATCGTATATATCTCAATATCTTTTGGCTGTCGGTCATTTCATTTTGTGAGAAATAATCCACATAATCCACTTTAAATTATTTTAGTTTTAACCACAAAGACACATAGGACACATAGTTTAAATATATCTATGTGAACTATGTGTCTATGTGGTTATTTTTCATTGGTTTATATATGTAATTAGTATTTCCTCTGATTCTGATTATTTATTCCATAAGTCAGGAGCAGAACCATGTCCCCTGGCCTTAACAGGTGCCTGATCGACTGGTTTTTCTTTTCCAAGATGTATGTCTTGCAATCTTTTGGCAGTTTCCGTCATTGCCTCAACCTGGTACTTGTACGGACGGTCGGTCACGTCAACCAAGCCGCAGTTGTAGTTCTCTCCGTCGCCCCGCCCGGTCAGATCCTCGTCTGCCCACTGGAAATAAGCTGTACCAATCAGTCCCGGATGCGCATAAGCCCGTTCGGTATAATACCGGTAAGCAACGCCCCGTTCCTTTTCCGAATTCACCTGCCACAGCGACTGAGCCATGCCCCGGTCTACCGTGCCGAAATGAAACTCACCGATAATCATTGGAAGGCCTGTTCCTTCCATAATCTGGTCCATAAACTCTTTCTTCGGATACAGGTCGTAGCAATTGAAGCTGAACACATCAAAAACATCTTTGCAGATCAGCTGTACTTCCTTATCGGGAACATGCCCGAAACGCATTCCCAGATTCAGGTGATGGGGGTCATATTGTTTTACAGCCTTATTTACAGTTGTTAGGAATATCTTGAAGGTATTGTAAATAAACTGTTTCCTCCGCTCATGGGTATCGCCATCAGCCAGGTATTTCTTGAGTTCAACTTGAATGGGTTTATCCTTGCCGTCGAGAATCATGCTGCAAAGCCGGTCTTCCTGTTCCAGCCAGGAGGGTTCGTTACCCACGAAATAACCTATTAACCAGGGATTATCGCGATTGGGTTCCAGAAACGACTTGCATGAGGCATCCACTTTAGGAGCAAATGCCGGATCATACACATCGGGCAGTCCCATGAGTCCATTCTCAATGCCAATGCCACGCAACTGCAGCATAAACGCCTTGCGGTTCATTTTCATAACCTCCTGACTTGACCAGTTGCAAATGGTGTTCAATCCCCACTGATCCATGCGCCGGATAATCATCTCCCTCGACTTTTCAGGATAAGCTGCTCCATATCTCCGGAAGAGGTTCCAGGTTCCGAAAGATGCCGAATTGGGTCTCTTCAGATTACTGCCAATGTCTTCAGGAGGCAATTCCTTGTACATGTTTCTCCGTTTGTCCAGGTTGATCGCATTACCACCACCACCGGGATTTACACAATCCACACCTACCGAAAGAAACAGGCAGCCTTCAGGATCGACAAACCACCATTTACCATCAATCTTTTCGGTTCTGAAGAAACCGGTTGCCTTCACTTTTGCGTTCAGATAGCCTCCGTATTTGGAGTAGTTGTACTTGTTTGGAAAGTTCACCTTGTCTTCCCTTAAAGTGGTGGTACTGTCGATCTTTGTATAATAGCTTGTAGTAATGACGGTTTTCGCGTTCTCCTTTTCCTCCACAGCCCATTCTTTTTGGAGTTGTTCCAGGGAATTGATTTTTCCTTCATAGTCTCCCAGGTTCCATTGACCAAATTCATCCACCACAGGTTTTTCTCCCAGGTACTGGTCGCCAGGGTCTTCTGCGGACAATGAAATGGAGCGTATTTCCATCATCGGGTTATTGATCGGAACGTTCATCCTGACCCCAATGGAATCGACTCCACGGAGTGGGCCACGCTTGCCCCCCAGGTTGACCCATCCCGTATAGCGGGCCTGATTGTAGGTGGCTGCCAGATCGTTTGCAGCCCCTGGCAGTTCCCTGAAAAACTTTAATGGTATGGCTAGTTTGTTCCAGCCATTGGGCGTATAGCTCATCACGCGCAGTTCGTTATAGCCCGTTTCTGTGGTAAAGCCAAGCTGAAAGCGCTGCGCTGTTGTGATCTTAAACTCAAGGACCACAAAGTTATACCCATCCCAGTTAGCCGGGACTCCGGAAGAGATATCCTTAATGGCGAACTTCTTCCCTGATACCTCTTTGTTGCTGTCAAATTGTATTTTGACTGTTTTCTGAGCCTGGCTCTGCAGGATGGTAAGGAATCCCAAAGCAGTAATTATAAGTATTCTTAATCTGAATCTGTTTTTCATAAGTTGTCCAAATATATTATATAATAGGGATGAAATAATATCCTTTCAATTTTTCTTTTACCCCTAAATCCCCTAAAGGGGACTTTCGCCATCTACACGCATTTCCAATACAGGTTGCTAAAGCCCCTTTAGGGGTTTGGGGTGAATAAACACAATATTAAATCAGTTAAATAAATTAGTTCTTAATGTTTAAAATCTTTTCAACCACCTTACGGAAGAAAACTGCATCAAGAGCATCGATATTCGTTAACTCTACCGTCTCGCCGTCGATATCTTTGATTTGATACCATTCAGGAATCTTAGCAGGCACTTCGCCTGTCAGTACTCCGACAAATACATAAGCCGACAGTAGGGCTCCAAGGTTCGAGGGGTGACTGCCATCCTGGCTATACAGTTCAAGGGTTGGACGCAATTGTTTGGCCAATTCCCAGGCCTCGCCAACCGGTACCAAAACAGCCTCATTCATTTTTGCCATATCAGCATACACTTTAGTGATTTCATCCTGATACTGCGGAACACGTTCCCTGGCCCAGGTCATATACAAATAAGGCTTTGCCCCTGACTGGCGGATCAGTTCACACAGCAAACGCACGTATTTAATGGTACTGTCAGGTTGCTGAATCGTACCCATGCTGTTTTCCTGAAGAATGACTGCATCGAAATGGCCCTGGCTGATGATTTCCCTGGTCTTTAATCCACGTTTACTATACCAGTGTTCACTGAGGTATGCCCCGCCGGCTGTTGACTTACGGGTGACCAGTTTGGTATGGGTACTGTCGGAAATAAGGGAGACCAACTGTGGAAGATTCTGCACATAGGTATAACTGTTGCCTACAAAAAGTACCTTGAGCGTATTCTTCTTAACATGGCCTGGGGCAGAACCTGCGGAAAAACTTCCTGCAATAATAAAGGTGAAAAGGAGTAATGATCCAATAAGCTTATTCATTTTCTGTCTGTTAGGTTTAGTTTAGTCTTCACCGGGAAGCAGATTAGATCATCTGTTGCCTCCCTGAATGGAACACTCAAATATAGCAATTTTGTATGTTAAGCCTTCTAGTGTAGGCGACTGTTTAAATATATTATTCACGTTTCTAATTGTATAAGTTAAGGGAATTAAATAGCATTTCATTACCATTATTGTGTCACCGCTGACGCGGCTTATTTTCGCACTTCTGTACTTTTGCTACCATACTGCCAGTGCTATGCGCCTAATAAATAGCCGCGTAGCGGTGAAAGTATGGTAGTGTAAATTGAGCAACAAGATTAAAAGCCGCGTAGCGGTGAAAGAAATTGTCAGTATTCATTTACAGAGAAAATTCAACATTAAATTATTTATTGCTTAAAATCCTTGCCGGGATTAAAACTCCTAGCCCGAATCAGGGCCTGGCACCAACCTTTATCTTTACCTTTCCCCAGGTAACTGTTCGATGGATGGGTTTCCAGGTCTTTGTATCGTAACTGGCAAGGAATTCAATCTCATGTCCTGCAGGGCAATTGTCGGCAATCTTCACCACCGAGCTTAAGGTAAACCCATCGGGCCAGAAGGAGGGCAATACCTCATCGGCCAGCTTCTCATCAGAAGCCACTACATAGGGATCGTCGGAATATAATCGTAAGCGGTGGGTCTTCTCATACAGCATAATTTGTTCTCCTGCAGAGATTCTTCCGTCCCCGTTTCCTGTCCCGAATATAGAGTCATTGCGCGTCTGATCATTTATTGTAGGAATCTTTGAAGTCGATCTTCGGATTCCATCATCCACCAGGATATTTGTAAATTCAGTGACCTTATAAAATACAGGCAGAAGGAAATTGTCCGTTGAGTGCAGCGTATCGCAGTCCATCGTCACTTTCATCTGAAGCCAGGCAGGAGAACCATCCGTAGGTGGAGTCTTGGTACTGCTGATTTTAAAGGCTTTCGAATCAAATACAGGTTGCCCGTCCTTTAGCGTGATTTCCTGCTTTGGTGAAGGGATACTTACCGATTGATCCATGCACGAAAGGGTAACCCTTAGTTTTCCGTTGGCGCCTGTCTGCACTCCCCGGTTAAAGAGGCTGAGCGTTAATTCCCCCGGTTCGTTGATCCGCAGATATCTTTGATCCTTCTGAAGTTGATATCCTGACGCAACAAAGCCGGCAGGTTTCTCTTTCCGTGAAATCCCGATTTCGCAACCCTCTCCCGTCAGGTTAACTGTTAACCGGCCATCCTTCCCGGCTATGGAATTTATGGTTTCCAGCTTTTTGCTTTCACAGTTAAGAATCCTGATTTCATACGTCCCGTTTGGTTCATAGATTGGTGCCGTGGTGATCGTTGCCTTGCAGTTTTTTACCGCCGGACCATCAGGAAGCCACTTATGCGTATAGAAGCCAAATCCATGGGCATCCACATTCCTGAGAAACAGGAAACCCGTTTCGTTCTTCGTACTCTTCACCGTATAGCCCCAAAGGGAGAACCCGGGACAATCGTCATAGTGCGACCATTGCTTGTGCAAGGGTGCAGGATTATCAAACTGATTGACCACAAAACGCATAGCCGATTCAAATACTTTCGTCTCTCCCGGATCGTCTACCTTGTGACCCCCTTCCAGCTTATGGTATTCGTAATTCTCCTGACCGTTCCAGTGCGCCGCCTCATCCACTTCATCATTGAGGCCGGTCATCGGGCACAGTTCCCGGTTATGAAAAAGGAGACCCACATCGCGAAGGTTGTCAAAGGTGTATTTAACCTGGTATAGGGTATGGTTCTCCGGAAGGCCAATGAAAAACTCGGTACTTCCAACCATGTTTACAGCAGCTGATAAGCGGTCTGGATATTTCCCTGCCAGATAACACGACATGATTCCCCCCATGCTGAATCCGATAATCCCACGATGGTTCCGATCCGTTAATGTCCTATAAGTAGAATCAATATGAGCGGTCAGTTCGGGAAAATAATCCTTCATCTGCACCCTGTACTTGACATCCTGATGATTGCCAATGTTGTAAGGCCGGGGCTCCGCTTCGTCCATGCTCCCGTCCCACATCACCAGGATCACCTTGTATTTATTTACCAACGCGCCTATCTTATCATAGGCCAGTTTGGCATTGTCGTCTTTGAAATACCTTCCGCCCCAGCCATGAAAGAAATAGATCACCGGGTACTTTTTCGTGGACTGACTATACTCGTCGGGCAGGTACAGGCGATAGGTTTTTTCCCTTCCAAAGACTTTACTGTAATGTTTCACATCCTGATAAACCGTTGCTTTCTTACCGCATCCTGCGATAAGAAATACGCCTGCGAATAGCAGTAAGATGAGGATCGTATGCCTGATAAAGATTTTCATGGTTAGCTTATTAAGGTTTCGCCGGAAGGCCAAGATCGTAATTATTTACGGACAGCACAAGATAACCAACAAATATTAATAGTCCCGAAAGCTAAAGGTGGAATTTAACCGACCAATATCATGAGAATTTACATTTTGTCAAAAGATACTGCGTCAATCCTTAGGCTCTTTATCATCTATAACTTGCTCTTGTTCTGTGCCAAATTTAATATTGTTAATCATTTTAGTCTCATTGTACAAGGCATTTGACAATCCCAGCATAGATGCAATCATTATTAAGTAAATGATTCTCTTTAACCAGTGAAAAAATAATTTGACAAATTGAACGACGGAATTATCCTTATTGTTTGATTTATACATTTTCCGGAAGATAAATTATTAGAATTATTATCTATCAATGCATGTAAGAAATTACATGTTGGGCAGAATCTTGTGACAAGATTTTCCCCTCTGTATAAATCAGAATGTTCCTCAGACGAATTGCCCGGTTTCTTTGGCTTAGGATATATTTGTTTTATTGTTTCTTTTTTTAGGTATAAATCAGTCTGAGAGTTTAACGTGTTTTCAATTTGTTGATTATAAAACTCTTGTTGCTTTTTTAGTGAATAGATGAAATATTGAAAGTTGTTCCTTAGGGAAAGAAATTGACAATAATGGCAGGTATTTTTAGAACTATTGTATGTTTTAGCATTATGAACATATTCCGCTGTTCGATAATAATCAAGTATATTGTAGTTAGAATGAGAAGAGCCTTCTATTGTTAATAAACTAAAGACTATAAAAAAGGGGATTATATATCTTATATTTAATTTCAATTCTTTTGTTTTAGTTCAATTTATATTCAATAAAACAAATACTGTTTCGGATGGTGTTTTTATATACCCTGCAACTAATAAATATCACCAAAGATAAATTACTTTTCTGACCTTTCTCATCTATTAACCAGTTTTGTTTAAACTATTTAGTTTCTCGTTTTCATAACAATGCATGACTTCTGAATCAATGGAGTTTATATTCTTTGTATTGATCGCTCTTTGTAAAATCCATCTGCATTTTAATGCCACTTTCCTTTTTATATCACAAATAATCGGTACAACTAATATTCTTTTTTTTATTTCCGAAACCATTGAGCAGGGTCAATGTATTAAACGAATGATACCAACCTGCCTGTTTAAGTATACATTTCGTGTAGAATAAGAGTACGATAAGTGTACCTTATTTGTTCCTGAACACACAAGGTACACACAAGGTACACTCAATGTACACACAAGGTACACACAAGGTGGCAGGAGAGGGGCACCCGTTTAACAGGGAATACCTGTAGTGGTAAGCGGAAATCCCCGTTCTGTCGGGGTGTGGAATAGATATTTGGTTTATTTCGTTCATAGGTCTCATTCCGGAGCATAAACAGCGATAAAATAAATGTGCATTAAGAATTCGGTGATTGAATACAACGACATTTGGCGGATCAGAGTCTTCTGTATAAGTTCTTTTGCCGTCAAGTGGAACAGGGGAATTTCGGAATGCGTTAGTATCGGTATGCCTGTATAAGATTTGGGCAAGATTAGTGATTTTATAATAATTATATTATTTCAAACAATTCATTGACTTTAATTCTTTAATGTGTTAACTTTAGTCCGTTTTAGGAAAACGAGATGTTAACGCCATTGTAAACATACAATTCTTAGATGTGACCGCCGAAAAACTTAAGAGTAGGCAAAAATTGAAACTAAACCGAAATGAAAAAAGTAATCTTACTTGCGGGAATTCTTTGTGTATTCAACTTATCAATGCTTTTCGCACAAACAGAAAAGGGAAATATTCTCCTGGGATTGTCATCTTCTATTGGTCTGACTGGTCCCAGCACAACTATGATGTCGCTTGAATTTTCGAGTTCGAAAGAAAAAAGTGATGGCAGTAGCACAAACGGATCTACTCCTACTAAAACCTCTAGTCTTAATTTGTCACCCAAAGTAGGATATTTTATTGAAAATAATTTAGTCCTCGGATTTGATGTCAATATGGCCTTATACCATTCAAGTCAATTGTCAGCTGATTACAATTCAAACGACCATATCACCTTATTTGGTGCCGGACCTTTTGTACGGTATTATATCCCAACAGGCAAAGTTTTACCATTTATTGAAATGGGAGGTTCTCTCGGATTGACAAATAACAAATATGAATATTTCAATAACACTGACGAGTATAAGCAAAGTATTTCGATGCTGGAAGGAGGAGTGGGTATTGCCGCCCCGCTGGGAGATCATATAACTTTTGATGCCATATTGGATTATCGTTCAATAACTGTAAAGGACATAAAAAATAATCCCAATAATGATCGGACTGTAATGGGTACTATTGGTTTAAAAGTAGGATTTACAATCTTTTTTGGCGGACATAAAGAGAAGTCAGTAGCATTGTGATTACCCTCCATCTTTATTAATTCAGGAATGGATGATGAGTTGTTTGAAGATGGGGAAAAGTTCAGCATCAAAGCGAAGCAGGCAGGAGTTGACGTCACCTTCAGGGCTGGAGAGGGTATGGTTCATTGTTATCCCCTTTTGGCTCCGATGTTTAAAGAGGCTTTTCTATTTCAGATTTTAAAACCGAATTCTTTGGATATTGAATTATTAGGCCTATTTTTAGAATGTAATTCATGTCTGAATTTCAGAAAAACATAAAACAGAATATAAACTTAAAGGAGGAATGGAAAATATGATTCTAAACGGGAAAATTGCACTGGTTACCGGTGCCAGCAGGGGAATAGGAGCGGCAACAGCAATAAAACTTGCAAAACATGGCGCTACCGTAGCTGTAAATTTCAATAAAAGTGAAGAGAAGGCTCAAAAAGTAGTTGAAACAATTACGGAGACTGGCAGTATTGCTATTTCTGTAAAAGCTGATATTTTTAATCAGGAAGAATCGGAACAGATGGTTCGCCAGGTTGAAAAACAGCTGGGGAAGATTGATATTCTGGTTTTAAATGCAGGGGCAAATTTCAAGATGGCATCATTCATGGAGCAAACCTGGGAGGATTTTGAAAACAAGATTCTTCGGGAAGTGAAAGGCAGTTTCTGGACCATCAAGGCAGTTCTTCCTTCAATGATTGAACGGAAAGCGGGTTCCATAATTATTGTTTCAAGCGGACTGTCCAGAAAACCGGGGTTTGGATTTTCAACACATACTACTGCAAAATCAGCATTGGATGGATTTGCCAAAGCACTGGCATTTGAGCTTGGGCCACAGGGAATACGGGTAAATGTTATAGCTCCCGGACTAACATTGACAGATGCGACAAGTTTTATGCCGCAATCACAGATAGATGCCGCAGCCGGCTTTATCCCGCTCAGGAGAGTTGGTTTGCCCGAAGATATAGCAGGGGCGGTGTTGTTTTATGCTTCAGATGAATCGAAATATATTACAGGCAATTATTTGTCAGTTGGAGGTGGTCAAATAATGCTTTAGAACTGTAAAATAAGCGAGCATAAAGCCATATGGTTCTTGCCTGTAAATAAAAAACAAAATCTAAACAGATGAAACAGAGCATCAAGACTTTATTTTACTTCATCATACTGTTCCTGTTTGTTATTTCGACAAGCAATGTCTCCGGGCAAAGCGTTTCAAAGAACAATCAACCGAAAGGCGGCAATCCGGCCTCAATAGCCGAAACCATAAAGGACAGGGATGGTAATGTTTATAAAACAGTTCGTATTGGCACACAAGTCTGGATGGCAGAAAACCTTAAAACAACAAAATTCAGGAATGGAGATCCCATCCCCAATGTGATTAGCAATGCTAGCTGGAGCGTTTTAAATAGTGGAGCCTATTGCTGGTACAACAATGATGACCGTGCAAACAAAGTTACCTATGGTGCCTTATACAATTGGTTTGCAGTCGATGATCAACGGAATATTGCACCGGCAGGCTGGCATATTCCCACCGATAAGGAATGGGCCGCTTTAGTAGTCTACCTGAAAGGAGAGCGAATTGCGGGGGGTGCACTGAAAGAAACCATGACCAGTCATTGGTCTGATCCCAATACGGGCGCTACAAACAGCAGCGGGTTTACTGCTCTTCCGGGGGGCTACCGTGCCAAGGATGGAACATTTAAGAATCTGAATGTATGCGGAGGATGGTGGGCCGATACGGAATATACCAAATCGCTTGTCTGGTACCGGTATGTGGACACTAACAGCAGTACCATTCACAACTTTAGTACGTATAAGAACAGCGGGTTTTCAATCAGATGCATAAAAGATTAATCCCGGGACTTATTTCCATCACCAAATGGTTTAAATATCACTTTCCCCAAAGATATACTCTGCTTTTCATCCTCTTAAGGAAGATTTCTCGCTTTAAGGCTTCAGTCTTGGAATTAAAGATTTCAGAATAAACGATTTCGCTAGGTTTTCCGGAAGTGTTCAGGTGATAAGTTGACAGAGATTTTCAGTTTTAGGAAAGATTCAGTCAATAAAAAAAGAGTTAAGTAGGTTTTACCTTCTTGACTCTTTGACAATTAATCGTAGCGAGAGGCGGGCATGATCCGCCGACCTTCCCGATATCATCGGGACGCTCTAACCAGCTGAGCTAACTTCGGCAAGATTTAGGCAATAAAAAAAGAGTCGCAAGATTTCAACCTTGTAACTCTTTCATTTTCAAGTAGCGAGAGGCGGGCATGATCCGCCGACCTCGCGATTATGAATCGCGCGCTCTAACCAGCTGAGCTACCTCGCCATTGTGTAAAGAACCTGCATCAATGCACCTTTCGGTTTTATTTTTGCGGTGGCAAATATAGCACTTTATTTATTGGTTGATTGACCGGAATGAAAAAAAACCTAAAAAAATGGAGGACACATTTGAGCAGGCTTTGTGTTTTAGTGTTTAATTCCATATATTGCAGAAAATCAAAGATTTTATGGCTGGGAAAACAAAATTAAATTTGGAATATAATGTCAATTGCTCCCCCAAAGTCCTGTTTAACAGGCTTAGTACGGCATCGGGACTGACTGAGTGGTTTGCTGACGACGTTCGGGTAAAAGGAAATATTTTCACATTTGTTTGGGGAAGTTCGAATGAGGAGGCAGAAAAGAAGATGCATAAGGAAAATAAAATGGTTCGGTACGAATGGACCGATAATGATCTGGATAAGGATGAATCCTATTTTGAGTTTGTCATTAACCAGGATGACCTGACTAACGATGTTTCACTTACGATTATAGATTTTGCCGATGCCGATGAAGTTGAGAATATTTCTGATCTATGGGATTCACAAATATCAAAATTGAAACACCTCCTTGGGTCATAAGCTGTTTAATGTTCAGATCTTTTTATAGTTAATTAATTGGTGGCTGAATCAGGGTTTCTCTTTTTAATTCTTCAAAATACCTTAGTTTTGTATTCGTTTTTTTTACGCAACTATGAAGCGTCTACATAAGTTTATTATAAAAAGTTTTTTTGGTCCTTTCTTCATGACCTTTTTCATCTGCATATTTATTCTGCTGATGCAATTTCTGTGGAAATTTATTGATGATCTGGTCGGTAAGGGATTGGAATGGAGGATCGTTGCTGAATTTCTGACCTATGCCTCTTTTGGACTGGTGCCTCTTGCTTTTCCGCTGGCCATGTTACTGGCATCGATCATGACTTTCGGTAACCTGGGGGAAAATTATGAACTGGTAGCCATGAAGGCCTCCGGAATTTCCCTTTTCAGGATTATGAGACCGCTATTGGTGGTTACTCTTATCCTGACGTCAATTGCATTTTACTTCTCGAATAATATTCTCCCCATAACAAATGCCAAGTTTTATTCCCTAATGACCAGCATTAACCAGCAAAAGCCTGAAATGATCATTAAGGAAGGAGTTTTCAGCAACGACATGCCCAACTACAGCATTAAAGTGGACCATAAGAGCAAAATCAACAACATGCTTTATGATATAATGATATATGATCATACGGATGACCGTGGAAATGTGAAGGTGACCATTGCTGATTCGGGAAAGATGGAAATGGGAAAAGACAAGAAATACATGGCGGTTACCTTGTTTCATGGACACAGCTATACAGACGAAAAGGAAAACCGGGCGAGTTCAATTCGCAGGTATCCATTTAGCCGGGAGTCATTCCAGAAAGAAGTGATTAACATCAACACGAGCGAATTTGAATTTAACCGGGTGGATGAAAAGCGTTATTCGAGCGCCTCCAAAATGATGGGTATTTCAAAACTCTCCAGTTGGAGTGATTCACTTTTCAAGGATTATAAAATCAGGCTTTGGCGGTTTATGACCTCATTAAACTATACTCCGGAGATTAATGTTCAGTTGGCCCGGCTGGCGAACCCCAACGATTCGATCCGACTAAAAACAAAAACACAACAGGTGAATAGTGTTGATTTTGAAAAGATAATCTCGGGTATGAGTTCATTCGAAAAGGAAGAAATCTATCGTCAGGCAGTCAGTAATGCCCGGAACAATTCACAGGTTATCAGTCAGCAGATTGAGGATTTGTATACCCGAAAGAAATACGATAACAATTACCCGATGGAATGGCACCGGAAGTTTACCCTTTCGTTTGCCTGCCTGATCTTCTTTTTTATAGGGGCTCCCCTTGGGGCCATCATCCGGAAGGGAGGCCTTGGAATGCCTGTGGTGGTGTCGATCCTGATGTTTATTGCCTATTATATTTTGATGATCACAGGAGAGAAATTTGCACGCGAAGATGCATGGTCAATGACTGAAGGGATGTGGCTCTCCTCGTTTGTTTTTTTACCTTTGGGAATCTGGCTCACCTATAAGGCAGCCACTGATTCAGGAATGATGAATATTGAAAGTTACCAGTTGTTCTTCAAGAAGTTGCTTAGTTTTAAATTTCTGAAGCGAAAAAAATCTGAACAATAGACCGATGCGAATACTACAATTGATGAATAAAGTGCCATGGCCTCCAAAGGACGGAGGTGCCATCGCCTGTTTGAACATGACCAAAGGGTTTTCAATGCTTGGACACGACGTGACCGTGTTATGCATGAATACGCTTAAACATCATATCAGCATCAAAGATTTGCCTTCAACTATCCGTAATGAAGCCGACTTTAGGCTCGTTGAAGTACCTGCTTCCATCCATTGGTTTGAAGCGGTCCTAAATTTGCTTTTCTCCAGACTACCCTACAATGCAGAGCGGTTTGTCTCTGACGAATATAGTGTTGAGCTGATTAAACTTTTAGCAGAGAAGAACTTTGATGTGATCCAACTCGAGGGTTTATACCTTTGTCCTTACATCCCGGTGATCAGGAAACATTCAAAGGCCTTGATCGCTTATCGTGCCCACAACATCGAATACGAAATATGGGAGAGAACGGCTACTCTGTCCAAGGGATTTCGCTCACATTATCTGCGGAACCTTTCAAAAAGAATCAAGCGGTTTGAAATAAGCTACTTAAATTCATACGATATCCTGATCCCCATCACCGACAGGGATGGAAAGATCCTGGATTCATTAGGAAATACCAAGCCGCATCATACTTCTCAAACAGGTATTGATTTTGCCTCTTTGGTACCAACAGCTAAAAAGCTTGAGTTCCCGTCGCTGTTTCACATCGGAGCGCTCGATTGGGCGCCCAACCAGGAAGGTCTGATCTGGTTTTTTGATCAATGCTGGACAAAAATTCACAATGAAAACCCGGATCTTAAGTTCTACCTTGCAGGGAGAAATGCTCCTGAATGGTTCGAACGACATATCAAACTTGAAGGGGTTGAATATTTGGGAGAAATAAACGATGCTTACGATTTTATTAATTCGAAAGCAATCATGGTGGTTCCGCTCTTTTCGGGTAGCGGTATGCGGATTAAAATCATCGAAGGAATGGCCCTGGGGAAAACAATCGTTACTACAGACATTGGCACTGAAGGGATTCCCACCGAAAATGGGAATAACATACTGATTGCAAACGATGCAGATCAGTTTACCGAAGCGATCAGCCTCCTGATCAAGGATCGTCAACTTTTTGAGCAAATCGGGAAGAACGCTATAGGTTTTATTCAGGAGAAATTTGACAACCTGTCGCAAGCGGGAGCCTTAGTAGATTTTTATAAAAAGCAAATCAAATAAAATACCTGCCTGTGATTCTTTGCTGGGAAATAACCTTTTGGATCTCCGGATTGATCATTCTATATGCTTTTGGTGGCTATGGGTTTGTGCTAATCTTTTTGCTGAAGATAAGACAAGTCTTTTTTCGGACCAAAGAGCTTTATGGAGAACCTGGCGATGAAGATCTTCCAGAGATCAGTCTTATTATTGCAGCATATAATGAACGGGATTATGTCGACCTGAAAATAAGAAATTCACTTTCCCTTGATTATCCTACCGGAAAGCTCAAGATTATCTGGGTCAACGACGGATCAGATGACGGTACTCCCGAATTGGTTTCCAATTACCCTGAAGTAGTTTTATTGCATAACCCTAAACGCAATGGTAAAATTGAAGCCATGAACCGGGGTGTTGAGTTCGCCAAATCCCCAATATTAATGTTTAGTGATGCCAATACAGTGTTGTCGGCAAATTCTGTTCGGGCTGTTGCAAGGCATTTTCAGGATCAAAGTATTGGGGGAGTAGCAGGTGAAAAACAATTTTTTAAGAATAGCGATCAACCCGTTGCTGCTGCAGGTGAAAGTTTTTACTGGAAAATTGAATCATGGCTGAAACGGCTGGATTATCAGTTCTACAGTACTATAGGGGCCACAGGTGAGTTGTTTGCCGTCAGACGCGAATTATTCCATCGGGTTGAGCCGGATACCATTCTCGACGATTTTATGATTTCAATGAGAATCACTGAACAAGGCTTTCGGGTGGCTTATGAGCCAACTGCTGTGGCTTCCGAAAACGGTTCATCGAACGTGAAAGAGGAACTGAAGCGTAAAGTCAGGATAGCAGCTGGTTGCTACCAATCAATGTTTCGACTTAAGAAACTACTCAACCCTTTCTTTAACCTGAAGTTGTTTTTCCAGTATGTTTCGCATAAAGTCTTACGTTGGACACTTGCGCCTTTGGCATTAATCAGTTTATTGGCATCCAATGTTATTATTCTATCGGAACTGGAACAGTTTTGGGTACTCTCAATATATTTTTTTGTATTTTATCTGCAGGCACTTTTATATGGGCTGGCCTTGTTTGGTATGCTTTCTCAGAACAAGCCAGCACGCCTGAAATATATTTATGCACCTTTTTATTTTGTTGCTATGAATTATGCCATGTTTCAGGGTTTTTTCAGGTTCCTGAAAGGCAGACAATCCGTCCTTTGGGAAAAGTCGAAAAGGGCATAAGATTGCTTTTCCATCATTCAAACCGATAATTTTAGCTACTTTTGCAGCAATATTTGAAAATCATTTTGCTGAAATGGATGAAATAAGATTGAATACAATACCCGAAGCAATAGAGGCCATTCGTAACGGACAATTAATCATTGTAGTCGACGATGAGGATCGTGAAAATGAGGGTGATTTTATTGCAGCAGCTGAGAAAGTAACTCCTGAAATGGTCAATTTTATGACCAAGTACGGACGGGGCCTCGTTTGTGCACCGATCACTGAAGAACGTTGCGATGAACTCGAGCTTGATATGATGGTGGGAAACAATACCTCATCACACGAAACACCTTTTACTATTTCTGTTGATCTTTTGGGTCATGGCTGTACTACAGGGATCTCGGCCAGCGATCGTGCAAAGACATTAAATGCCCTTGCTAATCCGAATATAAAACCTGATGAACTTGGACGTCCGGGACATATTTTTCCGCTTAAAGCAAGGAGCAGGGGCGTATTGCGTCGTGCAGGACATACTGAAGCCGCTGTTGATCTTGCCCGGATGGCCGGATTAACACCCGCAGGCGTACTGATCGAAATTATGAACGACGATGGTTCGATGGCCCGGTTGCCCGAACTGATGAAAATAGCCCGGCGTTTTAAACTAATGATCATTTCCATCAAGGATATGATTAATTACCGTATTCAGAGCGAGAGTCTGATCGAGCGTGGGGAGGAAGTATTCCTGCCAACCAGTCACGGTAATTTCCGCATCATTCCTTTTAAACAGTTATCTAATGGCGTGGAGCACATTGCCCTTATTAAAGGCAAATGGACAACTGATGAACCTGTTTTGGTCCGTGTGCATTCATCATGCATGACTGGTGATATTTTCGGCTCTAAACGTTGTGAATGTGGCGAGCAGCTTGAGCATGCCATGGAGCTGATTGAGAAAGAAGGCAAGGGAGTTTTGGTTTATATGCAGCAGGAAGGCCGTGGAATCGGATTAATGAATAAAATTGCAGCCTATAAATTGCAGGACCAGGGAATGGATACAATCGATGCAAATATTCATCTTGGATTTGATGCCGATGAACGTGATTATGGAGTTGGAGCACAGATCCTGCGAAGCCTGGGTGTTTCCAAAATGCGTTTGATTACCAATAATCCGGTTAAACGTGTCGGGCTGGAAGGTTTCGATCTCGAAGTAGTCTCAACGGTGAATATTGAGATTGAACCTAACGAATACAATCAGGCCTACCTGAAAACCAAACGTGACAGGATGGGACACTTTTTGCAGAAGTTTAAATATTAGATCTTATGGGGATGTTTGATACTATGTTTGAGTCAGGATATGGCGAAAAAACAGTTGAAGGCATTGATTATACGGTGAGTCCTGAAGGCTACCGGATTATGACCGAATTTTATCTGGTAAAAAGAGGGTATTGTTGCTCAAACGGATGCAAAAACTGTCCCTATTCGCCGAAGGCGATAAAAGGGAACCGGATACTTCGACCAGAGGTTGAAATGAAATACAACAAACAATAAATCATCGTTTACTTTATATAGAAAAAGCAGAAACAAGGCAATTGAGTTACCTGTTTCTGCTTTTTATATCCTAATATAATCTGATCGAGATTATACGGTAGTTGAAATTACACTATTTTCCTGGCCATAATTATTGGCTGCAAAATAGTCTGCCTGTGGGTCGTTTTTCCATACTGAACCGTTAATTAAATAGCGAAATTCGTATGCTTTACCTGTTTCCAGTTCAAGGGTTGCCGTAAAATCGTTAGTCTTTAAGGCAGTCATAGGCTTGGCGGTCTTATCCCAATTATTGAAATCACCAAGTAACTGAACTGTTTTAGCACCTGAAGCCTCAGGAGCATCCAACCGGAATGAAACCTTACAGACCGGTTTTGATTTTAAAAATTGTTTCTTTAAGCTCATAACATAAATATTAATTCAGAGTAGATTTTAACTGCACAAAAATACCTTAACCCAATGAGGTATTTCAGCCTAAACAACTGTGTGCAAATTATTTAGTGTTATATTGATGATAAATTAACGTTGGATAATTACAACATATTGAAATCCAGGACGTAAGGTGCTTATTGTATTTGTTAATAGAAGTTTAAGCGCTTCATATTCAAGGTGTTTTTCTTACGATCTTTGCTTTTTTGGTCTTTTTCCTATTCCTGTTTCCCATTTCCTTTTTAGGGCTTATCTTTACAGAAAAAAACAATGCATCCGAAAGAAATCCGCATCGTGTTTATGGGTACTCCCGAATTTGCTGTTGAGAGTTTAAAGGCTCTGGTTGAAAATGGCTATAATGTGGTCGGTATTATTACTGCACCTGACAAACCAGCAGGACGTGGCCGACAGTTAAGTGAATCGGCTGTAAAAAAATATGCTGTTGAGAATAATTTGTATGTACTTCAGCCCGAGAAACTCAAGGATCCTGAATTTATTACTGAATTGGAGAGTCTGAAAGCCGACCTTCAGATTGTAGTCGCTTTCCGCATGTTGCCCGAAATCGTTTGGAGTATGCCTCCACTTGGTACTTTTAATCTTCATGCGTCTCTTCTGCCGCAATACCGTGGCGCTGCGCCTTTAAACTGGGCGGTTATCAACGGAGAAACTGAAACGGGTGTAACCACATTTCTTCTTTCACATGAAATTGATACCGGATTGATTATTTTTCAGGAAAAGGTAATCATTGATGAAAATGATACTGTTGGCGATTTGCATGAACGGATGATGGATATTGGAGCGAATCTGGTCATAAAAACAGTGGATGCAATAGCTGATGGTGATGTTAAACCCATTGATCAGGTCACGCTTCTTGAAACTCAGGTCAGAGTAAGGCAGGCACCAAAAATATTTAAAGAGGATTGTCGTATCGATTGGACCAGGGATACGGAGTCGGTACGTAACCTGATTCGGGGATTATCTCCTCATCCGACGGCATGGACTGAACTGGTGCATCCTGGAAAGTCAGAAATCCTTACGGCAAAAATATATGCTGCAAGTCGCGACAATAATAGTTTATCAGCAGCTCCGGGAACCATCCAGACTGACGGTAAAAAATATCTGAAGATTTCTTGTCCTGACGGATGGCTAACAATCACCGATATTCAGCTTTCAGGAAAGAAAAGGATGAAAACGGATGAATTGCTTCGCGGATTTCAGCATATAAATGAATGGCGGATAAAGATGTAAAAAAGAGTAAATAGGAATAAGGAAAAGGGAAAGAGGAAAAAGTCATTGGAAAAAGAGAGTGATGATTCTCCTTCACTTTACCTAATTCATTTTTTCTTATTCCTACTTTCTTATTTCTATTTCCTTTTTGTAAAATTCACGATCAGAAAATAAGCTATAAAGCCAAAGGAGATTGAAACCAATTCAATGCCAAATGGCAACATGCTGTTATTCATAAAATTGCGGTAGTTATCCTCATTGTTAAGACTTGGGCTCATCTGGTTAATAATAATAAAACCAATTCCTGCAAAGAATGCAACCAAACCCCACTTCAGTGAAGGATATTTATTCGCTTCCTGATTTCCAATTGTTTCAGAAGCAACTTTCTGATCTAAAATTCCGGCATTGTCGAAATGACCTGCTTTAATGATCTTCCTTTTCAATAAGAAATCTGTGAAGTTTTTAAGAATGTAATAGATTCCAATAAAGGCAACTGCGGGGATAAAAAAATTATTCATAATTTCCAGTTTTAAGTGTTTGTAAGATGTGACAACAAGAGTTTGTGAAATGTTGCAGTCGGATTGATTTTAAATTGGTGATTCCTGAGTTAATTCAATAGTCGATGTGAATAATCCTCAAATTAATTTTCTGTTACATCTTAAAATGTTGCATATTTGTAAAAATATTCGGTTATGACAGAAAATATTACATCAATAGCAAAATTTAATTTTTGGAACGGAAATGTTATTGATTTAGGATATGAACGCAAGGAATACCTTGAAAAGGTTCACCGCTTTTCGGGGAACAAGCTTATAAAAGTATTGGTTGGACAAAGACGTACAGGTAAAAGCTACCTTTTGCGCCAAATTTTGCGCCAGTTAATTCAATCAGGTGTGCCTCAACAAAACACTTTTTATATTAACAAGGAATTTGTTGAATTCGATTTTTTGACGGATTACAAAGCTCTTGCTTTATTGGTTGATAATTACAAAGCAGAATTAAAACCGCTTGGAAAAGTATATTTATTTATCGATGAAATTCAAACCATCGAGGGCTGGGAACGTTTGGTTGATTCATATTCACAAGACTTTGTCGATTCTTATGAAATCTTTATCAGTGGTTCCAATTCGCAAATGTTGTCAGGCGAATTAGCTACACTATTGTCGGGTCGGTATGTTTCGTTTCAAATATATCCATTCAGTTTTCCTGAATTTTGTCAATTCAAACATATAGAACAATCCAAGTCTTCATACCTCGATTATATACAAACGGGGGCATTACCAGAATTATTTCACTTACCAGAACCTGAGACTAAACGGCATTATGTGTCGGCGATAAAAGACACGGTTTTACTTCGTGATATCATTCAGAGATATAGTATCAAGGATGCTAAATTATTGGAGGATATTTTTGTGTACCTGGTAAATAATGCGTCAAACCTTTTATCGGTAAGTAATATTGTGAATTATTTCAAATCGAAAAACCGAAAGACCAATTATGAAACAGTGGCAAACTATATTCAATACATTGAAAATACATTTTTGATTCATCGTGCTGAACGTTATAACATTAAAGGCAAAGAAGTCATTTCGGGTACTTGTAAATTTTATATTAACGATCTTGCATTTAAAAACTATCTCTATTCTGGTTTTGGTTATGGCATTGGCTATTTGCTCGAAAATGCAGTATATCTGCAACTTCGTCAGGCCGAATACGAGGTTTTTGTAGGTGCGATAAGAAAAGGAGAAATTAATTTTGTAGCTAAAAAAGCTGACCAGGTACTCTACTTTCAAGTTGCTTATTTACTTAACGACGAACAAATTATTGAGAGGGAATATGGGGCATTTAATTCGATTACTGACAATTACGAAAAGTTTGTCATATCACTTGATGATATAGCATTTCCATCCAATGCAGGTATAAAACATATTCAAGCATGGAGGTTAGAAGAGATATTGTGAAAATGTAATATTACTGCAACATTTTATCATGAGTCAGCGTCAGGATGAACTGGAGGATGTTTGCCAGGATGTATTTCTGAAGGTGTATCAAAACCTGGGGAAGTACCGGAATGAATGCAAATTGTCGACCTGGATTGCGACCATTGCTTACAATACTGGAAGACTTTGCCCAAAAGATTACAATTACTGCAATTCGTCGTCAGCAATGGAAAACAGACTTGTTTGAATATCTCTACTTAACTGGTATTATAGTCTTTTTGCTGGCTATAGTTTCAGGAACTTATTATTGGGTCGATAAAGAACTTCTTTTACAGATGGTTTCTATCTTCAAAGAGAATATGCTCCAGGTTGTTTTCATTGCTTTCCTTCTGAATTTTATCCTTTTTGCCGATCGTGTATTACTGCGACTGCTATTTTCCAGATGGAACAGAATATAAAGGAAAAAGGAAAAGGGAAACAGGATCATTCTAACGATTTTCCTTTTTTCCCTTTCCTTTTTCCTAATTTCTATTTTCGTGGTTTTTTATTCCGAAGATATATAATCTGTCCTTCAGTAGGTTCGTCTCCCTGTTTCATCCGGTTTCTACGAAGTAAAGGTTTAAGCCTTAAAGCATATCGTTGCGCGATATAATGCATGGTATCACCGGCGTCTGCTATATGCTGTTTATGTTTGCGATCGGCCTTTCTGTATTTGGATTCAAGGTAGATTATTTCATTTTTCTGAGGTTGTTTCCCTTTCGCAAAGTCGTTATACGTATAGATTTCCCAATCTTTTAGCTTCAGCATTTTTGTCAGGCTTTCATAGGTGTCACCCTCTTCAACAACCATGGTGCGTAAGCCGTTTCTCATTTCAATTTTATGAGAAGCATTCATTTGCACCATTGGAGTGTTTAAAGGTTTTTTGGGCTCTTGATTCTCTTGTTTGATAAAGGCCAACTGGCGGTTGTCACCATATTCATCATAGAGGAATAGTTTATTATCCTCAATTATCTTAATCAATCGTTCCGCATAAATCGGATCGGTAGCATAACCTGCCTGTTTCAATCCGCGGGCCCAGGCCACATAGTCTTTTGGGTCTAGCTGAAAAAGAAAACTGTACCGGCTACTTGCCATCAAAAAATTGGTGTGATCAGTATAGGAAGCTTCGGCATGGACATATTTTCGGAAACATTCCTTTTTAGAATCATCGTCATGATAAATTCGTTTACCAGTCCAATCGCTTTTACATTTGATGCCAAAATGGTTATTTCCCTTGGTAGCCAATTCACTATTGCCATTTTGTGATTCCCAGCAACCTTGTGCCATCGTAATGCTGGCAGGAATCCCACTTCGTTCCATTTCCGAGATAGCCAGTTTGTAATATTTTTGAATATATTCTTCTCTTGATAATTGTTTTTGCTGAGAATAACCTGTAGCAAATATAAAGAGCAAAATAAAAAGTACATTATATCTTATCATAACACTAGCTTGGTTTGATTCACAAAAATAAGAAAATGTTGCACGCTATTATCATTGGCAGATAACAAGTATTAACTTACATTTGGAAAAAATTGCGTCTTATGAAAACGACAGAAATCAGAATTTTGGTATATGAATTTGAATCCATTGATGAATTACCTGTAAATGACCAAAAACTGCTCATTGAAGCAAGGAGAATAACCTCGCTTGCTTACGCCCCCTATTCCGGGTTTCATGTTGGAGCAGCCGTACAATTGGGCAACGGGCAACTGCTTACAGGTAACAATCAGGAAAATTCGGCCTACCCCTCAGGCCTGTGTGCCGAACGTGTGGCTTTGTTTTATGCCAATGCCAATTATCCTGATTCTGAGGTTGAGTCAATTGCCATCTCCGCAGCGAAAAATGGTGTTTTGGTCAATGAACCGGTAAAGCCATGTGGGTCATGCCGTCAGGCACTGGCAGAAGCGGAAGTCAGGTTTGGGAAGCCTATCCGAATTATTCTGGATGGTCAGGATACAATCATGGTCCTGGATAGTGTGGAAAGTTTACTCCCATTAAGTTTTTCAAAAGATTCATTGTAAAATAAAATGGATTGCACCCAAAGGTACAATCCATAAAGAGTAAATTCAAATCAGAAATTATTGAATGTCGATCTGGCGCGAAAAATTTTCTTTAAACTCCACTTTCTTTGGAAGCTCGATGGTCAAAACGCCATTCTTGTGTGCTGCTTTTAAAAACTGGTAACATAGTTTAATCCTCCATTCTTTAAGTTATACATTGTTGTTTTTGTGTTTTCACAGAGGAGTATTACAAACCGTATGCCTATTGGTATAGTTCTGATAGTAAGTGACATGAAGTCATTTTTAATGTCATTATTTCAGAAATAAGGAGGACCGAAATGACAATATTTCAGCATCCGGAAAATAGACATTGCCGTGAATCAGGAAGCAGAAATCAAGGATCATTTCATATTCATATGAGGAATCGTTTTCCCTTACTCCTGATTAACGAATGCCAAAGGGGTGAGGATCGAATTGGTACTTGTGTGCTTCTTGTGTGCTTCTTGTGTGCATCTTCTGTGCTTATATGTTTTTAAAGCACACATGAAGCACAGAAGATGCACACAAGAAGCACACAAGTAGACAGGGGATCCTCACCTGATTAAAGCTCATTATATACCGGATACCTTATGAAAGGTCAGAAGAAAGGATACTGGACCAGTTGGGTAGATAGACCAATCCCTGTGGGAAAAACTCATTGAAGGATCAGTTGATAAAGATACAAAAAAGTCAGTTTCCTGTGACTCATATTCTGAAATTTCGCAGCTTCCTTTCAGTTCAAACCTTGATTGGAATTGAACTGACCTGCTTTTATTGTGGAGAAATTTTGATTCAAGATTCTAAAAACCTATTTTTGTCCTCAACAATTTACGCAATGGGGTGCCTTCCTGGTGAAAACCGGGGTAATTACGGGCTGAGATCATACCCACCGAACCTGATACGGATAATGCCGGCGAAGGGATGGCGAAAGGGAGTTACTTGCCTCATTGGTTATTTATTAACCATTTAAAAGACAACAATGAAACGGATTTATTTGACATTGCTTTTGCAATGTGCAGTGTTTTTGGCAATTGCTCAATTCACACTGAAAGGAACTGTTAAAAATGACACAGGCGTGCGACTGGCTGGCGCCAACCTGATGATTTCGAATAGTTTCAGCGGAACTACTACCGACGTAAACGGGGCTTACCGTTTTAAGAATCTGAAAGACGGAAACTATCATTTATCGATCTCTTATCTCGGCTACGAAAAACAATCGCTGGAAGTAAAACTTACTGGCGATCAAACGTTAGATATCATTCTGAAGCAAGACTTTATCATGGCCGAGGAAGTTCTGGTTTCTGCCATCCGTGTAAAGGAAAAGATGCCGGTTGCCTTTACCACGGTTGATAAATCGCAGATCAGGGACAATAACCTGGGACAGGATATTCCCTATTTATTAAGCTTGACTCCATCTTTTGTTGCCACTTCGGATGCCGGAACCGGAGTGGGTTATACCAATTTCAGGATTCGCGGAACCGACCTGAACCGCATCAATGTAACAGTGAATGGGATCCCGATGAATGATGCCGAGTCGCATGGTACCTGGTGGGTAGATATACCCGATCTGGCCTCTTCAACCGACAATATCCAGGTACAGCGTGGTGTTGGTACCTCTACCAATGGTGCTGCAGCTTTTGGCGCTACGATAAACCTCCAAACCACTACAATAAACAAAGATGCATCGGCAGAGTACAGTACTTCTGCCGGTTCGTTTGGTACCCTGAAGAATACAGTGGGGGTCAGTTCCGGCCTTATCAAGGAGAAATTTACATTCGATGCCCGCCTTTCGAAAATCAGTTCCGATGGCTTTATTGATCGTGCTTCATCTGACCTGAAATCCTTTTTTGTTTCAGGAGGATATTTTACAGGAAATACGATCCTGAAAGTCAATGTTTTTTCAGGATTGGAGGAAACATACCAGGCCTGGAACGGCGTACCTTCTGTTCGGTTGAACAACGATCTGGTAGGAATGCAACGTTATGCCGATGATGGATTGTATACTCAGAAACAGGTGGATGAAATGATCAATTCCAACAGCAGAACTTACAACCTCTACACTTATCCAAATCAGGTTGACCATTATCAGCAGGATCATTATCAACTGCTGTTTTCGCATAAGTTTGATGAGAGGATGAACCTGAATGCAAGTATGTTTTATACTAAGGGTAAAGGGTATTACGAAGAATATAAGGAAAATCAGAAACTGGCTGACTACCTGATTACACCTCCTGTTATTGGCGGAGAAACTATCACAAATTCAGATTTGGTTCGCCGTAAATGGCTTGATAACGATTTCTACGGAATGACTTTTTCTTTTAATCGTAAACAAGATACCAGTGAATTTATCTTTGGTGGCGGTTACAATGTTTACGATGGAAATCAATTTGGAAAGGTAATCTGGATGCGGAATGCCGGTAATTCAGAAATAAATCACGAATGGTACCGGGGGACAGGTCTGAAAAAAGACTTCAACCTATATGCCAGATACAATTATATGCTTGCTGAAAACCTGAACCTATTTATTGATATGCAATATCGTAATATTGCATACGACATTAACGGTTTGAACGACGATTTGCGCGATTTGAAACAAACACACAACTTTGAGTTTTTCAATCCTAAGGTGGGACTTTATTACCAGTTAAATGAAAAACAAAACCTTTACCTCAATTTCGCCCGTGCCAACAGGGAACCCAACCGAGACAATTATGTGGATGCTACTCCAAAAGGCACACAACCCAGTTTCGAAACATTAAACGACTTTGAACTGGGCTACAAGTACACAACAAAACGCCTGGCGTTAGGAGTGAATGCCTATTATATGTTATATCAGAACCAGTTAATACTGACAGGACAAATCAATGATGTTGGTGCTCCCATTATGACCAATGTGGACCACAGTTACCGCGCTGGAGTGGAACTTTCGGCTGGAATGAAAATTACGGAAAAGATCAAATGGGATGTCAATCTGACATTAAGCAGAAACAAGATTAATAACTTCAATGAATTTATGGATGACTGGGACACTGGCGGACAAATCGAAAACAAGCTTGGAACAACCGATCTTGCCTTTTCACCTGATGTTATTGCCAACAGCCAGATTGTCTGGATTGCTGCAAAGGGATTTAACGTCAGTCTTCAATCATATTCGGTAAGCAAACAGTATATTGACAATTCTTCGAGCAACGACCGTAAACTAAATGGCTATCTATTGAATAATCTCAATTTTACATACCACGTTCAGCAGAAGTTTGCCAAAGAACTGAATTTACACCTGTTGGTGAACAACATTTTCGATACCAAATATGAGAACAATGCCTGGGTGTATTCCTATATGTCAGGAGGTGAACGCTTCGCTATGGATGGTTACTTTCCACAGGCAGGAATAAACTTTCTGGCAGGATTGGATATTAAATTCTAAGGAAAAAGGAAAAAAGTGATCAGTGATCAGTGTTCAGTCGCAGTTAGCAGAATGCATTCCGAATATGCATGCTTGAAATAATTCAGTGACTGAACACTGAGACTGAACACTGAGACTGAACACTGCCTTACTGATTCATATCCTTTAATATCTTCTCGACCTCTGCCTCAGTTTTATGCAATTTGTCTTTGCAGATAGTGATTAATACGGAGACCCTGTTCACCTGATCCGAAAGTTCATCCACATCCAGTTCTTCATTTTCAATCTTTTCAAGGATCTCTTCTATTTCTGTAATTGCTTCTTTGTAGGTTGCTTTTTTCGTTGCCATATTTTATAGTTTCAAGTTTCAAGTTCAAAGTTCAAAGTTTCAGGTTTCGCTTTAATGATGTTGTGTGATGCTTAAGGAGTCATGTCTGGTTGGTTTTTTCCACTTTACTTTCAATAATACCATCACTCATCCGGGTTTCCAGCTGGTCGCCTTTCTTTAATTGCTGTACCGATTTTATGATTTTCCCATTTATCATGGTCAGCGAGTAGCCGCGTCTCAGGATATTCTGAGGATCAACCAACCGAAGCTTTTCCTGAATTGAACTAATGTTTTTCTTTTCTTTCTGAATTTGATCCAGGGATCGGATCTTGATCAGGTACTGAAATTGATTGATCAGGTTTTTGTTATTTATAATTTGTTCACGGAATACGAATCTTAATTTATTTCCTGAATGATCAAGCAAATGGTTTTGTCTGAAAACAAACCGATTGGTTAGGTTTAGTACTCCTACCATTAATTGTCGAAGCTCTGATTGTTGCCTTTTAAGAAAAGCTTCCGACTTGTTTGCCAGTTGAATACGCGCAATAGTCAAGCGGTTTTGCTGTGCGACGATCATTTGACTGACCAGTTGATTTAACTGATCTGCCGCATCATTCAGCCGTGTTTTGTTATCTTCAAGCTGATCAGTTACCAGTTCAGTAAAATGTTTCTCCAGTTCCTTTAGTTCCTGGGAAAAACGAAGCGCCCCTGATATCAGGAATTCAGCAACTGCCGTTGGTGTTTTCAAGCGTGTATGTGCCACCAGATCGATCACAGTGTCATCTTTATCGTGTCCGATACCGGTAATCACAGGAAGCGGAAACTGTGCCACATGGGATGCCAGTTCATAATGATCGAAACAAGCCAAGTCGAGTTGTGCGCCACCACCACGGATAATAACCACCGCATCAAAAAGGTCTTCATGTTCAAAAATAAGATCAAGTGCATTCATGATGCTTTGAGGGGCTTCGCTTCCCTGCATCACTGCATCGAACAGTTTGGTGTAAAATACGAACTGATGCGGATTGTTATGCAACTGGTCCATGAAATCCTGTAAGCCGGCAGCAGTGGGTGATGAAATAATGGCGATACGCTGTGGAACCATAGGTAATTCGAGTTCCTTGTTCATTTCAAACACCCCGTCTTCCTGGAGTCTTCGAATGATTTCACGCCGTTGCCGAGCCATGTCACCAAGTGTATATACCGGATCAATATCCCGAATATTCAGGCTAAACCCATACACTTCATGATATTCAACTTTTGCCTGTAATAACACTTTAAGTCCTTCGTTAAATACCTGTCCTGTGGATGTTTCAAAATAAGGACGCAACATTCTGAAGGTATACGACCATATGGTTGCCCGGCATCGTGCAATCACATTATCAGTTCTCTGGCCGGTTTCCACCAGATCGAGGTAACAATGACCGCTACGGTTGACGGTCATTTCGCTGATTTCGGCGATTACCCAAACCGGTGCAGTAAAAGTCTCTTCCAGACTTCCTTTTACCTGGTTCTGAAGTTCAGAAAGTGTTAATTGCTGATCGTTCATTGCGCCGTCTTTATCAGTTTTATCCGTTCTTCTTTCTCTCCGGATCGAATACTTAAAATTAATATTCCTTTAGGCAAGTTAGTAAGATTCTTTAAGATAATATTTTCAGTAACGTTGAATGGGGATTGCCAGAGGCAAACTCCCTGAAGGTCAAATATGCTGACCAGACAATTATCACCTGAGATTGGATCCAGATTATGAATGAAAATATAGTCGCTAAACGGATTTGGCGAAACCGACCATAAACTTTCCTGTAATAGATTTGCTGAATGATTTACCTTCAGATATTTATCTGCGATTTCAAAATCAGGAATTCCATAGCCCAACAATGAATCGGGCGTACTGTATTGGCTGGCGCTTTGTTCAATGGCCATTTTTGCCTCCTTTACAGTAGCCCATGGATTGGCTTGTAACAAGCATGCACCCATTCCTGCCAATGTTGGCGACGAAAAGGAGGTTCCACTTGCATAGCCGGGAATACCAGTGCTGGTTATCAGGAAAGTATTTAAACCTCTGGCTGCTACATTGGGTTTAATGGCGCCTCCAAATGCCGGACCAACTGAACTGAATGAAGCACGTATTCCGTTGATGTCAATTGCTCCAACTGCGATTACATTTTCACCGTCGGAAGGTGCAATAATATGTTTCCATGAATTACCCCCTTCGTTACCGGCACTGTTAAAAACCAGTATTCCTTTCAGAAAAGCCATATTGGCGCCTTGTGTTACCCGTGTCTTATGTCCGTTCAAATCTGAATAGGTATGATTCATTCGCGGGTCATCAAATTGATTGTAGCCAAGCGAAGAAGTGATAACATCCGCCCCCAGACTGTCGGCCAGTTCGGCTCCTGACACCCAGTTATCTTCTTCAATGATATTCTCGGTTGCCGCATCTTCTGTACGGATTAAATAAAAGGATGCATCAGGTGCGGTACCAAGGAAATTTCCCGGCAAATTTCCACCCATGCACGATAGAACGCTCATTCCATGCCAAAACTGCTGGTAAATATCATCGCGGGGATCAACAAAATCACGGGTTCCCAATATTCTGCCAGAATTGCGAAGACTATCGAAAGCAGCTATCGTATTCACATTCAGGAACCCTGCATCCAAAACTGCGATTAGAATACCTTTTCCCCGGAAGCCCTGCTGGTGCAAATATTCACCATTCAATTGCGTCAGTTGGTTAATGGCTGCACCGTAATTTGCAGGATCATAATCAGCTGTCGTTTCTTCTTTGCTGAATTTCATAGTGCCTGACTTAAGCACATTTGCAGGACGTGTATATTGTACGGAAACAACGAATGGAAGTGTAGCAATTTTTTGTATCAATAGAGTATCTGCCGTTCTGACTGTAACTCCATTCAGCCATTTTGAGGTATGGAAAATTTCAAAGCCCCTGTTTTTTAAACTATCGAGGTAAACCTGAGAAACGGGTAAGTCAGTTTCGTCGATTGCAATTTGCTGCCTCACCCGACGATTGATAGCCCGCTGAGATAAAAAAGCTTCAGGATGAGAGACCTGATAAGACGTTCCATTTTTATCTTTCAATTGCACCCAATAAGAACTTTTAGGTTCGGTTTGTGCGAACAATATACCATTGCCGAACACACTTAAACACAAGATGATTATTAAAAACCGGACAATTCCGAATCCGGCTTGTCCTGCCTTTTCCCTTTTTCCTATTTCCTTTTTCCAAACAATCCGATCGGGTTCCATATCCAGGCATTTAATGATTGTTCATTAATTTCATATATTCCTCAGGATTCTGCATAAACTTTTCAGGATCAGGAATACGATCTTCTTTAGTTTTATATGTATCTGACTTAATCCTGTCGATACTGTCCTGAACACCCGGATTCAGCAATTCTCCGTGGTCAAATTTCAAGGTATAAAGCAACTTGCCCGTTTCATCTAAGTATTTCCAATTCCCATCTTTAATTTCATCTGTATAATATGCATCCAGTTCCGGATTTCCATTTGGAAAGTTTGTCCTGAACTTCCCATTCCGCTTCCCTTCAGCATAATTACATTCCAGGTAGATCTTTCCATCCTGATAGTAAGTACGATAAAGGCCGTTTAGCTTGTCCTTCTGCCAGTTTGATTCTTCAAACAATTCACCGGTTGTATAAAACCGTTTACAGAGACCTTCCTTCAGTCCATTCACATAGGTTTCGGTCGATACAATCCTGGAGGCCAGAAAATAACTCCATTCTCCGGTTTTCTTTTGTCCGTCATATTTTCCCTGTGCAATCAGATTTCCCTGTTCATCAAACAATTTAGCATTCGAAATTCCTGTGCCAGCTTCAAATATCATCTCTGCTTTTACTTTTCCATTGGGGTGAAACCGTTTCATTTCGCCAACCGGTTTATCATCTTTGAACGTTGCCTGATACAATAACTTCCCGTCCGAATCTTTTTTAGTCCAGAATCCTTGTTTTCGACCCTGTGCATCCACCTGATTAGCTGTATTCTGTGCAATGATGCTGCCAGAAAAAAGAAGAAATATCAATATAATCAATCTACTCATATCTTAATTTTATATACTACTAAGTTAATGATTTATTTGAATTACTACTCACAGGGAAGACACCGATAGTGTGACTTGCATTCACCTTCAGTAGATTCCAATTCTTCCCCCTTTGCCTAAGCAAAGGTAATGACAATAAACCGATCATGTCACGGATCAGTGAATTTTGCGCTGATAGGATAGTCTTTTGCCTAATAGTGTTTCCGTCAACTCCGACAACTCCGACAATTTAGTAATATTACTTCTAAATGGGTAGTTGGAGTTTATCATCCAGTATAATATTATTCCCTCCAACCCTTTCAACAGGGTCGGAGGGAATAGGAATTGTATAATATTTAGTCCACTTATTCCCTAATTTTATTTCAGTATGTCAAAGAACGTCTTTTTCTCCTGAAACCACATCTGTAAAGAGTTTGGTTTTAATATGGTATGAATCGATCAAGTCCCTACGTCAAAATAATTCCATCAACAAAAGCGATCCCGAGTACTCGGGATAAACTCTTTCTCTTTTCCTTTTTATGCGTAAACCCATATCCAACATTTATTTCATCCGAATATAATTCTACTTTAACAGATTCAGTTTGGAATCCTAAAAGCGTAAATTTCGTTTGATCTNNGCCTTAGTTTAAGTACTGTTTGAGTACTTTATAAGTATTAAATGATGACTTTTTGTATTTAAAATGTAGGTAAACTGTATTTTATCTATGGAATTGGTAAAGGTCTGGTATCTTGTTTTTAGATGAATGCATGTGACAACTTCCTACGATTCCTATACTTCCTATGCTTCTCCTTAATTCTACTTTAACAGATTCAACGCTTTCTTATTCACTTTGGCAAAAAATCCAGATCTTTGAAGCTGATTAATATTTCCGAACGATGAATACGATTAAAGTTACAAATGCTGAATTACTTCGCACTACCAGCGAAAATACCGATTTCAGAAGCATGGTCAATGCTCTGGACGAAGATCTGATCCTTCGTAATGGAGAAACCCAGAAACTGTATCATCAGTACAATAAAATTGATCACATCAACCACGCTGTGGTGGTATATGCTGAAAATAAACCTGTTGGCTGTGGCTGCTTTAAACGTTTCGACGACCAAACCATTGAAGTAAAACGTATGTTTATTCTACCTGAAATGCGCGGCAACCATCTGGCTGCACAACTTCTTGATGAACTTGAAAAATGGGCAATTGTAGAAGGTTTTTCCAGGGCAGTTCTTGAAACCGGCCTTCGTCAGATAGAAGCCATCCGGCTTTATACGAGGTCAGGATATACCTTGACCGAAAACTACGGCCAGTACGTTGGCATGGTAAATAGTATTTGCTACCGGAAAGAACTGAAATAGGTTTTACAGAGTAGATAACTCACAGTCACCTGCTCAGTGTCCCAACAAAAAGCCCCGCCGGAATCTCCGGCAGGGCTTTTATATTTACAATTTACTGATTTACAATTTTTCCTTCCGACTTCCGTCTTCGGTCTTCCGTCTTCGGTCTCCCGACTTTCTATTTTACTTCTTCGAAATCAACGTCAGTTACTTCACCATCCTGTTTGCTGCTTCCGCCTGCATTGGCGTTGGCATGTTGCTCACCTTGAGGTTGTTGTTCTCCTCCGTTTGACTGTGCCTGTGCATTGTACATTTCCTGCGATGCAGCCTGGAATACCGTATTCAGTTCTGCCGTTGCAGCATCAATTCCCGGAATGTCCTGAGCAGCGTGTGCAGTTTTCAATTTAGTCAAAGCTTCTTCAATCGGACCTTTCTTGTCGACTGGCAATTTGTCACCAAATTCCCTCAGTTGTTTTTCTGTAGAGAAAATCAGACTGTCGGCAAGGTTCAGCTTGTCTACCTTTTCACGGGCAGCCTTATCTGTTGCTTCGTTGGCAGCAGCTTCATCACGCATCCGTTTAATTTCGGCATCAGTCAAACCTGAAGATGCTTCAATACGGATCGATTGAGATTTGCCTGTTCCTTTATCTTTAGCCGTTACATGCAGAATACCGTTGGCATCAATGTCGAACATCACTTCAATTTGTGGAACACCACGTTGTGCTGGTGGCAATCCGTCGAGGTGAAATTTACCGATGGTTTTATTACCGTTAGCCATTGGGCGTTCGCCCTGTAGCACATGGATTTCTACCGATGGCTGATTATCGCTTGCAGTTGTAAATGTCTCTGTCTTTTTGGTTGGAATGGTTGTATTTGATTCAATCAAACGGGTCATTACACCACCCATAGTTTCGATACCCAGTGAAAGAGGAGTTACGTCGAGTAACAATACATCTTTTACTTCACCGGTTAATACACCCCCCTGGATAGCCGCTCCGATAGCTACAACTTCATCAGGATTTACACCTTTTGAAGGAGCTTTTCCAAACAACTGCTGTACTTTTTCCTGAACGGCAGGGATACGGGTAGATCCACCAACAAGGATAACCTCGTCGATATCGCTGGCCTGTAAACCTGCATTCTTAAGCGCTTTTTTACAAGGCTCAATGGTTGCCTGTATCAGTTTGTCGCAAAGCTGTTCGAATTTGGCACGGGTAAGGGTTTTTACCAAATGTTTTGGAATCCCGTTAACCGGCATAATATATGGCAGGTTGATTTCAGTCTGTGTTGAGCTTGATAATTCGATTTTTGCCTTTTCGGCAGCTTCTTTCAAACGTTGCAGAGCCATAGGGTCCTGGCGCAGGTCGATTCCTTCGTCATTCTTAAACTCAGCAGCCAACCAGTCGATAATCTCCTGGTCAAAGTCATCTCCACCCAGGTGAGTATCGCCGTCGGTTGATTTTACTTCAAATACACCTTCACCCAGTTCGAGTATTGAAATATCGAACGTACCACCACCCAAGTCAAATACGGCGATCTTCATTTCGCGGTGCATTTTATCCAAACCATAAGCCAATGCAGCAGCGGTTGGTTCATTAATGATACGGCGAACATTTAAACCTGCAATTTCGCCGGCTTCTTTTGTTGCCTGACGTTGCGAATCGCTGAAATAAGCCGGAACCGTAATTACAGCATCGGTTACTTCCTGACCGAGGTAATCTTCAGCCGTTTTCTTCATCTTCTGAAGAATCATGGCCGAAATTTCCTGTGGCGAATACTTGCGATCTTCAATAACCACCCGTGGAGTATTGTTGTCACCCTGCACTATGGTATAAGCTACACGCTTAATTTCCTTGGTTAAGTTCGAAAAGCTTTCGCCCATCAGACGCTTAATCGAATACACCGTCTTTGTTGGGTTGGTAATAGCCTGACGTTTTGCCGGATCACCTACTTTTCGTTCACCATTTTCAACAAAACCAACGATCGATGGAGTTGTCCGTTTGCCTTCGCTATTTGGGATAACAACAGGCTCGTTACCTTCCATAACAGATACGCACGAATTGGTGGTACCTAAGTCAATTCCAATAATTTTTCCCATTTTATACTATTTCTTTAGTTTATATTTTCAGTTTCTTTTAAACCCGATCAGTCTTAATCAATCCCTGTGCCATAAACCTGCGGATTAAAAATCTGGCAGAATTGACACCCGTTTTCTTTAACAATGGTTTATCCTGACATTATACGTGACAAAAAGACAGCGGCAATCAGCAAACAGCAAAAACGGAAAACGGAGAAGGGAGAACGGAGAAGGGAAACAGGGAGAAGGGAAACAGGAGAAGGGAGAACGAAAACAGGAAAGTGAAATGGGTAAAGAGAAAGAGAAAGTATTCAGGAGTCAGCGATGCAAATTTAGTATTGGTCATCTGTCATCAGGAAAAAGGAAAAAGGAATAATTGGTTCCGTTTTCCCTTCTCCGTTCTCCCTTCTCCGTTTTCCCTTCTCCTGTTTCCGTTCTCCCTTTTCCTCTTTCCTTATTCCTTTTTCCTCATTCCTAATGACTTTTTTCTCTTTTTTACTATCTTCATCCCATCTTAAACTCTAACTTATGAAACACAAAATTACCTTGGCGGTTTCCCGTGAACGCCTTTTATCACTCGATGCTCTTCGCGGATTTGATATGCTCTGGATAACCGGAGGGGGTGCCCTGATAACTGTTCTTGCCAAGTATACCGGCGCCGGCTGGCTTCAGACCATTGCCGATCAAATGGAACATGTACCCTGGAACGGATTCCATTTCGAAGACCTGATTTTCCCCTTGTTCATGTTCATCAGTGGGGTAGCCATTCCATTCGCACTGGTTTCAAAACTCGAACGGAAAGTTCCCAAAAAAGAATTAGCCATGAAGGCCTTAAAGCGGGTCCTTATCCTGGTTCTCCTGGGATGGATCTATAACGGAGTGTTCAGCAATGGCTTTGAACATCCCAGATTAGTCAGCGTGCTCTCTCAAATTGGGATCGCCTATTTCTTTGCTTCCATGATCGTGATTTACACCAAATCGTTTAAACAGCGCCTTTACTGGCTCGGAGGGATTCTTGTTGCTATCGGAATCATTCAGCTGCTCATCCCTGTTCCCGGAATTGGCGCCGGGGTCTTAACTCCCGAAGGCTGCATCAACGGATACATCGATCGGATGATATTGCCTGGTCGGTTATATGGTAAAGTGTTCGATCCCGAAGGATTACTTTGCATTGTATCGGCCATTACAGTGACCTTAATGGGTTCCGTTGCCGGTCATATCCTGCGTGACAAAAAGACCACTGACCCTCAAAAGCTGAAAGTCATGTACCTGACAGGCGCCTCAGCCATTGCCACCGCATTGATCCTTAGTACATTTTATCCCCTGATCAAAGCTTGCTGGACCAGTTCATTTAATATACTGACAGGCGGAATAGGCTTCCTGCTGATGGCTTCCTTTTACTGGATGATTGATGTTAAAGGCTGGAAGAAATGGTCGTTCTATTTCCGCGTAATCGGTATGAATTCCATTTTTATTTACCTCCTGTACGATTTGGTTGAAGTGGCACGTAATCCTAAATTCCTCTTGGGATGGACTGTCCTTTGGGGAGATTTTGGACAAATTGTAAGTATTGTGGGAGCTATGGCATTGATTTGGTCTCTGCTATACTATATGTATAAAAAGAATATTTTCATCAGGGTTTAATAGTCGGTGAACCTGTAAATTATTTCGCAGAGATTTACATCGACAATGATTTCCCTTCCTGCCGGCATCACCTTCCGGCATCACGTTTTCGAATGGCATTAAACAGGCAGACTGGCATCTGTCGGTTCAATGCCATTTTTGCGTTTTAGCCTGTCTGTGATTTCCTTTTATCTTTATTGAAACCGATATTCCTGATCATCCGGTAATCCATTCATTGTGTTCGGAACCGGGTTAACCTGCCACCTTGTGTATACCTTGTGTGTACATTGAGTGTACCTTGTGTGTACCTTGTGTGTTCATGAACACATAAAGTACACACAAGGTACTCTTATTCTACACGAAAGGTATACACAAATACCCACTCGATTACAGACCGTGTACGGCAAAAACCTTGCCCAATTACTTTCGGGAAAATTACAGGAATGGTATTCAATGTGGGTCAGTTTAGCCTCCAACAGGCTTGTTAATCCCTGTCGGGGCAAACAAAAAACCCTGTCGTGGTTTTCAACTACCGACAGGATTTAAACAAAAAACATAAACAAAACGAAATTGGGTTAGAATAGAAACAAATGAGCGGGTACTGTTGAGCCGACTTTTTGGATTGATTGATTTAGAATATGGCGTATCGAAGGCCGAGATTGTATTGAGTGAAAAGATTGTTGGTCATATTATAGCCTTTATCTCTGTAATTCAGAAAAAAGCTACCTGTGATTTGAAGTTGAGGCGAAAGATAGTAATAGCCTTTAAAATTAAGGTAAACACTATTTATCCATAGTTTAGGTAAATCACTTGGAGGATTTACGACAATTAATTTTTCCAGACTATATTGCACTGATCCTGAAATTGAGGTTCTGGAGTCAGGGAAGAAACCATATCCAAAATTTACATTGGTACTAAAGTTATTCATCGGATACTGGTTGTAATTTCTACCTGTCGTATCAAGCACTGATTCATTCGAAAGCAAAACGTTAAAATGCCGTTCCCAATATAGATTCAATTGTTTGGTGCAATTGTATGATATATTCGAACTCAGACTGGTTTTATAGGAAAGAATGGAAGTGTTGCCGCTGGTTTTGCTAAATTGTCTTGCATATTCAGGGGAAATCCAGAACTTCAAAACCCTTCCTGATTGCCGGTCCTGAAAGTTTGCATAACTCCAGTAGTCGTTTAAAGTAGTAAAATAAGCGATGTCAGTATTGACAATCAGTCCCTGTTGGTGAAGCAAAGAATCCAGGGACTGGAGTTCAGCGATTTCCCGTAGCCGGGCATCAAAGAACCGCTTATTTTTTAATCTGGATGCCTGATAGGCAAATTCGTAAATGTTGTCATTGGTCAGTTCTTTGGAAAGTGACTTTTGTTTCTTTAGTTTTTCAAGGATATAATAAGCCTGCCATAAATCGCTTACCATCTCCATCCTACCAATTCCAACTCCAAGCCCGACAGAGAGATCTAGATCAGTTGACAGGTATTTTGTCTGGAGCTGATTGTTGACGAAACTCTTTGAATTGTTTTGGTTAAAACTCAGGTCTGACATCCCTTCCAAAAAAAACTTGCTCTCATTCAGGTACAATGTTCTTGACCCGTTTAGAATAAGATCAAATCCAGGAGAAGAATCTTTTAATTTATCATTAATGTCAGTACTTGACGAATAATTATAATTACCGGAAATAGAGGAATGTAAGTAGTCAATACGCTTTCTGGTTAAGTAATAATAATTGTAATTGAGCACAGCGGCGGATTGAGAATAATAATAGGAAGAAACATATTTAGAGATTACTCCATTATTCAAATAATCAGGTGAATCCGTTGTGTATTTTCTGCCATTTCCGCTTGAGTTAAAATTAAACTCCAGTTCGTGGCGTTTGTAATCGGGGAATTTGTAATTCGATAAATCAAAACTTTTATCCTGGGAGGAGGCAACAAGAGAGACTCCCAGAATGCAAAGCATAAGCAGTGTTCGTTTCATGTTTTTGGTGTTTTTAGTTTGTTTGGATTATGCTAATACAACAATAATGATGCCGTAATATTGCATAATTAAATATATTTTACTGTTTTGCGATTGGTTTTTAATACTAACACTGTGTTGAAATCATTTGCAGGAAAGAAAGCGGATATTCCAAGCTATAAATTCTTACTTTTGTATCCGAATTGAATACAAATAGTTATGTCAGTCTATAAAGAAATAAAACGGGTAACTACCCACGTGCTTTCGGAAATGAAGCGGAAGGGCGAAAAAATTGCCATGCTTACGGCCTACGATTTCAGTATGGCCAAACTGGTCGATCAGGCCGGTATCGACATTATCCTGGTTGGCGATTCAGCCTCTAATGTGATGGCGGGCAACGAAACCACGCTTCCCATTACCCTCGACCAGATGATTTATCATGGCAAGTCGGTGGTAAAAGCGGTAACCCGTGCATTGGTCGTAGTCGATATGCCTTTTGGATCATACCAGGGAAACTCACTGGAAGCACTGAACTCGGCCATCAGGATCATGAAAGTGACCCATGCCGACGCCGTGAAAGTTGAGGGTGGAAAAGAGATTATCGAATCGGTTGAACGCATTCTGTCGGCAGGTATCCCCGTCATGGGACATCTGGGCCTGATGCCACAGTCGATCAATAAATACGGAACCTACACGGTTCGTGCCAAGGAAGAAGTTGAGGCTCAGAAGCTAATTGAAGATGCCTTGTTGTTGGAAGAAGCCGGATGCTTTGCCATTGTGCTGGAAAAGATTCCAGCTATACTGGGCACCAAGGTGGCGAAGGCATTGAAGATTCCAGTCATTGGAATTGGCGCCGGTGGCGGTTGCGATGGCCAGGTACTTGTTCTGCATGATATGCTTGGAATCACACAAACCTTTTCGCCCCGTTTCCTGAGAAGGTACCTGAACCTGTCAGAAGAGATCCAGGGTGCGGTGAATTCGTATGTACAGGACGTTAAATCAAATGATTTCCCGAACGAGAAGGAGCAGTATTAGGAGGTTAATGCGTAAAGTTGAATCCACTCTGAAAAGTTTAATTTTGCACCGAAGGTTTGATGATACTTCTGATACCTGGATCTTGGAACTGTTTGATATCAACCCAGAATTATTTATAAAGGAATTTCATTACCTTTGAGGTAAAAAGATGCCTACTATATTAATAATAAGCGGATATCGGTTCTTCTTTTATATAAATGACCACCAACCTCCGCATATTCACGTTGAAAAGGATAGATGTACGGCAAAATTCTCTTTGAAAAATGCAGAATTGATTAGATCTAAAAGATTTAATGCAAGAGAGTTAAATGAGATTAGAAAGATAGTTTTGGAAAATATTGAACTTTTTAAAACAAAATGGGATGAGCGTTTTACAAATTATTAAATCAACCAATGCTGTAGATATTTGGTTCGACGATTTTAAAATGTATCTCATTTTAGATGACGGACGCGAACTTTCTGTTCCAATTAATTGGTTTCCTTCACTGAGGGATGCAACATCCAAACAAAGAAACAACTGGAGATTTATTGGCGATGGTGAAGGAATACATTGGGAAGATCTGGATGAAGATATTTTAGTGGAAGGACTCCTGTAATAGAGCAGTTGGATGCCTCATGCTCCAAGCCCTAAGCTTCATGCTCATAACATATATCTAAAGATTTAAATGGAAGTAATTTACGAAGACAATCATATTATAGCCATCAACAAAGCTTGTGGCGAGATCGTTCAGGGTGATAAGACCGGTGATGTAACTTTAATCGACAAGGTGAAGGAATACATTAAGGTGAAATACAAAAAGCCGGGTGATGTATACCTGGGTTCGCCCCACCGGTTGGATCGCCCCTCAAGTGGAGTTATCCTGTTTGCCCGTACCAGCAAAGCGCTTACCCGCCTGAACGAAATGTTTCAGGATAAGGAAGCCATGAAAAAAACCTATTGGGCAGTCGTGGATAAACTTCCTGATCTTGAAGAAGGTACCTTACACCACTGGCTGCTGAAAGACGAGGAGAAAAACAAGTCGCATGCCCACAACAAGGAACGCAAAGGTTCGAAAGAGGCTATACTTGATTATCGTCATGTGGCAACACTCAACCATTACCATTTGCTTGAAATAGACCTGAAGACAGGGCGTCACCATCAGATACGTGCCCAGCTTAACCGTATTGGCCTTCATATTAAAGGTGACCTTAAATACGGTGCAGCCAGAAGCAACGAAAATGCAGGGATACATTTGCACGCCCGTAAAATTGAATTCATTCATCCGGTGACCAAGCTTCCCATAAAGATTATTGCCGCACCCCCAAAGAAAGATCCGATCTGGGATGACTTAGTTAAAATTGATTACCTGAAAGACTAAAGAAAGTGGTCAGACACTGAAACGAGGGATTCCATCTTTAAAAGAAGAGATGGAATCCTTTCTGTTTTATAGAACATGTGATTTCAGATATCAGAACTTTATGTCGCAAAAGCGTTTGCGCTTGCGGATATAAAATTGGAAGACAATGCTTCGGGGGAGCTTTTCGGCAGGCTGGATGAAGTGTCCGTCTTTCCCGGCTTGCCTGCGTTTACGTTGAAGTTTAGGTAAGGAACAGTAGAAATGGTAATGGGCTTTCAGAACGCTTCGTATGCCGTTTAAGTTGAATTCAGTCAGTAGTTTGAAGGCAGCTACAGTATCCAGAATCATGCGGATTGAAAAAATGTAGAAGAGTTGATTGGCAGGTAAGTTTTTATACAATAGCCAGAGGTTGTTCCTGAAATTCAGATACAGTTTCTGTGGATTGTCATACGAGAGAGTTCCTCCTCCCAAATGATAAACGGTACTTTCAGGAGTAAAGACCACCCGGTAGCCACGGTTCTTGAGCCTCCAGCAAAGATCTATTTCTTCCATGTGAGCCCAGAAATCGGCATCAAAACCACCCACTTCGCGGAACATCCCGGCACGCACAAACATACAGGCCCCGGTTGCCCAAAAGATATCAATCAATTGATCGTACTGCCCATGGTCGGTTTCCACTTCGTTAAAGATGCGGCCCCGGCAGAACGGGTAACCAAAACGGTCAATAAAACCACCTGCTGCCCCTGCATATTCAAAATGAGTCCTCTGGTTATAGCTGAGTATCTTGGGTTGAACGGCAGCAATCGTGGCATCTGTTTCCATAAGGCTTATGGGTGATTCCAGCCATCCGGCAGTTACCTCTACATCCGAATTGAGGATGACAAAATAGTCAGCTTCTATCTGCTTCAAGGCTTCATTGTAGCCATGTGCGAAACCAAAGTTCTGTTTCAGATTAAGAACTCTTACCCCGGGGAATTCATTCTGAAGTATAGACAGTGAATTGTCGGTTGAGCCATTGTCAGCCACAACGATATCGGTAAACTCATTTGTGCTGAATTTAATCACTGAAGGGAGAAACTGCTGCAATAATTTGGCCCCGTTCCAGTTCAGGATGACTATAGCAACTTTAGGCTTACTCATTCATGTCGTTTATGGGATCAGTAGCTTTGCCAGCAGAACTGACATATTTTCCTTTTCAAGGTTATAAAGTATGTTGGCGATTTTCTCCATTTTATCGGTGTCTGCTGACTGAAGAATCTGTTTGATTTCACTGATTTGTTTACCTGTCATTTCCTCCCCGAGCAGCGACCATATTTTCAGGTTCTCTTCTTCCTGCTTCGGAAGACCAAGATGTTCAAGCTCCAGTCTGGCTGCTTCAAGTATTTCGCGGGCCTTCAGGATCACAGGATCGGAGTTCTTCCCTGTGCCTGCTGCATCACGCAGGGTCCAGCTCGAATAATTATATTTAAGTTCCTTGATCATAGTCACCTTGGTACTCTCCTTACCGAAGATGCGTTCCAGAAACAGGATGGTATGGCTTTTCCAGGCTTCGAGATCGAAGTTTTTGGCAGTCAGACTTTCAATCTGTCTGTTGATGAGTGCAATTTCTTGTTCGGCCATAATCGTGAGTGTTAGGTTGATGCAATTTAGCAAAAAATATCATCCAAGATGTTTGTGTACGATGGCATAAAATTCATCAAAATAGTTGGCATTGCAGGCGATTATTTCACCCCCGAAGAGATAGTTCTCTCCACCATTAAAGTCACAGACTCTTCCTCCTGCCTGCTTTAGAATGATGATTCCTGCTGCAACGTCCCATGAATGCAGGGCATGTTCGTAAAATCCCTCAAATCTTCCTGCTGCCACATAAGCTATATCTGTAGCTGCTGAACCCAGACGGCGCATCCCATGCGAATTGCGCATAAAGAAATTCATTGCTTCAAGGTAGTTGTCAAGTTTAGAGAAGTCGTAATACGGAAATCCGGTGGCTATGAGCGAATCGCCAGTGGAAGAAGCTTTGGATACCTGAATTTCACGACCATTCAAATAGGCCTTGCTGCCTTTCCAGGCATAAAACATTTCGTTCAGGCTGATTTCATAGATAACTCCCATAATGATTTCCTGATCTTCCATCAGGGCAATGCTTACTGCAAATGGAGAAATGCCATGAATATAATTGGTTGTGCCATCAAGGGGATCGATTACCCAACGGTACTTTTCACCATTGTCTTTGGCTGTTCCTTCCTCGGCAATAAACCCTGAGCCGGATAATAATTCCCGCAAAGAAGACACAATACGCGATTCAGCAGTTTTGTCGACATAGGTCACCATATCGGCTTTGCCCTTGTGGATTATATCCTCAGCTGTAAATTTCAGACGTTCTTCAAAGATAAACCGCCCAACTTCCCTGGCTAATTCCTGTACCTGTGTGCAAAATATTTCGAGATTCATGTTTTCTATTTAATGTTCTGATTGTTGTAATTGTTGTAATTATTATGATTGTTATGATTGTTATAATTGTTATAATTAGGTTGCGGGTTACGAGTTGTGAACTCTATTACTGAATTCTCTTAAGGTAAAACCTTTCATCTTTCCCTTTTCCTATGTTCCTATAATACTTCCCCAAACATTTCCATTGGGTAATAAGTTTTCAAGCTTTACCTGAACTATATGGTTTTCGAGATTCTCATTATATGGAGTTTCGACACGAATATAGTTATCAGTAAATCCTGAAAGGCTTTTTTTGTCTTTTTGTTCTTCAAAAAGCACTTCGTGTATGGTGCCCAGATGTTGACTGTAGAAATGTTCCGTCTTTCGCTCTGAAAGGGAAATCAGACGTTGAGTCCTGTGTTTCCGTTCATCCACCGGGATCACTGGTTTCAGTTCAAGGGCTTTTGTTCCGGGGCGCTCAGAATAGGGGAATGCATGCAGTTGTGATATGTCCAGATTGGCAATAAAGCGGTACGAATCTGCGAAGAACTCATCGGTTTCACCATTGGTTCCTGCTATGACATCGACTCCTATAAAGGCCTGCGGAATCTCCCGTTTAATTTTAGCCACCCGGCTTTCAAACACTTCACGTTTGTATTTCCGTTTCATCAGGGTCAATACTTCATTTGATCCCGATTGAAGGGGAATATGGAAGTGGGGCATGATCCGTTTCGATTGTGCGGCAAATTCAATGATCTCATCAGTCAGTAAATTCGGTTCGACCGACGATATACGGATGCGTTTCAGGTTCTCAATCTGATCCAGACCTTTTAGCAGATCAATGAACTTCTCGCCGGTGGATTTACCAAAGTCACCAATGTTTACTCCTGTCAGGATGATTTCCTGAGTGCCTTTTTCTGCAATAACCCTTGCTTCGGCAACGGTGTTGGCAATGCTGTCGTTGCGGCTTCGCCCTCTGGCAAAAGGAATGGTGCAGTAGGTGCAGTAATAGTCGCAGCCATCCTGAACCTTCAGGAAACTACGGGTACGATCACCAAACGAATAAGCATGGAAGTATTTCTTGATCTCATTGGGGGCCTGAATATGAATTTCAGCTTGTTCCTTTTTGATCAGGCTACCTAAATAGGCGGGAATATTCTGTTTCCCGGCCGAGCCTATGATCAGATCAACTCCTTCGATTTTCTGAATGATTTCAGGTTGAAGCTGAGCATAACAGCCGGTAACAACTACCATGGATATGGGGTTCTTACGGATGGCCTGACGAATGATATTGCGTGTCTTTTTGTCACCCTCGGCAGTGACCGAACAGGAATTGATTACGATGACATCAGCCTGCTCCGAAAACTCAACCCTTTCGAATCCTATATCCTCGAAACGACGGGCAATGTTTGATGTTTCGGCGAAGTTGAGTTTACACCCAAGCGTATAAAATGAAGCCTTTTTACCTGAATAATCCATTAAATCCTTTTGTCCAACTGTTTGCTTGGCGGCAAAAGTACGAAATTTATATGGTGGGTAAAAGTATGTCTTCCATGTTTGACGGTGAAATTGTATGATATTGATTTACCGCATATGCATTTTGGAAAGAACTTGAAAGTTTGGTTTTTTTCGTATCACTGAGTTTGAATTCAAAAGCATTTAACATGCCGTCCTGTTCCTCGATAAAGTCTATTTCCTGTTGCTGAGTAGTTCTCCAGAAATAATAATTTCCATAAAATCCATTATAATTCAAGTACTTAATTCTTTCACTAACTATATAGTTCTCCCAAAGCGCGCCTTTATCTGCTCTGGTTTCCCAAAGCAGGAAATTGCCTATTACAGCATTTCTGATTCCGTTGTCGTTAAAATAGATTTTCTTTCCTTTTTTAATTTCATTTCTAACATTTCGGTTTAATGCATTCAACCGAAAAACAATAAAAGCTTTCTCAAGCAGATCGATATACCGTTCAATGGTTTCCTTGTCAGCTCCAACCAACTGACTTAATTCATTAAATGATACTTCGCTTCCAATCTGCAATGCCAGTGCTTTTAATAATTTCTCCAGAACAACTGGCTTTTTTATATCTCCAAAGGAGAGGATGTCTTTAAATAAATAACTGCCTGCAATATTTTTAAGAAGTAAAGCTTCGTTTCCGGGTGAAGTAATTATTTCGGGATAACAACCAAATACCAGACGATGAGGAAGCTGCCTCTTTTCTTCAAGTAGCCCGTGGTGTTTGACCATCTCTGCAAAAGAAACCGGAAACAGATGATATTCCAATTTCCTTCCGGTCAAAGGCTCATTGATCTTATTTGCCAATTCAATTGAGGAGGAACCTGAAACATATAACTGGACATCTTTTAGTTGATCTGAGATCAGTTTCATTGTAAGTCCAATCTCAGGAATCAATTGAGCCTCATCAATAATAATGTTTCTCTTATCTCCCAGAATATTTTTCAATCTCGAAGAATTGATATTGGTCAACAATTCCCTGACATCCGGCTCATCGCCGTTTAATATTAACGTATCGCTTTTCTTCAGATTCAATTGCTGAATCAATGTCGTTTTACCTACCTGCCTTGCACCCAGTATGACAACCGTTTTCTTTAAGGGTAAGTTACCGATGATACTTTCGGATAATAGTCGGACAATCATTTTGTTGTTTTTTAATCAAAAGTATACATTTTTTCAGTTACAACCGAAGAATAATATATATTTCTTCGGTTGTAACCGAAAATAAAGGTAATATTTTTCGGTTACAACCGAAAGGCAACATACTTATATTTCTAAACTAGAGCAAATCACTGGCCAATTCTGCCAGATAACTGCGTTCGCCTTTCACAAGATTCACATGAGCAAAGATCTCATGGTTTCTCATTTTCTCAGTCATATAAGCTAATCCGTTTGACTTCATATCCAGATAAGGGGAGTCAATTTGCTGGAGGTCGCCGGTGAATATCAGCTTCGAGCCTTCACCCGCCCGGGTGATGATGGTCTTTATTTCGTGAGGGGTCAGGTTCTGTGCCTCATCAATGATAAAGTACGAATTCGAAAGGCTTCTTCCACGTATATAAGCCAAAGGAGTGATGATCAGCCGCTCGTCCTTCAGCAGTTCCTCTATTTTCTGGAATTCAGTGCTCCTTGGATTGTAGTTGTGCTTGATAACTGCCAGATTATCGAAGAGAGGTTGCATATACGGACTGATTTTTTCCTGTGCATCACCGGGAAGATATCCCAAATCACGGTTGCTGAGTGCCACTATGGGTCGGGCAAGCAAGATCTGCCCGAAGTTCTTGTGTTGTTCCAGTGCTGCCGCAAGTGCCAGTAAGGTCTTTCCCGTCCCTGCCTTGCCGGTTAATGCAACCAACTTGATCTCAGGATTAAAAAGCGCATCAAGGCTGAAAGTCTGTTCAGCATTTCTGGGTTTAATTCCGTAGGCTGTTTTTTTCTCCACACGGACGATCTTCTTTAATCCGCCGTCATAACGCCCCAGAACACTGGCTTTAGCCGATTTCATGATAAAGTATTCGTTGATTTCCGGCGTACAGGGCATCTCCATCATTTCAACGGGAATCGAATTCTCGCTATAGAGTTTTTCAATCAGAATATCACTGAAATTCTCGAACTCAGTGACATTCTTATTCAGCATTTGTATATCCTTTACCTTATCGTTGTAGTAATCTTCAGATTGAATCTTCAGCGATTTGGCCTTCATCCGCAGGTTAATGTCTTTGGTAACCAGTATGGTCTGGCGGTCAGGATATTTCTGACCGATATACATAGCGATGGCCAGAATACGATGATCGGGAATGTCTTCCCGAAAAGAGTTCTTCATTTCTTCAGGAATAGGCTTCCCCGGTTCAATGATTAATTTCCCTTTATCCGGACCCAATTTAATCCCTCCATTAAAGAGTTTGTCGCCAACGATCTCATCCAGTTCACGCACAAATTCACGTGCCTGAAAGTTAATGGGGTCGTTCCCGCGTTTAAACTTGTCCAATTCTTCCAGAACGGTGATTGGAATTACGATGTCATTATCCTGAAACTGATATATGCTAGTATGGTCATGCAGAATCACATTAGTGTCCAACACGAAAATTTTAGTCTGCTTTTTCTTCGCCATCTCCGTAATCATTAAGGTTTCCATAAATTTAGAGAAAATTAGTATGGAAAACTCTCTTGCTATCTGTTAAATTCTCAATTTTGTCCTTCTAGTTTTTAACGGGTGTTAATAAGTTTTTTTTGAATGCGTAACTATCAGGAAGTACTCGATTTTTTGTTTAGCCAGTTGCCTATGTTTCAGCGAACTGGACCTGCAGCTTACAAAGACAACCTGGACAATACCATTCGTCTGGATGAGATGTTCGGATATCCGCATCGGTCGTTTAAGACCATTCATGTGGCCGGAACCAATGGTAAAGGTTCGGTTTCGCACATGCTGGCCTCGGTATTACAGGAAGCAGGATACAAAACGGGGCTTTATACTTCCCCTCATTTGAAAGATTTCAGGGAGCGAATCAAAGTAAATGGCGAAATGATACCTGAAGAGGCTGTCGTCCAGTTTACAGAATCATACCTTGCTAAAAACGAGGCTGAACAAATGGAACCTTCGTTTTTTGAATTAACGGTTTCAATGGCATTCGACTATTTTCGCACCTGTCAGGTTGACGTTGCTGTTATTGAAGTGGGGCTTGGAGGACGGCTCGATTCAACCAATATCATAACTCCTGAAATATCCGTTATTACCAATATCAGTTTTGACCACATGGGATTGCTGGGAGATACCTTACCATTGATTGCCGCCGAAAAAGGTGGAATCATTAAGAAGGATGTACCCGTTGTAATTGGTGAAACTTCTTCTGAAACCAGTTTTGTTTTCGAACAGATTGCTGAGAAGATGCAAACTCAACTCACATTTGCTGATCAGGAATACGCGACCGATTATTCCATGCTGACAATCGACGGGAAACAAAGCCTGAATATCAAAAGAAACAATGAGCTGGTCTTTCCTGATTTAAAGATTGATCTGTTGGGCATCTATCAGCGCTACAATGTACCGACTGTTTTGAAGACTATTGATGTATTGAATTCAAAAGGCTGGCATTTGACGGAAGACCTAGTTAGGCGAGGGGTACTCAATACGATCCGCAATACCGGTCTGATGGGCCGCTGGCAGATTATCGGGTACAATCCACTCACGATTTGTGATACCGGGCACAATCCCGCAGGTATTAAACTGGTGGTCGAACAAATCAAACAGACCGCATGGAAAGAGCTTCACATCATAATTGGGATGGTCAATGACAAGGATAAGAATGAAGTTTTGTCGTTACTCCCTGTAAATGCCCGTTATTATTTCACCAAAGCGGCTATTCCCCGTGCCGCCGAACCCGAAGATCTGAGAGCTAAAGCAGAGAAATTCGGATTAAAGGGTGATTGTTATCCAGCTGTTCGTCAGGCCCTTTCTGCAGCCCTTGTGCATGCAGGCAAAGACGATCTGGTGTTTGTCGGAGGGAGTACATTTGTGGTGGCTGAAGTTTTATGAGATTATTTTGATTATTCTTTTGCACATTTCAAAAAGGAGTCTATCTTTGCATCGCTTTAAAAAACAAAGCGCGTTCAAATAAACAACAATAAAAAGGGCGATTAGCTCAGCTGGTTCAGAGCATCCCGGTTAACCGGGAGGGTCAGTGGTTCTAAGAAGACTTTTTGTTAATAATACAAAAGGGCGATTAGCTCAGCTGGTTCAGAACATCCCGGTTAACCGGGAGGGTCAGGGGTTCTAAAAAGACTTTTTGTTAATAATAAATAAGGGCGATTAGCTCAGCTGGTTCAGAGCATCTGGTTTACACCCAGAGGGTCGGCGGTTCGAATCCGTCATCGCCCACAATTAAAAAGAAACCGTAATTGATATTCAGTCAGTTATGGTTTTTGTTTTTGGTACTTGCACAACATTTGCACAACATGTCAAAAATAAGTCTCAAAAATCCATATTTCAGGCATAAAAAAAATCGCTTTCGTTTTTAAAAATCTCTCCAATTAATAGGGGTTAGATACACATTCAGTAGAGTTTTTTTGAGATTTTATTAGGCTCACAATCCCTTTGCGGCTTCTTTATTAGCCCGTTTTTCATCTGCATCCATCAAATCCCGAAGCTTTACACTCATCATAATAACATTCACATCGTTAGTAACAGAACTTGTTTGATAAGTCATTCTTACCTTTTCACCTTGCCATACGTAATCTATATATTTATTTCCATAGACTCCCTTCCCATAAGCTGTTTGTAAAATTTTTAATAATCCACTACCATTTGAACTCCCTTTAGTATTAATCATTATTGCAGCTAATTTACCTTTATAAAAAGTATAATCCACTTCATCTAAGGTATAATCGCCAAGACGTAAATCCTCATTGGTTGCTTTATAAGGAATATATTCTTTACTAACTTCTCCAAGTTTTATCAATCCCTTAAATGAACTGAACGGCATCTCAAACTTTGCTCCTCTAAATCCATATTTTTCATCTAAGGCTTTGAGATTTTGTCCAACAACAAACATTGGCACAATAAGTAGTATTAAAATCACTATAAGATTTTTCATAGGATTTGATTTTAAGTTATTTAATAATCAAAAATAATAATAATTAAAAATATATCAATAATTATTTATTAAATCAAATAATCCCGCTGGTGCTGTTTTGCAAACCGCATCTTAATAGCCCCGCTCCCACTCGTTTGTACCTTAAATCCGCAAGTTGATTTTAAGATTAACAATTTTGTGCAAGAATTACCCTAGCAGTCTTGGATTTTTCTTTTTTTTGATAGTTTTTCATTTTTCTCAGGTTGTTTTTCATTCTGAAATTCTAATTTTTTGTGATTAGGCAATAGAATACATGGAGAATTTTATTCTCAAAGAAATTTTGAATGATGGGTTAACTTTCAGTCTTTGTTAAATTATCTTTAGTATGTTAGATTCCCGTACAATCTCAATTTCTGGTTTTTGTGGTCTGGCGCAATAGTTCATCAGTCTTTCAGATTTTTTCTATTCTGCATCAAATTCCGATTTTATCCTGAATCCCAATAAGTGTCCGAAGGTCATCATTTGATAGTTTTGATAAATCTATTTTCTTTTCTGGCATTAAATCTTTACCGTCTTTACCTGTTAACTCAATCGCTTTGATCTTTGGCAAAATGAATTCGGATAACTTCAACATTAATTCAATCGCATTGGCCGGATCCTTGGTCGATACTTCATTCAACCATGTTTCTATATTTGACAAATTACCCTCAACCAACGATTGAAATGCTTGCTTAATGTCGGTTTGTACTTTGTCCTTTGCACCCTATGGCCGTCCGCTTAAATTGCCTGATTCACCTTTTTTAAACATGATATTGTTTTTTAATTGTTATTTACAATTTCTGAGATACTTTTTTAGTCATCTTCAAAGAGTTTTTTCTTTAATCTTGTTATTTCTGCTTCTCGCTCCTCATCGGTCAATGGCGTTTTTTTAGCATACAGTCGTTTAGTTTCAGCATCTAACTCTGCATCGGTAAATTCTCTTTCTGGTATCGTTAATTGTGTTGACTGTAATTTGGGTATCACAAATTCACTTGGTTTTAATAAAACTGAAATTCTGTCTTTCGGCTCTATTTTGTCTATGTCGTTTTGGATACTTTCAATATTTGAACTCAATAGCTCATTAAATAGGTTTCTAATTTCTGCCGTTGTACGATTAGCCGTACAGGGAAATCGCTTTTTAAAAGGAGAATTAATTGCTGATTGAATATTTATGTCCGTTTGCCCCTTAAAAATGGTTTTTTACGAAAATGCCATCGGTTAAAGTGAATAACCGGAGGAAAACCGACCTAAGCGGGGTTTGGATTGAATAGGGAAGGAGAGGGGAACACTAGGGTATTCCGTGTCTATATCTGTACTATGACTGATCTATAACAGTACTAAAATCTCGATCTTTGTATAGTTGCAAATCAATCATAGATTAATTTATCCGAAGCGAATACGATGCAATCCCGACCCGGATACATTCCGTGCAGGTCGAAAACAGATTTATTGCTTTCCTGAAAAACATCTGAATGAATAGCGAATTGGCGTCCGGAGTCAATAGTTTCTTTTCCGAATCTTTTTGTCAGACTTTGGCATGAACACTTTCGATGGTTAAAGATACAAACTTTGTGGTAAAAAAACACAATTGGAGCTGATTATTGCGAAATATCATCTTACCGATTGATTAAAGTCCTATTTTTGTATTCCCGATAATAGGATACAATTTTGAAGCTTTTCTTTTGCGAAACCATTAAAGAAGGAATGTTCAGGAAATAAAATACATAAAGCTCATGAAACCAAAAATAGCCGCACAGTCAGGCACATTCGAATCAAGTGATGTGATCATTCTCATCGAACCGCTTCCTGACCATTCGGGCCGGAAGCTGGAGATCTCTTCTACCGTCATGCAACAGTTTGGCGAAAGCTTTAAACGTATCGTTGTGGATATGCTCGATCAGTTTGAGTTGACTGATATTCATTTGATCGCAAAAGACAAGGGAGCCCTTGAACCTACAATTAAGGCCCGTCTCGAAACAGCGATCAAACGCTCACTCGGCGAACAGGAAGGAACGATGTAATAAACCATGCTATGACGAATATATTTAAGAAACGGCGGTCGATGCTTTACATTCCGGGCAATAATCCGGCGATGATACAGCAGGGTGGAGTTTACGGAGCTGATAGTATCCTTCTTGACCTGGAGGATGCTGTAGCCCTGAACCAAAAGGACGCTGCCCGTATTTTGATCCGTAATATGATCCGGGTGATCGATTTTTATGATGCGGAAGTTTGTGTAAGGATCAATCACCTGAGTACTCCTTTTGGCCTGGCCGATCTGGAAGCGATTGTCCCCTTGCAGCCTTCCGCAATCCGTTATCCTAAAACAGAATCGGCTGAAGAGGTGGCTGAGTTGTTGACGATTATTGAAAAGATTGAGGACCGCCATGGACTTCCGCATAATAAGATGACCCTTCACGCTATGATTGAAACGGCTATGGGGGTACAGAATGTGTTCAATATCGCCAGTCAGTTTGTTCGTGTTGACGCGATAACCATCGGAGGGCAGGATCTTACGGCAGACATGAATATTGTTTATACCCCTGAAGGCACCGGAATAGATTTTGCGAGGAAACGGATTGTCATGGCCGCAAAGGCCAGTCATATTGATGTGATTGATACTGTATTCCCGGATGTAAACGATGAAGAAGGACTGAGGAAAGAGACCGAGTATGCCAAATCCATCGGGTTTACCGGGAAAGCTGTCATTAATCCGCGTCAGATCGAAATTATTCATAAGGTTTATACCCCTACCGAAGAAGAGGTTCGGAAGGCTTACCGGATCGTCAAAGAATTCAAGATAAACAGTGCAGCCGGGGTAGGGGTTTTTGCCATTGATGGGAAAATGATTGACGCCCCGATCGTTACACGGGCGGAGTACATCCTTAGGCTGGCTAACGTTACCGTGGGATAATTAAAGATAATACTAAAATACATTTGCAATGCTAAATAGTTTAGGCAGGGAAATTCCTGAATACATTGAGGGAATCGGGAAATTGGAACCTTTTCAGGGGGCGCTTACAAAACTTAGAAAGGGCTGGATGGACGAACCAACCATTCCTGCTCCGAACAGGGCTTACCTTCCTCACCAGAGCAAACTTTGCACATCGCTCGAAGATGCCATTCTGCGCAGTAACCCACACAACGGCATGACCGTTTCGTTTCATCATCATCTGCGAAACGGAGACATCCTACTGGTGCAGACCCTTACGATACTTCATAACCTTGGGATCCGTGAAATTACCCTGGCTTCCTCTTCACTTAACGAGTGTCATGATCCGATTCTTACTTACCTGAAGGACGGCACAGTTACCAGGATCTTTTCATCAGGTATCCGCAGCCAGTTGGGACGTGCCATCGCTCTGGGGGTTCTGGACATTCCGGCAGTGATTCATTCGCATGGGGGAAGGGTCCGCAGCATACATACTGGGAAGATTCATATTGATCTGGCCATCATCGCTGCCTCGGCTGCCGACTGCGAAGGAAATGCAACAGGCTCGCACGGGAAATCGGCATTCGGTTCGATCGGTTATGCAGTTATTGATGCCCGGTATGCCAAACAGGTGATAGTTGTAACTGATAACCTGGTTAATTATCCCTGTATTCCGTTATCGATCTCACAGAATTTTATTGATTTGGTTGTAGTGGTCGATTCGATAGGGGATGCTTCGCAAATTGCAACGGGAACTACCCGTATTACCAATTCACCCATGGATCTGCGCATCGCAAAGCTTGCTGCTGATGTGATCGAACACTCAGGATTCTTTGAACCAGGATTCTCTTTTCAGGTGGGTGCAGGAGGCGCTTCGCTTGCTGTCGCCAAATTCATCCGTGAAAAGATGAAAGTCAAGGGCCTGAAGGGAAGCTTCATGCTGGGTGGCATTACTTCGTATTGCGTGGATATGCTGAATGATGGCCTCTTCGAGACTATATTCGACGTGCAGTCATTTGACGCCGTGGTAAGTAATTCGCTCCTGAATAACCGACGTCACATTGAGATACAGGCTGCTCTTTATGCCAATCCGTTCAATTCGGGCTGTATCACCAATAAGATTGATGTAGTAGTACTTGGAGCGCTTGAGATTGATGTTGATTTTAATGTAAATGTGATCACCGGCTCTGAAGGCAATATCCGTGGAGCCTCAGGCGGTCATTCAGATACCTCTTCCGGCGCAAAACTTACTGTGGTGGTGTGTCCTTCTTTCCGTGGCCGCATTCCGATTATTAAGAAGCGGGTACATACGATAGTAACTCCGGGTGAGTCCGTTCATGTTCTGGTTACTGAACGGGGGATTTGTGTAAACCCAGCTTATAAGGAACTGGAAGAGAACCTCCGGAGGGCTGGACTGAATGTAAAAGATATTCATGACCTTGAAATTGAGGTGGATGAGATTACCGGAATTCCTGCACCACTCGAATACACTGATAAAATTGTGGGTATTGTTGAATACCGCGATGGTACAATCATCGACGTGATCCACCAATTAAAAGAGAAATAAGGAATAAGGAAAAGGGAAAAAGGAAAGAGTCATTTGAAATTCGTGTAGGATCAATAAAAAAGGTTAAAGGAGATAAAACTATCGAACCACTCCAAGCTATATTGGAAGCCCGTGATCAAAGGGCTTTACTGAAGAATGAGATTGCTAAAAGAGGCTTGTGCAGTTTAAGTTTAAGCCTGAATGTACCTGGTTTTCCGAAAAGCAATTCTACGGTAAAAGCATTTTTTAGTTCTTGTTTACGCGATCTGAAGTACACCTTAAAAGCGAGTTGCATAGATATTAAAGCGGATAAAGCGATTGAAGATTGCGATAGGACAGGAGACTTTTTCATCGTTCCCTTTACAGCAGTGCACCTTAGTCTGACGGGAATTAAACAAATCTTTGAGGATTTCGAGGAGAAACATCCTCTAGGACGGTTTATTGATGTGGATCTGAATGATCGGCAAGGAAACAGTGTCTCTTCAGGTAAGTCTAAATTATGCTTTTTCTGTCGTGAAAAGCCTGCCATCGAATGTCGAAGGGAGAATGCCCATGATTTTGATGCCTTAAGGTCGTATATGTTTTCAGAAATGGCCGTCTATTGCCTGAAACAAAAGGAAGAGTTGATTAGTAAAAAGATCTCTTCACTGGCTCTGAAGGCGATTCTTGCTGAAATATCCCTTACTCCGAAACCAGGACTGGTGGATAAATTCAGCTGCGGAAGTCATGCTGACATGAATTATCAGACCTTCCTGAATTCTACTGCAGCAATTGCCCCCTTGTTTGGTGAGTTGATCCATGAAGGGTTCATTTTTACCAGGGATGATTTAACCAGGGCATTGCCGGTCATACGGAACATCGGATTACGCATGGAAGCCTCCATGTATAAGGCAACACAAAATGTCAATACTCAAAAGGGCATTATCTTTTTAATGGGAATTTCACTGTTTGCCTGCGGAAAGTTGTTTAGTCAAAACGATTATTTCGCGATTGAAGAATTTCGGGCCATCATCAAAAGTATTTGTAAGGATCTGGTAAGCAAAGAACTTGGTGGCCTGACCCATCCGGCAAAAAGCCATGGGGAGAATATCTTTCTGAAATATGGATATTTGGGTGCCCGTGGAGAGGCCGAAAGCGGATTCAGCGTAGTCTTTGATTACGGATTGCCTCAACTTATGGCTACCGCTGAGCTCAATGATGAAGCGATGACCAGATGCTTATTGGCTCTGGCCGCAAACAACGATGATACGAATATCCTTTACCGTAGTAACCCCGAAGTGCTCAATAGATTTAAAGGATTTTGCGATAAGGCACTGAAGAATTTCAACGAAGCAAATTATTCAGAAGTAATTGATTTCTGCAAGAATGAAAATATTTCTCCCGGAGGATCAGCTGATTTGCTTGCAGTGACTATTTTTGTGTGGTTAATGATTAACTTTGATCAGCAAACAGGGTTTACCCATATATTCTAAAACAATGACATTCGAAGATACCGATTTCAGGCAGGAGACCCTTGATTTGGACAATCCGTTCGATGTGAAGCTGGTGAAGGACTTTCTCTTCAGCCTTGGGTTTGAATTTGAACCTTCGGAGGTCGAATGTACGATGATCGTTTATAACCTGAAAGGTGAACTGGTTGGTACGGGTTCTCATCTGGGACGCATATTGAAATATGTGGCTGTAGCTCCCAAATTCCGCGATACTACAGCTTTTGCTTTGATTGTCACTTATATGACCGAGAAGCTTTTAAAGATATATAAACATACTTTTGTTTTTACCCGTCCGGAGAATGCAGTCCGGTTTCGGGGTCTGGGCTTTACCGAAATTGCATCGGCCAAACCTCTTTATTCATTGCTCGAATTTGGTTTTGAATCCATATTTACTTATCAGGATTACCTGAAAACCTTACAGGTTCAGGTTAAAACCAAGGCAGTCGCTTCAATGGTGGTCAATTGCAATCCGTTTACCAATGGGCACAAATTCCTGATAGAGAAAGCTGCTGCAGAGAATGAAGTGGTCTATCTGTTTGTCGTGCAAGAAGATCTTTCTGTATTCCCGTTTAAAGTTCGTTGGGAACTGATCCGCAAAGGGATAGCACATTTGAAGAATGTGGTGATGGTCAGCGGTGGGATGTATATCGTTTCAGGAGCAATTTTCCCCTCCTATTTTTTAAAGAATGAGACAGTTAGCGATGTCATGCAGAAACAGGCAGAACTGGATGTTCAAATCTTTGCCAACTACATTGTTCCCATTCTGGGAATTACCAAACGCTATGTGGGAACAGAACATTATTGCAAAACCACAGAAGCCTATAACCTTGCCATGAAAACAATTCTGCCTGATTACGGCGTTGAGGTCATTGAGGTTACCCGGAAAGCAAGCGGTACCGGAGTAAACAGTTTACCTGATTATATCAGCGCTTCCAAAGTCCGTAAGGCCATCAAGAATGATCAACTGGAGAAGCTCGTCGGTTTCTTACCCGACTCCACCCGTGAATTCCTGTTCTCGGATGCTTCTCTTGATATCCGCATGAAAATAAAGGCAGGGCAGGGGAGACATTAGGTTTATTCCATTGTAAGGATCATATTAAGAACCCAAACATCAAACAAATTGCATATATTTGAGCATAATTAGATAAAGATGTACTCGAGATGAAAATAAAGAATGTTACAATTGAGAATTTTCGTAGTGCAAAAGAAATTTCAATTGATCTATTAGATAACCTCAATGTACTTGTAGGTATTAACGGTTCTGGAAAGACTACAATACTTGAGGCTCTATCGATATCTTTGTCATGGTTGGTTAATAGAATTCAGAGACAAAATGCATCGGGAAGTCCCATTTCTGATTCTGACATTCGTTATGATTCTCCATACTCAACTATAAAGGTTTCTTGTCAGGAGAAAAACACTAACTATTCGTGGAAAATAGTAAAAGGTGCAAAAGGTAAAAATTTAGCAATAAAATCTGAATTAACTGAAGTATCTGAATTAGCTACATCTTTTCAAGAAGTTATAGAAAATGAGGGGTCTCTTCCAGTTATTGCATATTATCCGGTAACAAGAGTTGTAAATAAAACATCGCCTGAAATAAAAGGAAAAGACAACTTATTTATTTTAGATGTTTATGATAATGCGTTGGGTGGACAACAAAATTTCCAATCATTTTTCGAATGGTTCAGATTGCAAGATGACATTCTTAATGAACAAGCTTTATCCAGAACTAAGTGGATACATCAAAATCGGATATTAATTAAGCGTCAAGTTAATAATATTATTAAACTAATTAAAGATTCATCTCCTGAGGACGACCAATTTAACAAGGAAGAATTTGAATATCTTACAATGAGAATAGTTAAAGATGATTTCCTTTATGAAGAACCTCGTTTCCTTTTTCACGAAATTTCCCGGTTAATAGATTTCACGGATACAAAGTTGAGATATAAACACGAAAGGTTATTTCATGATTTAGAATATATGTTTCATAAAATGGAAACATATAGCAGGAATTATCATGATTATTTAATTGACTCAACAGATGGTCGCTATAAGGAAATAGTAAATAAAATAATTAGAGATATCATAGAAACAAAACCCGAAGACAAAACTCTAAACATTCTATGGGAAGTATTTATTTTTGCTAATTTACTTAGTCTTTGGTGGTTAAGTGAAAATGGTAAACGAAATTTAGAAAAAACATTTAGAGCAGCATATCAAAATCTAGTTGATAATAAGCAAGACTGGGAAATTCTATCAGGACAATTGGTTTCTTCCTTGAATCAGATTCTAAAGAAAGAAGTTCAACAAAAGAAGAATGCCTATAAAAGTGAGGGTAAAGAACTTAAAATTGTAACAAAAGCGATTGAACAATTCATTCCCGAATACACATCTTTAAGGGTGAAACGAGTTCCACGTCCACACATGTTAATTAATAAAGGAAAAGAAGAGTTTAATTTAAATCAATTATCCGATGGAGAGAAGAATCTAATTACTCTTGTTGGTGATATTGCACGCAGATTAGCAATTGCAAATCCATATAGTAACGATCCTTTAAAAGACAATGGAATAATCTTAATTGATGAAATAGATTTACACCTACATCCTGATTGGCAAAGGCGAATGATACCACATCTCCTTGAAACATTTCCCAATTGCCAGTTTATTGTTTCTACCCATTCACCACAAGTACTGAGCCATACTAAACCTGAGAGTTTATTCCTGTTAAAGAATGAAAAGAATGAATTGACTTATTCACATGCTACTGAATCTTATGGTAAAAATTCAGATAGAATTCTCGAAGACATTTTAGGCGTTGATGCCAGACCTTCTAAAGAAAAGAAAAGATTACAAGCTATTTATAGACTTATTGATGAGGGTAAGATCGAAGATGCGAAAAAAGAGATTGAATTGTTATCGGAAATAATTATTGGTGGGGATCCTGAACTTGTTAAAGCAAGTGTTCTAATCAAGCGAAAAGAGATTATTGGCAAATGAAACACATTATAATAAAAGAAGGAGAACCTCAAGAGTTCATTGATTGGAAAAAGAAAGATAAAATGTATGTTAAAGGTAAGCCCAATTGGGACAGATTACCTTCATCTATAAAAAACATTCTTAGAGAAAAGATATCCCGAGAGCAAGGCTTCATTTGTTGTTATTGTGAAAGAAGAATTACATCTAATGATTTTCATCTAGAGCATCTAAAACCTAAGGATGGGAGTAAATATCCATTACTACAATTAGATTACGATAATTTGCTTTGCTCATGCCAGTTAGAATTAGAGAAAGGAGAACCGCGTCATTGTGGAAATGGCAAAGGCAGTTGGTATGATGAAGCTAAATTTGTTTCTCCCCTCCAAGCTGATTGCGAAAACAGATTCAAATACACTTATGATGGTCAAATATTCCCTAGCGATAGTAATGATGATGCTGCTATAACAACTATTGCAAGATTAAGGTTAGATATAGATAAATTAAATAAATTTAGAGAGAATGCTATTGAACCTTTTCTTAATCTAGATAGCAGTTTATCTCAAGATGAATTAAATTCATTTGTTCATGGGTATTTAGCTGAGAAAAGCGAATTTGGGGGTAAATTCAATGAATTCTATACGACAATCAAATACTTGTTTGGTAACTAATATTTAAAATATCGGTGAAGCCTTTAGTGATGCTCCTTCCATTCCCTTGTCTCAGTATCTGTTTTAGTAGAAAAGACAATTGCCATAAATTGATATAAAACCTAATCAATGACTAAACCTGAAAGACTGCCATTTTGAAAAATCTATCTTGCCTCCTGTGCCTGTTTTTGCTTATTACTTTTGTCTGCATGGTTTCTCCGGCGAACGCTCAAAAAAAAGTAAAGGTAGATGATACAACCTACATGCTTACTTACGATCACGGTGGATTAATCCTTTGGGGCAGTGACCATTTCAGGGATAGACTGAAAAATGCAATAGAATGGCTCGACAAGTATCCTGGTTTTAAAATAGGACTTGACAATGAAGCTCAGATTTATGATTATTTTGCTGACAACGAGCCGGCGTTACTCAATGAGTTGAAAGGATACCTGCAGAAATACAAAGGAAGATTTGCCATCGGATCATGCACCTACGGGCAACCATTGTCGCAATTTATAAATGATGAATCAAATATCCGGCAAATTCAGTATGCCTTGGATGCTGAACGTAAGTATTTCAATTACAGACCTCCTGTTTATTTAATGAGCGAACATGCTATGCACAGTCAAATCCCTCAGATTATTAAGGGCTTTGGGTTTGACGGGGCTATCATGCGCACGCACTTTATGATGTATGGTTATAATCCCACATTTGATGTTCCGATTGGATGGTGGGTCGGTCTTGATGGCTCTAAAATGGCGACCATCCCAACATATGTTGGTGAAGGCGCTGAATTTGGGAAAACACCAATAGATAATTGGATTCTTACACGCTATCCCGGAAAAGATAGTCAGGTATCACTGGAAGATTACCGAAAAAAATTCGAACATATAAAACCATTGCTGGCTTCAAGGGCAGATGATTCGGGATTGCGAAAAGAAGAATTGGTTAAGGAATATGACAAAAATCCAAAGTTTTCCTGGGTTCTTTTAGATGATTTGATGGACAAATACCCTAAACCGCAGGTGGATATGGTTACCAAGCCCAATGATTTTGTTGTGAGAATGCCCTGGGGATACTGTGGAAATGAAATCTGGAACAATTCAAGGAAGGCAGAAACAAACGTGTTGATTGCTGAACGGCTTGCGGCAATGGAGGTTCTGAACGGAGGTCAATCTCATGAGGCCAATCTCGAAATTGCCTGGAAGAACCTGTTGCTGGCACAGCATCATGATATTCAAATTTGCGGATTATTACCTGATGCCAGAAGATTGTTGCCCCTCTCACAGAATAAATCGCAACAAACTATCGATGAGTCAATGGACTGGTTTGCTGAAAACATGACTGCCGAAGGACTTAAACAGGTGACGGTGTTCAATCCGCTTTCGTGGAAACAAACACATTGGATCTTTGCAGATATAGCTCTTAATAAGGGAGAAGCAAAGAATTTTGTAGCTAAATGTGGTGATCAGAAAATACCGGTACACATTATTTCATCAAATAAACTTTCAGACGGTAGTGTGCTTGATGCCCGAATTGCCTTTAAAGTCGAACTGGCCCCGTTAAGTTTTACTTCTTATTCCATATTGCCGGAGGAAGCGCCAATTGAAATTGAACGATCTGCTATTCAAACGGATGAAAGCAACCTGGTTGCCACTACACCCTATTACGAGATTAAACTATCACAAGATGGCGGGATCAACTCTGTCAAAGATCGAAAAACAGGAGCTTTCATTACCGGAGATCAGAAAAGAGCTGCTTTCTTTGAAGGTAAAATTGAAGGGGTTGATTGTCAGTCAAGTGGTAAATGGATCATCCAAAAATCAAGTGAATATACTCCATGGGTAAAAATGACTGAATACGGTTTCATTTCCAACATTCCTTACGAATTTGAAATGACCATCTATGAAGATAATCCCCGCATTGACTGTAAAGTTAAATTTGATTTTAACGGACAAAAAATAGGACTGTTAAGTAATGATCCGCGTGACAGTCACTCTCCGTTTGTCCATGAAGAAAAGCTGCGGTTTAAATTCTTCCCAAATCTTGATACCAGTGTGGTAGGTATCCGCGATTTACCTTTTGCCATTTCAGAAACAAATAACAAATATGTGGAAGGGAATTATTGGACCGCCTTATCGGATGGAAAATCAGGTGTCGCCTTCTTTAACAAAGGAAACATGGGGAGTATCCGGGAAAAGGACAACAGTTTCTCGATCCCATTGACTTATGCTATGTATTATATCTGGGGAACCAGAATGTTATATGGTTCATATAGTTATGAGTTTGCCATTCTTCCGTTTAAGGGAAACTGGAGAAATGCCGATTTACACAAGCGAGCGCTGGAATATAGCTTTCAGGTTCCGACTGTTGAAGGTAAGCCGAATAAAGGTAAACTGGATTACTTTGTTAGTCCTTTTACTATTGAAGCGTCAGATGATGTAATTCTGACGGCTTTGTACCCTCAAAAGGAGTGGATCGTTGCACGTTTCTTTAAATCAGATGACCGAACCCCAATCACATCGCTATCTTTTCAAAAGAAAGGTACCCAAATGACGGAAACCAATTTAGATGGTAAATTTATAAGGAACATCGATGGGAAAATTGACTTCAAACCCTGGGAGATAAAGACTTTCCGAATCCCAGTTAAATAAACATTATCGTGGACTATCTCAATAGAGGGGGTTTCAAAGTTGTGCGGGAAGTTCTGTTGATTCCAAATTACACCACAGAACTAAATGCAGCTCCAATTTTTATTTCAGTATGTCAAAGAACGTCATTTACTCCTGAAACCACACCATTAAAGAGTTTGGTTTTAAGATGAGATAAATGCTTATTCGACATTTATTTCATATGAAGCACTACAAAACAAGATAGTAGTGAATTTTGCGCTCATATGGCATATTTTGCGTAGCAGGGTAATCCGCCGGCATGATCAGGATACTCCATTTCCTCCGTTTCCTCCATTTCCGTTTTAAGAAAGCGTAATATTCTACTGTGGAATTGAACTAAAATAAAAGGGTGCCTTAACAAGCTCTTTTTTTGTGAATAAAAGGTAAAAATGACCTCTCACTTTGTTGTAATATATTTCAACTTTCATTATCTTTGAGCCATGAAACGATTTGACGTTGAATATTTGCCCGATGCAATAGCTTTTTTGGAAAACATTGACCCGAAAGCGGCGCTAAAATTAGTTTACAACATTTCAAAGTCGCAGCAAATTATTGATGTTCGATTTTTTAGGAAGTTAAAGAACAGCAACATTTGGGAATTTAGGGCTGAACAGGACAGCAACGAATACCGATTGTTTGCCTTTTGGAACATTCAACAAAACGCATTTGTAGTTTGTACGCATGGTATTTTAAAGAAAAAACAAAAGACACCACAGAAAGAGATTGACAAAGCAGAGCAGTTAAGAAAACAATATTTAGGATTATGAAGATAAAAACAGTGTCACACGAGGAAGTATTAACCCGATTTGTCGGGAAACAAGGAACGATAGAACGTGCCGAATTTGAAAACGAACTGAATGCTGAAATACTGGCACACCAGTTTAAAGAATTACGAAAAAAGAAACAACTGACACAGTCTGAACTTGCTGAAAAGCTGGGCATGGAAAAGGGTCAAATATCAAAGATCGAAAATGGAAAATTCAATCTTACCTTGTCAACGATCAACAAAATTGCATTGGCATTGGATACAAGGATCAATTTCGATTTTCAGCCAATTTGATTAGTTGTATTTTGCTTTCAAACAAGATGAGAAAATTATCAGCATGAATAAAGGACGGTGCAACGAATTGACCAGACTAAAGCTTATATAGTCCACTCATTCTCTAAATTTATTTCAGTATGTCAAAGAACGTCCTTTATTCCAGAAACCTCACCTGTAAAGAGTTTGGTTTTAAGATGAAATGAATCGATCAAATCCGTATGTCACGATAATTCCGTTTGTAAAAGCGATCCCGAGTACTCGGGATAAACCCTTTCTCTTTGGTCATTACGTGCGTAAATGCTTATTCGACATTTATTTCATAAATGTAAATACGAAAGCGCTATAAAACAAGACAGTGGTGAATTTTGCGTCCAGATGGTATGTTTTGCTTAGCAGGGTATTACAAGCGTCTTTTTTTGGTATGGTATATTGGCGAAGGTAATATAAATGGTTCGAAATATTTGAGCTATGATATTAATATTAATATCTTTGAGGGGTGTTAATCAAACGAACATTGACAACATGAAATATTCCGAGATTGAACGAAAGCTAAAGAAAGCAGGTTGTTATTGGAAAAAGGACGGTAAAAAGCATCCCATTTGGTACAGTCCGATAACAGAAAAGGAATTTCAAACAAGCCACCACAAAAACGAAGAAGCCAAGTTTGGCACACAACAACAGATTAGTAAAGATTCAGGCGTTAAATTTTGACCACGGAGAAAAAAGATAGGAGATAAGATTATGAAAGTAGATGCGTTTGTAGAAAAAGGATTAGATGGAACATACGATGTACATTTTGGAGAAAACACCAAAGGCCTTACATTTGGACTGTTAGGGCAGGGTAATACGGTACAGGAAGCCATTGACGATTTTTATACCAGCAGAGATGAGATGAAAGAACTGTATACCGAGGAAGGTAAGCATTTCCCTAAAGATTTGGAATTTGTTTTTCAATACGACACGGCTTCATTTCTGGCATATTACTCTAATATACTTTCATTATCAGGGTTACAGCGTATCACTGGCGTAAATCAAGGGCAATTAAGCCATTATGTTACCGGACACCGCAAGCCAAGTCAAAAAACGGTAGAGAAGATTGAAAAATCGCTTCATGCCTTTGCAAAAGAAATAAGTCAGATCCATTTCGTTTGATTAATACACTTTTGCACTTATTGACCTCTTGAGTAAGCTACTCGTACAATCTATCATCGAGTCTTTAAAGTAAACATATTTAGTCACAAATGTTTGTATTGTTAATTATAATAATTACTTTTGGTATTAAATGTAGTTGAAATAAGAACATCATATAATTTATCCCTTATCTGATTTTGTAGTAACATGATGATATTCAATTGTTAGTTCAAAGTACAGAACCTATAATCCGATGAAAAAATTTACTTTGCTTTTATCGTTTCTTTTTGCGATGGTTTCCATCCAAGCGCAGGACTATCTGATTAGTTTTGCAGGAACAGGAGCCAGTACCACTGTAGGTTCTGTAACCGTTGAGAATCTTACCCAAGGCACGAGCATAAGCCTTTCTGGTTCAGAAGTACTTCATTTGTCAGGAACCTGGAATGGAATAAATACTATCTCTGATAGTGAAAATGCATTGCGCATCTATCCTAATCCTACAACCGACATTAGTACAATTGATTTTATAGCCACTGCTTCAGGTACTATAAACATTGAACTGTTCGACATTGCAGGAAGAAGAATAATTGCAGCACAAAACTTACTTTCTATTGGTACACATTCTTATCAGGTAAGCGGTCTTCGAAGTGGAATTTATACAATTAGAATATCTTCATCAGCATACACTTATACCGGCATACTCTTAAGCAACGGAGCACCTGGTTCCGATATAAGGATTAATTACTTGGGTAATGTTGCAATTCCAGCTTCTAAAGAGAAATTAAAAAGTGCAACTACTGAAAAACTAATGCAATACAATACTGGCGATCTATTAAAATTTACCAGCATATCGGGCAATTACAAAACCATTTCAACTGAAGTGCCAACACAAAGCAAAACGATAACTATTCCCTTTGTTGATTGTACTGATGGTGATGGAACCCATTATTCGGTCGTACAAATTGGGACACAGATATGGATGGGAGAAAACCTGAGAACTACGAAATATAACGATGGCACAAGCATCCCGAATGTGACAGATAAATTAGCCTGGTCAAATCTTACGACTCCAGCTTATTGCTGGTACAACAATGATGTTGCCAATCAAAGCACCTTTGGCGCTTTATATAACTGGTACACTGTAAATACTAACAAACTTGCCCCACTTGGTTGGCATATCCCCACTGATACTGAATGGACTACACTTACTGATTATTTAGGAGGTTATAACGTTGCCGGCGGAAAATTAAAAGAAGCAGGGAATACCCATTATCTAAGTCCTAATACTGGAGCAACAAATAGTTCAGGCTTCACAGCACTACCTGGTGGGTATCGGGACGCAGGGATTTTTTACAGAAAAGATAGCCTGGGAGAATTTTGGTCATCTACAATTCGAAACGGAAACGGGAACGTTGGAAGTGGCCGTCAAACATATTACAGAGATGCAACGTTTGGCACGACTATGGAAACCGGAACCGAAGGGGTAAGCGTCCGCTGTATAAAAGGCGTGTATAACGAACTGCCTGCAATATCCACTATAACTGTTACTTCTTTAACTCAAAGCACAGCATTATCTGGTGGAAATATTTATAATGATGGGGGATCACCTGTGACCGCACGTGGAATTTGCTACAGTACTTCAGTGCTTCCAACATTGGCAAATAGCTTTACTACCGATGGGACTGGAATAGGAGTTTTTTCCAGTAATTTAACAGGTTTGATTGACAAAACTCGTTATTATGTGCGTGCTTATGCGACCAATAGTCTGGGAACTTCGTATGGGAATCAGGTCAGTTATATATATTGCCCTTATGCAGGCACTTACCATACAGTAGGTTATCGTATCCGTCCTGGTAATCCAACGGAACCGGTTAATGCAGACCAGGTTTTTAGTATTTTAGATTACAATAAAGTTCGGAAAACAGGATTCGGAAACTACTTAGTATATGATATTACGATTGAGGTTACCTCGGAAACAGTCGTAGTTGGTGGAACAACTTGTTATAAAGTCATTGCTTCTCCTTTTGATCCAACAACACTTGCATCAGTAGGTGGCATGTGGACTATATGGACAGGCGACCCAACTCAGAAACCTGCAGATCTTACGATCAATTACTATAACCCGGTCACAAAAACATTTGTATTGAACTGCTTTTACTATAGCGCTCTGGGTAATCGTATCATGTATGAAGTCTCAACAATGCAATAGTTTGTTCAAAAATTAAAGATAGTCAAGTTGGCTTTGTGCTAAGGGATTCCATCTTTCAAAAAGAGATGGAACCCCTTAACAAAAAAGATTCCGCCTCTTTCGGGACGGAATCTTTTTTATATAGGTTCCGGGTAAATCTATTTCACTGGAATGCTCTTCAATGTTTCAACCAGGAAATCCCAGAATTTACTCACCGATTCGATGTTTACTTTTTCATCTGGTGAGTGGGGGAAGCGGATGGTTGGTCCAAAGGAAATCATATCCCAGCTCGGATATGTTCCGCCTAATATACCGCATTCCAATCCTGCATGAATGGCTTTGATTTCAGGAATACGTCCGAATTTGGCCTGGTACACCCCTTGCATGGTTTTCAGGATAGGCGATTCCATGTTTGGTTTCCAGCCTGGATAGCCACCTGCCAGAGTTACCTTGGCGCCTGCCAGTGAAAATACAGAATCCATTCGTGATCCCAGTTCAGCCCTTGCGGTATCAACCGAACTGCGCATCAGGCAGGCAATGCTGATCGTTTTATCTTCACTGTCCGATTTTACAATAGCCAGGTTGGTCGAAGTCTCAACCAGTCCAGGCATACTGTCGCTCATGCGGATTACTCCGTTTGGACAGGCCACAATGGCATGAGTCAGATTGATCTGTGTCTTTTCATCGATCAGCATGGCAGGCATCTCCGTTTTCGAAAGTTCGATTTTCAGGGTAGGCTCCGTTGCTGACAGTTCACGTTTGATCACAGTGGTCAATCCTGCAAGCAGACCAACCAGCTTGTCGGCTTTTTCATAAGGTACTGTAACAATACCGAAAGCTTCACGTGGAATAGCGTTGCGAAGATTGCCGCCATTAATTGAGGCCAATCTCAGACCGCACACTTTGTAGGCTTCTTTCAGTACACGGAAGAATATTTTATTGGCATTTCCACGTCCCAGAACAATGTCCAGACCGGAGTGTCCACCTTTAAGCCCGGTGATATTCAGGCGAAAGGCGATGGAATCTGCCGGAACCGAAACTTCAGTGTAATTAAACAGGACATTGGCATCCTCGCCACCGGCACAACCTACATATAGTTCACCTTCATCTTCCGAATCCATGTTGATCAGGATATCGCCTTTCAACAGACCTGATTTCAGGCCAATTGCACCGTCCATACCGGTTTCTTCGGTAGCGGTAAACAATGCTTCTATCGGACCGTGAACTAGGTCTTTGGAGGCCAGAACAGCCATTGCTGCTGCCACCCCTATGCCATTGTCGGCTCCAAGGGTAGTCCCGTTGGCTTTGACCCATTCGCCGTCGATGATGGTCTCAATAGGATCTTTGGCGAAATCATGATCCTTGTCGCTGTTCTTTTGCGGCACCATGTCAAGGTGCCCCTGAAGAATAACTCCCTTGTGTTTTTCCATTCCTGCACTGGCAGGTTTACGGATAATCACGTTCCCGATCTTATCCTGGATGGTTTCCAATCCAAGGTTCTTACCAAAATCGGCAATAAATTGCCTGATTTGCTCTTCATGATGTGAAGGACGCGGTATACGCGTAATCGCATGAAAATTCTCCCATATTTCGATGGGCGTTAATTTTGAGATTTCGTTGCTCATATAGTTGTTTTTAATATAAATTTCCGTAGAATTATTCAGCATATAAAAGTACAATTATTCCATTGATTTTGTTCTGAAAACATAACAATAAAAAAGCCTGCATTCTTTTTTTGAATGCAGGCTCTTATTTTTTACTAAAGGGGAAAAAGGAAAAGGGAAAGAGGAAAGAGGAATAACCTGAGTCGGGTAGGTTTTTTCCTTTTTCCTCTTTCCTCTTTCCTCTTTTCTGGATTTTACTCTTTTATATTTGGTTTTTCCAGGCCATATCCCATTTTGCGGTCCTCATTTCTCAGAAGTATGGCAAAACCAATCGCAAGAAATCCAAAGAAAGCAAAGATCAACATCGGAATCATGTAATTGTACTGTGTAATTACCTGTTCTTTGCCATCAACCAGTTTGTTTATGGTGCCTGTGATGCAGTATTTATCTAAAACTATACCAATCAGCAAAGGAACACCCATCAGGCCCCAGTTTTGAACCCAGAAGGTCATGGCATACGCGGTTCCCAGTTTGCTTTCAGGAATAATCTTGGCAATGGAGGGCCACATGGCTGCCGGCACCATTGAGAAGGCAATGCCTAAAAGAATTACCAGCCCAATGGCAATTGGCAAACTGTTTAACGAAGGTATAGAGAACAATAAATGCACGCAAACCAGGAGGATAGAACCAACGATCATGATTGTAGCCCCTTTCCCTTTTTTGTCGAATAAAGTACCAAAAACCGGTGTAAGCAGTAATGCGCCAAAAGGTAACAAGGCTGGAATATAACCTGCAAAAGTGTCTGTAATTTCAAACTTTTGAACAATCATGTTGGTAGCATACTTAATAAATGGGAATACCGCTGAATAAAACAGTACGCATAGAATGGTTATATACCAAAACGCACGATTTCTTCCTATTTCAAGAATGTCTTTGAACTTAAATTCTTCATCAGCGGCCATTCCCGAATCAGCATCTTCCTTGTCCAGCTTACGGTCCATAAAAGTAAACAGGATGAACACCAGCAGACCCAGGCATAACAAAAAGATGGAAAGGATAACCGGGGCGCTTATGTCTCCCGTCATCTTAACCAAAGGTATTGGTGTGAACATGGCCAGGGCAGTTCCGATACGACCGGTAGAAGTGTTTAATCCAATGGCAAGCGCCATTTCTTTTCCGCGGAACCAGCGCACAACCGCCTTGTTTGCTGCTATTCCAAACATTTCGCAGCCAACCCCGAATATCGCGAATCCAAATCCTGCAACCACTGCCGATTTTCTGGATGATTCAAGCACTTGCCACGAACCGATGTGCAATTCATACATGCCGGTAACATGACCAGAAATGGCCCAATATTTAATTGTTGCACCGATTAACATGATCCCAATGGCCAATATCCCGGTAAACCGGACTCCCATTTTGTCCAGGATCATTCCGCTGAATACAAGCATCAGCAGAAACACGTTGAACCAACCGTAGCCACTGGTGAAAAAGCCATAATCGGAAGCCGACCATGACAATGCGCCTTGCAGTCTTTCCTGCAACGGAGCCATAGCATCGGTCAGATAATACATACACATCATTGTGAACGACACCAGTATAAGCATTAGCCATCGTGCTGATTTCGAGTCGCGGAGCGATTTTTTAATTTCCTGCATGTTTAACGGGTAAGAATTTTTAGAAATATAATTTTTAAGGCCACTAATATAAGAAATTATCCTTTGGTCAAACGACGATAAAATACAGAATAAAAAATCCCGAAAGCCATGCTCCCGGGATAGATTATGAAATTGATACGGCAGACTTTCTACCTATTTTTCAAGTATATTTTTTACGGCTCCGGTAGCGGGATAAAACTCCAACCGGTATTTTCCATCCAGCAAATTCTCTGGAACAGGTGCTGTTGTTCCAAACTGGGCAATAGCTGCCCGTGCTCCTGCAAGCTGGGTGCTGCCATCCAGAATGCGGATTTCTGCCATGCCAGGCATGCGGTAGAATAATCCGCTCTTGCCGTTGTCAGGACTTTCCGAAGTACTCAGGCTTGCTTGTTTCGAAGCCAGGTTGTCTGATTTGTTTACCTCGATCACAATGGGTCGTCCCGATAAGTCTGATTTTGGCAATACACCCCGATCTTCGCTGAACCTGAAAAACACTTCACCTTTCGCTGTTTTTTGTCCGGGGATATAGTCGAAACTAAATTCATAGGCTTGCCTGACCGACTTCCCGATAAACAACGACAGGTAATTCTCCTCCATCTTGCCCAGTTCCTGGGTCATCACCTCAAACGATTTTCCATCGGGAAGCGGTTCCGCGTTGGCGTTGGTCAGCAATCCAAAGCGAGAATTCCGAAGGTTAAATATCGTTTCAGCAGCTTCTGCCGCCTTCTGGTCTATGCTTTTCGAAACCATCTTAAACTTCCGGGTCGAGTCGGCAGGCGAATAGAAACTCCAGATCGACAGGTCGGTAAACTTCACCTGCTTGTCCAGCCTTTTGGTTAAAAAGCTCTGGGTCTCAATTCCCCGCTCCTCCGTTTTTACATCGGAATTGATGCCGGTCAGGATACCCGATTCAGTGAGGCTAACCATTTGGGCGGCCTGTCCCAGCGCTTTGTGAACCTGGTCCGGATCGGGTTCGCTGAAGGTTTCAAGATGCATCTCGTCAAGATTCCATCGCTCGCTGCTGCTGGTGGGTGCATTGTCGATCCCCAGCATTTTCTGGGCATACATGCAAAATGGACCGTTTACATAGCGTTCGCAGGTTGCCTTCACATGAACCCGGATGCCGGTTTGCGGAAGGCTATAAACTACCCCCTCCAAAGGAGCGCCCGGATTGCCGGGGGTTTCCTTTTTCTTGTCGTCCTTCCCGCTTGCAAGCAACGAGCCAGCCAGAAAGATCAGTGTTATAAAGAGTACCGAAGTTTTCATAGTCGTGAGTTTTTATTGTTTTCTGTTAATTGCATCTTTCTGAAGGCTTTTGTTGAGCGCCTCATTTAGAAAACCCAAAAATAGCCAAATTATTATTCAAGACGAAGAAAAGCTTTTCCTATTTGATTGGTAATGTCTCCTGCAATAAGAGCCTGCTGCCCATTTTCAGTTGCCGCCAGGTCGCCCGCCAGGCCATGCAGGTAAACACCGATCAGGGCCGCTTCTTCAGGAGTATAATCCTGGGCCAGCAATCCGAGGATCAGGCCGGTGAGCACATCTCCGCTGCCCCCCGTGGCCATTCCAGGGTTGCCTGTGGAGTTAAAAAACACGCGTCCATCAGGGAAAGTGGTGCAGGTATGAGCGCCTTTGACCACCAGAATAACCTTGTACTGTTCTGAAAACTGAAGCTGAAGCTGCAATCGTTCCCATGAATTTGCTGATGGACCGGCCAATCGTTCAAATTCTTTTGGATGAGGGGTCAGTATTGTGTTTTCAGGCAGAAGATCGTACCAATCCTTGTTTTCAGACAGGATATTTAAGGCATCGGCATCGATTACAAGCTTGGCGGGTTTCGTCCGTAGTAATTTACGGAACGCCAGTTGTGTTTTTGGCTTTCTGTCCAGGCCCGGTCCTATCCCAATGGCGCTGTAGGATTGGAGTTCAGGCGCTTCTGAAAATACCTGATCGTCCTTATCGATCGAAGTCATGGCTTCAGGAACCGAATTCTGGATGATCTCGTACCCCAGGCGCGGGACATGGCTGGTCAGCAAACCCACTCCTGAACGCAGGCATGATCGCGAAGCCAGTACCGAAGCCCCCATCTTCCCGTAACTTCCGGCAATCAGCAAGGCATGGCCATAAATACCCTTATGCGAAAACTTTGTACGTTTTTTGATTTTTCCTGAAATAAATGCCTGATCGAGGTAGAAATACTTACTTTCGGTTTGACCGATGGCCTCAGGATGCAACCCGATGGGGAGAACCTCCCAGTTGCCGACATATGGATTGTTTTCAGCAAAAAGGAAACTCAGTTTAGGCATTTGAAAGGTGAGCGTGTGGCTGGCCCTGATTACTCCCGATAAATCATTGTGCGAATTGTCTTCCCCGAAAAGTCCGCTCGGCATATCAATGGAGATAACGGTTGCTCCTGAAAGGTTGATTTGTCCGACTATCGACTTGGCCAGCCCCTCCAGCGGTTTATTTAATCCTGACCCGAACAGGCCATCAACTATAATCACTTCAGAAGAAAGCTCGGGAATCGACTCTTCCGAATCAATCCGTTTCACGATAACCTTACCTTGTTCTCCCAACCGCTGCAGGTTGATCGCCGGATCACCTTTCAGCTCATGCCCCAGGGGTACCAGGTAAACCGTGCATTTGAAGTGGCACCAGCCCAGCATACGGGCCACTGCCAAGGCGTCACCCCCATTATTTCCGGGACCGGCAAAAACGACGATCGGCTGGTCGTTACTGAAATGTTGGATGATCCAGTCAGCCACCTCTCCCGAAGCCCGTTCCATCAGGTCAATAGACGAAACCGGTTCAAGGGTCATGGTTAGTTGGTCGATCGCTGCGATTTGCTTACAAGTAAAAAGTTTCATAGCCTTCAGATTTGAGCTAAAAATACGAAATATCGCCCGCACCAGCTAATAAAGTGGAAATAAAAAAGCCTTTCCCTGAACCGGGATTCTCTGCCAACCGGGTGTCCCCAAAGTGCCTTCAACCTGCCACCTTGTGTGTACCTTGTGTGTACATTGAGTGTACCTTGTGTGTACCTTGTGTGTTCATGAACACATAAGGTACACTTATTCTACACTTAATTTACACATAAGCTATACGTAAACAGGCAGGTTGGTATAGATCGTTTATTACGCAGACCCAGCTCAATGGTTTCGGAAATGAGGAAAGGGATATGGGTTGTATTGATTTTTTGGGGGATAAAAAGAAAAGTGGCAGTAAAGGGAAATAGGATTTTGCAATGAGAAGTCCAAAAGTGAAATGCAAACAACTTTGGGATAGAGGTTAAGCTTTGTCCTGAAAATGAGGAATTAAAGGATAGAAATAAAACTGTTTAATATATGATGAAGAATTGAAAAGTTCTTTAACTTTGGGAATGCATTCTATTTGTCAATCGTTCTCAAATGCATCCAATAAAATTTAACTTAAAATTTAACCAATGTTAGACAACGATTTATCTTTAGCTGAAAACGTTTGGATTTTCCAATGCGATCCAAAGAAATATAGAATTGAAGAAGCCCTAGATGACGAGGAAGTTAAAAGAGGATTTCATTGGAAAGTGAAACAGCATAAGAACGAAATCGCAAAAGGACATATCGGATTGATGTGGCGTTCAGGAAAGTCTGCAGGTATATTAGCAATTACTGAGCTAATATCAGATCCTGGAGAATTCAGTGAATCAGAGGTAGAAAAGCAGTATTGGAAAGATTTGAAAGATGAGGAAGGGATTCAATCTAGAGTTAAAATGACTGTAATTAAGAGTCTTACAAATCCATTGACAAAAGAAGTTATTAAGGGAACAAATGGACTTCAAGATTTAAGTATACTAAGAATGCCAAGAGGAACCAATTTCCCTGTGACACAGGAGGAATGGGCTATATTATCAAAAAAACTACTGGAATACTAAATAACATATACAGGGATGTTGGCAACATTTGTGATTGATTACAAGTCAGCACCAACAGGATTTTCGATATTCTTCATTTACTAAATGAAAAATATCGGATAATATTCACTTTCCAAGTGAAAAATATCGGATAATATTCACTTAGCAGGTATCTATTTCAATTGAAATACGTATATTTGACTCATGAACTTACTGAGCAGAAATATATTACCATCAATTCTGAAGAATTTGCCTTTTAAGGAGTTTGTAATTATTACAGGACCTCGTCAGTGCGGGAAAACTTCAGTACTTCGTTTAGTTGAAGAACAACTTCAATCGAAGGGCGAAACGGTAGTATATTTAACCATGGAAGATCCGGCTATTTTAAAAAGGCTTAATGAACATCCTGAGAACCTGTTTTCTGTGCTGCCACAAAAGAATCAAAAAGTGTATGTTTTGATCGATGAAATTCAGTATCTGGCTGATCCTATCAATTTTCTAAAGTACAATTTTGATCTGCATAACGAGCAGGTAAAAATAATCTGTACAGGAAGCAGCGCTTTTTACATTGATCAGAATTTTAAAGATTCACTGGCTGGACGAAAACTGAATTACAATCTGTTTACACTCAGTTTCGATGAGTTTCTATATTTTAAGACAGGAGATAAACGACTGGCAGATGAGTTACTTGAATTGCAGAAACGTCCTGAATATCTTTCTTCCAAACTCATCACCATTAAACAAATGCTGGACGAGTATCTTATCTATGGAGGTTATCCTGCTGTTGTTCTGGCAGGTGATCGTGAACGAAAAAGAAGTATGCTTGCAGAATTGGCTCAGTCATTTCTGAAAAGGGATATTTTGGAAAGTAATGTTCGTGATGAGGAAAAGTTCTTTATCCTCACCAGGCTTTTAGCCGCTCAGACAGGGGGATTAGTCAATGTAAATCAGTTGTCCAATACCTTGCAGCTATCTGTCACAGCAGTTGAGAATTATATTCAGGTATTACGGAAAACTTTTCATATCCACTTGTTACGACCATTTTACAGTAACTTGAAAAAGGAATTGACTAAAATGCCTAAAGTTTACTTCAATGATTTGGGCATGAGAAACATTTTATTGAACCAGTTTTCGGATATTGACAACCGGATAGATCGTGGTGAGTTAATTGAGAACTATGTTTATATCAGGTTAAGAGATACTTATCCGACTGACGAAATACGCTTTTGGCGAACTGCTGACGGAAATGAAGTTGACTTTGTTATAAATACAGAATATCTGAGGGGTTTTGCAATTGAATGTAAGTTTGATGAAAAGTCATTCTCCAGGTCAAAATATAAAAAGTTTGAAGAGACTTATCCGAATTTTCCTCTTCAGGTGAAATCGTATATTACAAGCAGTACCGATAGTTCTTTGCTCATATTATAGTGTTTGTGCATTCTGCTGGTATGCTTCCGTGGTTTGGCACGCTGGAGAGTTAAATGCAGTGTCTTATCCCAGTTAAAAAACAAACTAAAGTACTAAAAACTTTCTTATCTGCATCATCAGCCACAGTGGGTTAAACCATGTGTTGGCAGCCGGGTATGTCGTAGAAAGTTAAACTTTTCCCATCTCATATTGGTAGGGTAAAGGAAAAAACAGACCCTTTCCCAAATTCGCTGGTAACCCCTACATGCCCATTGTGGCCCTCAATAATCTTCTTAACTATTGCAAGACCCAGCCCGTGGCTTGTTTCACCACTAGTAGGCTTTACGCTTGTTTGTTTAAATGGATTAAAAACTCCGTCAATTTCTTTTTCAGGAATACCCTGTCCATTATCGATTACCTGAGTGATAAACTGATTTATTTTTTTGAATACTTTTACTGTTATTGTTGAATCAGGATAGGAATACTTTATGGCATTGCCGATAAGATTGTTCAATACCTGATCTATTTTCCCATCATCAATAGAAACAATTAATTCAGGTATTTCAAAATCAGCAACAATCTTAATTCCTTTATTATTAGCCAAAAATTCATTCATCCTAATATTCTGTATAACAAATGCTATATAGTCTATTCCATTTTTTTTAAGATCCAATTTACCCGCTTCAATTTTCGAAATATCCAGAAGGTCATTAAGTAGAGTGAGCATTTTAGAGCTCTCTTTAGTTATCATTCCAGTATAATCTTTAAATTCATCGCCTATTTGTTCTTCAAGCAGCTCCGAAAAACCCTGAATGACTCCAATCGGATTTCTCAAATCATGGGCGGCTATCCCTAAAAATTCGTTCTTTTGTTCATTCAGTGACTTTAAAACCTGATTCTGTTCTTCAAGCTCTTTTGTCGTTACATTAATAAAATACAACAACCGAGAAAGAATTCTAGAGTGTTGATTCATATACGGATCTGAATTCTGGTCAGCATTTTCCGTTAGTAACAGCTCTTCGTGCTCAACTTCTTTACCTTTAGCACCTTCACGAAAACCTACTGCAACCATGGTGGAATTGAGCAGTGCGTTAAATGTGCTGTTGGAACAAAACTCGCCAAAAGTATAAAAGCCTGCTGTCGGGGCTATGCTGTTAAATGGCAACGTTTCAAGGTCAGCATCCTGCTGCAATAGAAATCGCCTGCATATACAGGTATATAAAAGAATTGCCTGAGGATTAAATTCCTGCATTTGTTTTTGAATATGCACTGATTCAGCTATAATCATTTTGGGATTTCCATATCCGATACTAAACTTTTCTCCCGCTTGCACATCAGCCAACAGCTGAATTGAACCATCTTTCTCATTGACGAAAAAAGGGGTGCGGGCAATTATTTGACCATTTCGGTAGATGAGAAATGGGAATTCAAGGCTGTTCTGAAAAAATCTATCGTCAGCTTTTATACCTAAATATTTTTCATAGACTGAAAATGCAGGTTTCCCGTCAATGGACTTAACTGACATTTCACCAATTTGGGTTATGGTCATTTCTTTGCTCAAAGGTTGCCAGCCGAGATATGTAAGCGGCTCAATATGTAGGCTATTTCCTGAAAAAACAACAGATACAACACCCTGCTCATAACAGTGTATTCCATCAAAAACCAGCGTTTTTCGCCTATTTGCATAATCTCCTGCACCACCACCAAAAACCGGATAGTTCAAATTACCTGCTGTAATACTATTAAATAACTTTCCAGTGTCACTACTGATTGGTGTTGAAAGCAAAAGCATTCCCTTAATATTTAGATTCAATATTTCAACATCTTTAACTAATGCTTCTCCGATTGCTCCCTCGCTTCCGGGTTTACATTCATAAGAGAACATATTAAGCGATGAGTTTTCAAAAAAAGAGAATATAATTACCGTTGAATCAGTCAACATTCTGCCATCACTAATTTCTCCAACGGAGGAGGCTCCTACAATAATAGATGAAGGGAAAACCTCTCTTATCTCATACCCAATTGACTGATACCATTCACTATCGTTTTTTGCTGAATAAATTTGAACTAGTTGAGATTGAGAATTGCAAAAGGAAACTATTTCTTCGGATTGCAATATTTCACGTAAGTTCACTATGCTTGATATTTTGTAATTAAATTGTTTCATTTTGTAAATTCGTTAAGTTTTTGCCTAACTCATTATGTACGGTATATTATTTTATAGTAACACTTAAATATATGTTAAAGTTCAGATAGTTAAATAAAATAGTCTTTTTAAAGTTAATTTGTCAAGCTTTAAATGATAAAAGACAACATGTATTTTTAACAAATAATGAAAATTTGATGATTTGAATAGGTAAAATATACTAACAAAGCAAGCGGGAGGCAAGAAAAGCAGTATATGGTAGGGAAGGGAAGCATGCAGGGAGAGCCCTGACATACTCTGCTTTTGTGCGTTGGACTTTTCTTCCTTTTAAGTTTCGTTTTCTGGAAATTAATCAATCGTGTTTCAAGTTCCCTTGTTGCAACTTTAAAACATGATTTATATCCAATTGCACGATGTAAAAACTTAGTTATATTTGTCAGCAATGCAAAAACTCTTAATCCTATTAACTAACTAAAAACGATTGATTATGCTGAAAGGACATCCCAGAGGGCTTTTAGTGGCTTTTTTCGCCAACATGGGCGAACGCTTTGGATTTTATACAATGATGGCAATTCTGGTGCTGTTTCTTCAGGCCAGATTTGGATTATCTGAGGAAGCTGCCGGTAATATCTACAGCTGGTTTTACTTCGGAATTTATGCCCTGGCTTTAATTGGAGGAATATTAGCCGATTATACCAAGAAATACAAACTGGTTATATTTGTCGGGATAGCGATTATGTTGATGGGATATGCCAGCCTTGCCATTCCGGGAATGTCGCTGACCATTACGGTAATTAGCTTATTTGTAATTGCCTTTGGTAACGGTTTGTTTAAGGGTAATCTACAGGCTGTAGTGGGACAGTTATATGACGATCCGAAATATTCCAAGATGAGGGATTCAGCCTTTATGATCTTTTACATGGGGATCAATGTAGGCGCTTTCTTTGCTCCATTTGCAGCTACCGGTATACGTAACTGGTGGTTAAAATCGAATGGTTTTCTGCATGACGGAAGTCTTCCTTCGCTTTGTCACCAATACATTAATGGTACTTTAACCGATACCACCCAGTTTACTGAGCTTGCCAATAAGGCCAATATGGCTGGTCCTGTTGCTGACCTTGGGGCTTTTGCCCACAATTATATTGAAGTCTTTTCACGTGGGTACAATTATGCTTTTGGAATTGCTGCCGGAGCCATGATTATCTCCATGCTGGTCTATATTTTCTTCCAGAAATACCTTCCGAATGCAGAAAAGCAAGTTGTAAAAGCAGATGCATCAAAGGTTAAGCGTGCAGCTGAAGCTAAAAGTTCACAGACAAGTCCGATCGCCATTATTGCATCTCTGGCAGCGGCTACCATCGTGACTGTGCTTACAGGTTTGGTACTGGATTATAAAACGGGTATGGCTTTCGGATTATTTGCAGCCTTTGTAACCTGGATCACCATGATATCCACCAAGGAAGAAAAGCCAAAAGTGACTTCGCTGATTCTGGTTTTCTTCGTGGTTATTTTCTTCTGGATGTCTTTCCATCAAAACGGACTGACGCTTACCTTTTTTGCACGTGACTATATCGTAAAGGAAGTTAGCGCATTTACGTATCTGTTCTTCGATATGTGGTCGATTTTGGCAGTTATAACTACTATTGGCGGTCTGTTTGTACTGATTGGTAAAGGTAAAGAGATGATGACCCGACTGATCGGAGCAGCAATGATTCTTGTTGGCGGTGGCTTCTCCTACTATTTTATCAGTAATAACAAAGTCAGCAATGCCATAGCCCCTGAAGTTTTCCAATCATTTAATCCTTTGTTTATTGTTGCCCTGACCACCATGGTTATGGGAATTTTTGCCATGTTGAACAAGGCAGGCAAAGAGCCTTCAACGCCAAAGAAGATCGGCATCGGAATGATCATTGCTGCCGGTGGGTTTTTACTTGTTCTGATTGCATCTATCGGACTTGTTTCTCCTCATGAGTTGGCAGGACAGGCTGTTCCTGAAGCCTCACGGGTATCTCCATACTGGTTGGTTAACAGCTATCTGATCTTAACTGTTGCTGAGCTATTTCTGAGTCCTATGGGTCTGTCGTTTGTTTCGAAAGTTGCACCACAGCGATTCCAGGGATTAATGCAAGGTGGTTGGCTTTTAGCGACAGCTGTTGGAAACAAGCTTTTGTTTGTAGGAAGCTATTTCTGGGGCAGATTGGAATTGTGGCAATTATGGCTCATTTTCATCGTTGGTATTTTGCTTGCGGCTACAGTTATCTTCTCGATCATGAAAAAGCTGGAAACAGCAACCAAATAGCAGGGATAATTTGTCAGTGAATTCGGTTGTGGACTACAACAACCAATCGATAAATAATATACTTTTGAAGGAGTGGCTTTTGCTGCTCCTTTTTTAGATCTATAGGGTTGTGAAAATCTATTTTATGTATACAAAACTTCTGAAAAGCTGGATTGTAGTTGCAGTTTTTATTGGACTGACTTCATGTACCGTACATCCGGCAAAGGATGTTACCACTAACTTTCAGCCATTTTTCGAGGAATATGGTGTGGAAGGGTGTTTCCTAATGTATGATCTGAAGAACGATGTTTACCAGATTTACAATTCAAGACGTTGTGAACAGGGTTATCTGCCTGCCACTACCTTCGATATTCCCAATTCACTGATTGGTCTGGAAACGGGAGTGATTACCGATGAAAACATGACGATTCCCTGGGACAGTATTGTCAGCACAGAAGAGGCCTGGAACAAAGATCATACCCTTGCAAGCGCCTTGCAATATTCTGCAGTACCCTATTTTCAGGAAGTGGCCCGTCGGGTTGGCCCAACACGGATGAAGGAATTGTCGGATGATTCGGACTACGGGCGCATGGAAGTTACAAAAGAAAACATCGATAAGTTCTGGATTTGGGGCGATTCACGGATAACACCCTGGGAGCAGATGAATTTTATGCTTCACTTTTATACCAATAAAATTACATTCTCAAAGGCGAATATTGATGTGGTGAAGAAGCTGATCATCCTGAAACAGACTGATAAATGGATTTTCAGGGGAAAGACAGGAATGACCATTCAGGATGGTAAAAACCTGGGCTGGTTCGTCGGTTACCTGGAAGAAAACGGCAATGTATGGCTCTGTGTGTGTAACATGGAATCATCTACCGATAACACTGAGCAGTTTAAAGAGAGTCGAAGAGGAATTACCGAAAAGGTATTTACATCGATGGGGCTGATGGAGGAGTAGAAGGGGTTGAAAGGGTTGTAATTGTTTGAAGGGTTTCTATTGTTGAAAAGGGTTGAAGGGGTTTGAATGGGTTGTATTGGTTCTATAGTTTTAAGGGGTTAAGGGTTTCTATAGTTTAAGGGTTTAAGGTTCGTGACAGAGTTCAGCATTCTTTTGTTGAACACTGAACTCTGCGGCTGATCACTTCTTATATTATAGGTTTCCGCTTTCGTATAGGTTTTACCGTTTCACAGGGACAAGCGCCCCGTCAATGATTTTGTCAACAACTTCTTCATCCAATAAGGTTGTTATATCGCCCAGGTTAGAGGCATCGCCTTCAGCCACTTTCCGGAGTATACGACGCATAATCTTTCCTGAACGGGTCTTTGGTAATCCGGGTACGAGTTGAATCAGGTCAGGACGCGCAAAAGGACCAATCATATTGGTAACCGCCATCTTGATGCTCTTGCGGATACCTTCTTCCCCACCGGTCGAAAGTTCACCGCATACTACAAAGGCATAGATGCCCTGTCCTTTAATCGAATGGGGGTAACCCACTACAGCCGATTCGTTGACCAATGGATGTGAGTTAATAGCATTTTCAATTTCAGCTGTTCCCAGTCGGTGACCCGATACGTTGATCACATCGTCAACACGACCCAGTATACGGTAGTATCCATCTTCGTCGCGTTGTGCCCCATCGCCTGTAAAATACAGGTTCTTGAAGGTTGAGAAATAGGTTTTTCTGAATCGTTCGTGATCGCCCCAGATCGTTCGGGCCATTCCAGGCCAGGGGAATTTGATGCAAAGATTTCCTTTGACACTGTTTCCGGTCAATTCCTTATTGTCCCCATTCACAATAACCGGTTGAATTCCAGGTAGGGGTAAGGTTGCAAATGAAGGTTTTGTAGGAATAATTCCGGGGATAGGACTGATCATTACTCCTCCGGTTTCGGTTTGCCACCAGGTATCAACAATCGGGCAGCGGTTGCGTCCAATATGATCGTGGTACCAATGCCATGCTTCTTCGTTGATGGGTTCGCCGACAGTTCCCAATACTTTCAGTGACGATAAGTCTTTATTTGTAATGTGTTCCATTCCAAGCGCAATCAAGGAACGGATGGCCGTGGGGGCAGTATAAAACTGGTTGACTTTATGCTTGTCGACCACATCCCAGAAACGTCCGGCATCAGGCCATGTTGGGATTCCTTCGAACATCAGTGTTTGTGCACCATTGAGTAACGGTCCGTAAACGATGTAGGAATGACCGGTGACCCAACCTATATCCGCGGTGCAGAAATAGACATCACCCGCATTGTATTGGAAGACATTCAGAAAGGTATACGCAGTATAAACCATATACCCTGCGGTGGTATGAACAATACCCTTGGGTTTGCCGGTCGAGCCGGAAGTATAAAGAATAAACAGATTATCTTCTGCATCCATTTCTTCTGCAGGGCATTCTTCTAACATACCCTCAATGGCTTTATGCCACCAGATATCACGGCCTTCGACCATGTTTATTTTCGAATTGGTACGTTGATAAACTATTACCTTTTCAACATCAGGACAGGTTTCCAATGCTTCATCAACAATATTTTTGAGTGGGGTAATTTTGTCGCCACGGAAGCCTCCATCGGCAGTCAAAACGATCTTTGCATCTGCATCGATGATGCGGTCAGATAAAGAATTAGCAGAAAATCCGGCAAAGACAACCGAATGGACGGCACCTATCCGTGCACAGGCCAGCATGGCGATTGTAAGTTCAGGGATCATTGGCATGTAAATAGCTACACGGTCACCCTTCTTAACATTAAGCTGTTTGAGTGTATTGGCAAATTTGTTGACTTCCTTATACAGTTCGAAATAGGTTAATAGCCTCGTTTTTTCATTCGGATTGTTGGGTTCCCAGATAAGTGCAGGCTGATTGCCAATGGTATATAGGTTTCTTTCAAAGATATTCTCGGTAATGTTTAATTTCCCCCCGGCAAACCATTTGATGGAAGGCCCTTTAAAGTCCCATTCCAAGACAGTGTCACAGCGTTTGTGCCAGTAAAATCCTTCAGCAACTTCAGCCCAAAAGGCTTCAGGATTGGTAACGCTTTTTTGATACTCGTGAATGTAACCACCTAAACTGTGAATTTTTGGTACCATGGATAATCAGATTTAAGTTTAATGGATTTGATGATCAGAAATTATTAGATAGGTAACAAGTGTAATGAAATTTAGTTGATAAAATGCAGCTTGCTTTTCGAAGAATACTGGGTAATGTGCAGAGTCAGGATCAATAATTTATTGGTTTATAGCTGATTGCTCTCGTTGTCAGCAATAAATCCTTCCTCGCACTTGTCCTGTTTATCCGATTGTTATTAAATATTGGAAGTTAAGATTGAAATGTTCGAACAATTTGGTAAATTCATGGTTTGAAAAGACTTGTATTATTCTGTTTTTAAGAGTTCACCACAAAAAACTGTTGCATGAAAACCATTGATCAGACACAACCTATATTGGTAACCGGAGGTACAGGATACCTGGCTTCCTGGATCATTAAACAATTATTGGATGAAGGAAGAGAAGTCAGGACTACGGTAAGGAATATTGCCCAAAAGGACAAGTATGCTCATTTAACAAAGATTGCTGTAACGAGTAAAGGAGTATTGCAGTTTTTTGAAGCCGATCTGCTCCATCCGGGAAGTTTTTCAGAAGCAATGAAAGGCTGCGAACTTGTGATTCATACTGCATCTCCATTTAAAATATCTGGTATAAAGAATGCGCAAAAGGAATTGATAGAGCCTGCACATGAAGGTACACGGAATGTACTGGACTCGGTTAATAAAACCGATAGCGTGAAAAGGGTTGTGTTGACTTCGAGTATGGTCGCCATATATGGTGACTCAATTGATATTAAAAAAACTAAAAACGGTGTTTTTACTGAACAAGATTGGAATGTTACAAGTACAGTCGATCACCAGCCCTATGGTTACTCAAAAACACTGGCAGAAAAGCTGGCCTGGGAAATGGCTGGACAGCAGGAACGATGGGATTTGGTGGTAATCAATCCTGGTTTGATCATGGGCCCCTCTCTCAGCAAACGAACGGATTCCACCAGCATCGATCTTATGATTCAGTTGGCTACTGGCAAGTTTAAAACCGGTGTACCTGCAGGAAAGATGGGCTTTATGGATGTACGTGATGTGGCCAAAGCTCATATTCTGGCAGGGTATGTACCTTTAGCATCTGGCCGCCATATATGTGTTGCCGACCATAAAGACTTCCTAGATGTTGCCAATGTAATTCGTAAGCAACATCCACGGTTCCCACTCCCCAAATCGTATGTTCCCAAAGGATTGTTCTGGTTGATTGCTCCTTTTGCAGGATTTACCCGAAAGTATGTAAAGCTAAATGTTGGCATTGATGTCAAGTTTGACAATTCATATATTCGTAAAGATTTGGCCATGGAGTTTATTCCCTTTGAAACAACTGTTTCGGATCATTTTACACAACTGCTTAACGACGAAATTATAAAACAACTGATATGGAACAAGTAGCCAATGTGATTGGAGCCAGCGGATTGGTTGGCCAATAGCTTGTCGGGCAACTACTCAGACATCCTGATTTTAAGAAAGTACATGTATTTGTTCGGCGGAAAAGCGGAATCACGCATTCCAAACTGGTAGAACATCTCATTGATTTCGATACGCCCGAAAGTTGGAAACACCTGTTGCAGGGAGATGTGCTTTTTTCAACCATGGGCACGACCATCAAAACAGCTAAAACCAGGGAGAATCAGTATGGGGTCGATTTCACCTATCAATACGAATTTGCTAAAGTAGCCGCAGAGAATGGAGTTTCAGCTTATGTACTGGTATCATCGATGGGTGCCAGTTCAAAATCATCCGTTTTTTATTCTCGTATAAAAGGTGGATTGGAAGATGCGGTTTCAACCTTAAACTTCAGAAAACTGATCATTTTCAGGCCTTCCATACTGGATGGGAACCGTCAGGAGAAAAGGGCAGGGGAGAAGTTTGGACTGATCATCAGTCGCTTTATAACCAGCTTTATCCTAAAGAATCACAGGCCGACTCCTGTTGATGTTTTGGCGGGAAAAATGATTCGTATGTCGCTGGATCAAACGGTAGGATTTCGAATGATCGAAGGAGCTGAAATCTTTTCTGTATGAAGTGTATCAGGAACAATGGCTAAAAACAAATTGAAACAAATAAGACGTATGATTCCCAAAGCATTGATTGTCTTTTTATCAGTATTTATGCTTGGGTTCCAAATATAATATCAACCAATTCAGGTTTCAATCGTTAACTATCAAAACACTTTAATTTAAATATACATGTACAACGAATTTCTACTCTTGCACAATACCCTGAGATGGTTGCTTTTGATTAGTCTGGTCGTTACACTGGTTAAATACATGGCAGGCTGGATGGGTAAAAAGCCCTGGACGAAGATTGATAATTTGCTGGGTATTGTGTTTACTTCATTAATGGATATTCAATTGCTATTAGGTCTCACACTTTATTTTTTCCTGAGTCCGGTAACCAAGATCGCTATGGCTGATTTTGGTGCAGCTATGAAAGATAACAATCTGCGCTTTTATGCAGTCGAGCATTTCTCCATCATGCTTATTGCTGTTGTATTGGTTCATATTGGACGCGCTAAATCCAAAAAGGCTAAAACAGATAGTGGTAAATTCAAAATAGCCACCATATTCTTTTTAATCGCTTTGGCGCTTATCCTTGGCGGTATACCATGGAACCGCATGTAAACTCATCACACCAGAACGACGGAAAAAAGTCATTAGTCATTGGGAAAAAGTTAATAAAGAGACTTTTCCAATGACTAATGACTTTTTTCCGTCGTTCTGATAGTATAATGTTTTAATAATCGTTAATTTTAGACGTGTATTTGCGTGCCTTGGATTATCTTCCAAAACACTCACTGCACGCATAGAATTACGATTTGTATGAAAACATCCTCCTTTAGTTATCCGGGAATCATTGATATTCTTCAGGCACATACCCCTTATGTCCTGGCGACTGTCCTTCAGACACATGGCTCAACGCCTCAAAAGGCTGGAAGTTCAGCACTGATAGGTGTTAACCACTTGCTTGCAGGTACTGTCGGAGGTGGTATGACCGAATTAAAGGTTATTCATCTTGCACAATTGGCCCTTAAGTCTCATCTATCCGATATATTTTCTTTTGACCTCAGTGGTGATATAACCAAAGGAAGTGAATCCATCTGTGGAGGGGGTATGACTCTTTTGCTGGATGCCGCTCCAGAATTGCACCTGCCTGTTTTTATGCAGTTGAAGAAAAGTCTTGCTGAACGACAAAAAGGGGTATTGATGACCTTGATAGATAATGCCAATCCCGAAGAAATAAAAATCAGTCGTCACTGGTATTCAAAAACCAATCAACCCCATTTACCGGATGAACTAAGAAGTAAGATTGAGCCCTTAATTGCAGAAATGTTCGAACATCCGAATGACGGTTCATGTAAGTTAATCCCTTTAAAGGAGTTGGAAATTAATCAGGATGGGTTAATATTTCTTGAAAGCATTATTCCCAGGCCTTCCTTGTTTATTGCAGGGGCTGGTCACATAGGTCAGACATTGGCCCATCTGGGGAAATTCCTGGGTTTCTCAGTTACGGTCTGGGATGACCGACCTGAATATGCCACTAAATCCCTGATTCCTGATGCTGATTTTGTGCTTTCCGGATCCTTTGATTCCCTCCATGATCAACTTCAGATGGGGGATGATTCCTACCTGGTCATTGTAACCCACGGTCATAAGTGCGATGCAGAAGTACTTCGTAAAGTCATATCCTCAAGGTTGGCTTATATCGGAATGATCGGCAGTAAGGCTAAAGTAGCCCAAATGAAGACATCCTTCCTGACTAACGGATGGGCTTCTCCGGAACAATGGGAGCGGATATATACTCCCATAGGCCTGGACATCGGGGCGCAGTCTGTTGAAGATATTGCTGTCAGTATTGCAGCCCAACTGGTAAAAGTCAGAAATCAAAAACATATACCTCAATGAATGATATCTGGGCCATAGTTTTATCGGCAGGTTTGTCAAGCCGGATGGGAACACAGAAACTGTTGTTGCCTTTCGAAGGGAAAACCATCATTGAGAAAGTGGTTGAAAATATACTGGGTTCAGGAATCCTGCACATTAAGGTTGTCTTGGGCGCTGATCATGACGAAATTGCTGATGCTTTAAAAGCATGGCCGGTAAGTTTTATCCATAACGAAAATTACAGGGACGGTATGCATAGCTCAGTAATATGTGGGGTAAGTTCATTACCTATCTCAACTCGTGCGGTGTTAATATTCCTTGGAGATCAGCCTTTTATCCCGGCAAAGGTTACCGGGAAGGTGGTTGAAGCCTGGAAAAGTTCGGGTAAGGGAATTGTAATTCCTCTGTTTGATGGGAAACGTGGCCATCCAAACCTCTATGACCTGAAATACAGAACTGAATTATCGAATCTGAATCCGGTAATCGGTTTAAGATCAATCGCACAGACCTTCCCGGAAGATATTTGTGAGGTGGAAACCTTCTCGCCGGAAATCGTAAGGGATATTGATACCAAAGACGACTATATCAATGAAATATATAAAACTACACACCATGGCTGAAAACATTCAATTTGAACTAAACGGGAAGAAAGTGGAACTACCACTCGAAAAAGGCCAGACCTTGCTCTGGGCCCTCCGTACCAATTTTAACCTTACCGGAACCAAGTATGGCTGCGGAGAGGGGTATTGCGGCGCCTGTACGGTAATACTGGACGGTGAAGCTGTCCGCTCGTGCGGAATTACTATGGAAGATGTGAAGGGTAAAAAGGTGATGACTATCGAAGGATTGTCGGCCAATGGGAAGCTTCATCCTGTTCAGCAGGCTTTTGTCGATCATGATGCTCTGCAGTGTGGATTCTGTACTCCGGGAATGATCATGAATGCCTATGCACTCTTGCTGAAAAATCCCCATCTGAGTAGGGCGCAGATTATTGAAGGCATGGAAGATAATTATTGCCGCTGTGGCGCTCACAAGCGAATTATAGAGGCTATCGAATCGGTCGCCGGTACTTCGAAGGTTTAAGTAAACCCTGATTCATTCAACAAAAAACTATCGTGATTATGGAAAGAAATAAATATTACCGTGACGAATTGCCCGAAAACAATCCTTCATTTGAATTCAACCGCAGAGATTTTGTAAAACTGCTTGGTGGTGGTCTTTTTATCTATTTTCAGTTGGGCGATTTCCTGACAGGCATAGCTGCTGAAGCAGAGCAACGAAGGTCACTCCCGACTGATTACAATTCATTCTTACATATTGGTGAAGATGGAAACATAACCTGTATGGTGGGCAAAATTGAAATGGGGCAGGGTATAATCACCTCATTCCCTCAAATGATTGCCGACGAACTGGATACTCCCATTGAAAGTATAAAAATGGTGATGGGCGATACTGAGCTTTGCCCGTATGACATGGGAACCTGGGGATCAATGTCTACCCGCATACTGGGTCCGTCACTCCTTGGAGCGGTGGCAGAGGCCCGTGTCGTTTTATTGAGTCTTGGCGCCGAATACCTGAAGGTCAAACCGGAAGAAGTGTCCGTCGAAAACGGGACTGTTTTTATCAAAGCAAATAAGGAGAAGAAAGTAAGTTTCGGACAACTGACCAAAGGTAAACGGATTGAAAAGTTCATGGACGTAAAACCAAAGCCTAAAGATTTCAGCGAATATAAACTCAGGGGCAAATCGTTCAAACATGCCGACGGAGTTGCAAAGGTCAAAGGTGAAGCGATGTACTCGGGCGACTTCCGAATGCCCGGAATGTTGTATGCCAAAATTCTTCGTCCGCCTTCACACGGTGCAACGCTGGTTTCAGCGGATACTTCTGAAGCTGAAAAGATGGATGGAATTGTGATTGCCCGTGACAAGGATCTGGTTGCCATACTCCATAAAGATCCGGAGAAAGCAGAAGCAGCCCTTAAAAAAGTAAAGGCTGAATACAAGTTCGACGAAATGAAAGTGGATGATAAGACCATTTTCAAACATCTTCTTGAATTTCCTTCTGAAGCAAGAATCGTTAAAAATACCGGGGATGTTGAATCTGCTAAAAAGAATGCGGAATTATCTTTCGAAGGTGAATACTATAACAGCTACGTGGCCCATTCACCCATGGAACCGCATACCGCACTGGCTTATTTTGAGGGAGATAAGATTATTCTGAGAGCCTCAACGCAAACTCCCTTTGGAACCCAGGATGGCGTAGCCCGTGAACTGGGAATGAGTCTCGATAAGGTTCGAGTCATCCCGCCTTTTCTGGGTGGAGGTTTTGGTGGAAAAGGAGCATTCCTGCAGGCCATCGAAGCGGCCCGGCTAGCCAAAGCGTCAGGAAAGCCCGTAATGCTTCAGTATACTCGTAAGGAGGAATTCTTCAACGATACCTTCAGACCTGCCGCTGTAATTAAAATCACATCAGGAGTCAGTAAGGCTGGGAAAATATCCGTGTGGGACTACCACGAATATTTTGCCGGTGCCAGAGGATCTGATACGGTCTATGATGTTCCAGATGCAAAAACCACCAGTCATTCTGCAAAAGATGTACATCCTTTCGGAACCGGCGCCTGGCGGGCTCCCGGAAACAACACCAATACCTTTGCCCGTGAATCGCAAATCGACAGGATGGCTGCTAAAACCGGTACCGATCCTCTTGAATTCAGATTGAAGAACCTGAAAGATGAACGCATGATTGGCGTACTTAAAGCTGTAGCTGACTTATTTGGCTGGAAACCTGCTAAATCTCCTTCAGGAAGAGGATACGGAATTGCCTGCGGATTCGATGCCGGCAGTTATGTGGCTCATATAGCCGAAGTCAAAGTCGATAAGACAACAGGGAAGGTGAAGGTGGTTCGTGTGGCCTGTGCCCAGGAAATGGGTTACTGCATCAATCCCGAAGGCGCAACTATTCAGATGGAAGGCTGCATCACCATGGGGATGGGTTATGCGTTGAGCGAAGAAGTGTTGTTTACCGGAGGCGATATTCATACAGGCAACTATGATACCTACCAGATTCCTCAATTTTCATGGATTCCTGAAATTCAAACACGGATTCTGGATAAAAATGAGGCTCCCCAGGCAGGGGGCGAACCCGGGATCATCTGCATGGGAGCAGTGATTGCCAATGCCATATTTGATGCCACGGGCGCCAGGCTCTACCAGCTTCCGATGACCCCTGCCCGTGTGCTGGAGGCCATTGGCAAAGTATAGTCATCTGACCGGTAAAAGGGATTCCATCATTTCAAAGTGAGATGGAATCCCTTTTTTTTCTTTCCTGATTCCATTTTCCCCCCTTAAGCTAAAAGTTTGTCCTTCAGTACAATCCATTCGGGTATTGTAAGGATTTCATTTGCCTGTATAATCGATTTATTTTACAACAAGGACGGGTAATGACATGACTATTTCTCGGGCTATATTCGCCTTACTATTTGGGTATACATTAAGTATAGATAGAAATTAGCATAGGTATAGAATATGTGTTCCATAATACATAAGGTACACACAAGGTATACTTAAGGTATACACAAGGTATACACAAAGTGACACTTGGGTATAGCTTTGGAGTATCCCAAATACAAGGAAATTTTGGTTCGGAGAAGGGATTTATTCTTTCAGTAATGGTGAAGTGAAAAGGTTTGATGTGAAGCCCTATCTGGGTATTGGTCTGTTTAAAGAATTACAGGATTTGAGCCTGTTTAATTCCGTGAAACCTTGCCTGGGAAGCATCCAATGGGTCAATGGTGTTGATCTTTGTCCCGATACCCTCTATCTGGACAGTAAATAATTGCTTTCAGGAATGGATTGTCTAATCTAAAAATCAGTTCGTCAGATTTGCAGGGATGCCCTTTATTTTTTCAATCTCCATTTTCCTCACATATAGCTCACCACCTTCAGACTGCAATTGGATTTTGCCTTTCGTCAGGGGAACCTTTTGACCGTTTATGATTTTGGAGCAATTGGTATTGATCATTACGACCTGACCGTTTACCACGTGAACTGATGTTTGTCCGAAGCAATACAAATCAACGGTGTTCCATTCCCCCAATGCTTTCTCTGCATTTCTAGCTTTTTTAATGGATCGGCCATTCTCTTTTTCGCTGAAGGGGGTGGATTGTCCTTCCGGAGAAAAGAGATAAGATTTTCCGTCTTCACCCTTTGTCACTTTGGTTTCACAGGATGTATTACACATCAGGTAAGTGTCGCCAAGATTGCCGTGCTGAAGTTGGTGCTCTATGGTGGCCATCCAGGTTCCAAATGAGGCACCAAAAGGGCCAAAGCTATGATAAAGCAAGCCGCTGTTTCGGTTGCCGTAAACTTTCTCTCCCCATTTAAATTCGAGGTGAAGGTGATAATTGCCGTATTCGGCTTTGGTGGCAAGTGAGGCAAAGATGTCGCCCGAAATGTGGATCATTTTCTGCCCATCCAGTTCAACAACCTGATAGGTTGATGCAGGAGTTGCTTTTTTGGCCAGGTCTTCAAATCCGGGGATCGGAGTACCCAGAAAGATATCCCAGTTCTTTAGATTTTTTCCATTGAACAGCGGTTTCTTGGCGCTTAGCGATACAGTCAGTAAACACAGGATTAAGAGTAGGAGAATGTTTTTCACAATTGGTAGGTTTAGGTTAGAAGGGACATAAAAAAACTGCTCCATCAGGATAGAGCAGTCTGTTCATCAAATCGTATAAAGTAATTTAATTTGCGTGGGATGTGATTAATTGCTGGGCTCTTTCCAAAATGGCACAATCGTCGATAAGAACAACGCCACCATCCGGACCCGGTTCAATGTGTAATCCTACAGATTTACCTCTGTCATAATTAGCGCCTCCAAAATAATTCCTGACGGTTTCAACTTCAATCCCAAATTCTTGCGCAATTTTACTGATTGAACCGGCAGGAAGGCTGTCTTTGATGTGACGAAGTTCATTAAAAGTGATTTTTCTTTCCATGATAGTTAGTTTTTATGGGTTCACACTCTTTTCTTTCTAAACAACGTTTAAAGTTAGAATTAATAAAGAAATAACAATGGGATAACCCTAATGTTTTATTGGAAGATTTTGGAAGAATTTATCCAATTTACTACTTAACAGTTTGCCCTATTCATGATATATCTTGTCTCATACGTAATTATAAATAAAATAATATTGCAAATGGATTAAGATTCGGTAAAAGATTTAACAATTTTTAAGAGTTAATTGACTCCATGTTTTATAGCATCATAGATGACCTGATGCATTTTAGTTCGGACATCCAAGTCGTAGATTGCCGTGTTTCGTCTTGTCGGATAGACTCTGTTTGAAAGAAAGATAAACAGGATCTGGTTCTTCGGATCGGACCAGGTATAAATGCCGGTAAAGCCGGTATGTCCATAACTTTCAGGACTGGCGTCAGGGGCAGGATATTTGTTTTTTGTTACGCCTGATGCAGAGTTTGGTTTATCGAATCCAAGGGCCCGGTAATTAGGGCTTTGCGGAAACTGAACCTTTGTAAACTCAGCAATTGTAGCAGGTGAAATATATTGTTTGCCGCCATAATACCCCGATTGAAGGTACATTTGCATGATCTTGGCCAGGTCGTTCGCCGAACTGAAGAGTCCTGCATTTCCAGACACTCCGCCGAGTAAAGCCGCCAATTCATCGTGTACATAGCCCTGCAGGAGTTCTTTGCGAAAGGTGAGATCATTTTCGGTTGGTGCAATTTGCTGAATAGGGTGCCGTTCGTAAGGTTTGAATCCCGTAGTTACTGCACCCAGCGGTTTGTAGAATTCCCTGTTCAGATATTCCATAAAGCCTGTGCCGGTAATTCGTTCTGTGACAAAAGGAATGAGGCTGAACCCTAAATCTGAATAGAGATATTCTTTATGAGCCCTTAATGGGGATTGGACGATATCCCTGATGATTTGATTTTTAAAGTCTGTACGGGTATAACAATTTGAGGACACCCTGACCTGAAACAATTCGGAAGGTTTCGATCGAAAAGCTCCGTTTCTCAATTGGGTGGTACTTCCCGGTTCGAGCCAGAAAGGTATTCCGCTTTGAAGTTGTGCCTGGTGGGTAAGAACGTCGCGCACAGTCATGACCGATTTGTTTGTATTTTTAAATTCAGTAAAATAATCGGCAAACGGTTTATCCAGGTCAATCTTCTTTTCATCATAGAGTTTCATGACGGCAGGAAGCGCCGCAGAGATTTTGGTGACTGAGGCCAGGTCATAAAGGTCATCGTTGCGGACAGGGATCAGATTGTCATAGGTTAAAAAGCCATAACTCTTATTGAAGATGACTTTGCCTTCTTTGGCCACCAATACCTGGCAGCCTGGGAACGCCTTGTTACGGATTGCCGAATCAGCTAAGGAATCCATATGAAAAGTAAGATAATCCGAACTTATTTTTACTTCTTCAGGCAAAGTATACTTTAAGCGCTGAATTGATTTGATATCAATGCCTGAATTTAAAGCGAAAAGATTTTTTACACTAACAGGCAGTTTGCCAGTGGCATTGGTTGCCCCAAAGATGAGCTGAGCGGCCATTTCCTGGGCATCCGTGTCGTTTTCGTAGGTAACAATCAGGCTGCGGGCATTCGTAAGCGAGGTGAAATGCTTCATAGCGTATGGATTTCCGAAGAAACAGATCACCGTATTCTTATCTTTGAGCCGTTCAATCAGATTTATCTGCTGATCCGAGATTCCGAATCGTCGATAAGGATACAGACCCATTTCCTGAATCCCTACAATGATCAGATTGTAAGGATTTAACTGATTCAATGTCTGTGTAATTTCTTCTTCTGAAGGAGTTTTGCCCAGATTGAAATGATCGATAGCTGTATAATTTCCCAGCATTTTCTGAAACGGGGTTACCTGTTCAGAACCAATCACCAGGCTGGCAATTTTCAGGGTGTCAAGTTGTTGTAAGGGGATGATGTTTTGTTGGTTAATCAAAACTGTCATGGCCTGTTCCTGAAGCAAACGTTGGGTGAGACGGTATTTGTTTGCATTTAGTTTTTGATACAGGTTTTTGGGATCAACCAGTTTTTGTTTATCAAGACCCAGCCATCTTTTTGCGGTTAAGATCTTCCGGCACTTTTCATTGATTTGATCCATGGTCAGTTCACCGGTTTTGACTGCATGTTTAACGGCTTCGATTGCACGATCGAGATTGGGTACGATTTCCAACATATCGTTACCGGCTTTCAGCGCTTTTACCGATGATTGGGCTGATGAATACTGATTGCTTACCCCTTTCATATTCATGGCGTCGGTGATAACCAATCCGTTGAAACCCATATCCTTCTTAAGCTTTTTGGTAATAATCCGGGGCGAAAGAGAGGCCGGAGTCCTGCCGTTTGGCTCAAGGGCAGGCACCTGCAAATGACCAGTCATTATCGCCGATATTCCTTTATTTATCAGGTAAGCAAAAGGAAATAATTCCATTGAGTCCAGGTGAATCTTTGTTTGTTCAATCACAGGCAGTTTATAGTGCGAATCGACCTTGGTATCACCATGACCGGGAAAGTGCTTGGCTGTAGCAATGATTCCTGCATCCTGCATACCGCTGGCGTACAGCCATGATTTGCGGGCCACCTGTATTTTGTCTTCACCAAAAGAACGGTAATTAATGATCGGATTATCGGGATTAACATTGATGTCGCAAACTGGAGCCATGTTCATGTTGATACCCACCAGGCGACATTGTTCTCCGATTTCGAAGCCCATGCGATAAATCAAGGAATCATTGGTGATGGCTCCAAGGGCCATTTGAATAGGGTAATTTAGCGTAGAATCCAACCTGAATCCAAGTCCGTTTTCAGCATCGATAGCCATCAGCAAAGGGATTTCGGAGGCCTGCTGTAACCTGTTGCAGATATTGGCCTGCTCCACAGGGCCCCCTTGCATAAAAATAACCCCGCCTACCTGAAATTGGTTAATCAGCTTTAAAAGCGCTTCAGTATGTTCGTTTTTCTTGTTCGAATAGGCCTGAATCATGAATAACTGACCAATCTTCTGATCGATGGTCATCCTTTTCATTATTGAATCAACCCATTGGTCCCCGGAGTATTTGAGAAAGGGAGGATTCTCTTTTGCGTTAGTCATTCCTGTGAGGATAACCAGTAAGCAGATCAGGCTGATTAAATGTTTCATTCGCTAGATAATTCAGTGGGTAAAGTTAAAAAACATCTAAAACATCTAAAACATTTGAACAGATAAACCTTCAGATCGAATAATAGCGATTTGTTAATGTTTTAGCAAGAGTGTTGCTCTGGAGTATAATATGATGATTATTAATTAGATGATGAATTATATATTTTTGTTTTCCTTATTTTCTGGTAAGATTAACAATCGTTAAGGATGTTTTAGTCATTTAGCTATCAGAATGTTAAAAAATGTGAAAATCATTTATTAATTTTGAAATAATATGTGTGCAGAAATGACGTTATCATAAATGAAGCATACAGACTGAAATATTTCACTTGAAACGACTAATCTACATAGTATTATTGCTCCTGACGGTGGGATATCTGTATTCCTGTCAGGATGAAAAGTATCTTACTTCGCCTAATGTCAAGCTTCGTTTTTCGAATGATACAGTGAGGTTCGACACGGTATTTACAACTGTTGGTTCGACAACGCAGCATTTAAAGGTTTATAATCCTTATAGTCAGAAGGTCATGATAACTTCTATCAGACTGGCTAAAGATAAAACTTCCAATTTCAGGTTAAACATCAATGGCGTTTCGGCCAATGAGGTTCATAACCTGGAAATTGCACCTCATGACAGCATGTATATTTTTGTTGAGGTCACTGTCGATCCAAGTGGTCAGAATCTTCCGCTGATTGTAAAGGATTCTATTGAGTTTGTGACTAATTCAAACCATCAGGATGTTAAAGTGTTGGCCTGGGGGCAGGATTTTAATCTGATAAAAGGAGCGAATCTGAAGACAAGCACATGGACCAATCATAAACCTTACCTGGTATACAATTATGCCCTTGTTGACAGCAATGCCACATTAACCATTGAACCCGGCACCAAGATCTACTTTCATAAAGATGCCGGCTTATATGTGAAAGGAAAAGTTCTGGCCAATGGAACTGTTGACAGCCCGATTCTCTTTTATGGCGACCGGCTCGAAAGTGTTTATGCCAATGTTCCTGACCAATGGAATGGCGTCTTGTTATATTCAGGAAGTAAAGGCAATGAATTTTCGAATGTGGAAATTAAAAATGCGAACATTGGCCTTCAGGTGGGCAACATTGAAAACGAAGGTTTTGCAACAGTGATGCTTAATAATGCCAAGATTCAGAATATGGCTTATGCCGGGATATTTGCCATGAAATCGGATATCGAGGCAAGTAATTGCCTGATAACTAACTGTGGTTTTTATGCTGTGGCCTTGCTTGTAGGGGGAAGTTATGAGTTCAACCATTCGACCATTGCCAATTACTGGGGCGGTTATGGCTCAAAAGCCCGTAGTACACCTTCCCTTCAGATCCAGAATTATCTTATCATCAGTAAAGATAAACCTGCCTATATTGGTGATTTAGCCAAGGCAAATTTCGGTAACTGTATTATCACCGGAAATGCCATTGACGGGAATGAATTACTGCTGAGCAATAAGAGCGAAGCTTTGTTTAATTATAAATTCGACCGATGTATCCTTCAGGTTGCCGATACGTTTAAGACAACGAATGTGGATCATTACGTGAATATTCTGAAAGGAGTCGATCCTAAATTCGTAGACCCGTACAAGAAATATATTTTCGAACTTGACACGCTTAGTCCAGCCAAGGATGCAGCAAACCGGGCTATCAGTAAATTATACCCTCTTGATCTAAAAGGACGTGACCGTTTTTTAGATGCCGGTCCGGATATAGGAGCCCTTGAGCGTCAGGAAAAGAAGGCTAAATAATCAGTAGTAATTATTTCTACTTGTTTTGGAATAAACATTTAGGCCATACATTCCCTAAAATACTTCTAAAGATCATTTTCTTTTCGGTAAGCTTTGCTTAACTTGTTACATATATTTTAAGCAAATGAAACTCATCGTTGTAATCTGTATTATATTAGTTCTTGTTCGGACAAAGAATAGTTTCTGTCAGGAGAATTTGACCAGGAATGAATTTACCCTGATGTTTTACAATACTGAGAATTTTTACGACAGCGAGAACGATTCGCTCACAAGGGATGATGACTTTACCACTGAGGGTAACCGAAGATGGACTCCCGGGAGAATGCATAAAAAGGCTGAAAGGCTTGGCAAAGTGATTGTCGCAGCCGGGAAATGGAATCCACCTATACTTGTCGGGCTTTGCGAAATCGAAAATTTACACGTTCTGGAACTATTAACAGGTAATGCCCCTTTAAAAAAATATCATTATAAAATAGTCCAAAAGGACTCACCTGATGAACGGGGTATTGATGTAGCGCTCATTTATCGACCTGATTTATTCAGACCATTCGATTGGGAGGCAATCCCTGTTGTTGATCCAACTAACCGGTCGTTTAAAACCAGGGATATTCTTCGGGTTAGCGGTGTTCTGAACGGTTGTGATACCTTGCATGTATTTGTGAATCACTGGCCTTCCCGTTATGGAGGGATCATGGAAACCATTCGGTTTCGCAGACTGGCAGCTGAAACACTTAAGGAAGCCATCAGGCGACTGAATTCCCGGTTCTCATCTGCTAAAATCATTTGCATGGGTGATTTTAATGACACTCCAGACGATGAAAGTGTATTAAGTGTATTGGGCGCTAAAGCTGTGGATAATCCTGCGATAAAAGGTGAGCTGATTAATCTTTCCCTTGCGTGGCATTCGAATCCTGTTAAGACAATTAAAAGCCAGTATACATGGGAAGTATTTGATCAATGGATCGTTTCAGACAATTTTGTGGAAGGTACAGGATGCATTAAATTTCTGAACGCAGAAATATTTAATGCCGGCTTTCTTCTCGAACCTGATGTTAAGTTTGGCGGTGTCAAACCCAAACGGACCTATGTGGGATTTAAGTACAAGGAAGGTTTCTCCGATCACCTTCCCATTTTACTTCGGATTCAAAGGACCGATCATTGACCTGAGACCGGAGTTAATCCCAGATCTTTGGCTATTTTCAACATATATTCGTAGGCCTGATCGTGATCATTTGGAATAATACCGTCGAGAATTGCTTCTTTAATGGCGGTTTTGATCTGCCCGATTTCCTTGCATGGTCCAAGTCCGAATACCTCCATAATGGTTTCACCGGTTACAGGTGGCTGAAAGTTACGGATGTGATCCTTTTCTTCCAGGTCTTTTAACTTCTGCCGGACCAGTTGAAAATTACTGTAATATTTTTTAACTTTCTCCTGATTTTTTGAGGTTATATCCGCCTCACACAAGGTCATCAGATCATCGATGTCATCTCCCGCCTCAAACAGTAACCTTCGGATCGCAGAATCAGTAACCTCTTCTTCAGAGAGCACTATAGGCCGCATATGAAGTTCAACGAGTTTCTGAACATACTTCATCTTCTCATTGAGCGGGAATTTCATCTTCTTAAACAGGGCCGGAACCATTTTAGCGCCAATAAAATTATGCGAATAAAAGGTCCATCCAATCGGGGGTATATATTTCTTGGTTACAGGCTTTGCGATATCGTGCAGTAAAGCTGACCATCGTAACCAAAGATAATTAGTCGTTGGAGCAATTCGGTCCAGAACCTCCAACGTATGATAGAAATTGTCTTTATGACCAATCCCGTTGACGAATTCCTGTCCTTTCATGCGGTGCAATTCAGGAAAGATGATCTCAAGTAATCCTGTTTGGTCCAATAATTTAAATCCTACGGAAGGCTTTGACGAAAGAATGATCTTATTTAACTCTTCACCGATTCGTTCTTTAGAGATAATATGAATACGCGTTTTATTCAGCGATATGGCCTCCAGTGTCTTTTCTTCGATTGTAAAGCCAAGTTGTGAAGCAAACCTGATCGCACGCATCATGCGTAGGGGGTCATCGGAGAAGGTAATCCCCGGTTCGAGTGGTGTACGGATAATTCTGTTCTGGATGTCCTCCATTCCTCCAAAAGGATCAATCAGTTCACCGAAGCGATCTTTGTTCAGACAAATGGCCAAAGCATTAATCGTAAAATCCCTTCGATTTTGATCTTCCTCCAATGTGCCATCCTCAACGATCGGATTCCTGGAGTCCTCCTGGTATGATTCTTTACGTGCACCGACAAATTCCACCTCCAGCGACTGATATTTAAGCATGGCTGTGCCAAAATTCTTAAAAACACTCACCTGAATGTTTGGGTCTAATCTTTTGGCAGTCTTTTCAGCTAACTGAATACCACTGCCGATTGTAACTATATCAATGTCGGGCGAGGGTCGTTTTAAAATAAGGTCCCTGACATAACCGCCAATCACATATGTTTCCTGATTGAGCTGGTCAGCAGTTTCTGAAATCACATTAAATATCGTATGTTGTAAATGTTGTTTCATGAGCTAAATCCCAAATAATACTACTATTAAAATGCTTGAATCTGACAATTTGAACTAAACCGTGACAAAATTACAATTAATTGCTGTTTTGAAATTAATTCCAGGTTTTAAATCAGGGAAATTGTTCTTTTTAAAGGATAATGATTTGCTGATTGATAAGTCAGGCTCTTATTCCCCTTCAAAATGCCTGTTTGCGAAAGGACTTTCCGTTAAAGTAACTGACCAAAGGGATTTTGGGCCGGGTTTGAATAAGGACAGGGAGGGGATCGGGATGGGTTCTCCTTTTAGTATCTGCTTTGCATCTGTCTTCTATCTGTATTGAGAAATCGATTTTAATACAGATAGAAGTCAATTACAAATCAAATTATACGAAGCAAACACGACGCAATCCTTACCCGGATACATTCCGTATAGGTCGAAAGCATGTTCATTGCTTTGAAGAAGTATATCTTAATGGAGCGGCAATTGGTGTCTGGAGCCAGGGAGTTCAGTGGTGAGTCTTTAGGTTAGACTGTGCCAGAAACTCATTCGTAGGATAAAGATACAAAATTTACGACAAAAAAATATGCCCGGATGATCGTTATTTTGAACAAGTTATGAAATGTAAAAAACGATTTCTAAGGGGTTTTAAATTAATGGCATAGGAATTGATATGGATATATACAATATTGTGTATGTTTGTATAATATAAAAATTGAAACATGTTAGAACATTTAACCAAAGAGACATTCAAAGAAAAAGTATTCAACTTTGATCTCAATAAAGAATGGAAATATGAAGGTAAGACTCCATGTATGATCGACTTTTATGCCGATTGGTGCGGTCCGTGTAAAATGGTTGCGCCTGTACTGGAGGAACTGCAAAAGGAGTATGGTGAAAACATCATCATCTATAAAGTAAATACGGAAAGTGAACAGGAACTTGCTTCCATATTTGGTGTTCAAAGCATTCCTTCATTGTTGTTTGTCCCGGTTGAAGGACAGCCTCAAATGGCTATGGGTGCGTTGCCAAAATCGACATTCGAAAAAGCGATTTCAGATGTACTGAATGTGCAGAAACCAACAATGAATTAAGAGACTTTAAGGCAACAAATCAAGAATTTTTTCCAGGTGGATACCCCTGGATCCCTTAATCAGGATGATTTTATTTTCAATAGGTTGTGTTTTTAGGTAGTTTGAGAGAAGTTCGACCTGTTCGAACTTCTCTTTTTTTGTCATGCAGGTAGTCTTTAGAAATTGCGGACCAACAAGAAATACATCCGTAAAGTTATGTTTGTCAATATAATCGACAATTTTCTGATGTTCCTCCGCAGAGGCATTTCCCAGTTCAAGCATATCACCCAAAATGAGACATTTATTGTTGTAATTCATTTCTGAAAAATTGGTCAGCGCTGCCATCATACTGGTCGGATTGGCATTGTATGCATCCATGATAAGGATGTTTTTTTCTTTACGGATCAGTTGAGACCTGTTGTTGGAGGGCTGATATTCGTCGAGCGCTTCCTGGATTTGCAGGGGATCAACTTCAAAGTATTTACCCAGGCAGGCAGCAGCTAACAGATTCTCGAAGTTGTAATTGCCTACCAGTTTTGATTTCAGGTAAAGCCATCCTTTCGGGAACAGTGCTTTAACGACCAGGTAGTTATCAGTGCCGGCCACTTCTCCGGGCATAAAATAATCTGTAGATTCTCCATAACTGATTTGTTCCAGATCTTTGGCCTGTTGAACCAACAAAGGATTATCAGCATTCAGGAAACATTTACCGCCTTTATTCCTGAGGTAATCGTATAATTCAGATTTTGTACGGATGACCCCTTCGAGGGAGCCAAAGCCTTCCAGATGGGCTTTCCCGATATTTGTTATCAGGCCATAATCCGGATTGGCGATGTTACAAAGTATACTGATTTCGCCCTCATGATTTGCTCCCATTTCGACTACACCTATTTCGGTATCTCCATTCATCGACAGAATGGTCAGGGGGACGCCAATATGGTTGTTCAGGTTACCCTGGGTGTAGTTTACCCTGAATTTCTTTGACAAAACGGCAGCGATAAGTTCTTTTGTTGTTGTCTTGCCGTTTGTTCCGGTAATTGCCAGAATTGGCAGGCCCAACTGATCACGATGATATCTTGCCAATTGCTGAAGACAACCCAATACATCATTCACCAGGATATAGCGTTTGTCGCCAACAACCTTTGGATCGTCAACGATGGCATATGCAGCTCCTTTCCCCAGGGCATCGGCAGCATAACTATTTCCGTTAAAATTGTCGCCTTTTAGGGCAAAGAAAATGCTGTTGGCCGGGATGTTTCTTGAATCAGTAGTTACGACCGGATGATCCAGGAAGATTGAATATAGGCTCGCAATGTTCATGAGTGGTGTAAAAAAAGAAAACCCCACTTTTTCAAATGAGGTCTTATGTGGTTTGAGTTAAATGTCATTATAATCCGTTGGGACTACCAACACGGGTCATTGCACAACGGAATCCCAAATCACTTGCAGACTCTGTTTCGGGTCTGTATCTGCGGGTTCCGGGACTTAACCAGTATGGCCTGTCTTTCCAGCTTCCACCTTTGTAAATTCTTGATACATCAGAAATGATTGATGAGAATTGACCTTCCTTATTGGACTGGACATACATCCCATTGGTTTTGGTCTTACCTTTAACTGCATTCCAATCATCTCCATCGATGATCTGAGAACTGTAGTCACCATCTTTAACGTTCCGTAAATCTGCGATCGTATCTTTTACCAATTCACCAAATTCATCACGAACCAGTTTGCCTTGAGCATCAGTTCTGTATTTGGTAAATGTATTTCCACGGAATGGTTGAAATTCAGACACATCAGTAGATGACAAAGGACGGTAAACATCATAGACCCATTCATTAACATTACCAGCCATACAATACAGGCCAAAATCATTAGGCTTGTATGAAGTAACCGGAGCGGTAATATCGGCGTTATCGTTTAGCGAACCAGCCATTCCCATGAGGTCACCCCGGCCACGGGTAAAGTTTGCCATCATCTCACCTTTGGTTTTCTTGGAAACGTCGCGCAAATATGTTCCGTTCCAGGGATACATTTTGCGGTTGGTAAGTAATTCATCTTCGGTGTTTCCTAAAAGACCGAGGGCTGCATATTCCCATTCGGCTTCAGTCGGAAGGCGGTAATTGGGGAGCAGTAGCCCGTCTTCCCAACGTACTTTCCTATTGGTTCCGGCAGCATCCTTAAGTGGTTTTTTGCCTTCTGTTCCGGTATATAAACCCGCAAGATAGGATTCAGTCGTAAAAACGTTTTGTCCGCTTTGAGTATTATCAACGGTAATAACTCCTTTATCGGTCAGTATTTTTTCATTCACCCGGTCAGTTCTCCATTTTGAATACGCATCGGCTTGTCTCCAGGATACTCCGACAACAGGATAGTTACCGTAAGCGGGATGACGAAGGTAATTCGTCACATAGGGTTCATTAAAGGCCAGTTCTTCTCTCCAGACCAAGGTGTCGGGAAGAGCGGTTTTGTATTTTTCAGGATTAGCCGGGTAAACTCTTTTCAGCCAAAACAGATATTCACGATAATCGAGGTTAGAAACCTCCGTTTCATCCATATAGAAGGAGGCCACGGTGACTCGTTTCGGAATATTATTCCAGTCGTACATTACATCCTGTTCAACACGACCCATCGTAAATGTACCACCCTGAATGAAGACCAGTCCGGGTCCGGTTGTTTGATTGTAATTCTCATCTGACTGAAAACCACCGGCTTTTTGGTCGCCAAACTTCCATCCAGTTGAATGAGATGAGTCTTTACTTCCCCTGCCTTTTCCAAACAATCCGCATCCAGCCATTAATGCGGCAAGACCAAATAATATTATGGATCTAAATTTCATGTGTATTTAATTTGTTTTTTTTATTTACCAAATGGAACTCGCTGATTGAAATTTACCTTTACGACTTCTTTCATCCTGATTCTTTAATATCGTTATTTAAAGATTCACAAATATAACTAAATTGTTGAATTGATATTGTTCAGGTATTTATTCTTTTTTTGCAAATGTTTGTTACTACTGTATATCTTTGCCGGTAATAATCGAATAAACGTTAATTTTATTTACGTATTAAAACATAAAGTAATACTATTAATATAAGCTGACCGTTTACTTATTGTTGAAATAAATAACTCAATAATGGCAAAAATATTTCTTTTTTGTGTGATATTTTTCTACACTATTTCAGGATGGTCGGTCGATTATCACAGAACGGTTAAATGGTTTGAGCATTTGCCAAGTGCTGATCTGAAGGATAATACAGAGTCAGGATTCGAAGGCAGCCTCATTATTGACAACACCGGACTTCCGTATTGGTTCGAAAGTTTTGACCTAAGCGCTACCGGAGCTGATGTATCTATTGCCAACGCGGTATACGAGCCAATCCTTCATCCTTCAGAAAAACTTATTAATTACCAGAAATCGGAATTGCAGATCACTTCAGATATTGGGGTTTCTGCCGGGAAATCCATTCTTCGTCTGACCATCTTCCCATTTGTAAGAAGAAACGACCGGATTGAAAAATTAGTCGGATTTGATATTGTGATCAATGAAAAATCCAATAATTTAAAATCGGCTGCTGTGGCCTATCAATGGAAATCTACCTCTGTGCTGGGGTCAGGTAAATGGATCAAGATCAAAACAAAGAGCAGTGGGATTTTCAAAATTACATATGATCAGATAAAACAATGGGGATTTTCTAACCCGGATCAGGTTTCAATCTACGGAAATGGTGGATACATGGTGCCGGTGATGAATAAGGACATTCAAACGGATGACCTCAATCCGTATCCGATATGGAAAGGTAAAGACAATGCAGGTAAGGACTGTCTGTTTTTTTATTCTACAGGAAATATTCGGCTAACCCAGGATCAGTCGTCCGGATTTCTGACTCATCAACAGAACTATTATGCCACTGAAACTTATTTTTACCTGACCGATCAGGGAACACCCAAAATGATTGATAAAATTGCTGAACTAACCGATAATGCGGGTAAACAGGTTTCTTCGTTTCAGAATTATACTTTTCATGAAATAGAATCCTATAATTTAATTTCTTCAGGTAGCCGTTGGTTTGGTGAACGATTTATTGCCGGCAGTTCGCAATCCATTAGTCTGACCCTCGATAATCCTGATCTTTCAAAACCAGCCCGGTTCAGTATTCCTGTTGTGGGGAAATCAACTTCTTTAAGTACTATGGATATAAGCCTGAATGGGAAATTGATCGATAATCTTATTTTTCAGCCTGTCAATAACAGTGATCCAACAGCCATCTTTGCGGATGAGCAGATATCTGTTACTACGGAAAATCCACCGGCAAAGAATATTCAGTTTAAACTGACTTATAATTCATCAAACACTGCTTCGGAAGCCTGGCTCGACTATATTGATGTTAATTATACAAGCCTTCTGAATATGAGTTCTGATGTTTATTCATTCAGGGGCAAAGGTGTTGACGGGCAGATCTTGGTATCTGAATTTGTATTGACAGGCGCTTCAGCTTCAACAAAAATCTTTGACGTAACCGATTTCAGTAATACATTCGAAATACCGGCTACATTTGCTAACGGACAACTGAAGTTTAAATCGAATTCAACTTCATACCGCGAATATATTGCCTTTAATCCTGGCGGTTCAATACCTGTACCTGATCTGGTTGGAACTGTTGCCAATCAGAATTTGCATTCAACCGATCCTGCTGAAATGATAATTCTTTCCAATACTTCGTTGATGAGTGCGGCCGACACTTTAGCCAATTTTCACCGTGTAAAAGATCAGATGAATGTTCAGGTGTTAACTCCTGAAATCATATACAATGAATTTTCAGGAGGATTGCCAGATCCTGCCGGGATAAGGAATTATTTCAGAATGTGTTATGATCTTGGCAAGCAAAGCGGGAAAAACATCTTAAAGTATATTTTGCTAATGGGTGATGGCAGTTACGATAACCGCAATATATTGGGTAAAAACCACAATCTGATTCCAACCTATCAATCGGACAACTCACTTGCACCAACCGAGTCATTTGTAACTGATGACTTTTTCGTTTTTATGGACCCCACTGAAGGCGGTTCACAAGGTATCGTGGATTTAGGAATAGGAAGAATTCCCGCTTATTCAATAGATGACGCGGCCTCAGTTGTGGATAAAGTCATAAATTACAACAATAAGGCTTCTATGGGCAACTGGAGGGATGTGGTTACTTTTATTGCCGATGACGGAAATATCAATGATGGATTTACCAACATCCATATGGAGCAGGCTGAAGGTATGGCCAATTTTTTAAATACGACTTATCCTGCGTTCAATACTGATAAAATTTACTTTGATGCCTACAGGAAAATTACATCTGCAGGGGGCGAGTCCTATCCTGATGTTACGGATGCCATCAATACCCGGTTAAAGGAAGGAACATTAGTCCTGAACTATACCGGACATGCCAATGAAAAAAATCTGGCTGATGAAAACGTAATTGATATCAGTAACATCAACTCATTGACCAATTACACCCGTCTGCCCATCTTTGTAACTGCTACCTGTGAATACAGCCGGTTTGATGCCGACGATACTTCTGCTGGAGAATACTTTCTGTTTAATCCCAGGGGCGGAGCAATTGGTCTGTTTTCCACTACACGGGTGGTTTATTCAGGAGCCAATTCCATTTTGAACAGACAGGTTTTTAATTATATTTTCCAAAATGATCCGCAGGGGAATAATTTGCGCATGGGGGATGTGATGCGGTTGGCCAAGGCTGCTGCCAATACCGGTACAAATCAATTAAACTTTTCGCTACTGGCTGATCCGGCTCTCCTTTTAGCCAATCCAAAGAATCAGGTTGAAACTACGAGTATCGATGGTAAAAATGTTGGTGTAGAGGTGGACACCATGCGGACACTTTCCGTTGTAACCGTTAAAGGATTTGTAGCCGATAATTATGGGGTAAAGCTCTCTTCGTTTAATGGTGAAATCATTCCAACGGTATACGATAAGGCCATGCAGGTTAAAACACTTGGAAATGAAGGTCAGGACCCATTTAGTTATGTCGTTCAGAATAATATTATATACAAGGGATTGGCAAGTGTTACGAATGGAGAATTTGAGTTTTCATTTTTTGTTCCTAAAGATGTTTCTTATAAGATGGATAAAGGTAAAATCCTATATTACGCCTATAATGATACGATTGATGCGCAAGGCTATTTCAATGATTTTTATATTGGAGGCTCATCCAATGCGGCGATTTCTGATTCCAACGGACCACAGATTGACTTGTTCTTAAATTCAAATTCATTTAAGGATGGGGGCACCGTAAGCGCCAGTTCAGTTTTATTAGCAACTATTAGTGATGAAACAGGAATAAATACCTCGGGGACGGGAATCGGCCATGACATAACTGCAATTTTAGACAATGAATATTCAAAGGTCCTGGTACTGAATGATTATTTTCAGGCTGATAAAGACAATTATAAAACAGGCAAAATTGTTTTTCCACTAACAAAACTGGCTGAAGGGGAGCATGTTTTAAAACTAAAGGTTTGGGATGTATTGAATAATTCTTCAGAAAAGGAAATTCATTTTGTGGTGAAAGATGTTTTCAGAATTGAAACAGTAAGCTGTTATCCCAATCCAACCCAGGGACAGACTACGTTTAAATTTACACATAACCAACCCGACGTGACATTTGATGTCAGTCTTGAAATATTCGAAACCAATGGATCACGAATAGATTTACTGGAGACCAAAGTAGGTTCTTCCGGGACTGAAAGTGTGCCATTGGTATGGAATCCGGCTGTAAGACCGGTGAAAATGAAACCAGGGGTATACATTTACAGGATCACAGCAACCAATAATGGAAAGACAGCCAGTGGTTCGGGCAGGCTTGTCTTTGTTTACCGATAATAATATTGCCGAATTGAAAGTGTGTCCATACTATTTATTGCTGAAGTCCGTTTAGAATTTTAGTTTAACAGGTGATGTTACTCCTGTACAAACTTCTATATTTGCAAATTCAAAAATCGAACGAATATAAGATGAAGAAGATTACATTATTATTAACAGCCATTCTTTGTGTTGGAATTCTCATCCCACGCACCAGCGCCCAAAGCAAGACTTCAACTACCGGTGCAAATACGATAACTACGGGAGTGCCATTCTTAACGATTGCCCCGGATTCACGTTCAGGAGCTATGGGTGATGCCGGTGTTGCAATTTCACCTGATGTGAATTCACAGCATTGGAATCCGGCCAAATATGCTTTTGCCGAGAGTGAGATGGGTATTGCCTTATCCTATACTCCATGGCTGCGCAATTTGGTACAAGATATTAATCTGGCTTATTTAGTTGGTTACAAGCGGCTGGATGATCATCAAACCGTGAGCGCTTCACTGCGATATTTCACACTGGGAGATATTCAGTTCATGAGCGAATATGGCGATCAGTTAGGTCAGCAAAAACCGAATGAGTTTGCCGTTGATTTTGGGTATACCCGTCTGCTTTCCGATAATTTTTCAGGAGCAGTTGCTCTTCGTTATATCCGGTCAGATCTTACCGGCGGGCAAATGGTTAATGGTGTTGTAACCCATGCCGGTACTTCATATGCGGCTGATGTGGCCTTCTATTACCAGAATCAGATCCGTATGAACAGGAAGAATTCAACCATCGCAGCGGGTATCAATATTTCAAACATTGGTAGTAAAATATCATATACCGATGGAGAAACCAAAGACTTTATCCCGACAAATTTAAAAGTCGGAGTCTCCTATAAAACAGAAATGGACCGATACAATACCATTACGTTTACTTTCGATGCGAATAAGTTGCTGGTACCTACACCAAGCAAAGACAGCACTGATATTATCACAGGTTCCGGTTCAAATAAATCACCGATTGCAGGTATCTTCAGCTCTTTTAGTGATGCACCAGGTGGCGCGAAGGAAGAGTTTAAGGAAATCAATTTTTCAGTTGGAACTGAATACTGGTACAACAAACAGTTTGCTTTACGTGCTGGATTTTTTTATGAAGATCCTACAAAAGGAAACCGTAAATTCTTCACTGCGGGAGCTGGTCTGAAGATGAATGTATTTGCACTCGATTTCTCCTATTTGTTGCCGGTTGCACAGAATAATCCCCTGGCTAACACCCTTCGGTTTACCTTGTCTTTCGATTTTGATGCTTTTAATAAGCAGAAGAGATAGGCAGATTGGTTCAGATTCAAAGTTTCAGGTTCCAGATCAAAAATTGGAATAATCAGACAGTCTTAAGTCTAATATCTTAAGTCTGAAATCTAATATCTCAAAGAAATGAATTTCCGGATAGGATACGGATACGATGTGCACCGTTTAGTCGAAGGTGAAACCTTATGGTTAGGCGGTGTTTTAGTTCCGCATGATAAAGGCACTGTGGCTCATTCAGATGGCGACGTGCTGATTCATGCCCTCTGTGATGCCATGCTGGGAGCAGCCAAAATGGGCGACATAGGCCGTCACTTTCCGGATACATCTTCCGAATTTAAAAACATTGACAGCAAATTGTTGTTGCTCAGGACCAATGAATTGATTGCTGCAAAAAACTATGAGGTAGGTAACCTGGATATTACTGTTGCTGCCCAAAGACCTAAACTTAAACCGTTCATTCCTGAAATGGAAGAAACAATTGCACGGATTCTAGGTATAGATCCCGATGATGTCTCTATCAAAGCCACTACTACCGAAGAACTTGGTTTCGAAGGCCGGGAAGAAGGGATATCGGTTCATGTGGTTGTATTGCTTGAAAAAATAATTTAGACTATGAAAAAGACTCTGGTTATTGGGGCGAGTGAAAACCCTGAAAGATATTCGAATAAAGCCATCCATGCGTTGGTTTCTCATGGGCACGAAGTTGTGGCCATAGGTTTGCGTGAAGGTAAAGTGGCGGGTGTTTCCTTCGATTCAGAAAAGAAAGCTTTTAAAAATATTGATACTGTTACGATGTATATCGGGCCACAAAACCAGCCGGATTATTATACCTATATCCTGAATCTGAAACCTCAGCGTGTGATCTTTAATCCCGGAACAGAAAACCCTGAGTTTATTTCTCAATTGAAGGCTGCCGGTATCTTCACTGAGATTGCCTGCACACTGGTCTTATTGGCCACAGGACAATACGAATAATGGAAACGATTCATTCCATTCAGCAGTTTGATGGCATTTTATCTGAAAATGGCGCTGTACTGGCTTATTTCTCCACTGAGAATTGTTCAGTTTGCAAGGCACTGAAGCCCAAAGTGGCAGAAATGGTAAATGAGGCATTTCCAAAGATGAAAATGATGTCTGTTCAGTCAGATATATTACCTCAATTAGCAGCTCAAAACCGGGTATTTGCGGCCCCAACCATAGTGGTATTCTTTGAAGGTCGCGAAACAATCCGCAAAAACCGGGCATTCGGAGTCGATGAACTGAAAGCAGAAATCCAGCGAACCTATTCACTGCTTTTTGAATGAAGCACAAAAGATCGTTTCTTTGTGCTAATGAACTTCATTCGCTTCCCTGGCCTTTGGTTTGACGGGCAGTTTCGAATTTGCATAGTCTGCCTGTTCGGTCATGCCCGATGATTGCTTCACTGTAGCAATACCCTTTAAAATGACATCATTGAAGTATGGTAAGACCATCTGACGATACTCAATTGGAATCGAATCACGGAAGTTTACGATGATGTCAATGCCTTTCATGAAATGGGCTGTATTTTTTACTCGTTTCAGAAAGTCAGCAAAAGGTTGTAGTATAGTAAACCGGGCATTTCGCAGAGGTGATTCTTCAAATCGTACGACAAGGGCATCAAACTCACTTTCACTGGCATATTTGAAGAGAGTAATGTTGATTGCATCTGAAAGGGTGCCTTTGACAGGCTGTGCTGACCATTTTTTGGCTTGTTCAAGAGCTGCAATAGTGTCGATGGCGCTAAACGCCAGCAATGCATTGCCTGCAACAGAATAGGACGAATCGTTGATTGATTTCAGAAATAAAGCTTTGTAGGTATCCTTTTTATATTTGCCGAGTGCAGAGATTGCTCCGGCTCTCACCAATGAATTTGGATCATTTTTCGCCAGTTCAAGTAGAAGAGGTTCAACGGCCTTCTTCACTGAATCTTTTCTGATCGGTAATTTCTGGATGGCATAGGTTCGAATTCCATGATAATTGTCTTTGAGAGCCATTTCCATCAGGTTTAACGCCTTGACGTTCTTTTGACCTGCTGCAAAATCAATCGCTTCCCTTCGGTCGACATATAATCCGGCATTCTTATACTGAAAGATAAAGTTATCCAGTGTTTTGTGATCGGTCTTTTCGCAAAGCAAGAGCTTGTCGGCATCAACATTGATCAGGTCCGGTTTTGAATTTGCAGGGAAGATGAGGGTATCTGCCTTTTGGTCTACCCAGACTTTGTACCTTTTTTTATCAGCGCCCTGGTAAACATCAATAGCAATCAGAAACCTGAAGACCTTATCAGGCTGATCCTGCCTGATGAATACTTTGGCTTTTTTTGCGGTAGCATCGTATGCATAGCTGATATCAAGTCTGGGCTGTCCACTGCCAAAAAACCACTGGTTCCAGAACCAGTTCAGGTCCTGTCCGGTCACCTCTTCGAATGCCAGGCGCAGATCGTGTGCCTCTGCCGACTGAAATTTCTTCGTCCTTAAGTATAGATTTAATGATTTGAAGAAGGCGCTATCGCCAACAGTGTACTTCAGCATGTTTAAAACGCGACCACCTTTTTCATAACTTACCGCATCGTACATATTTGATGAGTTTTGGTAATAAAAACGAACCAGGTCTTTTTTCTCACTACCTGACCGAAGATACTTCAGCATCGCATTGTAATTCAGCTCATCGCCTGCATCCTTTCCGTGTTTGTGTTCTTCCCACAAGGTTTCGCTCAGGTCGGCAAAGGATTCATTCAAGGTCAGATTGCTCCAGCTTTCGGTCGTGACAAGGTCTCCGAACCACTGATGAAACAATTCGTGTGCGATTACATATTCCCAGGTGTTCCCGTCAATCAATTGCCGTGCATCCTGTTGGGCATTTTCTGCATGTAATGTAGCCGTGGTGTTTTCCATAGCACCGCTGACGTAATCTCTGCCCACAATTTGTGAGTACTTGGGCCATGGGTAACTGACCCCTGTGATATGCTCGAAGTATTGAATCATTTCGGGGGTCAGGCCAAAGATTTTACGGGCTACAGGTGCATATTCCTTCTCGACGTAATAACTTACTTCCTTGCCCTTATAATGATCTTTAATGATTGAATATTCACCGACAGCCATCATCATTAGGTAAGGAGCATGCGGCAGATCCATTTTCCAGGTGTCGGTACGAGTTCCGTCAGGATGATTTTTATGGCTTACCATCACCCCGTTTGAGAGAGTCTGGTATTTATCCGGGACTGTCATGCTGATTTCATCCGTTGTTTTTTGATTCGGCTTATCTATTGTGGGAAACCAACAGGAGCTGGATTCGGTTTCTCCCTGTGTCCATATTTGAGTGGGCTTATCTTTCTCTTTGCCGAGCGGATTGATAAAATAGAGTCCCTTAGCTCCTGAAATGGCAGGATTTCCTTTTGCTTTTACCTCATTCGGTCGGGCGATATAATCAATAAAAAGGGAATAATCTTCTCCTCCTTTGTAAGTCTTATCCAGATTGATACGTAGGTTTTGGCTGTCATAGGTATATTTAAGAGGGAAGTGCCTGCCTGACTTTATCAGTGAGACTTCATTGATTTTCATGCCTTTTGCATCCAGATTTAATGAATCGGTGGAATAAAAATGAGGATGGAGAGTGATCCACTCCTTGCCATACATCCATGATTTGGAATAATCGAAGCTCACCTCCAATTTGGTATGAACAAGATCATTTATTTTTGTTGCACTTGCCCGATAGATCTTCTTCCAGCCTTCTGACTTAACAGAATCTGCTTTTTGTGAAAAGCAGGCAAATGAACAGAGCATAAATACTCCAATAACAATGTGTTTCATAAAGGCCATCTTTATTTTGATTCGTATATAAAAATAATACAATATTTCATAACATTCACCTATCTCCAAGGAGAAATTGCATAGATTAAATATAATAAATGAGAATTATTTGCTGATCAATCCTTCAGGTGCTTTATTATATCTGGAAGCGTCACAACCTATAATATAACATCTAAATGCTTGTTTGCGAAAAGGCCATCCGTCAAAAGTGACTGATCGTAGGAATGATATTGTATGCAAAACTGCATTCAGATAAGGTTTGAGTAAGGCTCTCCTTTTATCATCTGTCTTCTATCTGTGTTCTATCTGTCTTTATTTAATGATTTTAATACAGATAGAAATCAATTATCAGTTAAATCATAAAGCCCGAATACGACGCAATCCCTACCCGTATACCTTCCATGTGGGGTTTAAGCAAGCATATTGCTTATGTGAAGAACATCTGAATGGAGAGAGAATAAGCGTCCGAAGTCAATGTGTTCAGTTCTGAATCATGTCGTCAGACCATGGCATGAACTCGTTCGAAGCTTAATGATAAAATATTTCCAATCTAATCAAACAAATCATCGATCTGTTTTTCATCGGTCAGATTTGGCAGTGTGACTTTCAGTCCCGGGTTTTCCTTCATGGCCCTTTTAATTGCAAATATGGCCGGTTCATTTCTGGCCCAGCTTCGGCGTGCAATGCCATTGTTTACATCCCAGTGTAGCATTTGTTTCAAACGACGGTCAGCATCCTGACTGCCGTCAAGCAACATACCGAATCCCCCGTTTATCACCTCTCCCCAACCTACGCCGCCGCCGTTATGTATAGAGACCCAGGTAGCTCCGCGAAATGAATCTCCGATAACATTCTGTATGGCCATGTCGGCGGTAAATGCTGATCCGTCATAAATGTTCGAGGTCTCACGGTAAGGTGAATCAGTGCCTGATACATCATGATGATCTCTTCCAAGTACAATTGGTGAATGAATAATTCCATCATGAATGGCTTTGTTGAATGCTTCAGCAATTTTCATCCTTCCTTCGCAATCGGCATAAAGAATGCGGGCCTCGGAACCTACCACCAGCTTGTTTTTCCAGGCTTCAGAAATCCAATGAATGTTGTCTTTCAATTGGTTGATGATCTCTGTGGGTGCACCTTTGGCGATGTCAGTCATTACCTGACAGGCAATCTCATCGGTTTTTCGTAAGTCTTCAGAATCGCCGGAGCAGCAAACCCAGCGGAAAGGGCCGAATCCATAGTCAAAGAACAATGGACCCATGATGTCCTGAACATACGAGGGATAGGAGAAACTTCCATCATCTGTGCTTACTTCTGCCCCGGCACGTTGGGCTTCGAGCAGAAATGCATTGCCATAGTCCCAAAAATACATTCCTTTTTTTGAAATTGTGTTAATGGCTGTGACCTGCCGCCTAAGGCTTTCCTGTACTTTCTCCTGAAAAAGTTCTGGGTTTTCGGCCATCAGTTGATTGGATTCCTCCAGGCTTAATCCTACCGGATAATAACCTCCTGCAAAGGGATTGTGCAGTGAAGTCTGGTCTGAGCCTAAATCGATTGATATATTTTCCCGAGCCAGTTTTTCCCACAGATCCACCACATTCCCCTGGTAGGCAAGCGAAACTGCCTCTTTATTCCTGCTGGCTTTAAGCATTCGCCCGATAAGCTGATCCAAATCTTCATAGACTTCATCCACCCAGCCCTGTGATTGGCGCACTTCCACTACCCTGGGATTGATTTCTGCAATGACGGCCACCATTCCTGCAATGATGGCAGCTTTAGGCTGTGCTCCCGACATTCCCCCCAATCCTGAAGAAATAAATATCTTTCCTGCGATTTTACCGTCACCACGCATACGTGCAGCATTCAATAAAGTGATTGTTGTCCCATGCACGATTCCCTGAGGTCCGATATACATAAATGAACCGGCAGTCATTTGCCCGTATTGTGAAACGCCCAGCGCGTTCATCCTTTCATAATCATCCCGGCCTGAATAGTTTGGAATAACCATTCCATTCGTAATGACAACTCTTGGAGCATCCTTGTGCGAGGGGAAAAGTCCCATCGGATGACCTGAATACATTACCAAGGTCTGTTCGTCAGTCATCTCCGACAAGTATTTCATACAAAGCAGGTATTGTGCCCAGTTTTGGAAAACTGAACCATTTCCTCCGTAAGTAATTAATTCGTGCGGATGTTGGGCTACTGCAAGATCCAGGTTATTCTGAATCATCATCATGATCGAGGCCGCCTGCAGTGATTTGCATGGATAATCGCCTATAGGTCGTGCCTTCATTTCATAGTCAGGCCGGAACCGGTACATGTAGATGCGGCCATACTGCAATAGTTCATCCAGGAACTCCCGTGACAATGTGTCATGATGTTCATGACTGAAATAGCGTAGGGCATTTTGCAAGGCCAGCTTTTTTTCTGCCTTGCTCAGTATGTCTTTTCTGCGTGGAGCATGGTTTACATCCTCATCAAATGACTTTTGTTCAGGAAGCAGGGATGGAATCCCTTCCCTGATAGCAGACTTAAATGCGGTATGGTTCATAGTCGTCAAATTGTGGTTCACCTTTTGAAGTAGTGAGTATAACGGCAAATTTGCGACATTCCCCGATATAATAACGTATGTTTACATCAGTTTTGCAACATTTGTCGAGATTATATTTAGAATTGATCGTTTAAAATTGTTTAATTTAGTACGGAATTTTAAAAGAGAATAAAATGAAAAAATTTTGGATAGTTCTGGCAGTCATTGCCGTTGTGCTAGTGATGGCGTATTCGTCAATAAAAGGTTCTTATAACAACATGGTAGTCATGCAGGAAGGCGTAACAGCCCAATGGTCACAGGTAGAAAATGTCTATCAGCGTCGTTCTGATCTGATCCCCAACCTGGTGAATACTGTAAAAGGATATGCCGATTTTGAAAAAGCAACCCTGACTCAGGTGATTGAGGCCCGTGCAAAGGCTACTGCTGTAAATATTAATCCTGAAAAACTTGATGCACAATCATTACAGACTTTTCAGAATGCACAATCAGGTTTGTCGTCAGCTTTAAGCCGACTGATGGTAGTAGTTGAAAAATATCCGGATCTGAAAGCTAATCAGGGATTCCTCGATTTGCAGGCACAACTGGAAGGTACCGAAAACCGGATTACTGTAGAGCGTCAAAAATTCAATCTGACTGCACAGGCTTACAATACCTTTATCCGTACTTTCCCAAAGAATATCTTTGCCGGAATGTTCGGATTTGAAAAGAAAGCCTATTTTGAAGCCGAAAAAGGAGCTGAAAAAGCACCTCAGGTTAAATTCTAAAATACTAGCAATTTGTAACAGTCAGCCAGCTGTCTGTTCAATTTAATTCATCCTTAATCCGTATTGACATGTCAGTCGAAAACTTTTTCAGTAAAGAAGAAAAAAAACAAATCACCGATGCAATCGGTCAGGCCGAACTGAATACTTCAGGTGAAATCCGGTTGCATGTGGAAGGTCGGTGTAAACTGGATGTGCTTGACCGTGCTGCCTATGTTTTTGATAAGCTAAAAATGTTTGAAACAGCCCAACGCAATGGCGTTTTATTTTATCTGGCTGTTTACGACCGTAAATTTGCCATCCTTGGCGACGGTGGAATCAATAAACTTGTACATGAGGATTTTTGGGATGAAATCAAGGAAACCATGCTTGGATATTTCAAGGAGGGGAAATTTGCTGACGGAATATCAAAAGGTATCCTGATGGCAGGTGAACAATTAAAGGCCAATTTCCCTTATCAGAGTGATGACGTTAACGAATTGTCGGATGAAATATCCTTCGAAAAAAACTTATAAAATGAAAGCATTCATAATTTCCTTTTTCCTTTTTATTTTTTCTTTTTCTGTTTTTGCACAGGATGTTCCTGAACGGCCGAATCCGCCAAGGCTGGTCAATGATATGGCCAATGTGCTTTCTGATCAACAAAAGCAGGAAATGGAGAATGAACTCGTTCAGTTTAACGATCAGACTTCTACACAGATCTGTCTGGTAACACTTCCCTCACTGAACGGAATGGAGATATCAGATCTCTCGTTTAAAATTGGTGAGAAATGGGGAGTAGGGCAAAAGGGGAAGAATAACGGGATTGTCATCGTTTTTAAACCTAAAACGGGAAATGAAAAGGGAGCCATTTTTGTAGCTGTGGGTTATGGTTTGGAAGGGGTTATTCCCGACGCCGTGGCAAATCGCAATATTGTGGATCATGAGATGCTTCCGCGTTTCAGAGATAATGATATTTATGGCGGGTTGCATGCCGGGGTAAAGGTTATTATGAGCCTTGCTGCCGGAGAATATACTGCAGCAGCCTATCAGAAGAAGATCAGTGGAAAGAAATCAGATAATGGTGGTGGCGGTTTTTTTCTTGTAATTCTTGTAATCATTGTGCTGGTTTCCCTTTTCAGGGGTGGACGTGGCGGACACTATAACAGTGGCGGAAGTTTACCATTCTGGTTAGCCTTGGGTCTGCTTGGAAGTAACCGGGGTGGCGGTTCCTTTGGAGGATTCTCCGGTGGAGGAGGAGGCTTTGGCGGCGGCGGCGGTGGTGGTTTCGGCGGCTTCGGTGGCGGAAGTTTCGGAGGCGGCGGAGCTGGAGGAAGCTGGTAGAAACAAGTTCCAAGTTTCAAGTTTCAAGTTCCAGGTCATGCTATACATCAATCAATTCCATTTTGAAGGAGCAAATATCCTTTGTGGTTCGGCTTCATCCAACGGTTAGAAAAATAAATAACCACTAACGATAATTATTGTTTATCTTAGAATTAATCACTACATTCGAAGTATGTAAATTAGGGGTTTGTGAAGATGTATTTTGTTGAGGAAAAACCTTTATCAGAAAACAAAACCTGAACCAATGAAAAAGGTACTTACTCTGTCTGGATTATTATTCGTATTTCTGATGTTTTTCATTATTCAGGCCTTCTATCCGGCGCCTGATACTAATGAACAGCAATTGCTGGCAAAGGCCAATCTCTTCAACCTCAGGTTTCCGCAGGAGAAAGTCTATCTTCATCTCGACCGAACTTCCTATTGGGTGAATGAAGACCTCTGGTTCAAAGCATATCTTATCAATTCACCCATTACAGATTGCAACCTTTCGGTTGAACTTATCAATTCTTCCGGCACAATTATTCAGAAGAAATTATACTGGGCGCAACATGGACTGGCCTATGGAGATTTCCATCTTGCGGATACCCTTACCAGTGGGATATATCAAATCAGAGCCTATACCAACTGGATGAGGAATTTTGATGACTGCTGGTTTTTTCGCCAGACTATCGTCATATGGAATATTAGGGATAAGGTCACGAAAACAAATACCGAAGCCCTAAAACAAAAAGATGTCGATCTTCAGTTTTTTCCTGAAGGCGGCACTTTCGTGACTGGCAATAAAACCAAAATGGCCTTCAAGGCAACCGATAATAACGGAAAGGGATTGGACGCAGAAGGCCTCATTCTTGACGATCAGGGTAACAAAGTCGCCGAACTGAAGAGTCAGTTCAAAGGCATGGGAAGCTTCATGATTCAGCCCATGGAGGGTCGGAAATATTCTGCTGAGGTAACTGTCGCAGGTAAACTTAAAATGAAGGTTGATCTTCCTGTCCCAATTGCCGAAGGGGTAACGTTGATGATCGATCCAAACGATAAGGATTCGATCCGAATTCAGGTTACTGACATATCCCTTTCATCAAAGGATAAACCTAATTCTGGATATCTGCTGATCGGGCAAACCAACGGGGTGGTATTTTATCAGAGGGAATTCAATCCTGAAAACGGGGTTTCTTCTCTTAGTTTGTCGAAAAATAAATTGCATACCGGCATATCGCAATTCACTCTTTTCGATAAAAACTTGGTTCCACACTGTGAACGTCTGGTGTTTGTTAATCACCATGATTTTGTTACTGTTCAGATTGAACCCGACAAAGCAAGTTATCTTACCCGCGAAAGAATACAACTTGGTGTGAAGACCCTAACCAGAGCAGGGATTCCATGTATGTCCAATCTGTCCATGACCGTTTTCAATACAGATACACAATTGAAAATGGAAGATTATTCAAATAATATCCTTACCCATTTCTTGCTGGGTTCCGAATTGAAAGGAACGATTGAAGATCCTGCCTTTTATTTCAAAGATGACAGCCTGTCAACACTTTTGGACTTGGACAACCTGATGCTTACCCATGGATACCGACACTTTGAATGGGAGGCAATCCGGGATGACAAGTTTCCCAAAATCAGCTATCCGCCTGTAGCAAGCATTCAGGTTGGTGGCACGGTTAAATCGATTGTACTGAATAAACCTATTCCAGATTGCAAGGTGACCATGATGTTCGTAAAGAGTCAGCTTGCTGTTCATGAAGAGAAAACTGATTCCTTAGGCCGGTTCTTGTTTTCTGATCTCTTTTTCAACGATACGGTCTATGTCTCACTTCAGTCGATTAATAAAAAGGGGAGAAGAACCAATTCTATAGAATTGGATAACAAATCCTCGCTTTCGCCCAAAGCTAATTATTTGCCTGTTACCTATCAGTATCGTAAAGATTCTACGGTAAGCACAATAATCTACATGAGTAAGTTCAGCAATGATCTTATAAACAGAAAATGGCATTTAAAGGATACAATAATTCTGGGAGACGTTAATGTTGTATCCAGGAAAAAGAAAAAGGATGACGGGCATGTGAGACCATATGTAGATGCCGATGGTGTAGTTGACGTTACAAAATTGGATGATGTTACCAGTAATATTTTAGAAACACTTGAAATGAATTCACCGATGTATAGGAGCTATATCGCAAGAGGAGCCATGTTTTTTCTCGATGGGGTTCCTGATAGATTTGGAACTGTTGGGGAACGACCTGCAAGCTGGTTTGACAAAGTAGAATTTGTAAGGATGGCGCCTATTCCCGGGGCGGGATTTGGACCGGGAATTTATTTCTATACCAAAAGGGGTGCACCACAAGAATTTTTACATACAGATGCTCTTGGGATGATAAGTACGCGTATAATAGGTTATTCACTGATCCGTAAGTTTTATTCCCCGCAGTATGATGATCAATCGTTACGCTCTGAAAAAAAGGATTTCCGCAGTACCCTTTATTGGAACCCCATCGTCAGAACCGATTCCACGGGTGTAACAAATGTATCCTTTTACAACAGCGATCAGACGGGCGAAGTACAGGTGGTTGTTGAAGGAATTACAAGCGATGGTAAGTTATGCAGGGGATTATGCAGATATAATGTGACTCATTAATAAAATAGATATTAAGCCTGAAATCCGTTATTATAATATTTCTTATTCGCTTCATTATACTTATATTCGCTTGATAATATACCACTGAGTCTGGTCGGATAAGGTTTGTTGTTGGTAAACTCAATGGACATAAAACTTAACCGATGAAAACCACCCGAACCCTACTTTGCCTGACTAGCACTTTCCTCTTTTTTTTAAGCTTCCAGGCCTTTTATCCTGCTCCAATTCCTGATAATAAAGAAAAGGAATTGCTGGATAAAGCGAATCAATTTAATCAAAAGTTTCCCCAGGAGAATGTCTACCTTCATCTTGATCGTCCTTCCTATTGGTCTAATGATGATATTTGGTTTAAAGCCTATCTGAAGGACTCTCCAATTCCTGACTGCAATTTGTATGTTGAACTTTTGAATTCCTCAGGAACAATTCTTCAGAAGAAAATGTATTGGGCGCAAAATGGATTGGCTTATGGTGATTTCCACCTGAAAGATACAATTTCCACAGGGATTTACCAGATAAGAGCCTATACAAACTGGATGCGAAACTTCGATGACTTTTGGTTCTACCGTAAAGATTTGGTGATCTGGAACCTGAATAATAAGGTGATTCGTCATGAATCCAGATCATTAAAAGAAAATGATATTGATTTTCAATTTTTTCCCGAAGGAGGGACATTTATTACAAACCTTCAGAATAAAGTGGCCTTTAAAGCAACCGACCAAAATGGGAAAGGATTGGATGTGGAGGGCATCGTAGTTGATGATCAGGGTCAGAAAGTGGCAAAATTTAAAAGTCAATTTAAGGGCATCGGAAGTTTTATGCTTAAGCCTCAGCAAAATAGAAAATACATCGCTCAGGTTAAAATTGCAGGTATAACTGATATTAATGCTGACCTTCCAGTACCTCAGATGACTGGGGTAAATCTGTCACTCGATCCATGCGATTCAATATTGATTCATGCCAGGATTTCCAGTCTATCAATACCAACGATCGATAATCGGAATGCTGAATTTCTATTGGTTGGGCTGGCAAATGGAGTTGTTTCTTATAAGATACCAGCCCAACTAAAAAATGGAGTTTGCAATCTTGATATTTGGAAGGATGCATTGCCAACAGGCATTGTACAATTCACCTTATTTGATAAGGATATGATTCCGTGCTGTGAAAGGTTAGTGTTTGTTAATCGAAATAATCATATCGATGTTGAGATAGAGCCTGATAAGAAAAACTATCTTACACGCCAGGAAGTGCAAATTAAGATTAAAGCATTTACTAAAAGCAGAGTTCCATGTCTGTCCAATCTGTCTATGTCTGTTTACAATCAGGATAATCCATTGAAAATCGAAAATTATCCCAATAATATCCTTACTCATTTTCTTCTCAATTCTGAATTGAAAGGCTTGATAGAAGATCCCGCATATTATTTTAAGGATGATAGTCTTTCAACATTACATGCACTTGACAATCTGATGCTCACCCATGGCTATCGATACTTCGAATGGAAAGAGATTAACGAAGATAGGATTCCTAAAATTACCTTTCCCGCAGAAGAATGCATCAAGGTAAAAGGAATTGTTAAATCTTCTTTGTTACAAAAGCCAATTCCAAAATGCAAGATATCCATGGCATCAGTAAAAGGCCTTTTTAGGTTCTATCAACAGGAAACAGATTCTGTAGGGCAATTTTTATTTTCAAATCTTTATTTCAATGATACCATCCAGTTTTCATTGCAGACTATTAACAAAAAAGGCAAACGAAATACCATGATCGAATTGGATAAAAGATCTTTCATTTCTCCTCAACGGAGTTTTTTGCCTGTCACTTATAAGTACAGTTCCAATGATCCTGGAAATAAGGAATCTTATTTGAACGAAGTCAATAATGATTTTTTAAAAAGAAAATGGCACTTAAGTGATACAATCATGCTTAATGAAGTTAGGGTGGCAAAACCTAAATATAAATTTGGAGAAAGGCCAATGAGGTTATATGATAAGGCCGATTATAATCTCGATTTGGATACTGATGACGATGAACTGGGAAATGTTTTCCATAAGCTCGAAGACAAGATTCCCAATATACTGGTAAGGGTTTTTGACGAGGGTGGTTCTGGAATGGGGGGGTACAGAAACTGGGATGTTCTCCATTTGAATGAAAATGCCAGAGTTTCCGTAAAGATCGATTATAATCCCAAAGGACCTGTGTATGTTCTTGATGGAAGTGTTGTTGACGAAGCACTTATTAATGCAATTCCTGCAGGCGCTTTTAAAAGAGTAGAAATACTCAAAAATGGTGCGGTATATGGAAACTTTCAAGGTGGTGCAGTATGCTTTTTTACCAAGTATGGCGCTTTTCACGCCATGCCAAATGAAGCTGGAACGAAAAGTACCAGAGTTATCGGATATTCTAAAATCCGAAAGTTTTATTCCCCTAATTATGAAACCCAACAAACCGATGAAATAAAGGATGATTTCCGAAATACGCTTTACTGGAACCCAATTGTCAAGACTGATTCAACCGGAGTGGCAAATGTTGCCTTTTATAACAGCGATCAAACTGGCGAAGTACAGGTGGTTGTTGAAGGAATTACTGCTGATGGTAAGTTATGCCGGGGACTATGCAGATATACTGTGACAAAATGATTTTGTGTAAATCCTTATGATACATTTATTTCATAAATGTAACTAAAATAGCATTGCCATACAAGACAATGGTGAATTTTGTGTTCATAGGACATGTTTTGCGCAGTAGGGCTTAAAAATCAGTCAAAAAAAACCTTCAGGATCTCTCCCAAAGGTTTTTTTATATAAGGTGTTAGGAATTAACTAATCAACGGTTTCGATGGATTCAAGGATATCCTTATCCACCAGGATACGTCCGCAGTATTCGCAAACAATTACCTTTTTGCGTGAAGCGATATCCATCTGGCGTTGTGGCGGAATCTTGTTGAAGCAACCACCACAGGCATCGCGCTGAACGGTTACAACAGCCAGTCCGTTGCGTGCATTTTTACGAATACGTTTGAAGGCTGTCACTAAACGGACTTCAATATTGCTTTCGATCTTTTCTGCTTTCGATTTCAGACGTTCTTCCTCGATCTGTGTTTCAGCAGTAATTTCTTCCAGTTCGCGTTGTTTGCGGTCCAGGTCTTCCAAACGTTCTTTCAATAGATTGGATGATACGGTGATGCCTTCTTTTTTGCTTGCAAGATCAGCCGTAAACTCACGGATGCGCTTTTCCGACAATTCCATTTCGAGTTTCTGGAACTCAATTTCCTTGCTCAATGAATCAAATTCACGGTTGTTGCGGACATTGTTTTGTTGATCGGTGTATTTTGTAATCAGGGCTTCTGATTCCTTAATAGCAATTTTCTTATTGTGGATAGCCGTTTCCATGTCTTTGATATCGTCCTCGAAATTGGTGACGCGGGTTTTCAGCCCTGTTATCTCGTCTTCCAAATCCTGCACTTCCAATGGTAATTCTCCGCGCAGGGTTTTGAATTTGTCAATTTCAGAAACAACATTTTGCAGTTCATAAAGCGCTTTGAGCTTCGAACTGATTGGGACACTTTTATTTTCGTCTCTAACGTACTGTGTGTTCATACTATATAATTGTTTAACTTAAATCAAATGAGATAACTTACCGGATTCGTACTGAATGCCGATAAATGGATTGCAAATTTAGGGAATTTTTTTGTAAGTAATTCATAAAAAACTTCTTTAGTGAATTGTTCGCTCTCATAATGCCCGATATCTGCAATGATGATTTGCTGCTCGGCATCAAAAAACTGGTGATATTTGAAATCTCCCGAAATGAATATATCAGCCTGCTGAGTCCTGGCCAGCTTCAGATAACCACTGCCCGAACCTCCGCAAACGGCCACCTTGCTGATGGTTTTACCTAAAAGTTGGGTGTGTTTGATGACCCTGCAATTAAAAGTTTCTTTCAGTTGACGGAGAAATATTAATTCTTCCATCGGTTCTGCAAGTTCCCCGATCATGCCGATGCCTGCCTGCGAATATTCATTATCCAGTGGATAGATGTCGTAAGCGACCTCTTCATACGGATGTGCATTCAGAAGTGCCTTAATAACTTTGGCCTGTATGTGTTTGGGAAAGATAGTTTCAATGCGTGTTTCCTCTTCCAGGTGCAGTTGATTCTTTTCTCCAACAAAAGGATTGGACTGATCGTTTCCCCTGAAAGTGCCCGACCCATTCACGTTAAAGCTGCATGAATCGTAGTTGCCAATCGAGCCTGCCCCGACATCAAACAAAGCCTTTCTCACCTGTTCTGCATGTCCAACAGGAACGAAGGTGACCAGTTTTTTCAGCAGGTCTGAACCAGGCGACAGTATTTGGCAATTCTGTAAATTAAGTTTTTCGCAGATCTTGCTGTTCACCCCTCCAAATACACTGTCGAGATTGGTATGCGCGGCATAAATGGCGATGTCATTTTTAATGGCCTTTGCCACACAACGCTCGATATAGTTCTTCCCGTTCAGCTTTTTGATGCCGCTAAAGATGATGGGGTGGTGGGATATAATCAGGTTCAGGTGTTTGCTTATGGCTTCATCCACAATCTCTTCAGTAATGTCCAGGGAGATCAAAATACCTGATACTTCATCCTCGGGACGACCGATAATCAGTCCTGCATTATCGTACGATTCCTGAAAAGCCAAAGGAGCTATCGATTCCAGGTATTGGGTGATTTGTCTGACTTGCATGATGATTTACAGATTAAGTTTATTTCTCTTAACAATGAGGAAAAAGGAGACAGGAGACAGGAAAGAAAAAAGTGTCTCCCAATGTTGATGACTTTCTCCCAATTCCTTATTTCTTATTCCTTTCTCCCTTCTCCTTTCTCCCTTTTCCTCTTTTCCTGATTCTCAGAGTTCCTCTTTAATATCCACCAGCATCTGTCTGATCGTCTGTAGTCGGCTGATTACTTCGTAATTCTGGACGATGTCTTCCTTGTTTCCCTTCAGCTTCATCTGAGCCCCCCGGATGGTCATGCCGCGTTCTTTCAGCAGATGGTAGATGATCTTCAGGTTCTCAAGGTCCTCCGGTGTAAACATCCGGTTACCCTTGGCATTTTTGTGTGGTTTGATAATGTCAAATTCTTTTTCCCAGAACCTGATGTTCGAAGTATTAACCCCAAACATTTCTGCCACTTCGCCGATCGAGTAAAAGACTTTTTCTATTTTAGGTTTTTTGTATGGCACGGTAATATAGATTAATCGAAGGTTTGACCTATGTTTGATGAAATATTTACCATCTTTTCGTATTCCTGGGCATTCAGATCTTTGAAATAGTAATACTGCGGGTTGACAGGTGTCCCGTTCTTATGTACCTCGTAATGTACATGAGGCCCGGTGGATGTCCCTGAATTTCCCACATAACCGATCACCTGGCCGCGTTTGACATGATCGCCGACTTTAACATTAAATCCGTTCATGTGGCCATAAAGGGTCTCATACCCGAACCCGTGGTCGATCATAACCCAACGGCCAAATCCGCCCCCGATCGATTGAACGTCCTTCACAACTCCATCGCCGGTGGCATAGATCTTGGTTCCAATGTTCGCGGTGAAATCCATCCCGTAATGAAACTGCTTAATCTTGTAGATGGGGTGGATTCGGAATCCCCATCCCGAAGCAGTACTCTTCAACGACTTATTGGAGATGGGCATAATAGCCGGCATGCACGTCCGAAGAATTTCCTTGTTCAGCGCCAGTGCCATCACTTCATCATATGATTTAGCCTGGATATACGCCTGTTTCGATAGAATATCAAGCTTCTCGGCCGTCTTGATTACAAGTTCTGAATTGTCAAACGATTCGAGCTTCGAATATCGGTTCACTCCCCCGAAACCTGCTCTTCGTATGGTCGAGGGAATAGGGTCAGATTCGAAGATTACCCGGTACAGGTTGTTGTCGCGCTGTTCAAGCTCATCGAGTACTTTCTCAACGGTTGAAAGATCTTTATACATCAGGCCGTATTGAGTCAGCAGTCGTTCATTTTCCTTGTGCAGGCTGCGCATACGGGGCGATTCGTAGAATTGAAGTATCCCTATCGCAATCAATACCGAGGATACCAATGTCGTTGAAAATAAGGCTATAAAACGCTTAAACCTGGTCTTAAAGCTAATTACGATTTTATCGTAGCTAAGTGTGTGAGCATTAAACCTGTACTTGACTTTCGCCATAAATCGCGACTAATGGAATTTATTTTTCGACTTGTAACAAAATTAAGGATTTAATCTAACTTTGCAAGATTTCGAAAATTCCGGTTAATATATTGCCAGCAAAGCTAGTGTTTTCAGCGGTAATAAATAGTAGGCTTCAGCCTGTTGGCGATTTTTAACATTTTTTAATCCCCGTCAGGATTGCTTTTATACTTGTTTTTAAAGCAGTTTATTATTCCTGAGAAAGGGATTTTTTAGCCGCAATTATACAGGGATTTTAATCTCTTAAGCTCGAAATGATTCAGTAATTAACAGAAAAAGATAGGATTGGATATGAATTCGAAAGAGATCAGAAAAGCGTTTATCGATTTTTTTGAAGGCAAGGGTCATCAGATTGTGAGCTCTGCCCCAATGGTAGTGAAAAACGATCCCACACTAATGTTTACCAATGCAGGGATGAACCAGTTTAAAGATATTTTCCTGGGTAACCAACCAGCCATAAGCAAGCGCGTTGCAGATACACAGAAGTGCCTTCGGGTTTCAGGTAAACACAACGACCTTGAAGAAGTTGGTCATGATACCTACCACCATACCATGTTCGAAATGCTGGGCAACTGGTCTTTTGGCGATTATTTCAAGGAAGAAGCCATCAACTGGGCCTGGGAACTGCTGCACGATGTGCTGAAAATACCCGCCGACCGCATGTACGCCTCCGTATTTGAAGGAAGCGCTGACGATAAACTGGAACGTGACACTGAAGCTTTTGATCTTTGGCGCAAATTCCTCCCTGCCAGCCAGATCATCAATGGCAGCAAGAAAGATAATTTCTGGGAAATGGGCGATACAGGTCCTTGCGGCCCCTGTTCAGAAATACACGTCGATCTGCGTGATGACTCCGACCGTGCAAAGATTCCAGGACAAGACCTCGTGAATAAGGATAACCCGCTGGTGATTGAAATCTGGAACCTTGTTTTTATTCAGTATAACCGTAAAGCCGACGGCAAACTGGAGGAGCTGCCCGATAAGCATGTCGATACCGGGATGGGTTTCGAACGTCTGTGCATGGTGCTTCAGGGTAAAAAATCAAACTACGATACCGATGTTTTCCAGAATACGATTCAGAATATAGCAGCTCTAAGCAATAAACGATACGGAGAAGAACAAAAGGCCGACATCGCCATGCGCGTGATCGCCGACCATTTACGCGCCATATCTTTTTCCATTGCCGATGGTCAGCTGCCGTCAAACAACAAGGCCGGCTATGTCATCCGACGGATTTTGCGCCGTGCAGTCCGCTACGGATATACCTTCCTCGACTTCAAAGAACCTTTTATCTGGAAGCTGGTTGAAGTGTTGAAAAATAACATGGGCGACGCCTTCCCCGAATTGATTTCCCAACAAGGCCTGATCGAAAATGTTATCAGGGAAGAAGAAGAATCATTTCTACGAACCCTCGAAACCGGGATTCGCCTGCTCGAAAAAAGCCTCCCCCCAACCCCCTCCGAAGGAGGGGGAGTGTTAAGCGGAGAATTGGCTTTTACTCTTTACGATACCTTTGGATTTCCTTTTGACCTGACCAGCCTGATCCTTCGTGAAAAAGGACTGTCGGTTGACGAAGCCGGATTCCTTTCATCCATGGAAAAGCAGAAGGAGCGCTCGCGTAATGCCGCAGTGCAGGAAACCGATGACTGGGTGGAACTAAAGAAAATCGAACAGGTTGTCTTCGTAGGTTACGATCAGTTGGAAGCCGAAGTAAGCATTTCAAAATACAGGAAGGTTACTCAGAAGAATAAAGAATTCTATCACCTGGTCTTCGATCAGACCCCGTTCTATGGAGAATCAGGCGGTCAGGCCGGGGATAGCGGTTACATTGAAGCCGGTGGAAAGAAAACCCCAATCCTGGATACCCTGAAGGAAAACAATCTTACGATACATATTGCACAGAAACTTCCCGAGAATCCTGCCGCACCGTTTAAAGCGGTTGTAGATCATCAGAAACGGAAGATGACTATGAACAACCACACGGCGACTCACCTGCTGGATCATGCCCTGCGCGAGGTTCTGGGTACCCATATCGAACAAAAGGGCTCACTGGTGAACAGTGAATACCTGCGTTTCGACTTTGGCCATTTCCAGAAGGTCTCCCGTGAAGAGTTGGATCGCATTCAGGCACGGGTGAACGAACTGATTCGTGAGAACCTGGTGAAAGAAGAAAACCGTTCAGTACCCTACGATGAGGCCAAAACCATGGGCGCTATCGCACTGTTTGGTGAAAAATACGGCGATCGTGTACGTGTAATCAAATTCGGTGAGTCGGTCGAACTGTGTGGTGGAACACACGTTCCCGCTACGGGACAAATCGGTTCATTCATTATTACTTCCGAAAGCGCCATTTCTGCAGGGGTTCGCCGCATCGAGGCCATCACAGCCGATCATGCGGAAGCTTTCGTGAAGAAACACCTGGATGAGTTAACTGAAGTGAAGATGATGTTCAACAATACCCAAAACCTTAAAAAGTCGGTAGAGGATGTATTGGCACAAAACAACAAGCTGCAAAAGCTGATGGAAGAACTGGAACGGAAAGCCGCCTCAGGCATCAAACAAGAGCTAAAAAATAAGGTACAGCACATCAACGGAGTGAATATCATTGCTGAAGTGATTCAGCTGGATTCGGCACAGGCCGTGAAAGATCTGGCCTTTCAGTTGAAAGGCGAGATTGATAACCTGTTCCTGGCACTCGGTTCAGTCATTGGCGGGAAACCTTCGATTTCGGTCATGATTGCCGATAACCTGGTTGCCGAAAAGGGATTGAACGCGGGCGCCATTGTCCGTGAATCTGCCAAGGAAATGCAGGGCGGCGGCGGTGGTCAGGCATTCTATGCTACTGCCGGAGGTAAAGACCTTTCAGGACTTGCAGCCGCGGTCGAAAAAGCCAAATCATTCGTCAAATAGAATCAGGAAAGAGTCATTGGTCATTAGGAAAAAGGAATAAGAAAAAAAGAAAAAGGGAAAGCCCTGACAGCGTTTGAAAAACCTGTCAGCGTCAGAACAAATAGAGGAAGAGGATTTAATTGGGAGACCAAATGAACTCCTCTTTTTTGGTGCAATTAAACAATGTCGTCACATTTTATGTAATTTTGCCTGCAGCTTTCAATTCATTTCTGAAGTAATGGAAAAAACGCTGGGTAAAAAGATAATTCGTATTGCCTGGAAAACCGCGGTGGGACTTTTCGCACTGTCCCTTATTTCCGTGGTACTCTTTCGGTTCGTCCCTGTGCCCGTCACTCCGTTGATGCTTATCCGCTGCGGAGAGCAACTCTTTTCTTCCGATAAACTTCGCCTGAAACACGAATGGGTCTCCCTGGATGAAATTTCCAAGAATCTTCCCCTGGCGGTAGTATGCAGCGAGGATCAGAATTTCATGAACCATTCAGGATTCGATATGAAGGCTATCCATCAGTCCATAGAAGCGGCAAAGCGTGGTGAACGCTTGCGGGGAGCGAGTACCATTTCGCAGCAAACGGCCAAGAATGTATTCCTGTGGCCGGGCCGGGACTGGATTCGTAAAGGCTTCGAAGTCTATTTTACCGTCCTTATAGAATTCGTTTGGGGCAAAGAGAGAATCATGGAAGTCTACCTGAACAGCATTGAGATGGGAAACGGCATCTATGGCGCTGAAGCTGCTGCCAACTTCTACTGGCATACCACTGCCAAAAACCTTTCATGGACTCAGGCGGCTGCCATTGCTGCCATTCTCCCCAATCCGCTTGAATACAGCGCCAACCCACCCGGACCATACGTTCAACGCCGCATTGGCTGGATCGTCGGTCAAATGAATGAATGGGGCACTTTGCGGTTCAAGTAAAGATTTATCCGAAGAAAGAACAAACACAATTCATTCAGCAATTCCTGTAACCCTAACGCTGGTATTTCGTTATATCCGGGTAGGTATACCTTGCCTGTTTGAGTATACATTTAGTGTAGAATAAGTGTACAATAAGTGTACCTTATGTGTTCCTGAACACACAAGGTACACACAAGGTACACACAAGGTACACACAAGCTATACACAAGGTGACACGGGATAGTCATTCGATGGGCAGGCCAACCCTGTTCGGATAAGGATAAAAATGCGGTTTGGTTGATTATTTCAATCTTTGATTCCTATTAACTGTTATTTTCAAAAAAGGTGTGACCCGCTTCAACCCAAAAGGGTTGGAATCTGTTATAGGCCTGTGTCTGTATTCATGCAGACTTTTTTTTTAATATATATCGAAAAATAATACTTTAGCGTTATTATTTGTAATGATTCCAAATTAAAATGTCCCTGATGAAAAAAATACTGAATTTTCTTGTTTCGTTCCCGTTTATGGGCTTTTTGCTGCTGGTCTTTGCCTTTGCTATGGGAATAGCCACATTTGTCGAAAACGGTTATGGAACTGAAGCTGCACGTGGCCTGATCTATAATTCACTTTGGTTTAGCCTGATTTTGTTACTTCTGGCCATCAATCTGTTGGTCAATTTTATCCGGCATAAAATGTATACCCTGCAGAAACTTCCCGTAGGGATCTTCCATATTTCCTTTATCATTATCCTGATTGGCGCCGGCATTACCCGTTACATCAGCTTCGAAGGGGTCATGCACATCCGCGAAGGCCAGGAGGTTAACTTTATTTCTTCTGCTGACGATGAACTTAGTATTAAATGCGGTGATCAGCAAGCGAGCGCGACAGTTCTGTTTTCGGAACTTTCTTACAGGGGTTTCAGCGAAAAACTAAAAGTCGACGGACGGGAGGTCAGTGTAAAGTCGGTCGGGTTTATCAAGAATGCGATGCGAAATGTGTCTGCCAGCTCAACAGGTCCTGAAATGATCGATTTTGTGGTATCGCAGGGGCAGGGTAGGGAGAATTATGCTTTTGCAAAAGGGAATAAGGCCAACCTTGGAACAGTTTTATTGGGTTACGATTCGCCGGGTGCAAATGTTCAGTTTTCGAGTAAGGGAGACAGCCTTTTTGTGGTTTCAGACCGGCCAATCGAGATACGATCGATGACTGGTGGAGCATCGGAGGGTGTTCCTGCCAACGTAAGGATACCGGTTAAAACGATGCAGTTATATGCTTTTGACGGTTACCTGCTTTTAGTGAAAAAGTTTTACGAACATGCCACCATGAATGTGGCGGCTGATCCCTCTGGGAATGCGACAGAAGATGCCGTTGTTCTTGAAGTTTCGGATGGTTCAAACAAGCAGACTGTAAATGTGCTGGGACGTCATGGTGTGGTTGGTGAGCCTGTAAATGCAAGGGTCGGGAACTCGACCGTAGAGTTTACCTACGGAACTTATCCGATTTATCTTCCCTTCGCGTTACAACTGACTCATTTTGAACTGGAGAAATATCCGGGCTCTGAAAGTCCTGCATCATATGCCAGTGAATTGGTTTTAAAAGATCAGGAGCGAAACGTAACACGACCCGTCAGGGTTTTTATGAATAATACGTTGAACTACCGGGGTTATAAGTTCTTCCAGTCCTCCTATGATCAGGATGAGTTCGGTACAGTGCTGTCGGTGAATGCCGATGAGTTGGGAACGGATATAACCTATATTGGTTATCTGTTATTAGCCATTGGATTTGTTCTGGCCCTTTTCAGTAAAAATTCAAGGTTCCAGACTTTGGTGCGTCGACTGAAGCAATATTCGAAACCTGCCACATTGGTCATCTTATTGATGTTGACGATTAGCATTGGTTCAGCAAGGGCAAGCGATTCGGATATAGCTACTATTCCAAGGATAGACCAGTCAGTATTGAAAGGTTTCTCGAAATTATGGATACAGGGACTGGACGGACGTATTGAACCTGTATCGACCCTGGCTTCAGAATTTCTGCGGAAAGTAAGCCGTCAGTCAGAATTTGAAGGACGATCGCCTGAAGAAGTGATGCTCGGATTGTATCTCTATCCCGAACTTTGGAAGAATGTTGATCTGGTCAAGGTATCTGATCCGCAACTGATGAAAACGGTCGGAGTAACCGAAACCCGGGTTCCGCTAACCACCTTCTTTGATGATAAGGGAAGCTATAAACTGCTGGAACCGGTAAAAGCAGCATTCGCAAAGATGCCGGCCATGAGAAATGTCTATGACAAGGAACTGATCAACCTCGACGAGCGGGTTAATATTTGCTTTATGGTCATTAATGGAGAAATGTTCAGCCTGTTTCCCGGACCAAATAAGGCCACCAAATGGTATGCCCCGGGAAGCAAACCTGTGGGTTTAGTGTCGGCTGATTCCTTGTTTGTCTCGAGCGGATTTGTACTCCTGAAAGATGCAATCACAGGGAAAGGGGATGTGAATGCCACGCAGATCATAGGTGGAATAGATTTCTACCAGAAGAAGTTCGCTTCTGCTTATCTTCCCTCAGACAGCCGGAAGGACATGGAGATATTCTATAATTCGCTCAATCCGTTTAAGCGCGTGTTCCCGATTTATTTGTCGGTTGGCTTTATCCTGCTGATTGTTTTATTTGTCAATATCTTTAGGCAGAAGACTATCGGTTCGAAGACACGGATTGGATTTACACTGCTGATTGGTCTTGGGTTTTTGCTTCATACCTTTGGGCTGGTATTGCGCTGGTATGTTTCAGGTCATGCACCTTGGTCAAACGGGTATGAATCGATGGTTTATGTGGCCTGGGCGTCCATGCTTGCCGGAATGATCTTCGGGAGGAAATATCCGATGGTTATCGGCACTGCTGCCATGCTTTCGGGTATCATACTGTTTGTAGCTCACCTGAATTGGATGAACCCTGAAATCACCCATTTGGTGCCTGTATTGAACTCCTATTGGCTGATGATCCATGTAGCCATCATTACTGCAAGTTATGGATTTATCGGGATGAGCGCATTTGTCGGGTTGCTGGTTCTTATTCTCTTTTGTATCAGTAATCCCCAAAACAGCAGGAATATCAAAGGACTGATCCTTCAGCTGACTACCATCAGCGAGTTGTCGGTTACCATTGGACTATATATGCTTACGATCGGGACCTTTCTGGGGGGTGTCTGGGCCAATGAAAGCTGGGGCCGCTACTGGGGATGGGATTCGAAGGAAACCTGGGCTCTGGTTAGCGTGGTGGTCTATTCGTTTATTGCCCATATGCGCATGATTCCTTCTTTAAAAGGGATTTACAATTATACACTGGCCACAGTGCTTGGGTTTAGCTCGATACTGATGACCTATTTCGGGGTGAATTATTACCTGAGCGGAATGCATTCTTACGGACAGGGATCGGCAGGGGCGGTTCCCTGGTCGGTGTATGTAATGATTGCTGTTATTGCAGCGATAATGATTTATTCAAGTTCCAAGCAGAAGAATCTGGATATAGATAGCAAAGCATAAAACGGAAAGTCTAAAAATAAAATACGCCACCAAGGCACCAAGGCACTAAATTACACCAAGGCAACTTTTTTGGTGGAATTTAGTGTTTTGGTGTTTTGGTGGCAAAGATATGCCTGTATAAGGGGCCCAAAAGGATTCCATCTCTTTCTTCCTTAAATTGTAGGATCCACAATCATTTGCACTCTCCATATGAAAAGATGGAATCCCCATGATTTCCATCTTTGACCAGCAGGGTTAACTTAGGGATATTATTAAAGTTCAAAATAATACTATCTTTAAGGTCTTGATTAACATCTAAACCCTGAAATGATGGCAACTGAGGTGAAACGGACTTTTGATATCCTGGAGCGAATTCTTCGGGAATTTCCGAGAGTGGATGCGTTGGGCGGTAAAAGCGGTAATGACTGGTATATATACAACACTGCCGAGTACGTTGAAAAATCGTACCAGTTTGCCATGGGGTTAATGGATCTGGGCCTGAAAAAGGGGGATAAGGTTGCTACAGTAACCACCAATCGTCCTGAATGGAACTTTGCCGATATGGGTATGGCCATGACAGGGATTATCCATGTTCCGATCTACCCAACCATCAGTGACGAAGAATATGGGTATATCCTCCAACATGCCGAAATTAAATTACTGCTTGTGGGTGACCGTAAGCTTTATGAGAAATTGGTCCCTATTGCAAACAATTTGTCTGAAACACCACTGATTTTCTCGTTTGATGTCATTCCGGGGGTGAGGAACTACGAGGAAATCATACTTCAAGGCAAGAGCCGTCAGGAGGAACTTTCAGGGCAGCTTGAACAAATCAAGGAGACGATTGATCCGGAGGACCTGGCAACGATCATTTACACTTCAGGAACAACAGGCGTACCTAAAGGGGTGATGCTTACCCATACCAACCTGGTATCGAATTTCGTGGAACATTCGAAGATGCATAACCTGGGGAAGGATCACCGGGTAATCAGTTTTCTGCCGCTTTGCCATGTTTACGAGCGCAGTGTAAATTACCATTTTCAGTACAAGGGTATGGGTGTTTACTATGTCGGGAACCTTGGCCAGATCGTAACCGCCATCAAGGAAATAAAGCCTCACATGTTTAACTCGGTTCCCCGATTACTGGAAAGGGTGTATGATGGTTTTGTCTCGAAAGGCAATGAACTGAATGGTCTGAAAAAGGTGGTGTATTTCTGGGCGCTCAGCCTGACAAGGCATTTTGAATACAATAAAAAATACAATTTCTTCCTGAGAATACGAATCAGGTTGGCTGATCGGCTGATCTATTCAAAATGGAGGCAGGCCCTTGGTGGCAATATCGTTTACATCGTATCGGGGGGCGCTGCCCTGCAACCCCGCATTGCGCGTGTTCTGGGAATGGCCGGAATGTTGAACCTGGAAGGCTACGGACTGACCGAAACCTCACCGGTCATTGCAGTGAACAACCCATCGACAGGAGTCATGAAGATTGGTACGGTAGGAGAGGTGCTGAGCAATGTAGAACTGAAGTTTGCCGAAGATGGTGAAATCCTCTGCAAGGGACCGGGTGTGATGAAAGGTTATTACAAGGCCCCGGAATTAACCGCTGAGGTGATTGATGAGGAAGGCTGGTTCCATACCGGCGACATCGGGATACTCAAAGAGAACCGTTACCTGAAAATTACGGATAGAAAGAAAGAGATGTTTAAACTTTCGGGCGGAAAATATATCGCCCCGCAGATGATTGAGAACAAGATGAAGGCCTCCTTTTTCATCGAACAGGTAATGGTGATCGGGGCAGGCGAAAAGTTTGCCAGTGCGCTTATTTCGCCTAATCTCACCTATCTGCACGATTGGTGCAGTCAACGTAAAATCTATTTCCAAAACAATGAAGACCTGATCCTGAAGCCTGAGGTGATTGCCCAGCTTCAGAAAGAAGTGGCCATCATCAATAAAACACTGGGAGAACATGAAGAGATAAAACGGTTCCGCCTTGTCAGCGAAGAGTGGACACCCCAATCGGGTGAATTATCGCCTACCCTGAAGCTGAAAAGAAACTATGTGGCCGATAAATACAAGGCGGTGATTGATGAGATCTTCTCTGTTTCGAAGCCACAGCATGGGAGTAAGTTCAGGCTTCCAAAGATCAATATCAACCTGAATTTCGATATCAATGAATTTATCAAGAGGCTGAAGCTGTAAAAGTTAAAAGTTAAAAGTTAAAAGTTTCAGGTTTCAGGTTGAGGTTTACCAAGTGGGCAATTAGCAATATTGCTGAAAAAGGTATTCTTGCTTTTTGTATATTTGTATATCGTAAAACAAAACAGATGTCAACTGCAGAACTGAATGGAATTAAACTGGATTTGATCGGTTGGATAAATCAGCTTACTGATGCTGATCTTATTCAGTTTCTTGATGGATTAAGAGTTTCAAGAGAAAAGAATGATTGGTGGGAAGAACTCGCAACATTACAAAAGAAACAAATCCTAGCTGGTATTAAGGATGCTGATGAAGGGAAACTGATGGATTCCAATAAGTTTTGGAACAGACTGAACAATGACTAAGCCAAAGGTTGCAACGATACAATGGACCGAACGGTCTTTGCAAAACGCAATTTCCATCAGGAGCTATTTATCCTCAAATTTTTCCAACAAGGAGGTTGATCATTTTTATCGTCTGCTACAATCGTTTGAGATTGCAGTTTGTGCTTTTCCTGAACTCTATCCCGCTTCAACCACAAAGAAAGATATCAGACGAGCCGTTTTAAGTAAAGTACTATCTGCATATTACAGAGTTCACAGAGGAAAGATAGAAGTTATTGCCTTGCTGGATAACCGATGCGATATTCAATATTGGATTTAATTATACAATTACACCATGAGAACAGATTTAAAAAGTAATGAGAATTTGGTCCTGGTGATCAGGCCTCATTGGCTAACCCTGGGTTGGACTATCCTGTTGACAGTTGTTGGGTTTATCGCCGGAATCCTGATCGGTAGTTATGCTTATTTTATTCCTCTTGTGCTGATCTGTTATTTGTGCTATAAAATTATTGAAAGGAATAATAATCTTTGGGCGGTCACTAATTTAAGAGTGATTGATGAATTTGGCGTGCTGTCGCTCAATTCAAAAGAGAGCCCATTGGATAAAATCAATAATGTCACCTATAACCAGACCATCTGGGGACGGATATTCAATTATGGAAATGTTCAGATCCAAACAGCAGCTGAAATTGGTTCAACGACCTATTCTTCAGTTGAAAAGCCTAAAGAACTTAAGGACACGATTACACAAATGCAGGAAGAGTACAAGAAATCACAGATATTATCCCAGGCACGGGAATTGGCAAAGGCCATCTCAACCGATACGCAAAAACCATCCCATAATGATGTTGCCACTGAACTTGAAAAGCTCTTTGAATTAAAACAAAAGGGCATTCTGAGTGAGGAGGAGTTTAATGCCCGGAAAAAGAAAATGCTTGAAGAATAAACTCCTGGTTCTTTGGACGCAAAAACAGATCAATATTAATTCCTGAAACCTTGAAATAACAGGTTACAACCCCGAAATAAGTTTGGCAGCCGAACCGATGAAAACCCCTTCCGGCTATCCTGCCGAATACCTTAAACAAAGTATCGCATACTAAACGAGCTATGATCGGGATTCTACTTGTATGCTTATGCTGTGCTTATTCTGTGCTTAAATGGTTTTTTGAGCACAGCATAAGCACAGCATAAGCATACAAGTAGAATCCCGATCATAGCTCGTTTAAAAGGAGGGTTAGAAGGATTGGTAAATATTAACCAAAAACATTGTGTAATAGTATCGTTATTTGTAAATTTAAAAAATATAACCACCAAAAACAAAAGCTATGAGATTAGTTGTCCTCACCCAAGAGCGCCATATCTACAAACAAATAAATATCAACTGATTAAACATTTCAGCTAATACCGATATACACTCAATATGCAGGTATACAAACGTTGGCATTAATAATTGAATACTCAATTCATGAAATACCTTAACTCCGCAAAAGA
>DIZL01000075.1:60012-115543 GCA_002429385.1 Prolixibacteraceae bacterium UBA6029 | reverse complement strand
CCTTTGTTTCGGTCCTGGATTGAAATTCCAGGTTTTAATTCCGCTTCAATTGTAATAACTATTTGAATCCATCCGGTTTTTCTGCAGACCCTAATTAATTGTCATTAGGTAATTCATAGTCATTCATCGCAGAACGCATGATGAAAAATGACAACCAATGACAACCAATGACGCGAAGCAAATGACCCTTGAGTACTGCGACTATTTAAGTTCTTTTCCAAAAACACGGAAGCGTTTGTAAACCACTCCTCCCATTTTCTCCATTTCGCGACGAACCTTTATATTGGTTTCGAGTTCAAGGTGCGAATCGATGATGGTCTTTCCCTGCTCGGTAGCTGATTGCATCATTTTTACCCCCATCATTACATCCAGACCCTTTCCACGGTAAGCCGGATCAATACCTCCAAGGAGCAGATTCAACTGTTTTGACTTTTTTCCTGCAGCAAGGATCTTGAATATTCCAAAGGGAAACAGGTATCCTTTTGCCTTTTGGATTCCGTCGCCAATGTGCGACATGCCAATCACAAAAGCCACAACCTTATTCTGATTATTAACGACGATCTTGATAAACCTGGGATTAATCAGAAAAAGGTACCGGTTGGCAAAATCATCCATCTCCTTTTCCAGGAATGGAGTGAAGCCGAATATTTCAGTGAAGGTGCTATTCAGTAAATGCAGGACAGGATGAATATAGGGCTTTACTTTTCTTCTGGAGTCGAATTCCAAAACATGTAGTCCCTGGTTCATCCGTAAGGCCCGTTCCTCTATTTTAAGGTAAAACTCAGGAAGCGGATCAGGAACATTGATTTTATATTCGACTAGGTCAACTTCCTTGATAAAAGAATTCTTTTCAAGCAATTCAACCTGGTAAGGAAAATTACAGTTGGAAGCAATAACGCAAGGTTCGTTGAATCCCTCGATCAGGAAACCCTGGGGATCTTTATCTGAGAAGGCAAGGGGCCCCACGAGTTTTTCCATCCCTTTTCCAATGGCCCAGTTTTCAATCGTACCAATCAATGCTGCGGCTACCTCTTCATCGTTAAATGTTTCAAAAAAGGCAAAGCGGGCATTTTTCTCCTGATGATCCTGGTTATATTTGCGGTGTATGATGCCCATAATCCGACCTGCAAGTTCTTTTCCACGGTAGGCCAAAAGTAAAATGGTGTCGCACGATTCAAAGGACTTATTTTTCTCAGGGTTGAAGAATTCCCAGTCGTCCATGTAAATGGGCGGAACCCAGTTAATATGATCCTTATGAATAGCTGCGGGCAGATGTATGAACTTTTTAAGTTCTTTTTTTGAATTAACTTCCTGAATTACAATGGGTGTTGTCCCTTCTTTTCTCACTTGATCCATTTCACTGGCTTAAAATTGTCATCTCTGAATTGAAAACAGTCTGCAAGATATTTTTTTTTTGACAGATTACGAAGTTTGGGTCAGTAATTCATTGTTGGTGGCATAAAGTGCGGGGGAAATAGCCCGGAAAATCCAGACAAGTGATTAAGAAACATGCTTCTTTTTTTTCTGAAATTGTTTGTTCTGCAATATTTTCTAAAATGATTTGCTTGATGGTCTTTAACCAATTCTCTATGATCTACTGAGCAATAGGAGTATCCTAAATAATGAATTATGTAAAGTAATTAGGACCAACTATCAGACATAGTCGAATAAAAGTAACTATTTCAAATCCTTGCCAAAAACCCGGAATCTTTTATAAATAACACCGCCCATCCGTTCCAACTCGGCTCTTGATTTGGTGTTATGTTCTAAAATAAGATGCGAATCGATAATTGTCTTTCCCTGGGCTTTTGCAGATTCGAGCATCTTAACTCCCATCAAGGCGTCAAGTCCTTTACCGCGGTATTTCGGATGAATACCAACAAGAAGCAGGTTGAGCTGTTTCGACTTGCGTGAAGAAGCAAATATTCTGAAAATCCCTGTTGGAAAAAGATATCCTTTAGCTTCCCGGATTCCTTCTCCAATATGTGACATCGCAATCAGAAAGGCAACCACTTCATTCTGCTCATTAATAATGACTTTGATAAATCGGGGATTGATCAGAAAAAGGTACCGGTTAGCAAAATCGTCCATCTCCGCTTCAGTAATTGGAATAAAACCGAAAATTTCGGTGTAGGTAGCATTTAAAAGCCTGAGTATCGGATGTATATAAGGTCTGACCTTTTTTCTCGAAGTGAATTCCAAAAACTGAAGTCCGGAAATATTTCGCAAGGCACGTTCATGAATTTTTAGGTAAAACTCCGGAATTTGATTCGGAATTGTGATTTTAAAAACAACCAGGTCAACCTCTTTGGAATACAAATTTTTTTCGAGCAGCTCTACCTGGTAAGGGAAATTACAATTTGAGGCAATAACTGCAGGTTCATTATATCCTTCAACCAGAAAACCTTGTGGATCTTTATCTGAAAATGCAAGCGGGCCAATCAGTCTTTCCATTCCTTTCGCCAGAGCCCAATTTTCAACCGAATGAATAAGTTCAGCAGCAACTTTATCATCATTCCAGGTTTCAAAAAAGGCAAAACGTGCGCGTTTTTCACCATGTTTTTCATTGTATTTGTGATGAATGATGCCCATGATACGACCTACAACTTTTTTATTCTGATAGGCAAGCAGCAAAATGGTGTCGCAAAATTCGAACGATTTATTTATTTTTGGATTAAAAAATTCCCAATCGTCAAGGTAAATTGGAGGAACCCAATTGGAGTGGTCTTTATGGATTGCCGCAGGTAGATGAATAAACTTCCTAAGGTCAGATTTTAAATTAACCTCTTGAATTGCAATTTGTTCTGATGATTTTTTATTCAATTGTTCCATTATTTATGCCTAAATTCGACACCAAGATATTTTATTTATCTGACAGATTGTACGGTTTTCGCCAGTTATTTACTTATTTCCGGTTTTTATGCAATTCTTTAAAATGTATCTTTGCTCATCTTAAAAATTCAGATTCTTGACTACGACTCCTAAATATGTTGAAACACCTTTGATGAAGCAATATTATGCCGTCAAAGCGAAACATCCTGATGCCGTTCTGTTGTTCAGGGTAGGCGATTTTTACGAAACATTTGGCGAAGATGCCATTCGTGCCTCCGGTATACTGGGTATTACCCTGACGCGCCGTGCCAACGGATCGGCAAGCTATGTCGAACTGGCAGGTTTTCCTTATCATGCGTTGGATACCTATCTTCCCAAGCTGGTTCGTTCGGGAGCACGGGTAGCCATCTGTGAACAGCTGGAAGATCCAAAGATGACCAAGAATATTGTCAAGCGTGGCATTACTGAGTTAGTTACTCCGGGAGTATCCTACAACGACAATATACTGGAGCATCGTGAAAACAACTTTCTGGCATCGGTTCATTTCGATAAAAAGATGGCGGGAATTGCTTTCCTGGATATATCAACCGGCGAGTTTTTAACTGCAGAGGGTTCCTTCGAATACATCGACAAACTGCTTAGCTCGTTTCAGCCCAAGGAGGTCTTGTTTCAGAAAGGGAAAGGCGCTGAATTTACATCCTTGTTCGGGGGTAAATATTATACCTTTTCGCAGGATGACTGGGTGTATACCGACGATGCGGCCAATGACAGACTGATGCGACACTTCGAGACCAAATCGCTTAAAGGATTTGGAATTCATGAACTGAATTACGGTATCATTGCTTCCGGCGCCATATTGCATTACCTCGACCTTACCCAGCATCATCAGACCAGGCACATCGTAAACTTGTCACGCATCGAAGAGGATAAGTATGTGTGGCTCGACCGGTTCACCATTCGCAACCTGGAGCTTTTCCAATCGATTAATGAAGGTGCAAAGACACTGGTTCAGGTGATTGACAAGACCATATCTCCGATGGGTGCACGCTTGATCAAACGATGGATAGCTTTGCCTCTGAAAGAAATTGCTGCCATCAATAATCGCCTCAACGTGGTGGAATACCTGGTAAAAGATGCTGAACTGAAAGAGAACCTGGAAGAACATATCCGACAGGTTGGCGATCTGGAGCGAATCATCTCTAAGGTGGCCGTTGTTCGTATCAATCCCCGTGAAGTGGTACAGCTTAAACATGCGCTTCAGGCCATTGCTCCAATCAAACAGATCTGCAGTCAGGCCGATAATGCGAATCTGAAGCGTTTCGCCGAACAACTCAATCCCTGTGAGTCTATCCGTATTCGAATTGAAAAGGAGATTCATCCCGATCCGCCTGCCATTCTGAACAAAGGGAATGTGATTGCCCAGGGTGTATCGGATGAACTGGATGAATTGCGCATGCTTGCTTTCAACGGAAAGGATTACCTGGCCCGGATGCAGGAACGTGAGGCTGAACGCACCGGGATCACCAGCCTGAAGATTGCCTTCAATAATGTATTCGGCTATTACATCGAAGTGAGAAATACCCATAAGGATAAGGTTCCGCAGGAATGGATACGCAAGCAAACGCTCGTTGGCGCTGAACGATACATTACCGAGGAACTCAAGGAATATGAATCAAAAATACTGGGGGCTGAAGAGAAAATTCTGGCCATTGAAGTTCGCCTGTTCAATGAACTGGTGGTTGCCCTGGCCGAATACATCCAGGCCATCCAGCTCAATGCGGCCATAGTTGGACAGATTGATTGTCTGCTGTCGTTTGCCTCAACAGCCATCAGCTACAAGTATTCCAGGCCGGAAATCAACGATTCAAAAGATATTATCATCAAAGGGGGTCGACATCCCGTGATCGAACATCAGCTTCCGCTTGGAGAATCCTTCATTTCAAACGATATAGTCCTCAATCAGGACGATCAGCAGGTCATCATTATTACCGGTCCGAATATGGCAGGTAAATCGGCCTTGTTGCGTCAAACAGCCTTAATTGTACTGATGGCCCAAATCGGAAGCTTTGTGCCTGCCGAAGCCGCTCAAATAGGTTTTGTAGACAAGATTTTCACAAGGGTAGGAGCCTCCGACAACATTTCGCTGGGCGAATCTACTTTTATGGTCGAGATGAATGAGGCAGCCAGTATCCTGAACAACATTTCGGACCGAAGCCTTATCCTGCTGGATGAACTGGGTCGTGGCACTTCGACTTACGATGGCATTTCCATTGCCTGGTCGATTGTCGAATACATACACGAACATCCGAAAGCTAAGGCAAAAACCATGTTTGCCACCCATTATCATGAGTTAAATGAAATGGAGAAGTCGTTTGTCCGTGTGAAGAATTTCAATGTCTCCGTAAAAGAATCAGGCAATAAAGTGATTTTTCTCCGTAAGCTGGTTCCGGGGGGAAGTAACCACAGTTTCGGTATTCATGTGGCCCGAATGGCAGGAATGCCGCCTTCGGTGGTTCACCGGGCCGACGAAATCCTGCTCCAATTGGAAGATACACACCGAAAGGATGGTCTGTCGAAGCCTTTGGAGGGCATGGCTGAGAAGCGGGAAGGTTTTCAAATGAGCTTCTTCCAGCTCGATGACCCTGTGCTGAAACAGATCCGCGATGAGATCAAGAATCTGGACATCAATCAGCTTACGCCCCTAGAAGCACTGAACAAGCTGAATGATATAAAGAAGATAACAGGCCTGGATCGTCCTTTTAAAAAATAAGGTTCTGAAACACTTGTTCCTCCTGATATTAAAAAAGCACCCCGGTTTCCCGAAGTGCTTTTTTGAGCGAGAAACGAGACTCGGACTCGCGACCCCGACCTTGGCAAGGTCGTGCTCTACCAACTGAGCTATTCTCGCAATAATATTTTGAACTTTATTTTCTAAGAAAGTACCCGGAGCGGGACTTGAACCCGCACAACCAATGGTCACAAGATTTTAAGTCTTGCGTGTCTACCGATTCCACCATCCGGGCCTCCTTAAAAAGAGCGAGAAACGAGACTCGGACTCGCGACCCCGACCTTGGCAAGGTCGTGCTCTACCAACTGAGCTATTCTCGCATTTTTTTTTTTGAACATACTGTTTAGTGCTTTTGAAAACAGCGTTGCAAATATAGTCCTTTTTTTTCTTTCTCCAAAAAGTGACAAAACTTTAACAAGCTTTCTCCAAAATCTTTTTAAGATCTTGCCTTGGCTTGGATCGCTAGTTCACCGTCTGCCTGACTATCAACGTATTTTGCGGCATTGGTGGCTTGTCAGGCGGGGAGTCTCCTTTCACGCTCTTTTTAAGGAGGCCCGGATGGTGGAATCGGTAGACACGTCCCGATTTAAGATCGGGATGACCATTGGTTGTGCGGGTTCAAGTCCCGCTCCGGGTACTTTTAAAAAATCAGGTTCATCAAATTATTGCGAGAATAGCTCAGTTGGTAGAACACGACCTTGCCAAGGTCGGGGTCGCGAGTCCGAGTCTCGTTTCTCGCTCAACAAAGAAAGCACTTCGATCCTTCGAAGTGCTTTCTTTGTTTTAACCTGTCCTTGTGAGTTCACTAAGATTTATTTCAACTCATCATGACCCGTATTTCCAACCTGCCCCTTTAGGTCATTTCCGAAACCAACCCTTTGAATTTCACGTTCAATCAAAGTATTTGTCAATCACTTCAACAAGCAGTTCCCGTGCGATAGGTTTTGACAGATAGAAATCGAAACCTGATTTATGTGCGTTTTCCCAATCTTCTCTCGAGCCATAGGCCGTTTGTGCAACTATCGGTAGTTTGGGCCTCATTTCTTTTATCAGTTTGGTGGCTGTTATGCCATCCATTTCAGGCATGAGTATATCCATTAATACCAACGAAATATCAGGATTTGATTTAGCCATATCAACAGCTTCCTTGCCATTCCAGGCGTGAAGGGTATCAATCTTCATGGATGCCAGCAATTCTTCAATATAATAATAATTAAATAGCTCATCTTCAGCAATAAGTATTGTCTTTTTCTTTCGGTCATACAGTGCATTCGATTCTGTTTTTGAAGGTTTCCGGGTATGGGTACTGCTGTTTTTAGCATAGGGAATTGTAAATATAAATGATGATCCTTTATTGGGTTCCGATTTAACCGTAATGGTACCGCCAAGCTGTTCAATCAATGCCTTGGATATGGAAAGACCCAGACCTGTGCCTCCGTATATGAGATTGGATGCCTTGGCTACCTTGCTGAAAGGCCTGAAAATAATGGAATGATCTTCTGGTGCAATGCCAATGCCTGTGTCCTTAATATAGAATCCGATGAAATTGTTCTTAAGTGTTAGCCCAAATTCTATGGTTCCTCTGGAGGTAAATTTGATAGCGTTGATAATCAGGTTGCAGAATACCTGCCGAAGTCGGTTCACATCCGTATTTATTACAATATGCTCATCCAGATTTTCGGGATTAAGAATGAAGGACAGGTTCTTTAATTCGGCCTCCATCCTAAATTGCTGATGCAATTCTTGCATCAGTTCGCTGATATCTGTGGCTTCCAGGTAAAGTGACATCTGTCCCGCTTCAATTTTGGAAATATCAAGTATATCGTCAATAATCGTTAATAGCTGCTTCCCGCTCGACTGGATGATCTCAACATATTTCTCTGATTTATTTTTGGGTAACATGGGATCCTTTAGGAAATCCGAAAATCCCAGTATGCCGTTTAGCGGTGTACGGATTTCATGGCTCATATTGGCCAGAAAGGAAGATTTAAGCTTATCCGATTCTTCCGCCCTGTTCTTTGCGATAACCAGTTCGGCGTTCATCTTTTGAATGCGGTCCAGACTTTCGGTCAATTCCTCGTTCTGTTGCAAATATTCAACATTGAGCGTCTGGTATTCCGCATTTTGTTTTTTGAGGTTTTCCACGCTGGTTTTTAAGGCCTCATCCGCATTTCTTTTTTGACGTCGAACCTCCGCTTCCCTTAATTCGCGCTCAAAGGCAGGAATGAGACGGCTCAGGTTGTCCTTCATAATATAATCATGTGCCCCGGCTTTCATGGCTGCTACGGCTGTTTCCTCACCTATAGTGCCTGAAATCAGTATAAACGGAATATCTATTTCGGTATCTTTTAGATCAGTCAAGGCATCAAGTCCGTTGAACTGTGGCATGGAATAATCTGAAATAATACAGTCCCAGGACTTAAATTTCAACGCTTCCCTCAAGGCTTTGCGCGTTTCAATCACTTCGAATACAATATCGAAGTCCAGGCTTCTGAGTTCCTCAATCTCCAGTTTTGCATCATCCTTGTTGTCCTCGATGATTAATACTCGTATTGGATTTTTCATTTCGTAATATTTAAACTTGGTGATAACTCGTTAAGAACCAACCAATATAGTCCGAGTTGTTTGATGGCTTCTGAAAACTGCTCAAAATCAACCGGTTTGCGGATGTAACTGTTGGCGCCAAACTGATAACTCTTTATAATATCAATCTCTTCTTTTGACGAAGTAAGAATAACTACCGGCAACAGTTTGGTGAGGGGATTCAGGCGAATTTGCTGCAATACTTCCAGTCCATCCATTTTGGGCAGTTTAAGATCCAACAGGATCAGCTGCGGAAATATGCTCAGGTCACGATCGGCATATTCCCTTCTTCCAAACAAATAATCCAGGGTTTCCTCCCCATCACGGGCAACCACAACCTGGTTGGTAATGTTGTGGTCCTTGAATGCCAGAAGGGTTAATAATTCATCGTCGGGATTATCCTCAACCAGTAGTATAATTTTTTCTGCCTTCATAATCTTCGTATTTTAGATTGTAAAAAAGAATGTGGTTCCCTTATTCACTTCACTATCGGCCCAAATATTTCCCTGATGACGGCGAATAATGCGTTGTACCGTTGCCAGGCCAATACCGATACCTTCAAACTCGGACTGACTGTGCAGCCGTTGAAATGCCCCAAATAGTTTGTCAACATAGTGCATGTCGAATCCCACTCCATTGTCCCTGATGAAATAGGTGACTCGTCCGTCCTCCTTCATTGTTCCAAATTCAATATCAGCGTTCGGTTCATTCTTGGAATACTTCCAGGCATTGTTCAGCAGATTTTGAAGGGCGATCTGTATCAGGCTCCGGTCCCCATAAGTGATCATGCTGTCCTGAATCCTGAAACTTGCTTTTCGTTCAGGATTCGATTCTTTAAGTTCTGTGGCTATGGATTCAGCAAGGACCGAAAGGTTTATCTTTTCCAAATGCATCTCCACGCGTGAATAACGGGCCAGCTTTAAGAGGTCATCGATCAGATGTCCCATATGCCGGCTTGCTTTCATAACCCTTGAGAAATAATCTTTGCCCTGTTCGTCAAACAGTTCATTGTATTCCTTCAGGATTTTATTGCTGAACCCATCAATGCTGCGCAACGGGGCCCTGAGGTCGTGCGAAACAGAATAAGAGAATGCTTCCAGTTCTTTATTGATGGCCTCCAGTTCCATGGTCCGTTTGGCCACCCGGAGTTCCAGATCAATATTACTATCCTGCATCTCTTTATAAAGCTTCGCATTTTCAATAGCCAATGCGGTCCTTCGCCCCAGTTCGACAGCAAATTCAAGATCCTTTTCATCGAACAGCCTTCCCGATTCGGACATGACCAGGGTCAGTACTCCATAATTTTTATCCCGGCTCAGGAGCGGAACCAGGATGGCCGATTTGAACCCAAGCTGTTGCATTAATCTCAGATGCTCCTGATCCTGAGCTACTGATTCTAAATAATCATCGGGAATCTGATGAAGTAATTCAGGCTGACGGGTACGGACGACCTTATGGATTCCGCGGGGAGCATTAACGTAAGCAGGATATTTCTGAACGAGTTCGGACACAAATCTGACTTTTTCGGGATCACTGTGTGAGACTACGATACGGTTCATCCGGCCATCCTCATCCACTTCGTCGAACGTACACCAATCGGCTATATCGGGAGTGATTATTTTGGCAAGACTGATCAGGGTCTCTGAATAATCGATGGATGAGGCCAGTATGTTGCTTGCCCCGGTCAGAAATGCAAGTCGCCGGTGATTTTCATTCATTTCTTCCCGTGCCGCTTTTTCGTTGCTTAATGCAAGTTCCAGTTCTGTCGTACGTTCAATGACAAGCTGTTCCAGATTCGCATTCAATTTTTTAATTTCCGCTTCAATTTCCTTTCTCCGGGTAATATTGCGAATACTCGAAATAATCATAATGCCCTCCTCGTCAGGTAACTTCAAAGGACTTAAACTTATATCAACCGGAAATTCACTTCCATCCTTTCGCTTGGCGAATAAATCCAATCCAACTCCCCAGGCGCGGATCTGTGGATCATCAACATACCCCTGACGGTGAGCAATATGTTTCTCATAGTACCGTTCAGGAATAAGCATCTCCACATTCTTACCTATAATTTCTTTTCGGGCAAACCCGAAAAGTCGTTCGGTCTGTGCATTGATCATCAGTATCTTCCCATCCCCATCAGTAATGACCTTGGCGTCGGGGGCCGATTCGAGCAAGCCCATGAATTTCAATTCCGATTTGGTGTGCCTGATTATTTCTTCCTCGAATTCTTTGGACGTTTTCAGCCTTAAGGCAACCGGCATATACTTGATTATTGCAACAACCGTGATCCAGGACAGAACTGCCAGAACGAGTTGTGAAAATGCATTCAACCGGTAGGCCGGCCAAAAGAAAAGGATCGCATCCATGATGGATGTAATCCCATTGAAAAGGATAAATGCGCCAAACAGGAAATATACCGGGGGTATCCGAAGGTGTGGCTTCTTCCTGAGAAACTGCACCAAGGCCATGGCAATGACAAAGAAAGCTGCCCCTATGGCCAGGTTGGAACCAATATACATCCACCCGAGCAACTCAGTCCAGGTTCCAATGTGCCATCTTGCCGGCCAATTGTCGGCACTGAATAACTGCTCAAAGAAATCAACTATCTGTCCCATCGGCTCCCTTTTTTCATTAATAACAATTTGGAGCAAAAAATTCTGTCTGCTTTCACAAAAAATTCTGAAAAAAGCACCCCTGAAGTATGTATACGATTTGTATCGGTAACAGGATTGTTTTGGGGATGACTATTTTCATTAGATAGTACGATTTATTAAAGATTTTATTGCCGTTTGAAGGAAGTTAATTAAATGACCGGGAGTGGAATGCATATTAAACGGGTGGGGTCAACTTGGGTATTTGTGTATACCTTGTGTGTACATAAAGAGTAGGATAAGTATACTTTATGTGTTTACGAACATACAAGGTACACACAAGGTACACACAAGATACACACAAGGTACACACAAGGTCCCTCTTTGACCCCGCCCGTTAGGCATTCGAGTAGTATCCGGATTTTAGGATATTAACTGAAAATTCTCTTTGATTAATTTTTCGGACAAGTCAAGTCTGCATTATATGATGCTGCGGAAGGAAATATCTATTGCCTGACAATCAAAGCAGGGAGACTGACGGGTGTGTCCATTTTACCCATTCGGGCGAAATCCGTGGGAAGACAAATAAGGAGATGATAAGTGGTGATGCGGTATTTTTTTCAGAAGAACAAACGGGGCTTATAAAAGTGCTTTCAGAAACAGGAAGAATCCATCCATGAAAAATACAATTCCGATGACTCCGATACCCAGACTAAGGTACCAAACCGGTTTCTTTTTCAGCAGCCCGGCTATGGACGACAGCAGAATGGTCACCTGGAGGAAAATCACCGCTAGCCCAAACTGTCCGCCGTGTTCCTGGCAGTCATCCCGGTCTTTTTCGAAAGCGGTGGCTTTGGCCTTTATGGTCGCTTTTTCTTCCTCGTAGCGCTTAATATCTGTTTCATATTTAGCAATCCGTTCATCGTATTTTGACAGGTCTTCTTTTGAATGTGACTGCAGGGTTAACAATTCCTTCTGAAGTTCCATGTTGTCCTTTTGGTTTTTTGTAAGTGAACTCTTGATGCTTTTTGACTCGTAAAAAGCCCATTGGTCAGAAGCGCTGGTCTGATTCAATAATGCACGGCTTCCATATCCGCCTCCTTTAAAGGTGGATAATGTAGCACAAACTGCAAATATAACTGTGCTCATAGCCAGGTAATTCATCCATTTTTCTTTTTTATCGTCAGCCATAATGCGTTGCTTTTAATTGAATTGTATTTGATGCAAACATAGTAAAATAGTCAGAAATGAATTCTATACTTTTTCTGCGGGCCTGAATATTTCGATATTCCCAGTCCATTGTTTCCTGAAAGTTAAGTCATCTTTTCCGAAATAACTGCAAAAAATAGAAAGGGGAATATAAATTCTAATGTATCATTTAAACTAAAATACGGCTACAATGTTGGTAAAGGGGAAAAATTGCATTTCTTTGACCTAGTCATATAAACAATTAGTTCAACATGAAAACAACTCTTTTTGTTAACACATTGCTGTTATTAATCATGATCGGAATGGTATCCTGTAAGAAGGACAGTAGTCCGGCAATAGCTGGGAATACGATCACTTTTAAGGCAACAATAAACGGTGAAAATGAAATTCCTGCCACTGCATCCGTAGCTTCAGGGACGGCAACTTTTACATATAATACGACTACCTTTGTTTTGAGTGGCACTGTAAATTATGCAGGTGTTCTTCCGACCGCGGCACATATACAAAAAGGGGCTGAAGGGGTTTCAGGAGCTATTATTTTCACAGTCGGTACATCTCCTTACACTTCACCCATAAGCTTTACTTCATCTCCACTGACTGCAGGTGAAATAACTGAACTGATGGCTGGTATGTACTATGTGAATATTGACAGCAAGGCATTTCCAAATGGTGAAATCAGGGGTCAAATAATCAAACAGTGAACAGTTACAGCCACATCAGAATATATCGAACTTCAGTTTACGCTCTTCTACTCTTTTGTTAAGCCATTCGGAAACATTATTATTTGCTCCTGTTAACAGGAAAATTCCTGTGTCTTTTTCTCTGGAATATTCATTTTCAACTGCACCAACCTGTATGAATGACTTAAACATATCCGTTATCTTTTTACCAGGGTCGTTGCCAATCAACAGTACATTCCGGATTTCGGCCAGGTGGGGCATCCAGTAGATATAATCGGTATTGAACGAATAGGCTTCGGGCATTTTATTTCGGTTGTAGTAATTAAGGGCTCCGGTTTGTCCATAGTTGTCGCAAAAGATGACGGTGTTCTTCAGTTCATCGGCAGGGATCGATTGCCAGGCAGCCAGGGCTTTACCGGCCATTTCCTGCCAGCCCAGCATGTCTGCAAAATCCTGTGGCAGTGCATGGTTTCGCCCATCTTCCCAGCGCAGTAATCCCAATCTTTCAAATGCTGGCGCCTTTGCTCTTATCTCTGCAGGAGTGAGCATGGGCATAATTAACCGTGCAACTGAAATAAACATGACCAGGTTGATGCTGACCAGAAGTGATACGATGATCAGCTTCCATTTTCCCTTCAGAAGGTTTTCGATATATACACTTCCGAATGCAAACAGAACAGGGAATAATCCAATGGCATAATAGCCTTTGGCTTTCAGCAGTGTGAAAATGATCGTAGTTACGATCACGCTTATGCCAATAAACCGGTAGTTCCTGAAAGGTTTGTAAAAGAAAAAAGCTACCAATGCGCCAAGGGTCAGGGGCAATGAACCGAAAAACAACATGCCCACACTGGTCAGAAAGCCAAGGTAGGAGTTATTATCGAGTTGCTTCACCTTCAATGCTTGCATGTGGTGTATAACAGGAAAGTGATAGACTATTTGCCAGATGATGTTTGGCAGGAGAAGCGTCAGTGCCAATAACATTGCGAACCAGAAAGAACGGTTATAGAACAGCCTGTACTTTTCTGAAAACAGGATACCGAAAGTCAAGCCTCCAATAAGAAAAAGGACGTTATATTTATTGTAAAAACCAAGGGCAATAATAAGGGCCAGGAAGTACAGCCATTTGGAATTACCGGATTGTACCAGCCTGATGAGAAGAAAAAAGATAATTGTCCAGACCAGGATATCGAAGGAATTGGGCTGAAAGAGCATGTTCACCCGCAGCAATACAGAGAATACCAATGCACTCGCTGCGAGAACCCTTGAGATTAATGTTCCACTGATAGCTTCAACAATCAGCCAGGTGAATACGATTGTAAGTGCGCCATAAAGGGCCGGAAAGAAGCGGATCCACAACAACCCTCCACCCAGTAGATTGATGATTTCTGAAGTCAGTGCGGTAAAGGGCGGTACCGAAATAAAGCCCCAGGCAAGGTGGTCAGCCTGATTCAAATGAAGAAATTCATCACGCTGGAGTTCGTAGACCGGGTTGACCAATACGAATTGCAGGATAAATTTCAGGACGACTAATGCGATCAGTATCCAGTAGGCAGATAAAAAGCCTTTGAGCTTTGAAATCATCTTTTGTTTAAAGACTATGGTTTTACAAATTTAGCTGATTTCATATTAAATGCCTTGTACTTCAGGCTAATTTCAGCGGGCAGGTTGTTTGTGTCTGCTTCAAGGGTTACTTCCTTTTTCTCTCCGGGTAAGAGCGACAGGTAGTTATCGGACCAGAAGGATGGCAGGATTTCGAGCCCTGTATTACTGTCGATCAGTTTCAATTCAGTCATCAGGGCAATGGTTTTACCCGTATTGCTGAGTGAAATCTGGTATCTGATCTTATCCTTTAAAACGTTCTTTTTAGATTGAATGGTCATTTCGGGTTCAGGCAGATTACTGAATGCCTTGAAATTATCAGTCGTACTGAGCCAGTATAGATTATCGGCAAGGATTTCGTGTTTCTGATTTTGTATGGTCAGTTTAAGATAACAGATGTCGGCGGTAACGGGAACTGCATCTTTTAATTCGGCAACTGAGTTCTTTTGAAGGTTAAGCGTTTCAGAAGTATTCCAGACTTTAATCAGGCCTGAATTATATAAAGTTGCAGTTACTACCCCTTGCTTTAGTTCGTTCAGATTGGCATTTACAACTTCAACTTTCATGCTTTTGCGGTTAAACTGTATCTCAATTGGGGCAGCGGCCCTGCGGGTGGCATAGTATCCGGCATGGGCCTGCAGATACCAGTCATACACCTGCCAGGTCATACTTGGCCAGCTGGAGTTTGACTTCCACAATAGGATGCCGCTTGAATTCTTCCAGAGCTGACTGCTGATGGCTTCAATGCTGGCCCGGTAAACATCGTAATTGACCAGTTGGCATTTGTTCAGGTAGTCTTCTGCGCCTGCCAGTGATGTTGAATCTGAAGATCCATAATAGTTACGGACAATGTTGTCGTAGGATGAAAACTTGCGGGTATCCTTACCCGGCCAGTCGTTTGCATCGTGGTAGGCCCATACTCCATCAATCGGGTAACGACCAGGCATCCAGGTTTTGCCTAACAGGGGCATAAACTTCATGACACTTTCAAAAACGGGTACACCGCTCGGCCCTATTTCGCTGCTGAAGCCATTAAGCTTTGGGGATGTGAAATAGGCTTTGGGTTCAAGCGTATGGTAAGGGCCTCCGCCATGCATGCCATCGCCGTTTGATGATTTGAGATAGAATTTAGAATCCCGTCCATCGTATTTGGGGAGTATCTTATTCACGATCAGATCCTCGCGAGGATTGACTCCTTCATTGCCACCACAATACATGATCAGGGAGGGATGATTGCGGTATTTTTTTACAATACCGATGGTTGCTTTCTCAAACAGGGAGAGTTCAGGACGGAAGCCCTCCTTGTTTCTAAAGGTTCCCCAGAAATCGTTCAGGAAGTCCTGCCAGATAAGAATCCCGTTTGCGTCGGCTGCATAGTAAAAGGCTTCGGGTGGAACACCTGTTGGTCCCCAGATACGAAGCATATTGAGATTTGATTTCCGTGTGAGCAGGATCTCCTCTTCATAGCGTTTGGCCGTCCAGTTGAGCATCATGTCGATCACCCAGTTCCCGCCTTTGCAATAGATATCCTGACCGTTTATCTTGTAGACCCGCTCCTTTGCGCCCATATATGTCTCTATTTGCCGGATGCCAAAGCGGATATGTTCATTGGAATGTTCTTGGTTATTGGTTGCGGCATCAAGGTTTAAATCGTACAATTCAGGTTTGCCATAACCATTGGGCCACCATAGTTTTGGACTCTTCAGGTGAAGCTGTGGCATGTTTGCTTTATTCCATAATAGCTTCAGGGTATCATTGGGAGCAACTGTAAACGATTGTTCCAAAGTAATTACGTCCTTGCCAAATGCAACAGATCCTTTTATTTTGCCTGATTTTGCCTGACCGGAATGATTGATCAGATCAGAAGAAATAGTCAGATCGGCAGAAGTGGTATCCGGCAAAGGGAGTTTAGAGGACACGTAAAGGTTGCCGAGTTCGATGGATTCGGTAGCAGTGATAAAAACATCGTCAGTAATTCCCATGTCGCGGTCACGAATGGAAGGCTGCCAGTCCCAGCCCATGACATCCCATTTGGTGTAATCTTTACTGAGCACTCCATCGGCCATATTGGTTCCAGGATCAGCCAATGGAGTCAAGGGTTCATTGTCCGGTTTCCCCGGATGGTTGGGCGGATAGATCGCAATGGCCAGGATGTTGTTCTTTTTCGGATTTACTGAAGTGGTAATATCGAACCGGAACTGACGTTCCATGCCTATAACGGTAGTTGTATCAGCCAGTTTTTTTCCGTTAAGCCATACTTCGGCTTTATAGTTTATTTCGGCAAGATTGAGCCATATGGTTTTGCCGGTATAGCCTTCAGGGATTTTAAATTCTTTACGGAACCAATACGGATCCTTCCATGGGTTTTTGTTCTTGATGTGGCTGTATTGCAGTAAATTGTATTGGATGTTGAAGTCGTCACTGATGTCTGGGATCTTTATGTTATTGGTACCAATATAGGGATTGGGATAAAGTCCGTTTCGCACCATCACCGAAAGAACCGTTGCAGGAACACTTGACGATTGCCAGGCAGTGGTGTTTACATTTTCGCGCGAAAGAACTGATCCGTCGTTACCTGCCAAAAGCGAAGATATGACTTTCCAGTCGTTCCGGAGTAAAACAGCATTCACGGGAACGGGAGACAGAGGATTGCCTTCAATACTGAAACTAAACGATTCACTTGAGATATTTGTCTGACCTTTCAGTGCTACCACCTTCCACTGGTGCTTTCCATACGACATGGGAAAAGGAATGTACCAGTTCTGTGATGAGCTTACGGAATCCATTTTTATTCCATCGATCCATACCTGGTATTGCCGGCAGTCAATCTTTTCCCAGGAAAGAATGGGCATGTTATCAGTTATCTGTATGCCGTTTGCAGGCCTGGATAACTTTAATACGGCACCATCGTTGGAGGAATAAAGGGTGGTGCTAAATGAAATCAACAGAATCAGAAGAAGGGATCTCAAGCAGGCGAGGATAATTTTTTTCATTCGTATAGAGTTAGATTGTTGATGTTGTAATCGTTAATAATTCAGAAAACAGATGGTGAATGATCGCACTAATTATGGAGCCTTAAAAATAGTATAAAATCGAAGATTGAGGGTCCAAATGATTTGTCCGGCTATAGCTTAATGATCTTTACCACGTTTGTTATCTTGCTGTTAAAGGTTTGCAGAAAATATATTCCGCTGGAGAAACTGCTAATGTCGATGTTTTCAGTTACAGATAAATTATCTTTCGCCAGCATCAGCTTCCCACGAATATCGAGTATTTTCATTCGGGTAGATTGACGGGAAATGATGGTGAATTTATCCCTGACAGGATTTGGATAAACCGATAGCCCAGTTGCAGCAAGACTCTCGGATATTCCAGTCTTGGGATCCTGTGGAGTTATATAAGAAATCGTGTCAGAAGGCACCGAACTGCCAATGGAAGTGAATGCCCTGACCCTATATGTGTATACGGTATTATACTGATCAAGGGCTTCTACAAAACTCACAGTATTTGCAGCTGCACGGCCACGTTCTTCCCAAATGCCCTTATTGGTTTTCCTTTCGACCACAAACCCTGTTTCATTGGTGCTTTGGTCAAGCCAGGTAAGTTTTACCCTCAGGACATTGGTTTGGATAGCCAGCTTATTTGGAGGAAATGGAGCAAACCCCCTGACAAAACTGCCTTCTTCAATGGCCGAAGCGTAAAGTTTCACTTCATCGATAGCACCTTCAAAAGCCTGGGAGCCATCTCTTTTTGCCCCAACTGTCAGCTGATTGGAATTCTGAATGATGCCTTTACCGCTGGCGACAGGAGTTGAATCGTCGATGTAGAGCCTGTAAGTTACACTATCTCGTTGAATAGCGATGAAATGCCAGGCATTGTCATTGACTGCTGTTGAACCAACCAGATCAGAAGTGAGTCCTGCTTCTGCAGCATTAAGATAGATCTTTCCTTCTTGATTGATTCCGATTTTCAGTCCTGTTATTCCATTCGATGCAAGATCCGCAATCACTGCGGATTTATTTGTTGAGGTTTTTATAAAAAAAGAGAAGGTCAGGTTCCCTGAAATGTTTTCTGAAAGCTTACTGGTTGAAATGTAGTCATCAATCCCGTCGAACTGCAAGGCTTTAGATTTAAATCCAGTCACTATTACAGGGTTCCCAAAATTATTCAGGATTCCAACGTTGTTGTATTTCATTACATCGGGCATCATATTGTTGGCCGGAGCATCCATTTCCCAATACAGGATTGAACTCATATCCGTTAATGCTTCCTGAATACCATAGTATGCAGGTTTTGGATCATAGTTATTAGTATAAGGAAAAGCTTTCTGGCCTGTGCGCCATCCATCATCAATAAATCCCCAGGTTTGTAATTCGCTGGCTCCGCCTTTAATGGCAGCGGTAACAAGTTTGTAGTATTGCAGTTTCTGCAGATCGGCCTTATAGTCCGACCAGCTTTTAGCCACATCGCCTATATCCACTTCAGGGATGTTTACTTGATAGCCCAACTGCACGTATCGCTTGATATTATTGGTATATCCTTCCCAGTTATAGTTCTTTTCCAGATCGAGGTGGCTCTGAAAACCAATCACATCGACAGGTGCATTCATCTTTTTCAAATGAACTGCCAATTGGTAAAAGGCATTGTATTTGACGCCATCCTCAGGGAACTCAAAACCGGAGTCCCGAAGCTCAAGCTTCTTTTTAGTCAGTGTTCTGGCATATTCAAAAGCTTCACGAATATATACGGGATGCTGAGTATTAACAAACATGGAACCGGTTAGACCTGATGCATCAGGTTCGAAGCCCAATCTTTCCAACTCACAGGCACTGTTGTAATCGGAATTAAATACCGGCCAGTAACTCCCTTTGCCATCCCAGTTTATCGCTTCGTTTACCACATTCCAGACATCCACCAAAGTATCATTTCCCTGATAGGAAATAATGGATTTCAACCAGCCTTTCATAAAACCTTCAAGCGTGTCAGCAGGGAAGTCATTTTTTTTATACCAATCAGGGAAATACTGGTCCCATCCCAACAGCATATGTGCTGTTACGGTCATGTGTTCCTTTTTCATGTCTTTCACTTTCTTTGAGAAATCATCCACATGATAGACATTGTGTTTGACATTGTCCCAGCAAACCATCGGATAACACTGCACCATAACCGTATTGCAGTCTTTTAAAAGCTGAGCTTTTGCCGCTGTGTTGGTCCAATAAGTTTTGCTCCCTTCTGTTGCACATCCACCAACCAACATCGAACTTTTAATATCTTTCCATCCTTTTCCTTTCTGAATAATATCCACAACAGGAATAGTTTTTATCAGCTGCACATCATCAACCAGGTAATCAGAATATACTCCGCCTACACTTTCATTTTCGAAATAAAGGTTTGCACTGATGAGATTCCCTGTCCAACTGAGAGTAAAGGTTTGAGTGTAAAAAGTATATGATCCAATTACAGGACTATTTGTATAAAAATAATTGGTGTAAGTTGTTACCCCATCCACATTGAGTGCAATGGTTGCTCTGGAATTTACAGCAGGATCAGGAATTTTAATCCAGGCACTTAGGACGTATGTTTGTCCGTTCCCAATAATTTTTGTTATATCAGTTACAATAGCATCCCAGGGATTTTTCCGATTGCTTACTTTGCCAGCGTAACTACCCGCATGGGCATCTGTGGTTGTCGACAGAGTCGCGCCCCATACAGACCATCCGGAAGAGCCATTTTCGAAGCCCCCGTTGGTTATCAAATTGGATTGAGCATTAGTATTAATGATTGCAAGGAGAAGCATTGCGGTAAGCAACAAAGCCTTTTTGCCTAAAGGTAGGATAATTAGGTGCAGTTTATTTTTCATCACGTTAGTTGGTAGTTAATCGAGGATAAATTTAATCATTATTTTGTCCCCGGCAATTATACTTAGAAGTTTATATGGAAGTGTAATAACGTACCATAGGCCTGTTGTTTGAAGTGCGATCGACAATCTGAAAGCCTGCTTGTTCAAACGATTTGTATAATCCAATCCATGCAAAGGAGTCAGGGAGTTTTTCCCTGGTGGGGATAGTTGGATAGGCTTCGATGATCTTTATCCCTTGTAGGGCAGCATACCTGATAACACCCTTTAATAGTTCTATAGAGACGCCCTGACGTCTGAAGTTTTTATCGATGAAGAAGCAAGGAATCGACCAAACAGGTTGGTCATCTATTCGCTTGTGAACACGCGACTTCTCCAGTTTCAGGTAATCCTCGCGGGGTGCAAAGGCGCACCAGGCAATCGGCTGATCTTCATAAAGACCGAGTATTCCCGTAGGTTTACCCTCCCAGACTAAATCTTTCATGGCAGACTTGTTACCGTCATTATCTTTGCCCTCCTGAAAGTCGTTTCTGGGGACCCGGGGCCACATATACCAGCAGTTTCCACAGGCTCCCCGTTCACCGAAAAGCTGAACAAACTTCCCCCAGTTGACCTTCGATAAGGGCTCGAAAGTCAGTTGAGTTAAAAATTCTGGGTCTCTAATTTGTTTTGCTGTTGCCATGGGATGTTTTATTTTTTCAACAGGAACTGCAAGGGAACATTCAGTCACATACTCCATGCAAATTCGTTGTATTCGTCTTTGGCGTATGATAAACCGTTCAGCCTTCCTCAAATGTACAAAATATTAAACTAATCAGAAAACAAAAAAGCGTCCGGAGTATTGTTCCGAACGCTTTATCCCTATATCTATTTTGTGTCTTTATTCCATTATGGCAGCTACTGCCTGCTTCACCTTACTTCCGGGATACACTTTCAGAGCTTCTTCCAGTATCTTAAGCGAAGTAGCCAAATCTTCTTTTTTCAGTACATAGGCAATACGGACTTCATCTTTTCCATAACCGGGAGTAGTGTAAAATCCGGAAGCCGGAGCCATAAAGATGGTTTGATTCTCGTATTCAAAATCGCTCAGCAACCAGGAACAGAACTTATCGGCATCGTCAACAGGCAGGCGTGCAACGGTGTAAAAGGCTCCCATTGGTATGGGAGAATAGACTCCGTTGATGCGGTTGAGTCCGTCAACCAGGAATTTACGACGCTCAACATATTCATCATATACATCATGCATGTATTCCTTGTTGTTGTCCAGTGAGGCTTCGGCTGCAATTTGTCCGATGAGCGGCGGACTTAAGCGTGCCTGACAAAACTTCATGACATTCTTCTTCAATGCCTTGTTCTTGGTGATCAGTGCCCCGATACGCAACCCACATTCACTATATCTCTTGGAAACCGAATCAATCAGTACCACGTTTTGCTCAATGCCTTCCAGGTGAAAAGCCGAGATATAAGGCGCACCGGTATAGCAAAACTCGCGGTAAACTTCATCGGAGAACAGGTACAAGTCATATTTTTTAACCATATCCCGAATCTGGTTCATTTCGGTACGATTGTACAGATATCCGGTCGGGTTATTCGGGTTGCAGATCAGGATCCCTTTGGTGCGTGGAGTGATCAGTTTTTCAAATTCGCTCATAGGTGGCAAGGCAAAACCTTCCTCTATTTTTGAGGGGATAGATTTGATTACAGCGCCTGCCAGGATTGCAAAGGCAGTGTAATTAGCGTATGCAGGCTCCGGAACGATGATTTCGTCACCGGGATCCAGACAGGCCAGAAAAGCAAAGGTCACCGCTTCGGAACCCCCGGTGGTGATGATGATATCGTCAGCAGTTACGTCGATTTTAAAAGTATGGTAGTACGCCGCCAGTTTTTCACGGAATGATCTGATTCCTTCACTTGGAGAATACTCCAGTATTTTACGGTCAATGTTGCGGATGGCATCTATCGCGTTTTGAGGCGTTGGCAAATCCGGCTGTCCGATATTCAGGTGGAACACCTTTCTCCCCTTTTCCTTGGCTTTGTCAGCCAAAGGAACCAGCTTCCGGATGGGCGAATCCGGCATCAAATTACCCCGTTCCGATGTATTTGGCATGTTATAGAAAATATTATCAATGAAGCCGACAAATATACGATTATCAATCTTAAATGAAAATTTTAGGTTTTGGTTTAATGTGAAATCTTAACAGCACAATAACTTTCAAATTAAAACCACCGAAGCCTTTATCGTATGATATTGGTTTGAGTTTGCCTGCTTTCTTTACGTTCCTTTCGTATTCATTGTTTTTTATCATGTTTTCAAAGATTCGGATAGTCTAATTTTGGAGCATTAGAAAACTTTAAAATACTACGAAAATGATTATTGGAGTTCCAAAAGAAATTAAAAATAACGAAAACCGGGTTGCTTTAACTCCAGCTGGTGCAGCTGAAATGGTTAAGAATGGTCATACTGTTTATATGCAGGCCACTGCTGGTATGGGAAGCGGATTTGCCGATGAAGATTACATGCATGCAGGTGCATCGGTTCTTCCGACTATTGAAGAGGTATATGCGATTGCCGAAATGATTATCAAGGTAAAAGAACCTATCGCTTCAGAATACAAGCTGATTAAAGATGGTCAGATTTTATTTACCTATTTCCATTTTGCTTCCGGTGAGCCTTTAACCAGGGCTATGCTTGGAAACGGATCAATCTGCCTGGCTTACGAAACCGTTGAAATGGCTGACCGTTCATTGCCTTTGCTTATTCCGATGTCGGAAGTTGCAGGTCGTATGTCGATTCAGGAAGGCGCCAAATACCTTGAGAAAACTTTTGGCGGATATGGTGTATTACTGGGTGGAGTTCCCGGAGTACCCCCTGCAAAGGTACTGATTATCGGTGGCGGGATTGTTGGAACAGAAGCTGCTAAAATGGCCGGTGGACTTGGCGCTGATGTCACCATCATTGATGTGAGCCTGAAACGTCTGCGTTACCTGGACGATATCATGCCTGCAAACGTAAAAACCATGATGAGCAACGAATACAACATTCGTGAGATGGTTCGCAATGCAGATGTAATCATTGGCGCCGTACTTATTCCAGGTGCTGTTGCTCCAAAGCTGATTACCAGCGATATGATTCCAACCATGAAACCGGGAACCGTAATGGTTGACGTGGCTGTTGATCAGGGTGGTTGTTTTGAAACGACCGTTCCGACCACTCACGATCATCCGACTTTTGTGATCGATCATGTGATTCACTATTGTGTTGCCAATATGCCTGGCGCTGTGCCACGTACCTCTACTCTGGCCTTGACCAATGCTACACTGCCTTATGCCATTCAGATCGCCAACAAAGGCTGGAAGAAAGCCTGTAACGAAAACGACGCTCTGAGAAAAGGCCTGAACGTTGTTAAAGGAAAGGTTGTTTATCAGGGTGTTGCTGATGCCTTTGGATTACCTTACCAAGACGTTGAGACTGTACTGTAAATTCAGAAATAGAATTTTATAACTTATAAAGAAGGCTGGAATTTAACATTCCAGCCTTCTTTCATTTTGTTGGAATCAATTTGATCAACTTTATCTGGATTAATAGATTGTCTCCTTTTCTCATGCGATCAATACCTTGATTTGTTGGATTATGGTTACTGAGTCTTGCTCCAGCCGGGTAAAGGCGAACCATTTCCGACCCAGGTCTTTTAAAGATGCGCCCAAATGATAGACTTCCGTTTCGTCGATAATCAGGAAGCGGTCGTGTGCTTTGCCAAATTCAACTATCTTCAAAGTTGGATATTGTTTGTTGAATTTCGCCGCATCAAGTTTCAATTGTTCTGAAACTGTTTTGGTAAATAGCGTACAGATCACATTAGCCTTTTTCTTGCTCAATAAAACAAGCACGCTTTCATCCACATAATTATCAATCAGGATGATGCTTTTCGTGGCTTGTTTAATCAGTTGCGAAACAAAGCTGTAAGCGTCAAAAACCTGCCCGTCGAAAAACACACCTTGCCGGGGGAGCTTATCTTTGCTTTCGAGCGCTTTAAAAACCTGTTCAAACGTATGTTCGGTTTCAAGGAGTTTCTGCTCAACCTTATCGAGCCTCTGGAAAAGACCGGCGTTCGAAGCAACAAATTTTCTCATTTCCACAAATGCAATCATGATTCGTACACTCACCTGTATAGCGATGTCGCTTTTTAATACAGATGAAAGCATTGCTACACCTTGTTCAGTAAAGGCATAGGGATTATTACTTGAGTGCTTTAGGTTGCTCAACCGGTCGCAATTTGCGACCAGTTCATTTTTTTCTTTGTCATTCAGTTGAAACCTGAAAACCTGCGGAAACCTGTCAATATTGCGTTTAACCTGTTCATTTAACCTTTTGGTTTCTACACCATATAACTCGGCTAAATCACTGTCAATCATCACCTGCACCCCACGAATAATGAAAATCCTGTTTTCAATTTCGAGATGTTGCCATATTTCTAATGATTCGCTCATAATATGAAAAATTTGATTGAACAGGTCTCAATTTGTGACCATAGAAAATCTTCATCTTTTAAGGTTCCAGTTTGGAACCTTAAGTTTTACTCATTGGTTAAAAACATTAAATTCAACTGGTCACAAATTGTGACCAGTTCATACTGGCTTGTTGTTTTTTACGCTTTAAGCATACCAGGGTTCATTTAGTAAGTACATGAACATTCGGTGATTAAAATGGAACGCAATATTCAAAGATACTACAATGTATCGAAATTCAGATCAATATAGACTGTGAACTTATCAAAACATATTCCTCCATCGAACTTATTTTCCTATTTTTGCATTTTGGTTTAAATACGTAAGCCCAAACAACGATATAAAACAGTTACAAATGGATATCCCCAGCAAATACAACGCCGCCGAAGTAGAAGACAAATGGTATCAGTACTGGATGGAAAACAAGTTTTTTCATTCTGAACCCGACGAACGTGAGCCTTATACGATTGTCATTCCGCCGCCAAACGTCACCGGTGTATTGCACATGGGGCATATGCTCAACAATACCATTCAGGATATCCTGACCCGCCGTGCCCGTATGCTGGGTAAAAATGCCTGCTGGGTTCCAGGAACAGATCACGCGTCTATTGCTACCGAAGCCCGCGTGGTAAACAAACTCAAAAATGAAGGAATCTCGAAATTCGATCTTAGTCGTGAGGAATTTCTGAAACACGCCTGGGAATGGACCAATAAACATGGCGGTATCATCCTCGAACAGCTGAAGAAACTTGGAGCTTCCTGTGACTGGGATCGCACAGCATTTACCATGGACGAAGTACGCAGCGAATCGGTCATTAAAACCTTTGTTGATTTACATGATAAGGGACTGATCTATCGGGGTATTCGTATGGTCAACTGGGATCCGGCTGCAAAGACCGCACTCTCGGATGAAGAAGTGATATTCAAAGAAGTTCAGTCAAAATTATATTACCTGAAATATCAGATTGAAGGTACAGAAAACGAATTTGTAACCATAGCTACTACCCGTCCCGAGACCATATTGGGAGATACTGCAGTTTGCGTTAACCCGAACGATGCACGTTTCCACCACTTGAGAGGAAAACGTGTTCTGGTTCCGCTGATCAACCGTTCAGTCCCCATCATTGAAGATGAGTATGTGGACATGGAATTTGGTACCGGCTGCCTGAAAATCACTCCCGCTCACGATGTGAATGACTATGAAATCGGCATGCGGTTCAACCTGCCAAGCATCGACATCTTTAATGATGATGGCACGCTGAGCGAGAAGGCCGGATTATATGTGGGTGAAGATCGTTTTGCCGTGCGCGATAAAATAATGATTGAACTCGAAGCCAACGGAAATGTGGATAAAGTTGAAGATTACACCAATAAGGTTGGTTTCTCCGAACGTACCCACGTGCCGATCGAGCCAAAACTATCGGCTCAGTGGTTTCTGAAGATGGATACGCTGATAAAACCCGCCGCCGAAAATGTGGCAAACGACACCATTCAGTTTTATCCGCCGAAATATAAGAATACTTACCGCCATTGGATGGACAACATCAAGGATTGGTGTATCAGCCGCCAGTTATGGTGGGGCCACCGCATACCGGTGTATTACCTTTCTGACGGAAGTTTTGTAGTTGCTGAAAGTGATGAAGAAGCATTGTCTCTGGCACAGGAAAGGACTGGGAACTCCAAGTTGAGCATGAGCGACCTGCGTCAGGATGAGGACGTGCTTGATACCTGGTTCTCCAGCTGGCTTTGGCCCATCTCGGTGTTCGACGGCATCTGTAAACCCGACAACAAGGAAATTAACTATTATTACCCGACCAATGATTTGGTTACCGGGCCTGATATTATTTTTTTCTGGGTGGCCCGAATGATTATTTCAGGTTACGAATACCGCGATCAATATCCGTTCAAAAATGTATATTTTACCGGAATGGTACGTGACAAACAGCGACGGAAAATGTCCAAATCGCTTGGCAATTCGCCCGATCCGCTTGATCTGATTGCTACCTACGGTGCCGATGGTGTTCGTGTAGGTATGTTGCTGTGTTCGCCTGCAGGTGGTGATTTGATGTTCGACGAAATATTGCCTCAGCAGGGAGCCAGTTTCGTGACCAAAATCTGGAACTCTTTCCGCCTGGTCAATGGATGGGAAGTGGACACAAATATCCCGCAGCCCGAACATTCGCGTATTGCCATCAGCTGGTTTCACGAAAAGTTCAGCCAGATTGTAGCGCAAACCGATGATCATTTCGATAAGTTCCGCATTTCAGATGCCCTGATGAGTGTCTATACCACCGTTCGCGATGAGTTCTCCGGATGGTTGCTCGAAATGGTGAAACCCGCCTATCAGCAGCCTGTTGATGCGAAGACCTATGAGGAATTAATAGATATTTTTGATGAAGTATTGCGTTTCCTGCATCCGTTTATGCCTTTCGTAAGTGAGGAAATCTGGCAGTTACTGAAGGAAAGGCGGAAGGGCGACAGCATAGTAATCAGTTCATGGCCCAAATCAACCGGCTACGACGATACCTTGATTGCCCGCTTTGAAGATGTGAAAGAAGTTGTTGCCGGATTGCGTACTATCCGTACCAAAAATAACATCCCTATTAAAGATCAGCTCGAACTGTCCGTGATGCCGGGCGACAAGGGTTTTGCACCTGAATTTAACCCTGTATTGGTGAAAATGGGCAATCTTTCATCTTTAAATATAGTTACTGAAGAAGTCAAATCAGCAGCCTCGTTTCTTGTTAAATCCACCACCTACTATGTCCCGCTAAGCGTAACGATTGACGTTGAAGAAGAACTGATCAAGCTGAATGCTGAACTCGTATATACCAATGGTTTCCTGAATTCTGTTCTGAAGAAACTGAGCAACGAACGTTTTGTCAGCAGCGCTCCTGAAGCCATAGTAGCAGTAGAACGCGCCAAACAAGCCGATGCCGAAGCAAAAATCAAGGTACTGGAAGAACAGATTGCAGGCCTGAAGTAAAAGTATGTTATCGGATGATCAGAGGCATCCAATCACATACTATTCACAGCAGCAGCGGCGTAATAAATTGGAATAAATGATATTTTTTGTGCCTGAAGCTGTCCGAAATTAGCGTCTGAGAATACGTATGCTTCTTTTACATTTGGGTAGGTTTCCAATAAAAGGTGAAGGCTTTTGAGGCTTCCACTTTTCCCGCTCTTTACTTCTATTGGTAGAATTTGATCTTGCTTTTCAATCAAATAATCCGTTTCTGCATTGCTGTTTTTAGCTTCCCTGGCCCAATAATACAGATTGCTCCCGGTTGATGCCAAAATCTCCTGACCAACAAACTGTTCGGCCATTGCACCTTGGAAAATTGACAAGAGATTAGTCTTTTGATATTCTGTCAACCGGGAAATGCCAATCAGACTACCCATTAATCCAACATCCAGCATAACCGCTTTGAATTTTTTATCTGAAGCGCTGGCTCCCAAGGGCAATCCGGCGGGAGAAGCAGTCCTTACCTTTCTGAAAAGCCGTGCAGTTTCAAGCAAATCGAATGCTTTTTTAATCGTAGGATTTGAAAAGCCTTCTGCCAGACTTGCATATTTGATCTGTTGACCTATTCTTTGTGGAATGCTTGCAAGTATTGAGTTAAGACAATCGGTATCCACCCTTGGCGAGTATTTCAGAAAATCCTGTCTGAAAGTTGCCATCAAATCTGCCTGAATTTTAAAGACTTCATTCAAGCTTTGATTCCCGACATACGTTTTAACACATTCAGGCATTCCACCAACGAAAAAGTATTTCTTCAATTCACCCGCCAGCATATTGTGAATTGTTGGAGACAATTCTTTCGGGGCTTTCTGAATGAGTTGTGCGGCTGGTTCGTTTCCTGAAGCCAGTAAAAATTCAGAGAAAGTCATCGGATACATATCCATCAGTTGAACCCTGCCAACCGGGAAAGGAATATTTCCGAGAGCGAATTCGAGCAGCGAACCAGCAGCTACCACGTGTAAGTCAGGCATTTGTTCGTAGAAATAACGAAGAGAGGCTATAGCATTCGGGCATTCCTGAATTTCATCGAAAAAGAGCAAATCTTTTCCAACAACAATTCTTTTACCTGAATTAATTTCAAGTTCACTTATTATTCTTGCTGCATCAAGATTTTGGTCGAATATAGAATGCCAATCGATCCTTTTTTCGAAATTAATCACATGAGTTGTTCCTTCAAAATACTTGTTTCCGAATTCAGTTATCGAATATGATTTTCCTGTTTGACGCGCTCCTCTTACAATCAGCGGCTTACGCATCCTGCTGGTTTTCCAGTTTAGCAATTTTGCAGTAATCTGTCGCTCCATAATGCTTGAATTATAAGTTAACGCAAAGCTATGAATTTAAAATCATGATTGTATTATTAAAGTACGGATTTAAAAACACAATCCTATATTTAAATACAACCTATTAGAAGGAGATTTCATATCCAGACACATAGGCATGATTGATAGTTGTGAAGTGATTAAATTTCTTAATTCTAAATCTGTTCCAGGTCAAAGTTTGGATTGGTTCTCTCATTTATCGGCCATCCAACGGGTCTTAAAATTATTTGAAGCTTATTCATTAGTTATTAGAAACTTATTCGATGATTATTAGAATAAAATTGAACTATCTTCGAATAACCTTCGAATAACCTTCGAATAATCTTCGAATAACGTGAAAGGAAATAAGCTCCATTTAGGCGACACAACAGGGCAGAAGAGCATTACATTTTTTGTAAGAAGTATTTTGGCATAGCACACAACACGAGTTCGGTGCATCCCGAGGCCTCGGGATTGCAGTTTCAATTCAAATTTCCTTGCACTTATTTTAAGTTTAATGCGGTCATTTTATTGAAGCACTGAATAGTATGAGTTTTTTACCTGTTCATATGTGGCTCGGGCTTGGATAGAACCAATGGATATCGGCATCAAAAGACAAAGCGGCTGACTTTTGGTCAACCGCTCTGTAGGTTCAGATAATCTGTAGGTTCAGATAATATGAATAGGAGTATCGAATATTAGTCCTTATCTTTTTCCTCTATCGCGGTAAAGAAGGCTGCATGAATGGGAGCCGGGCAGGGGCTGTTCAGACCATGTATGGCGGCCCAGATTACTTCATTGAACTGTGCATCAGGAATACGGTCTTCCTGCCTGAAATCAAAGCCTTCGCTTAAACGGGACATTTTATTATCTGCCGTATTCTTCAGATTTAAATCAACGAGATTAGGCGTTGAATGAAAGGCTGGATGGGTGGCTGTCTGTTCGAAACAACGCCACATGGGCTCGGCAGCGGCGTCGTATTGACTCATTGGTGGCAGACCGAGGATCAATTCAATGGTGCGGAGGGCCGATGAGGTGGAATACATCGTGTGGTCGACATAGCCTTGTTTCACAAAGCCTCCGGCGACATAGGTGGTCGAGCGGTGGGCGTCCACATGGTCGGGACCGTTCTGGGCATCATCTTCAACCACAATAACCACACTTTCATTCCAGATGGAAGAATGGCTGAGGTATTCGACGAAAAGTCCGACGGCCAGATCATTATCGGCTGCAAAAGCCAGTGGGGTAGGGCTGCCGCGCCGCAATCCTTCGGTGTGATCATTGCCGAAACGCAGTGTATTGAGTTGAGGAACATTGCCGGCAGCAAGCAAGGCATCAAAATCGTGTTTCCATTGGGTGAAGCGGACGGTATCGCGAACTCCGAGATCCCAACCGGTGTATGTTGGGCAGAAATGATCTTTCAAAACCGGAATACTTGGTTTATTGCCTGAAACAAATTCTCCGTAGCTGCGGCAAGTTACCCCGTATCGCTTGCAAAAGTCCCATAAAAATCCATCTTTGTTATTTGCTATTTCTATTGCTCCTTCACCGGGATAATCTCCTCCTCTGCCTCCGTAACTCGATGGCCAGTTCTTTTCCAGGTAGTCCGTAGCATAAGCCCCCATAGTCCAGTTATGTCCATCGGCGCTAACTTCACCATCAACATAGAAATTATCGAGCAAAACAAATTGCTTTGCAAGGGCGTGGAGGTTGGGTGTAACGTTTTTCCCGAAAAGCACCAGGCCCGGATCGCCATTGCCTTCAGGAACATCTCCCAGAACCTGGTCGTAGGTACGGTTTTCTTTAATTATATAAAAGACGTGTTTGATGGGCGACACATCGCCTACCCTTGATGGAACAGGATTCCCGGTTTCGCCTTTTGAAATCATTTCCTTTTCTTTTGAATAAGGTGTATTGTTGTAAACCGACTGGGAATAGATACCCAGCTGATTGTCATTGGGCTTCTGAATGGCCTGCAGGGTGCCTTTCAACAAACCGCCGATATATTGCATTTTAATGTGTTTGTTCGACATTTCCTTGTGATGCTCGACCTCTTCTTCTTTACTGAGCGGACTAGGTCCGTAGGGATTGGCTTTTGAAGACAGGCCTTTGCCATTGGAAACAAAAATGGTGTTTTTCACCACCCTTACGCAGGTCGGATACCAGGCAGTAGGAATGAAGCCTTTGCTGAGGCTGTTTCCCGGATTGTTTACGTCAAAAACTGCCAGGCAATTGTTGTCGGCATTGGCGATGTAAAGTGTTTTTTCATCATCACTCAGGGCTACGCTATTGGTGGTTGATCCTGCAGGAGAGTTGGGATATATGGCCGAATTCAGGACTTCAATGACCCTGTTCTTCTCAATTGAAATCACTGAAACTGAATTATCATTGGCATTGCATACAAAAAGATATTTGCCATTGCGGGTAATGCACATATCATTGGGGTTGTCACCAACAGGAATTGAACCAGTTATGCTTTGCTTACGGGTGTCAAACAGAACCACTTTGTTGCAGCCCCAGCAGGTGATGTAAAGTATTTTGCAATCATCAGACAACAAACAGGTATATCCTTCGCCGCCCAATTCGATTTGCTTTGTGACTTTCTTAGTTTTTAAATCATAAACATATAGCGAGTTATTTTCTTTGGTAACCGTATAAAGCATCTGCCGGTCATCATCTACAGCGATACCTGCAATTGAAATCCTTACAGGCCAGGGCTTGCCTATGACCATGGTGTCGGAAGGAACCAGTTTGCTGTTTTTAATCTGATAACGCATGATCCAGTTGTCGTTTCCTCCTGAGGCATAAAGAGACTTTCCATCTTTCGAAAAAGTAAGGCCAAGCCATCCTTTGGCAATGACGATTGAATCGAGCAGCTGCACTTTTTCGGCATCAATCAGGTGAATACTTTGGTCGCTTTGACCGTTATTGGTCAGGGCAATCATCTTTCCTGAAGGGGATACAGCGATGTTTAAAGGCAAATCGCCAACAGGGAGTAATTTTCCAACCGGAGACAGCTTCCATCCGTTCGGCAATGAAACACGGGCAGCCTCAATCTCTTTTAAACTCTGACCGTTGACTTGTGAGACAATCAATGTCAGGCTTAGAAAAAACAACATCAAAGTATTTGATAATCCTGGAAATGTCAAATGATTCTTCATTTAGAGTAGTTAAAATAAACAGGTCTAAAGTTCGTGATTTGATTGAGAATACCAAATCTTTCATCAATTAGTATTCTTTGAGATGACACAGGAATTTTGTACTTTCACATTCGTAATTGCAATACAGAAAATTAAATTCAAATGCAAAAGACAAAGACACAAGGAGAACTGAAAATCAGGCCATTTCTTTTATGGGATGTAAACCCCGAAGGATTTGATTTATCAAAGAACAAGCAATTGGTCATTGAAAGAACATGTTCTCTGGGAAACCTTTCGGATTTTAAAGAGCTGGTTCGATACTATGGATTAGAAACCATCAAGAGTGAACTTGTTAAATCTGCTTCGCTGGATCACAAATCGCTTAACTTTTTTAGCTGTTATTTTAACATCCCTATAGAACAATTCAAATGCTTTTCAAAGAAACCGTTGCACCTCCAACAATGAAAATAATTCAACTCCTATTCTATGTGGCGGAGTTGACAGATTTTGAATTGATTGGTGGTACTGCACTGTCTTTACAAATAGGTCACCGGATTTCAGTTGATATTGACTTATTCTGCAAAAATGCCTTTGATAACAAACAATTGAAAGAATGTTTACTGGAAAACTTTCAAGATCATCAATTGTCGTTTGACTATGAAGCGAAAAACACTTTGATTGGATCAATCGATCATATAAAAGTTGATTTCATCCGACATGCATATCCTACGATTAAGGAAACAAAAACAATTGAAGGCATACGAATATGTTCTCTGGAAGATATTTCAGCAATGAAAATAAGTGCAATTACCGATAATGGAACTCGAATCAAGGATTTTGTTGATCTTTATTATCTTCTTCATCGCTTCAAATTGGCAGATATCATTTATTTTTATGAACAGAAATACAAGTCCGAAAATTCATTTCATGCACTGAAAAGCATCACCTACTTTAGCGATCTGGATACTGAAAGTATCAATGATATCAACTTTTTAAAGAACAAGCAAATTTCATTTGAAAAATTGAAGGCTTTTCTGATTAAAGAAACTGAAGATTACCTTAAAAATAACTCTTGATAAAATCTAATTAAATTATCATCCCATATGACATTAATCAAATCAATATCAGGAATTCGTGGAACTATTGGCGGGAGACCAGGCGAGGGTTTAAGCCCGCTTGATGTGGTAAAATATACTGCTGCCTATGCTGAGTGGGCCAAACAGCAACATCCGGGACAATCCATCACCATTGTGGTGGGGCGTGATGCACGCATATCGGGTCCGATGATTCAATCATTGGTCGTGGCTACCCTTTCGGGTATGGGCTGCATGGTGGTTGACCTGGGAATGGCTACCACACCAACAACAGAAATAGCAGTGAAGGAAGAAAATGCACAGGGTGGAATTATTCTCACTGCCAGTCACAATCCCAAACAGTGGAATGCCTTGAAACTGCTGAATCAGGATGGCGAATTTCTGAATGCAGCCGAAGGGTCTGTTGTTTTGGATATTGCAGAGACTGAATCTTACCAGTTTGCCGAAGTGGACGATTTAGGGGAGATTTTCGCCAAGGATTATATGGACATTCATATCCAGCAGGTTCTTGATCTGGATTTGGTTGATGTGGAGGCTATCCGTATGGCAAATTTCAGAGTGGCCATCGATGCGGTAAATTCGGTTGGAGGTATTGTTATTCCTGCCTTATTAAAGGCCCTGGGAGTGAGCGAAATTGTGGAAATTAACTGTAAGCCTACCGGCAACTTTGCCCATACACCTGAACCTTTACCTGAAAATCTGGTGGAGACCTCAGAGATCATTTGTGAATCGGGTGTCGATGTAGGGTTCGTGGTTGATCCTGATGTTGATCGGTTAGCGATTATCAGTGAGGATGGATCAATGTTTAATGAAGAATATTCGCTGGTCTCGATTGCTGATTATGTGTTGAGTCAAACGCCCGGGAATACGGTTTCCAACCTGTCCTCTTCGAGGGCCTTAAGGGACATCACTGAAAAGCGCGGAGGAAAATATTCAGCAGCAGCAGTTGGTGAGGTCAATGTGGTTGCCAAAATGAAAGCGACCAATGCCGTTATTGGCGGTGAAGGCAATGGAGGAATCATTTATCCAGCTTCGCATTACGGTCGGGACTCACTGGTTGGGATCGCCTTGTTCTTAACCCTATTAGCCAAATCAGGCTTGAAATGCTCAGCCTTACGTAGGACTTATCCTGATTATTTCATCTCGAAAAACAAAATAGAACTCACCGCAGATATTGATGTGGACGGAATCCTGGTCAAGATGAAGCATAAGTACCGGGACGAACAGGTGACTGATATTGACGGCGTGAAGATTGATTTTGCCGATCGTTGGGTACACCTGCGAAAATCGAATACCGAGGCAATTATACGCATCTATGCTGAAGCTCCTTCAATGATGGAAGCAGATCATCTGGCAAAGAAGATTATTCAGGATATCCGCCAACTGATATAATAAAAACAGAAAAGAAACAAACTTTTCCAAAGCTTTATAGATTGGAATAAAGCTTTGGAAAAGTTAATAGTTCTTCGTTCGCAATGACGGTTCCATGAAAACAGGATCGGAGCGGACTTATTATTCGTTCTCCAGATGATAATGGGCCGTTAATTTTTTTAGCTGCCGTCTTTGTTCCCGTTTCAATACTTTAGAGGTATTTTTTTCCAGCGGGATGTGAAAATTTGGACCGAAATAAGGGCTGAATCCTTTATTGAGCGAACCATTTTCGTCAACGAAATACTGCATGCTTGATCTTTTGTCATAACCGGTAAGTTTTGCCGTTGGAGCCACTTGTTTAATGGAGAAAAGAGTACTGTCCAGGTATTTCCTTTCCAGCTTGGTTCTATCGAGAATATCAACCTGCCCTAGTTCATGCACTTCGGGTTGGAGCATGAAATATTTCCGGTTATCGTTACTGTTTACAAATTGTTTTTTGTAGGCAATGTGATAAATCAGGAGCGAATCCTTCAGGGGTAACTCCATATGAAAATTACCATTTCGATCGGTATGTACAATTTTTCCGGTTTGGATATCTATGATGGCCACTCCCTGAATCGGAACGGAATCATTGCCTATAACTGTTCCGGCTACGTGTATTTTGCCGGAAGGTTGAGCAAAACTATTTAATACCAAAATGATACCCATTATCGTTATTAAATATCGCATGGCCGGGAGTTTTAATTGATTAAAAGTACAACAATTTTATGTAATAATTCGGGTTATATCAAAAGATTTGTAATGTTTAAAGTAAGCTTGTATACTGAAGAAATTAACTCAAAGAAATAAAAATGTAATAAAACATATGTTTTGGCTACATATTTGGCATAAATATTGAGCGATATATTAGTTAGGAATTCACTTTGCTGTCATAGTTCTGAAATGAAATTTGAATTTAACTGAATGAGTTTCGTGATTGATTAGTATTTTCGCGCTTTCTTTGTAGATAAACCAACAAATACCAACTAGTAATAAAGTCATGAGCAATAAAAAGATCCTGCTGATAGCAATTCCTGCTATTCTGCTAATTACTCTGTATTTCTTTTTCCGAAAAGGAGAAACCGATAATAATCAAGTTACTGTCAGCGTCCAACGTGGTACTTTCAATGCATTGGTCTTCTCTTCAGGCCAATTGGAATCCGAAAAATCAGAATCCATCAATATTCCCGAAAAGCTAAAAGATCGTAATTTGCGCATTTGGGAACTGGCTATCACTAATATGATTGATGAAGGAACCCAGGTCGATTCGGGCGATTATGTTGCCACACTCGATCATAAGGCCGTGGAGGAACAAATCAAACTGGCACAGGACGATATGGATAGGATGTTGTCGGAATACGAAGACAGTAAAATTGACTCAAACCTTAACCTGGACAACCAGCGTGATGTAATTGTCAATGCCCGTCTGGATATGGCTGAAAAGAAAATCATCATGGACGAAAATATTTATGAATCTCCTTCCATAAAGAAGAAGGCCGGAATGGATTTAGACAAGTCAACACGAAAACTGGAGCAGGAACAGAACGCTTATGTGCTGAAGAAGCAACAGGAAGTAAATAAGGTCGATCGCAAATACATCAACTACCGTCAGGTACTGGACCGTTCGACCGGTCTGCAGGAGCTATTTAACACCCTGGAGATCAAAGCTCCTAAAGCTGGCATCATTACTTATTTTAAATTTCCGTGGGGCGAAATTATCAAGACCGGATCAAAGGTCGGACCCTATAATTCGACAATTGCAACCATTCCTGAAATGTCGAACCTGATTTCAAGGACATTTATCAACGAAATTGATATTTCAAAAGTAAAAGTAGGTCAGACGGTAAAGATTGGAGTTGATGCTTTCCCTGACAAGCAATTGCCCGGAGAGGTATTGTCAGTAGCCAATATCGGTCAGGCGATGCCAAACAGCGACGCCAAGGTATTCGAAGTGAAGATAAAAATCTTTGGGAAGGACAAGGAACTAAAACCAGCTATGACAACCAGCAATGCCATTGAGGCCGGCATATTCAAGGACACCCTGATGGTCGCTTCTGATGCGGTCTTCGAGAACGACAGTCTGAAATTTGTATATCTCGGAAAAGAAAAACCGGTTAAACAGATTGTTTGGTTAGGAGAAGAAAATGAAAACTATGTAATCATTAAAAAGGGGTTGAAGGAAAAGGATGTGGTCTGGCTCTCGGAGCCAAAAAATGCGGAAGATTTGAAATACAGAGGTCTTGATATTTATGCTGAAATACTAAAAGAGAAAGCGAATTCAAAAATTAAAGCTGAAAAAGAACGGGAAGAAATGGTCAAAAAAGCACCTGAGCCAACTCTTGTAACCGGAGTAGCTATACCGATTATGAAAGCAAATCAAGCCAAATAGACCCATCCATACTAAATCAAAAAAGATGATCTTCAAGAAATATTTTCACGATATAATTATTGGATTTGAGGCTATTATAGACAATAAGCTCAAGTCGATTTTAACGGCTCTGGGTATTATTTTTGGTGTAGCTGCGGTTATCAGCATGATGGCGATAGGAAATGGTGCCGAGCAGGAAATTCTGGAACAGATTAAAATGGTAGGCGTTAATAACATTATCATTACCCCGACAGAAGTTACCGCAAGTGCCACAACTACTGAAACCGACCAGGAAAAAACGGGTACCAAGAAATTCTCCAAAGGTCTTACGATATTGGATTTGAAGGCTATTGCAGAAATTGTCCCAACGGTAAATATGGTTAGTCCGGTTATCTCGTATAATTACTCGGCCATCATCGATGGGAAAAGTAAACCGGTTGTCCTGGAAGGTGTCAATACAAGCTATTTCCAAGTCTTCAACATAGCTTTACAAAAGGGAGAAGTTTTCAACAAGATGCAGTCTGAAACCGGCCAGCCTGTTTGTGTGATTGGTGATAACATTAAAACTGTATTTTTTAACCAGGAAAATCCGATTGGCAAATACATCAAATGTGGCCAGATCTGGCTCAAAATTATCGGGGTGGTTGAACGACGTGATTTTACGGCTTCGGCTTCAGACGAAATGGGTATTAGCAGTACCGATAATAAGATATTCGTTTCGGCCCAGACCATACTGATGCGATTCAAGAACCGTGGATTGGTTCGTGCTGACGAGGTTGAGAAATCTAGTGCCCGAAGGAGAGCTGTATCGATTGATTCAAATTCCAAAACAGCAGGCGATGACAAAAACCCCAATCAGCTTGATAAAATTATCTTGCAGGTTAAGGAAACCGAACAACTTGGTGCAACTGCAAGTATTGTCAAGAGGTTGCTTTTGCGGCGCCATTCAGGCCTGTACGATTTTGAAGTCACCATTCCTGAGCTTTTGCTCAAACAACAACAACGGACCAAAAAGATCTTCAATATCGTTTTGGGGGCAATTGCCGGTATTTCTCTCATCGTTGGAGGCATTGGGATCATGAATATCATGCTGGCATCGGTGATGGAGCGAATCCGTGAAATCGGAACAAGGCAGGCCATTGGCGCATCACGGAAAGATATCGTTGCACAATTTCTTGCCGAATCAACACTTATCAGCATTACCGGTGGTATAATCGGTATCATTCTTGGAGTTATCCTTTCGAAAATAATTACCGCCGTCTTTGATATCAAGACCATCATTTCATTCTTCAGCATTTTCATTGCCTTTGGGGTCTCTGCCCTGGTTGGGATAATGTTTGGATATATGCCAGCTAAACGGGCTGCAGAAAAAGATCCGGTTGAATCATTACGAGCTTAAAATCTATAAAATGAAGAAAATATTACTATTTCTGATGATACTTATTTCAGGATTACAGTTTAAAGTGAATGCCCAAAACGATAATATTAGTCTTAGCCTTGATGAAGTGGTGAAAATTGCCTCAAAGAATTCACTGGATGCCTTCCGTTATAAAAACATGTATCTGACAAGCTACTGGCAGTTTCGTTATTATAAAGCCGATAAACTGCCAAACCTGAGTATGACTACTACTCCGCTCGATTTTAATCATTCCAGAGAGCGGGTATACATTAGTGCAACGAATGAATATCAATATGTGCAAAGTGATTATTTCAATTCAAATATGTCTGTTCAATTAAACCAAAAAGTTGGACTGACAGGCGGTAGTTTGTTTTTAACTTCCAAACTTGGATTGGTAAGGAATCTTGAAGGCGATATGACAACTTCCTACACGTCAACCCCGGTGAGTATCGGTTATTCGCAGTCGTTAAACGGGTTCAATGCGTTAAGGTGGGAGTCGAAAATCGAACCGGTTCTCTATGATAAGGCCAAGAAAACGTTTATCCAGTCGCAGGAAACGCTGGCCATGAAAAGCACTAGCATGTTTTTTGATTTGGTTCAGGCTCAGATACAACTGAATATTGCCAAAAATAATATGGCCAACGCCGACACGCTTTATAAGATCGGGAAAGGTCGATACCAGGTTGGAACAGTTACCCAGGACGAACTTTTAAATATGGAACTGGTACAATTAAACTCGCAACAGACATTGAACAGGGCCAACCTGGAAGTATTACGTGCTCAGTCGGCACTGAATTCGTACCTGATGATTGAGAAAAAAACACTGATCAATTGTACGGTTCCATCACAAATTCCTGAATTGCAAGTAAGCGCTGATGAGGCGCTTGATCTGGCGGTGAAAAATAACCCGGATATATTGGATCAGAACGAACAGATGATGGAACAGGACAGGGAAGTTGCAAGGGCAAAATCAGAGGCAGGATTAAATACCACGCTGTATGCTGTGTACGGGCTTAATCAATCTACACAGGACTTTAGCCTGGTATATGACAGGCCTGACCAAAGTCAACAGGTACAGGTCGGATTGAGTATTCCATTGGTGGATTGGGGACGCAGGAAAGGCAAATTAATGATTGCCGAATCAACCCGGGAGGTAGCCAATGCCCGTATACGACAAGCACGGATTGATTTTGAGCAGAACATTTTTCAATCGGTGATGGAATTTAACCTTCAGGCCGAACAGGTAAAAAATGCAGCAAAAGCGGATACCGTTGCGCAGAAAGGATATGATGTGACCTTTCAGCGTTTTTTAATTGGGAAGGTTGATGTAATCAAACTCAACATTGCACGCAATGATCGGGAATCGGCCCGGAATGGCTATATAAATGCAGTTAGAACATATTGGAATTATTTCTATCGTCTGCGCATGCTTACTCTTTTCGATTTTGTCAAAAAAGAAAATCTGACAGCAGAATACGATAAAATTATTCAAAACTAGATTTGCCATGCTAAAGAAGAAAAAATACCTTATTCCGATTGCTATAATTGCAGTACTGGCAATTGCTGTATTAATAGCATTCCAGATTAAACCTGCAACGGGGAAATTCTATAAGATAAAGAAAGGTGATCTTGAGGTTGTTGTAACCTGTAAGGGCGAAATAAAGGGTGAGAAATATACTGAAATCAATCTTCCTGAAGCAGTCTGCAAAGAGGATTTGCGTGTTTATCAGCTACGGATCACAGATTGTATACTGGAGGGCAAGGAAGTAAAGAAAGGTGATTACATTGCCAAACTTGACGAAGGACAGTTTGGGAACATGATGCAGGATATTGTAACGCAAAAGGAATTAATGGATGCTGATATGCGGAATGTATTGCTCGACAGTGCGGTTAGCTTAAATGGAAGACGGCAGGATATCAGTAATGCTTTGCTGGATCAGGAATACCTTAAGATTGACCTTGATCAGTCTAAATATGAATCAGAGTCTTATCAACGCAGAACACAAATGCAGTACGAGAAAGGCGAAATGGGAATAGATAAACTCAGGCGCGATTACAGGCTTGAAAAGAATAGAATGAAAATCCGTGTTGGCCGCTTTAAAATACACGTAGCCGAATTTCAGAGTCGAATAGATAAATATAAAGAGGCCCTTGCTGCAACAACCATTAAAGCGCCCCAGGATGGGATCCTGATGTATGCCAAGGACTGGAATGGGAAAAGCTATGGCAAGGATACCGAGATCAATATCTGGAGGCCCCTGATTGCAACTTTGCCTGATATGTCAGTAGCAATTACAGAAACTTATATCCGTGAAATTGATATTTCGAAAGTGCAGCTAAATGATAGTGTTCGAATCACCATTGAAGCGCTGCCCGACAAAATATTCTGGGGGAAGGTGATCAAAATAGCTACTATTGGCGAAGACCATCAGGACTTTGACATGAAAGCCTTTAAGGTGATTATACGTTTCGACCGCTCGGATAAAGATATGAAACCAGGCATGAGCGCTAACAACGATATTATCATCAATTCATACAAGGGTGAATTGCTTGTTCCGTTGAAAGCCATCTTTTCAAAAAACGGAAAGAAGATTGTTTATCTGAAACGGGGTGGAGACATTACCGAACAGGAAATTACCACTATTGCCGAAAATGAAGAATTTGTAGTTGTCGACAAAGTACTTAATGAAGGTGATATTGTCCTGCTCTACCAGCCGGAAGAATTTAAAGCAGAAATTGAGAAAGTTGCAAGCAGAGAGTAGTGTCATCTGCAGAAACTGACCATAGCGGAAAATGCCCGATGGTGTGAACTATTAGGGTTTGTATTTGAACCCATCCTTTTGGAAAATGAGGATGCTTTATTAAATTTGACCATAGACGAAGTGATCAAGGATAATGAAAAGCTCATTAACAATTATTAGGTACATCCCATTTTGTCAGTTCAAGGCTTTTTGTACTTTTGACCATCTTATAATTGACAACAACCAAACCCAACTCTATGAGATTCTGCTTGGCTGGCATTTTGCTACTCCTAAACTTCATTTCATATTCTTACCCAAAACAATTCCCTGGACTGAAAAGAGTTCAGAGTGATTCTATTGTCCACAAAAATAACGATAACTATATTCTCCACGTTAAAAAAGCTACAGGACCTATAAAGATAGATGGCATAATCAGCGAATCCGATTGGAAATCCGCTGAAAAGGCAACCGATTTTCACCTTGTTCTTCCTGTTGATTCAGGCCTTGCGAAATCACCTTCAGAAGTAGTGATGACTTACGATGACAAAGCATTTTATGTTGGAGTTACTTTCTTTGATACGATTCCGGGAAAAAGAATTGTGGAATCATTCAGGCGGGATTTTATATTCGGGAATAACGACAATGTGCTTGTGTTTTTTGATACGTTTCTGGATCAAACCAACGGTTTCTCTTTCGGAGCATCGGCTTCAGGGGCTAAATGGGATGGAACCATGTCGGGGGGCAGCGCAGTTAACCTGAACTGGGATTGCAAATGGGACTCAAAAACCGTTCAATATAAAGATCGATGGGTGACAGAAATGAAGATTCCTTTCCGTTCGATTCGTTTCAAGTCTGGTACTGATCGCTGGTATGTCAATTTCAGCCGTCTCGATCTGAAAACAAATGAGAAATCATCCTGGGCACCTGTGCCACGACAGTTTCCAACGGCAAGCCTTGCTTATACCGGTGTTTTGCAATGGGACAGGCCTTTACCTAAGTCGAAAATGATGTTTTCATTTATCCCCTATGTTTTCGGCAGTGTGGTTAAAGACTTCGAAACAGGAGGTAAGACCAGGTCCCGGAAGGATTTCGGTTTTGATACCAAACTTGGAATAACCACATCCATGAATCTTGACCTGACTTACAATCCTGACTTTTCTCAGGCGGAAGTTGATCAGCAGGTGACTAATCTTGATCGCTTTGAATTGTTTTTTCCTGAAAAGAGACAGTTCTTCCTGGAGAATAGCGATCTCTTTTCCGGTTATGGCTTCTCTTCGATAACACCGTTTTTTTCAAGGCGAATAGGTTTGGATGCACCTGTTCTGGCTGGGGCCCGACTGAGCGGAAGCCTCGATAGGAATTGGCGGTTAGGTCTTTTGGATATGCAAACCGAACGTACTCCCGATGAGCCTTCACGTAATTTCCTGGTGGCTTCTTTGCAACGCAAATTGTTTTCACGGTCAAACATCGGAATGATTTTCGTGAATAAAGAATATATGGATAACCCGGTGAAACAGCAATTCAACCGTATTACCGGAATTGATTATAATTTGGCAAGCGGTAATAATAAATGGTTCGGGAAAATGTTTTACCACCGTTCATTTAATCCTGAGAATCCAGGGAAACAATACGCCGAGGGTACTTATATTGCCTATAATGCCCGTCAGTTTCATGCATCAATTGTACAGGCCACTGTTGGTGAAAACTATATTGCCGAATCTGGTTATGTACCACGCAATGGATACCAAAGGCTTTGTTCAGAAGTAGGGTATTTATGGATTCCAAATAAGAATGTTGTCAGTCATGGAATCGTCCTTGCAGAAAATTATTTCTTTGATCCGACATTCAATAATCAACTCGATCACGAAATAACTCTACTGTATAAATTTGAATTCAAAAACCGGGCAATCGTGGACGGTGGTGTGAAGAACGATTATACGCGCCTAAGTGATGATTTCGACCCGACTCACATCAGCAATACGGTATTGGGAAAAGGGACTGAATATAGTACAAATGCCGGATTCATTGATTACTATTCCGATACCCGCAAGCTGTTTAATTATTCGGCTACCCTTACATCAGGAGGCTTCTACAGTGGACAAATCAACCAAATAGTGGGTCTGATGACCTATCGTTATCAGCCATATCTGAATATGTCGCTTAATTTTTCATACAGCGATATCAATCTGCCTGCACCATTCGAACATGCCAGATTTTTATTGTTAGGTCCTAAGATTGATCTGACACTAAGCGATAAGGTTTTCTTTTCGACTTTTGTGCAATATAATGAACAAATTAAAAACATGAACATTAACATGAGGTTCCAGTGGCGTTACAAGCCCGTTTCTGATTTTTTTATTGTGTACACCGGCAACTATTTTATCAGCGACTGGAGCTCAAGAAACAGGGCGCTGGTGGTGAAATTGTCGTATTGGTTCAATTGAAATCAGAAATAAGGAAAGAGGAAAAGTGAAAGTATTCAGTGATTAGTCTCAGTTGGCAAAACTCATATAGGTGCTGATTTCTGAATACTGAAAACAGCACAGAAATCGCTTTTAACATTTCGGGAAATTTTCTGAAGAACTATCATCCATTGCATCCGACTGTCTTTTCAACTTTTTTGATGATTTAAATAAATGCTCCTTTTCAGGCAATGTGTTTTTTACCAAAAAATCTTTATCTTTAAACTTTGAATGAGTTCATACCAAAGTCTAAAGATTAGATTTGGTTCAGGACTCCAATTTTCTTTTCTTTCAGGTATTATCCAGTAAAGCAATATACCAGCTTTCGTCCTACATGGAATGGTTCCGGGTCGGGATCGGGTCGTATCTGCTTCGGATAAATTAATCTATGATTGATTCGCAACTGTACTAAAATCCCGATCTTAATACAGCTATAGATCAGTCATAGTACAGATATACAAAGGAAATAGCTGCCCAATCCCTATTCAATTCACTCCTAAACCCAGCCCGTCTTATAGTGGCCTTCCTCTGAACAGTCTCTTTGACGGATGGCCTTTTTGCAGACGAGAATTTTGAAGGGGCTTACGAGCCTGGATATTCTGTCAGCCAATAATTCTTCCTTTACAAAAGCGAATTCCCTGCATAACACTGAGACTGAATACTAATCTTAAAACTTCTCAAACGCTCCCAATCCAAAAAGCGCGAAGTCATATTTGATAGGATCTATCGGATCGAATTCACGAAGTTTACCTGTGATTTCTTCAACTGCTTTCCAGTCGTTTTGTGTTCGGGTGAGTAGTCCAAGTTTGCGTGAGACATTTCCGGTATGCAAATCGAGCGGTAACATCAATGCTGAAGCCGGAATCTGCTTCCACAGACCGAAATCAACCTCAGCCTTGTCTGATCGGACCATCCATCTTAAATACATGTTTAACCTCTTGGCTGATGCTCCTTTCAGGACATCCGAAACATGTTTCTCCGTCCGGTGCTGATGGTCAAGTTCGAAAAATACTTTTCTGAAATATACCAATGCACTGAAGATACTGTTTTCGTTCTGATAACCCAGTGTGAAAACATCTTCCATCCCACCATGATTCTGGTAAATATTTTTGAGGGCCTTCAGGAAATAAACACAATCGATTCCATTGAAGGTACGATGTTTAAAACCCAGAAACATCTCCCATTCTTCTTCAGGAGTATGGAGCAGGAATTCAATCGGGTTGTTGTTCATGAGTTTCACTAAGCTCAATGAATTCCTGATAATTGTTGGCCGCTGTCCCCAGGCCAGTGTGGCTGCCAGAAACCCGGCTATCTCAATGTTTTCTTTGGTATCAAACAGCGAAGGTATCTGGATCGGATCTGTTTCGATAAAGGTCGTTTGATTGAAGTCCAGGACTTTTCGGTCAAGAAATAAACGTATATCTGTGAGGTTGTCCATCATGATTGCAGATTAAGTAACTGAATAAGGAAATAGAAAAGAGGAATAAGAAATAAGGAATATGGAATGAGGAAACACGCATCGCGCTCCTTTTCCTTTTTCCTTTTTCCTTTTATTCAATAAGGCCATCCTTCATTCGGATGATGGAGTCGCTTTGGGCTGCAAAACTTTCGTCGTGTGTTACAATGACAAGGGTTTGCTTGAACTTGTCGCGCAAAGTAAAGAATAGTTCGTGAAGGTCTTGCCTGTTTTTTGTATCCAGGTTTCCCGAAGGTTCATCGGCCAGGATGATTGATGGGTTATTAATCAGTGCCCGTGCTACGGCAACACGCTGACGTTCTCCTCCCGAAAGTTCTCCGGGTTTGTGATTGAGCCTATTGGACAACCCAAGGAAGTCAAGGTATTCGCGTGCTTTCTGTTCAGCTTCCTTTCTGGATGTTTTAGCGATAAAGGCCGGGATGCATACGTTTTCAAGGGCTGAAAACTCAGGGAGCAAATAATGAAACTGGAAGACAAATCCAATCTGTCGGTTCCTGAAATCGGCGAGTTGACGCTCGTTCATGACCGAGATGTTTTGCCCGTTGATAAAAACCTTTCCTGAGCCAGGTTGACTCAAGGTTCCGATAATCTGGAGCAGTGTTGTTTTTCCTGCCCCGCTGGGACCAACAATCGAATAGAGTTTTCCGGCAGGTACCGTAAGGTCAATTCCCTTCAAAACCTGAAGATCGCCAAACGACTTTGTTATTTTCTCGACTATGATCAACCTGTAGTTTTTAGATTATATATTTTTAAACACATAGACACATAGGACACATAGTTTAAATGTTACTTTAAATATTTCAATGTGCCCTATGTGTCTATGTGTTTATTTTTCATTTGTTTATAGCTAATACTGGAATCAGGTCCCGAGTACTCGGGATCAGCTAAATGCTGAAATCCGTATTTACCTCATTATGAATAGGCTTGGTAGTATGTTCAGTTCCTATGACACTTTCACTTTTCGTTTCGTTAATTTCAGCTGGATTATCACCTGTTGGTGTATTCATACCTTCATGAGTGCTATTATCTGAATGTACTTCCTCATGAATGGTTTGTGTGATGTTTTGGGTTTCTTTGGTTAGATCACTTTTGATTTCATTGATGTCGCTGGTGAGATCGCCTGTATGCTTTTTAATTCCTTCCTGAACACTGCTTCTTGCATTTTGAATCGTTGACCGGATATCGCTGATGTCATCGCCAATCCCTCCACCACTTTCATTGATCTCACGTTTGATCTCGTCTGTCGCTTTCTGAAATTCGCGCATAGCCTTACCCAATGTTCTGGCAATGTCAGGAATAGCTTTAGAACCAAAGAGCAATAAAAAAACTAAAACGATTATGACAATCTCTCCTCCACTCATAACAAATAATTAAATCATAGAATACTTGAAATATTTAGCAAATATACAAACTTGTTCAGAACAAAGCCATGAGATACCGGAATATGATCAGGTATTAACCTGAATTATTCAAGGGTTAATTATTAAATTTCAAAGGTGGAACCTGATCGATTGTTAAACAGGCAATAAATTGAAAGGAGAAGGTGGTGTACCCATAATAAAAAAGGCAGGGGTTTCATCCCGGTTACCCGGGATGAAACCCCTGCTTTGGTATTTTATTTTAAACTAATTGTTTACTCTTTTTGAATTTTGTTGATTGAGTAATGGTATCGTATACAATTGGTGCAGCATTAAATACTGATGAATAAGTACCAATGAAGATACCGATCATGAGGGCAAACGCGAAACCTTTGATGGATGTTCCGCCAAACAGGAAGATGGCGAACAACACGATCAATACCGTTAATGAAGTACTGAAGGTACGACGCAGTGTTGAGTTCATCGCATGATCCATTGTCTCGGCTAATCCGCGTTTGGGGTATAAGTGCCGGAATTCACGGATACGGTCATAGATAATTACCGTATCATTAACTGAATACCCGATTACGGTTAGAATGGCCGCAATAAACGATTGGTCAATTTCGAGCGAGAATGGCAAGATGCCATACAACAGCGAGAATGCACCCATCGTGATAATTGAATCGTGAGCCAGTGAGGTAACACAACCAAGACTAAATTGCCAGCGATCAAAACGTAACAAGATATAAATGAAAATTAATACCAGGGAGAATAACACCGCCATAATAGCATCCCGGGTAAGTTTATCCGAAATAGTCGGACCCACTTTCTGCGTGCTTTGTAAATTCACTTTACTAAAAGTATCTGCAGAAACATCTCCGATAAATCCACCTTTTTTAAGACCTTCGTAAAGTAACTCTTCTACTTTATTGTCAACATCAGCGGTGCTCTCTTCAATTTTATATCCGGTAGTTATACGCACCTGGTTGTTGTTTCCGTATGTCTTAACATCAGGAGTTGAATTGAAAATTGGAGTCAATGCACTTTTGATGTCATCCACTTTTACATCTTTGTCGAAACGTACAACATAGGTACGTCCCCCTTTAAAGTCGATACCTTTATCGAAACCGCGAACCGCAAAAGAAATCAATGAAATAGTGATCATTATTCCTGAAAGCGTATAGAAGATCTTACGTCTTTCGATGAAAGGAAATTTTACGTGTCGCAACCAGTTTTTTGAATAACTTGTTGTAAAGGTAATTTCTTTGTTCCTGTCCAATTGTCGTTCAAAGATCAACCGGGCAATAAAGATTGCTGTAAACAATGAGAATAAATCACCAATAATCAATGTGGTGGCAAAACCTCTGATAGGACCAGATCCAAAGATATAAAGTACGATACCAGTCAGTAAAACCGTAACGTGTCCGTCAATAATAGCAGAGTAGGCTGCCTTAAACCCATCACGGACCGCCAATCTAGCCGTTTTACCGGCCATTATCTCTTCCTCGACACGCTCATAAATAAGCACATTCGCATCAACGGCCATACCCATGGTTAATACAATACCTGCGATACCCGGTAAAGTTAATACAGCGCCGATGGAGGCTAAAACCCCTATCTGGAAGAACACGTTCACGATCAGGGCTACGTTGGCAGCGCCTCCTGCTTTGTAACTGTAGAAGAAAAGCATATAGCCCAACACCAATAAGAATGCGATAAAGAACGACCACATACCACTGTTGATGGCTTCCTGTCCCAATGAAGGTCCAACCACGTTTTCAGCCATAATTATAGCAGGAGCAGGCATTTTCCCTGATTTCAGAATGTTAGCCAAATCCTTTGCCTCTTCAACGCTTTCCAAACCTGTAATTGAAGAACGACCTCCGGTAATTTCACCGTTCACATTCGGATACGAACGAACATAACCGTCCAGCACGATGGCAATTGATTTTCCAACATTATCCTTGGTTAAACGGGCCCAGACTTTAGCGCCTGTGCTATTCATGGTCATGCTCACTTCCGGACGGCTGCCCATATCGGCATAATCCTGGCGTGCATCTACAATCACATCGCCTTCCAGTGGTGCGCGACCATCGCGGCCGGTAACCTTAATGGCAATCAGACGATAGAATTTTTCCTCTTTATCAACCGCTTTAGCGGTCCATCTGAAGGAAAGGTTGCGTGGGAACACTACTTTTACAGCTGGGATTTTCAAGTAAGTATTTACCAGTGCAGTATCTTTCCATTGAGCTGTTCCAACGGCTGCCCCGGGATATAATTTGCCCTGTGGTGTTGAACTTGGTGACAGTATGGCGAACAGTGGATATTGTTTCTTTGAATTGGTATTTTTGTCAACAGAAGCTGTATCTGTTTTTGCTTTTTTCTCCAATTCGTTCAATAAAGCGTTCGAAGTATCCTTTGTTCCGGCTTTTGCTGTTGAATCGGCTTTTGCAACCGGTGCTTTGGTTTTCAGTGCCAGAACTTCAACCAGTTTCTGATTGGCCTGGGCAAGGTATGGGTAAACTTCGCTGTTGTCATAGGTTTCCCAGAACTCCAGGTTGGCAGTTCCCTGCAACAGTTTACGAACACGTTTCGGATCGTCGATACCAGGAAGTTCAACCAGAATACGCCCTGCAGTTTGCAATTTCTGAATGTTTGGCTGAGCAACCCCGAAACGGTCTATCCTGGTACGGATGATGTTGAATGAATTATCAATGGCCACCTGGGTTTCCTTGCGCAATACATTCAACACTTCAGCATTGGTTGAATTGTATTTAATCTGGTCTTTCAATTCAATCGTATTGAAGATGGAGGCCAGTTTGCCGCTCGGTGAAATCTCTTCAAACGATTTTCCGAAGAGTGTTACAAAATCTTCCTGACTTTTTAACTCCTTTTGCTTGGCCAACCGGATGGCAGCATTGAAGGTCGAATCTTTACTGAAGTTTGACAATGATTTAACCAGGTCAACCACCGAAACCTCGAGGGTGACGTTCATACCGCCCTGAAGGTCAAGTCCAAGACCCAATTCGAGCGATTTAACTTCTTTAAATGTGTATTTGCGAAGACCCAGCAGGTTGTACACCGTTTCGCTCGACATGGAATCGAGGTAAGCCTGTTCCCTGTGTTTGTCTCCTTTTGCATACACCTTGGCTTTGTTTTCAACCTGACGTGCCTTAAAGGTAAACATCAGCTGATAAACACAAATCAAACCAAGCAGTATGGCAAAAAGCCTAATTGCACCTTTGTTTTGCATTGTAATAAATTTAAATTGTCTATAAGTAAGTATTTATTGAATTTTTATTTCGTAGGTATACTTTCGTCGTTCTACAGGTAAACCTTACCAATAGAGGTCGGTAGAAAGATATCCTTTGGACGGAATCGTCCGGAATTAAGCCAGCGGAGGTATGTCGTCGGGACTCTCGTACAGAACCCGGTTAAATGGCAAGGAATGATATGAACTTAAAGCCGGTGAAAAAGAATGACTGGTTTCGGCTTTCATCATTTGAAAGGTTCTTAAATTATAATATTTCAGGATAAATTTATCCTGAGTACATAAAAAGCGAAGGCGAACGGAGTAAAGATTGACCGAAGTCTTTAAATTGAATGTAGGGACCTGGTTACAGATGAATATTTTATTTGTTCCTGAATCCTCCTGGGTCGGAATCCTCCGGATACCTCCCGTACCATTCCGTTCGGCTGAATGAATCATGTCGAATACAGCGGCTGCACTGACCAATGCAAGCATCAGGCAGAGACGCATAACCAGTTGTTTCGTCAGGTATTTCTTCAGGTTCATACACTTCTTTTACAGACGCCAAATATATTTATTTTTTTTGAATATAAGTGTCTCCATTATTTGTTGTCGAACAGGTTATTCTTCTAAAAAAAAGAGACACAATTCATCTTTTTATATCTATATGATCTATATATTTACTGCATATTATGCTTTTTCGCAGTGGGTTAATTGAATATGAGAATTCGTATACTTAATTATATAACCTATGGGCAAATTTATCTATTTAACGGCTACACCCGAAGCTTTAATTGCTTCGATGCTGCCTCCTGAAGATTTTGGCGAATATCTTTCCACAGGAACAAAAAAAAGGAACAAAGGTCAGGCTATCTTCTTTGAAGTCGACCTTAGCCAGATTGAACAACTCATCGATATGGACAGCCTGAACCGGCGCTGTGTTCCCAAACCTGACGGCAGTCCCAAAAATTCGGTTTATCTGTCAGTCTACAAGGTATTGGAAATGATTCCCTTATCGGCGTTGAAGAGCTTGTATATTACCACTGATAATGGTTATACACTCGAACTAAAAAGAACCACCTACGATCTGTCGAAAGAAAACAAGAGCAAGCTCTATCTTTTTCAGGAATTATGTCCGGTGTCGCCTATGGTAGCAAGCGAACTGCCGCCTTCGGCTTTTCTGAAACGCCTTACCGACGGATCAACTCCCATTGTTCTTCCAAAGCTGTTCTTTGTTGAGCTGAAGCTGGGGGATTTGGCAACCAATCCGCTGAAAGGATCAGTTGATTATTTGCCATTTGCAAATGTCGGGCACCTTAGAGACTGTCTGGAAGCTTTAAAGGGCGACTATGAGAAACACATGAAAACCGTTCAGCGGGTCTTTTCCGGGTCCCTTTTATATAGAGCCATAGGAAGTGGCTTTTACATTGGTTCCAGGGATGATATTCTTTTTTATCCTTATCCCAGCCTGACTGAGTTGGAGGATATTAATTATGAATTTTTCAGATCTATTTAATATTAACCCAGCTAAATATAAATTACCATGGTAAGTTTACCGGGGGCAACCCCTTTTGAAGTTATAGCGATTTGGAGTGTTCTGGTTATTGCATTTTTTGGTCTTGCGTACGCGATGTTTCTTCGAAGACAGGTGATGGCATGTGATAAAGGAACCGAAAAGATGCAGGAAGTTTGGGACGGTATTCGCATTGGTGCAAATGCCTATCTTAAACGACAGTTAAAAACTATCATCCCGCTTATTTTCATCTTTACAATTATTCTTTTTTTATCTGTCTATGTGGTTCCTCCTACTCAGGAATCAAAGTTGCGTTTTGCAGGCTATTCTGACGAATCACTCAAGCTGGTCATTGGCTTTGGTCGTGCAGTTGCATTCATCATGGGCTCTTTATTTTCACTGATGGTTGGTCAGTTCGGTATGAGGATGGCTGTTCAGGCAAATGTTCGTGTTGCATCAGCTTCAAGAAGAAGTTTTGCTGAAGCCCTCAAGCTTGCCTACCGCGCCGGTACTGTAACCGGTATGTTAACTGACGGCTTGGGATTATTGGGAGGCACCATGATTTTTATTATTTTCGGTGTTGCTTCACCTGATACGCTGCTTGGATTCGGTTTTGGAGGTACCCTGCTTGCACTCTTCATGAGAGTCGGCGGTGGTATATATACAAAAGCCGCAGATGTGGGCGCTGACCTTGTTGGAAAAGTTGAGGCCGGTCTTCCTGAAGATGATGAACGAAATGCTGCAGTTATTGCCGATCTCGTAGGAGATAATGTCGGAGACTGTGCAGGTATGGCTGCCGATATTTTTGAATCCTATGAAGTCACTATTGTATCAACTTTAATACTTGGAGTGGTACTGTTTACTCAGACACATCAACTTTCATGGATTATTTTTCCGCTTCTCGTCAGGGGTATTGGTGTACTCTCTTCAATAATCGGGACCTACCTTGTAAAAGGTCAAAAGGAAGCAAAGGATAACAATGCGCTTAAAGCTATCAATAAAGGATTCTATTCCTCCGCAGCAATCAGTATCACTGCATTCGGTATTCTGGCCTATTTCTACCTTGGCGAATGGCGTTCGTTCCTGTCCGTAGTCGTTGGTATTCTTTTGGCTATTGTGCTTGACGAAATAACCAAACACTTCACGGATGGGAATTATCATCCGGTAAAAGATATAGCCAAGAATTCAAAGACCGGCGCTGCAACTCTGTTATTAAAGGGAATGAGCTATGGATTTGAGGTAGCTGTCTGGCAAACCTTAGTCATTGCGGTCACCATTTTTGCTTCGATCATGATCTATAATGGTCAACCCATTGTTTATGTCCTTTACGGTGTGGCAATGACGGGTATCGGTATGCTTACGCTGACAGGGAACAATGTCGCGATGGATGCTTTTGGCCCTATAGCTGACAATGCAAACGGAATCGGTGAGCTGTCTCATCTCGATAAGGATGCACGTAAGATTATGGATTCACTCGATGCCACAGGAAATACCACCAAGGCGATTACAAAAGGTGTTGCAATTGGTTCAGCAGTTATCGCTGCCGTGGCATTATTCGGATCTTTTATCACCGATGTGAGTAAAGTACAGATTCAAATGGGCTTTGAGAAATCGGCACAACTGATCGAAACCGGTATCCGCATTTCAGTCCCGATGGTTTTTATAGGTCTGTTGATCGGGGGTACGATCCCCTGGCTGTTTTCATCATTGACAATCAATGCAGTAACAAGAGCTGCTGCTGAGATCGTAGAAGAGGTACGCCGCCAGTTTAGAATACCTGGTGTGATTGAACGTACCGTAAAGCCTGATTATCAGAAAGCAGTTGATATCTGTACCGTTTCAGCACAACGCGAGCTTGTTCCATTGGCTCTGATCGCTGTCTTATCTCCTATACTTATTGGAAGTTTATTGGGGGTTGAAGCCTTAGGCGGTTTCCTGGCCGGAGTAATTCTTTCAGGTCAATTGCTTGCTGTCTTTATGGCCGGTGCCGGTGGCGCCTGGGATAATGCCAAGAAAACCATAGAGGATGGCCTTTATGGGGGTAAAGGATCAGAAGCCCACCATGCAGCTGTTGTTGGCGACACGGTAGGCGATCCCCTTAAAGATACTGCCGGACCTGCACTTAATCCGATGATTAAGGTTATAAACCTGGTCTCTCTTCTTGCAGCTCCTGTAATCATTGCCTACCAGAAACCGGGACAAGCTTCTGTGGGTATGTTTATTACAGGTGCAATCTGTCTGGCCATTATTATCGGTGCGATAACATTCTCCAAAAGAGGAGGCTTTAAGAAAGTACCTTTCGAACTTTAGGTTTGTTAGAGCCTTAGATCATACAAAAAAGAGAGGAACCCCAACACTGGTGGTTCCTCTCTTTTTTGTATTTGAAGTTAACCGCATCAAAGCCGGAGGTGTTTACATCTGTAAAGCTAACTTAGCCTTGTTGTTTGCAAATCAGTCGATCTGAAACCGAATGATTTTTTGGCCATAATCAATCAGGCATTTGTGCTTCATCAGGATGTCCCCACCTAACAGTCCTGCTATCCTGTTAGAGGTGTATTTCCCATAGATGTCATTCACATGATTCAGGTCGATCAAAGCTACTTTCTGACCGGTAATTTTTAACTCTCCAAAACTCAGGTTTGACATTTTACCTACGGTCGTCTCAAGCATGCCCTGGTTAATCCCTGCACTTTGATAATCTTCCTGATCATCCGATTCAATCGTCTCGTAATATGCCTCCAGATTCATATCCAACACCGTCTTTGAGGCTCCGGTATCAATAATCCAGCATGAAGGGGTTTGATCCTCAAACCGTCCTTCGATAACGATGTGATAATTCTCTTGTTCGAGTTCTATAATTTGCAAGGGGATTTCGTAGGTCATTTTACAGTTGCCATAATTCAAATAAAAAAGCTCCGGTATTCCTACCGAAGCTCAAATATATAATTTATTGTTTGTTTTACATTAATAAAGCTTAGAGAATATTCATAGCATCAACCACATCCATGATTTCTTTTACTGAATTAGCCGATGCAACCAACAGTGCCTGTTCTTCATCGGTAAGTTTTACTTCGATGATTTTCTCAACACCGTTTTTGCCCAATTTAACCGGAACGCCTACAAAAACATCCTTAAGACCGAATTCGCCTTCCAGCTTCACACAACATGGGAAGACGCGTTTCTGATCCATAACGATGGCTTCAACCATCTGTGCAGCTGCCGAACCCGGTGCATACCAGGCTGAAGTTCCCATCAGGTTAACCAATTCGCCGCCGCCTTTTTTGGTGCGATCGATGATTTTGTCCAGTGTTTCCTGATCCAGCATTTCAGTTACAGGAATTCCGGCTACAGTGGTATAACGGGGTAGCGGAACCATGCTGTCGCCATGTCCGCCCATCAGTAAAGCCGAAATGTCGCGTGGCGAGATATCCAAAGCTTCGGCAAGGAAAGCACGGTAACGGGCTGTATCGAGGATACCGGCCATACCTAAAACCTTGTTTTTTGAAGTTTTTGAAACCGCATAAGCAACATAGGTCATGACATCCAACGGATTCGAAACAATGATAATAATTGCATCCGGCGAATATTTGATAACGTTTTCAGTAACACTCTTTACGATTCCGGCATTGATCGAAATCAAATCGTCGCGGCTCATTCCCGGTTTGCGGGGAACTCCTGAAGTGATTACAACCACATCCGAACCGGCTGATTTTGAATAATCATTCGTTGCTCCAACAATACGAGTGTCATAAAAATTAATGGGTGCAGTCTGCCATAAATCCAAAGATTTTCCTTCTGACAAGCCTTCTTTAATATCAAGTAAAACTACTTCTTTTACAATGTTCTTTTGTGCTACGATCTGTGCGCAGGTAGCTCCAACATTTCCGGCACCAACAACTGTTACTTTCATAATGGTATTTTAAATAGATTATTGTGTTTTTTTTTAATTCGCCTGCAAAGTTATAAGGTATTTTGGAATGAGTTCTTATTTTCATGTCGGCTTAACAATTTGGTAAAGAATCAATCAGTCAGTTTGTTACAGCGATAATCAGCAAATAATATTTATGATTTTAACAAATTATACAGACTGAAATAGTTTTGGTTACAAAAGTGACATTGCTGTCTGCTTTTGGTTCATAAGCTTCAAAAATAAGATTTAAAACTGATTCTTTCTATCAATTTTTTTCTAAACAATATTTTGCCTGAAAAGTTGAATGTATATTCCACTGTTTTTTTGCCACTAATTCAATGGTGTGTTTGCGGACCGATTCTACCGGTTTTTCCTCCTGTTCTGTTTATGAAGGATTAAGGAATAGTTGTTGAATGTATCATATCTCTTTCATACCTC